>CAWALY010000004.1:0-377255 GCA_963783005.1 uncultured Actinomycetota bacterium
ACGTCGGTGACGCCGGGCTCGGCCTCGCGGGGCAGCCCGTGAGAGCACGGTGTCGTCGTCGAGCCAGGCGATCTCGTCGTCGAAGCTCCGGCTCTCGCCGGCGAGCACGCGCTGTTCGCCAGTCGCAGTTCCAGGATCCCAATCGACCAGTGCACCGGCGAGTCGGAGGTCCGGACCTTGAACGCGAGCCGCGTGCCGTCCGGCGACAGCGACGGGCACGCGCCCTGGCCGATCGTGGTGACCGTCCTCGCGTCGAGGTCGCCGCGCACGAGCCAGGTGTGACCCATCGAGGCGGACTGTGCGGTCGCGTAGAACGTCGTGTCGTCGACGAACGTCACGCCCCACAGGTTCCGGTCCACCGGCGCCACGGCCTTGCCGTCCACGATCAGGCTGAACTCCTCAAGATCCCACGTCGTACCGCTGGTCAGGTCGTGGATCAGGGTCTGGGTGACGAAGCCGGTGGTCGCGTAGGAGTGCCCCGTCACGAACGCCGTCGTCGCCACCATCCGGCCGTCGGGCGACAGGCGGGTGCGCGACGGCACGCCGGGCAGCGGCCAGGTCGTGGTGGTGCTCCAGTCCGCGCCGAGAAGCAGGGCCTCGTACGTCGTGGCCACCCCGGCCTTGGTGCGCAGGCAGGCGGCCTCGCCACGGATCGCCGCCACCCGGTCGCACCGGATATCGGTGTAGGTCCTCGGGCCGGACGGGTCGTCCAGCGGGACCAGCGCCAGCGAGCCGTAGGCGTCGTCCGGCGCGGTCGAGCGGAACACCACGTAGGGCCCAGCCGTGACGTCCGCGAGGGCCGGTCCTGCGGTGTGGGTCGCGGTGGGGGCGGCGGTGCTGGTGCGGTAGGCGTTGAGCAGGTAGACGCCCGCGGCGGCCACGACGATGACGACGATCGCCACCAGGGCCGAGACCCGCGCGGAGGGGCGCCTCATCCGCCCACCACGAGCGCGCCGGTGATCACGAGCTCGGTGCCGCCCCCGGTGCGGGGGCGGAGGGTGAGGACCACCACGTCGCGGCCGCGGAGGTACTGTGTCGCCTCGGACCCCGGTGCGGCGTCGACGTCGGTGGTGAGGTAGCCGAGCGTGGTCATCCGCGCGGTGTAGTCCGTGCGGACCTGGTCCGGCTCGCCCTCGCGTGTGGCGCTCAGCCCGACCTGGACGTGGTCGCCCTGGGACGTGATCGAGCTCGCGACCACCGTCGCGTGCGCGGGGACCGGGACGAGGTCTGAGGGGAACCCGGAGACCAGCGCGCCGTGCGCGCTCGCCGACGTCGGCGCCTGGGTGAGGTGCGGGAGGTCTACGCCGAGGGTCGGCACGGGCTGCGGGGAGGTCTCGGGGAGGATCTCCGAGGCCGCGCCGTCCTCGCCGCTCGATCCGGTGACCGTGGGGGTTGGCGTCGGGGTGTCACCCGGGGAGCTCGGCGAGTCGCCCGCCGGGGCACCCGACGTCGTCGTGCCACCGGTCGCGCCCGCGGCGGCGGATGCCGTCCCCGTCGCGTCGGCGCCGCCCGCCGTGCAACCCGCGAGCAGCGCGGCCGTTGCGAGCGCTGCGACCGGGCCCCGGGCGGAACGGGCGGTACGGCCGAGGCGTCGACTCACCGGGGCCTCCTCAGGGGTGCTCGTCGCGGCCGGCTCGCGGACGCGGTCGGACAAAACGGACTTCGAGCGACCTCACGGTACCTCGGCGGTCGACCAGGCAGCGTGGGCGTCCGCGATTTCACCCGACGGCAACGAGGTGCCGGGTGCCACGGGCCGCGGCCGCGTCCTCATGCCCCGGGGACCACCTGCGGCGACCACGCCTGCGGGATGAGGAGCGCGGGCCGCGAGCCGGGGGCGACACCGAGCGACCAGACGTCGGTGACGCCCGGCTCGTCGGTGCGCGGCAGGCCGTACAGGATGGTGTCGTCGTCGAGCCAGGCGACCTGGTCGTCGACGTTGGCCGTCTCACCGTCGAGCACCTGGTGCTCGCCGGAGCCGAGGTCGAGCACGGCGAAGGACCAGACGTTCGGCGAGGACGAGGTCTGCACCATGTAGGCCAGGCGGGTGCCGTCCGGCGAGAGTGACGGGCACATCCCGCCGTCGAGCACGGTGGTGAGCGTGCGCTGCGAGACGCTGCCACGCACGAGCCAGGTGTGGCCCATCGAGACCGACTGCGCGGTCGCGTAGAACGTGTCCTCGTCGCCGGCGAACGTGACGCTCCAGTAGTTCCGGTCCACCGGAGAGACGCGCGCGCCGTCGACCACGAGGGTGTAGTCCTCCAGGTCGTCGGCCGCCCCCGTCGTGAGGTCGTGGACGATGGTCTGGGTCGTGATCGTGCCCACCGCGTCGCAGTGGCCGGCGACCAGCGCCGTCGTGGCGACCAGGGTGCCGCCGGGCGAGACGCGCGTCCGGTGGGGCAGCCCGGTGAGCGGGAAGGTGTCGGTGGTCCGCCAGTCGGCGTCGAGCAGGACCGCCTCGTAGCTCGTCGCGAACCCGCCGGCCGGTCTGAGGCACGAGACGCGGCCGGCGTCCGCGGCGATCAGGTCGCACTCGATCCCGGTGAAGGCACGGGATCCGGACGGGTCGTCCGCCGCGACCGCGGCGAGCTGTCCGAACCGGTCGCCGGGCGCGGTCGAGCGGAACAGGATGTGCGGCCCGGCCGTCACGGCGGCGAGGTCGTCCTCGCCGACCGCGACGCTCACGGCCGGCGTCGCGGTGCTGCGCAGGTACTCCGACACGGCGTACGCGCCGGTGAGCGCGATCCCCAGCACGACCACGGCAACCAGCGTCCAGATCCGTCCGCGGCTGGTGCTCACCGCGCCTCCGGGCTGTCGTCCAGCGCGGCCGGCTGGTCGTGGTCGTGGTCGTGGTCGAGCTCCTCGTCGTCGTCCTCGTCGAGCGCGACGGGCTCGTCGTCCAGGCCGCGCACGGCCGCGAGCGCGACGGGCACCGCGACGGCGAGCAGGACGGCGACCACCAGCATCGCCGGCACCCGGCCGATGCCGAACCAGAGGATCCCGAACGCCGATGCGGAGATCATCCGCGCGACCGCGACGACGGTCTGCGCCGTCCCGATCGCCGTGCCTCGCGACGCGGTCTCGCTCAGCTGCCCGGTGACGGCGGCCAGCACGCCGTCGGTGGCTGCGTAGAACACGCCGAGCAGCACCAGCGTGACGACGGTCGTCCATGCGGAGCCGAGGACCACGGCCGCGCTGAGGTAGGCGGCCACCAGCGCGACGTGCCCGAGGACGAGCACGCGTGCCCGACCCCAGCGGTCGGCGACGCGGCCCATCGGCACGGCGAGCAGCATGTACGCGAGGTTGGTGCCGACGTACAGCAGCGGGAACCACTTGGTGGCGAAGCCGTCGCGGGCCTGCAGCGACAGGTACACGAAGCCGTCACCCACGGTCAGCAGCGCGAGCCCGCCCGCGGCGAGCAGGACCCGGCGCATCCTGGGTGCGGCCAGGGTCCGCCACGCGAACGGGCGACCGGCGGGCGCGATCCCCGGGATGCCGCAGCTGCAGCCCTTGCAGGCCGGCAGCCCGCGCTTCTCCCTGGTCCGGTGCTTCTCGAGCCACGCGGCGCGCCGTGGCCGCAGGTCCGGGACCAGGAGGCCCAGCACGGCGACCCCGATGATCGCGAAGGCCAGCGAGACGGCGAACACGGTGTGGTAGCCGTCCGGGATGACCCAGAGCACCGCGAACGCGATGAGCGGCCCGATCGCCGCACCGAGGGTGTCGAGTGTGCGGTGCACGCCGAACGAGCGACCGAGCGTGCGCGGGTCGGACGAGGCCGTGATCATCGCGTCGCGTGGCGCGGTGCGGATGCCCTTGCCGATCCGGTCGATCGCCGTGACCGACAGCACGCTCACGAAACCACCGGCCAGCAGCAGTGCGCCGCGCGCCACCGCCGAGAGGCCGTAGCCGACGAACGCGACCCACTTGGGGTGGTCGCCGCGGTCCGCCGCCCAGCCGCCCGCGATCCGGACCAGTGCGCTCGCGCCCTGCATGACGCCGTCGATGAAGCCGAACGCGATCGTCGTCAGCCCGAGCGAGGCCGTCACGTAGAGCGGCAGGACGGCCGCCACCGACTCCGAGGAGATGTCGGTGAGCAGGCTCACCACGCCCAGCGTCACCACGACCGAGGAGACTCGCCTGCGGGTGCGTGACCGGGTGCCCTGCTGCGCCGTGCCGACGTCCGCGCTCATTGCGGTGCCTCGGTCCCGCGGGGGGTGTCCCGCCGTACGCGAGGGGCGCGATAGGTCACGCGGACTCCTGATGCGCGTCGGGGTGGGTGCCTGGACCAGGCCGTCTCGACGCTACCTGCCGTCCCCTGCCGCGCGTAGCCGTTCTGCGGTCGAATTCGGACAATTCACCCGCCTGGACGCCACCGCCCCGACCGGGCCGCCTGATCGGGCGACGGGTCACGCGAGCGCCCGGTCGACCTCCGACTCGAGGTGGCGGGCGATCTCCAGGGCAGCGGTCGCGGCCGGTGACGGGGCGTTGAGCACGTGCACCTGGCGGCTCACGGCCTGGACCAGGAAGTCGTCGACCATCCCACCGTCCCGGCGCAGGGCCTGGGCCCGCACACCGGCCGGCGCCGGAACGAGGTGCTCGGCGCCGATGCCCGGTACGAGCCGCGCGAGCGAGCGCGCGAACGCCCGTCGGGACACCGAGCGCACCATCTCGGCCGCGCCGGGGCCGACGTTGCGGACCCCCAGGCGCCACAGCCCGGGCCAGGCGAGCGCATCGGCGAGGTCGCGCACCGACACGTCCCGCCAGCGGTAACCCTCGCGCGCCAGGGCAAGCACGGCGTTGGGCCCGGCGTGCACGCCCCCCTCGATCATCCGGGTCAGGTGCACGCCGAGGAACGGGAAGCGGGGGTCGGGCACGGGGTAGATGAGGTTGCGCACCCAGCCCGCCGGTTCGCCCGAGAGCTCGAAGTACTCGCCCCTGAACGGCACGATCCGGGCCTCCGGCTCGACGCCGCACGCGCGCGCCACCCGGTCGGCCTGCAGTCCCGCGCAGCCCACCAGCGCGTCCGCGGCGAGGTCCTCGACCTCGGGTGTGGTCAGCCGCAGGCGCACCTGGCGGCCCACCGTGGTGGCGGCGACGAACGAGGTGCCCAGCCGCACCTCGCCCCCGGCGTCCCGGACCTGGTCCGCGAGCGCCTCGCACACGCCGCGGTAGTCGACGATGCCGGTCGACTCCACGCGCAACGCCCCGACGCACGCGACGTGCGGCTCGTACCCTGCCGCCTCCTCGGGCCCGATCAGGCGCGCGGGGACGCCGTTGGCCAGGGCGCGCTCGGCGAGCGCCCGGAGCCGGGGGAGCTCCTCGGCGGACGTGGCGACGACGAGCTTGCCGCACCTTTCGACGCGGACGCCGTGCGCCTGTGCGAAGGCCACCATGCTCTCCGCGCCCGTCGAGGCCATGCGGGCCTTGTGGCTGCCCGGCGCGTAGTAGAGGCCGGAGTGGATCACCCCGGAGTTGCGCCCGGTCTGGTGCGCGGCGAGCGAGGGCTCCTTGTCGACCACCGTGACCTCGTCGCCCCGCTGCGCGAGTCGCGCCGCGGTCGCGAGTCCGACGATGCCTGCCCCGACGACGACGACGCGTGCCACTGGACCTCCTTGCTGGCCGTTGTCGACAGTCTGCTGCATCGGCGGTGCCGGCCGGTGCCGAACCGTCGGGCGGTCACCGTCGGCGGGTGCTCCTAGGCTGGTGCCGCCCGTGGGTACGTCCACGGCGTCGTACACCGAAGGGCCCATGAACCTCTCCGGACTGCTCCCCGTCCTGGCGGCCGACGCCGCCGTCGCGCGGGTCCGTGCTGCCGCGTCCGCGGCGCCCGCGGCCCGTGATCCCGAGCTCGACGTCGTCCTGCCGCCCGGCCTGCGGGCCGTGCTCCTTGCGAGCCTGCTGGACGGTGGCCCGAGCCCGCTCGTCGTGGTGGTCGCGACCGGCCGGGAGGCCGAGGAGCTCGCCGCCGCGCTGCAGGCCTACGCCCCCCAGCACGCCGACGCGGTCGCCGTCCTGCCGTCGTGGGAGACGCTCCCGCACGAGCGTCTCTCGCCCCGCAGCGACACCGTGGCGCGTCGGCTGGCCGTGTTCCGCCGGCTCGCCCACCCTGACCCCGAGGGCCCCGGTGGCCCGCTGAGGGTGGTCGTGGTGTCGATCCGGGCGCTCCTCCAGCCGGTGGTCGCCGGCCTGGGCGAGCTCGCCCCGGTCGCGCTGCGCACTGGTCAGGACGCCGACCTCGAGTCCGTCGTCCAGGCGCTGGTGGACGCGGCCTACACGCGCACCGACATGGTCGAGCGGCGCGGCGAGTTCGCCGTGCGCGGCGGGATCCTCGACGTGTTCCCGCCCACCGACGACCATCCGCTGCGGATCGAGTTCTGGGGTGACTCCGTCGAGGAGATCCGGTGGTTCGCGGTCGCCGACCAGCGCAGCCTCGAGGTGGCGCCCGACGGGCTGTGGGCACCGCCGTGCCGCGAGATCCTGCTGACCGACGAGGTCCGCGACCGCGCCGCCTCGCTGGCCGAGGAGCTGCCCGGGGTCGCCGACATGCTCACCAAGCTCGCCGCCGGGATCGCCGTCGAGGGCATGGAGTCGCTCGCACCGGTGCTGGTCGACCGCATGGTCCCGGTGCTCGAGCTGGTCGGCGACACCGCGCTCGTGGTGGTCGCGGATCCCGAGCGGGTCAGGCGCAGGGCCCACGACCTGCAGGCGACCACGAGCGAGTTCCTCGCGGCCGCCTGGAGCGCCGCGGTCGCCGGCGCCAGCACGCCGGTCGACCTGTCGGCCGCGTCGTTCGCGAGCTACGCGGACACCCGCGAGCTGGCCCTGTCGCGCCGGCTCGGGTGGTGGACGATGAGCGTCTTCACCGCCGCGCCGGCAGACGAGCGGCCCGACGACGACGCCGGGCCGGTGGCGCCCGGCGTCGCGGACCCGGCCGACGAGCCCGGGGCGGGCAGGGGCGGCTCCCTCGTCGTCGGGGCTCGCGAGGTGCACGGCTACCACGGCGACGTGGCCAGGGCGGTCGCGGACCTGCGCGACCTCCAGCAGCAGGCCTGGCGCCTCGTGCTGGTCACCGAGGGCCACGGCCCCGCGGCCCGGATGGTCGAGCAGCTCGGGGCCGCGGAGGTCCCGGCCCGGCTCGCCGCCGAGGTGGCCGAGCCGCCCGAGCCCGGGGTGGTCACGGTCACGGCGGCACCGGTGTCCAGCGGCTTCGTCGCGCCCGACCTGCGGGTGGCGCTGCTCACCGAGTCCGACCTGACCGGCCGTGCGGGCACCTCGACCCGCGACATGCGCACCATGCCGTCGCGCCGGCGGCGCACGGTCGACCCGCTCGCGCTGCGTCCCGGCGACTTCGTGGTGCACGAGCAGCACGGCGTCGGCCGGTTCGTCGAGCTCACCGCCCGGACGATCGGGTCCGGGCGGGCGGTCGGCACCCGCGAGTACCTGGTGATCGAGTACGCGCCGTCCAAGCGTGGCCAGCCAGGCGACCGCCTGTGGGTGCCCACCGACCAGCTCGACCAGGTCACGCGCTACGTCGGCGGCGAGTCTCCGGCCCTGAACCGGATGGGCGGGTCGGACTGGGCCAAGACCAAGGGCCGCGCCCGCAAGGCGGTCAAGGAGATCGCCGCCGAGCTGATCCGGCTGTACTCGGCGCGGATGGCGACGCCCGGGTTCGCCTTCGGCCCGGACACCCCGTGGCAGCGCGAGCTCGAGGACGCGTTCGCCTTCGTGGAGACCCCCGACCAGCTCGTCACCATCGACGAGGTCAAGGCCGACATGGCCAAGCCGTACCCGATGGACCGACTGGTGTGCGGCGACGTCGGCTACGGCAAGACCGAGATCGCGGTCCGCGCGGCCTTCAAGGCCGTGCAGGACGGCAAGCAGGTCGCGGTCCTGGTCCCGACCACGCTGCTGGTCCAGCAGCACCTCGACACGTTCGGCGAGCGCTACGCGCCGTTCCCGGTGACGGTCAAGGCGCTGTCCCGGTTCCAGTCCGACGCCGAGGCCAAGGAGGTCGTCGAGGGCCTCTCCGACGGCAGCGTCGACGTGGTGATCGGCACGCACCGTCTGCTGACCGGCCAGGTGCGCTTCAAGGACCTCGGGCTCGTGGTGATCGACGAGGAGCAGCGCTTCGGCGTCGAGCACAAGGAGACCCTGAAGGCGCTGCGCACCGACGTGGACGTGCTCGCGATGAGCGCGACGCCCATCCCGCGCACCCTGGAGATGGCGGTGACCGGGATCCGGGAGATGTCGACGCTGGCCACCCCGCCGGAGGAGCGGCACCCGGTGCTCACCTTCGTCGGCCCCTACGACGAGAAGCAGGTCGCGGCGGCGATCCGGCGCGAGCTGCTGCGCGAGGGCCAGGTGTTCTACGTGCACAACAAGGTCGCCTCGATCGACAAGGCCGCCGCGCGCCTGGCAGAGCTGGTGCCCGAGGCCCGGATCGCCACCGCGCACGGCAAGATGGGCGAGCACCACCTCGAGCGCGTCATCGTCGACTTCTGGGAGAAGCGGTCCGACGTGCTGGTCACCACGACCATCGTCGAGACGGGCCTGGACATCTCCAACGCGAACACCCTGATCCTGGAGCGCGCCGACCTGCTGGGCCTGTCCCAGCTGCACCAGCTGCGCGGCAGGGTGGGCCGGGGCCGGGACCGTGCCTACGCCTACTTCATGTACCCGCCGGAGCGGCCGCTCACCGAGACGGCGCACGACCGGCTCCAGACCATTGCCGCGAACACGGACCTCGGCTCGGGCATGGCCGTCGCGATGAAGGACCTGGAGATCCGCGGCGCGGGCAACCTGCTGGGCGGCGAGCAGTCCGGGCACATCGCCGGGGTGGGCTTCGACCTGTACGTCCGCATGGTCGGCGACGCGGTGGCGGCCTTCCGTGGTGAGCAGGACACGACGCCTGCCGAGGTCACCCTGGAGCTGCCGGTCGACGCCCACCTGCCGACCGACTACATCGAGCACGAGCGGTTGCGCCTGGAGGCCTACCGCAAGGTCGCCGACGCCACGACCGCCGAGGCCCTGGAGGAGGTGCGGGCCGAGCTCACCGACCGGTACGGCACGCCGCCGACCCCGGTCGAGGCGCTGCTGGAGGTCGCCACCTTCCGCAACCTCGCACGGTGCTCCGGGCTGACGGACGTCACGGCGCAGGGCAGGTTCATCCGGCTCGCACCGGTGGAGCTGCCGGAGTCCGCCGCGCTGCGCCTGCGGCGGTTGTACCCGGGGTCGGTGCTCAAGCCGGCGACCCGGACCGTGCTGGTGCCGTTCCCCACCACCGCGAGGGTCGGGGGGCGGCCGCTGGCCGGTTCCGAGCTGCTCGCCTGGCTCACCGATCTCGTCCAGCAGGTCCTGGCGAGGCAGGCCGCGTGAAGGGCGCTATCGTCGTCCGGGGCCGTGCGTGCCCGCGAGGAGGGACGATGTCGAGGACCGCGATCCGGATGCTCGTCGGAGCGTTGCTGGCCGTGACCGTGCTCGCCGGCTGCTCGGTCCGGCCCGGCGCCGCGGCGGTGGTCGACGGCCGCGTGATCTCCCAGGACGAGCTGGCTCGAACCCACACCGAGCTCGGCCCGCTGTTCCAGAACCCCACCGCGGCCCAGGTGCTCACGGTGCTCATCATCGAGCCGGTCGTGGTCAAGGCGGCCGAGGACAACGGCGTCGGCGTCTCGGCCGACCAGGCCCGCACGCAGCTGGCCACCTGGGCGGCGAATGCCGGCGTGACGGACGTCCCGGACTACAGCGACGGGACCGTCGCGGCAGCCCGGTTCCAGCTGGCGAGCACCGCGCTGCAGAACCTGTCCAACGCGTCGGACGTGATCAGCGGGGTCACCGACCAGATCGCCAAGGAGACGGTCTCGGTCAACCCGCTCTACGGGGCCTGGGACGCCAAGAACGCGGGCGTCACGGCCCTCACGTTCCCGTGGATCGCCGGCTCAGCGACCCAGTGAACCCGGCGGAGGGGCACACCCCGACCGGCCTGGAGCACCTCGCGGACCTGATCCGGGTGATGGACCGGCTGCGGTCACCCGGCGGGTGCCCGTGGGACGCCGAGCAGACCGCCGAGTCCCTGGTCGCCTACGCCGTCGAGGAGGTCTACGAGGTCGCCGAGGCGGTCGAGACCGGCGATCGCGCCCACCTGCGCGAGGAGCTGGGTGACCTGCTGCTCCAGGTGGTGTTCCAGGCCAGGGTCGCTCAGGAGCACCCGACCGAGCCGTTCGGCCTCGAGGACGTCGCCGAGGGGATCGCCGCGAAGCTGCGCCGCCGCCACCCGCACGTGTTCGGGCCGGACGCCGACAGCGGGCTCGACCCTGCGGAGGTCCACCGCCGTTGGGAGCAGATCAAGGCGGCGGAGAAGGCCGAGCGCACCTCGGTGCTGGACGGCATCCCTGCGGGCCTGCCGGCCCTGGCCCGGGCCCAGAAGGTGCTCGGCAGGGTGCAGCGCGCCGGCCTCGAGCCCGCGGCGGGCGAGCCGCCACGATCGCAGGAGGAGGAGATCGGCGCCGCGCTGCTCGCGCTGGCGGCGCGCGCCACCCGGGTGGGGGTCGACGCCGAGGCGGCGCTGCGGGCCGCGGCGAGGTCGAGCGAGGTGCGGGTCCGCGCCGTCGAGGACGCGAGGCGCAGGGCCGAGGAGCAGGGACCTGGGGGAGCTCACTCGCCCCGGTGAGCCGGCCCCCGGGACCGGACGAAAGCCTCGAGCGCGCCCGGTGCCGCGAGGTCGACGTACCGGCGCCCCTGCGGGTCGGTGGCCACCATGGTCTCCGGCCCGGCTTCCGGCGTGGTGTCCACGCCGAACAGCTCGTCGAACACCCCGACGTAGCGAGCCGCCTGAGCGCGCCAGTCGAGCTCGGCCGCGACCCGCTCGCGGGCAGCCAGCGACAGCGCCACGCGCGTGTCCTCGTCGTCGAGCAGCGACTCGACCGCATCTGCGAACGCGCCGATGTCGCCGGACGCGACGTACAGGCCGGTGGCGCCACCGGACACCTGCGTCTCGACCAGGTCGAACGAGACCGCCGGGACCGCGTAGGCCATGTACTCCATGGTCTTGTTCATGGTCGAGACGTCGTTGAGCGGCGTCTTGCGGTCGGGACCGAGGCCGACGCTCGCGGCGCTCAGGTAGTCGGCGATCCGGTCCGGCCCGACGCGACCGGTGAACTCGACGTGGTCGTCCAGGCTCAGCCGGGTGCACTGGGTGCGCAGGTCGGCGAGCGTGTCGCCGAACCCGAGCAGCGCGGCACGGACGTCGTCGCGACCGCGGCGGTGGACCAGCTCGTCCATCACCTCGAGGGCGACGTGCACGTCGTCCTGGGGGCCCATGATCCCGAGGTAGACCAGCAGGTGCTTGCCGTCGGTGTGGTCGTGGGCCGGCTCGACCGGACGCATGACCCGGGTGTCGGGCCCGGAGCGGACGACGGTGACGTGGTCGGCGGCCAGGCGGCCGCGCTCGATGGCGACCCGGCGGTAGGACGCGTTGGTGGAGACCACCCGGGTGGCCGTCCGGAAGGTCATCCGCTCGAGCCAGAGCAGCCCGCGGTACTGCAGACGCTGCGCGAGGCCGCGCGGCTCGCCGAATCGCGAGCGGAACAGCTCCGGGTTCAGGTCGTGGTGGTCGAAGACGAAGCGCACGCCGCGCACCCGCCACAACCGCGCCAGCAGCCAGTAGGTGTCCGGCGGGTTGCACGCCTGGATCACGTCGAAGCCGTGACGCCGGTGCACGCGCAGCGACAGCACGGCGGTTCGGATCCAGCTGTAGACGAACTCGATCGCGAACCCGACCAGACCCTTGGCCTCCGGCGCCGGGCGGTACTTGTACAGGTGGACACCCTGGAGGGTCTCGTGCGCGGCCTCGCCCGGTCCGCGCGGGCAGATGACGCTCACCTCGTACCCGCGTGCCGTCAGGGCCTGGCACTCGAGCCAGACGCGGCGGTCCAGCGGCACCGGCAGGTTCTGGACGATGATCAGGACACGCCCGACGGGCCGCGGCGTGCCGGGGCCGGCCGCAGCGGTGGAGCGCGCCCCGTCGGAGCGACGCCAGGGCCGGGGGAAGGTCGGCATACGTCCCTCAGGTGTCCGGGGCTCGGGTCGCCTCGCACCCTAGTGCGAGGCGGGGTCGATGACGACGGACGAGACGGGTTTTCACCCCGCCATGATCGGGTCAGGACATCGTGAGCACCTCGGCGCCCGTCACTCGTCCGGCGCGCAGGTCGTCCAGCGCGCGGTCCGCGGCGTCGAAGGCGATCGGCGTCACCGTGGGCCGCAGGCCGATGCGACCGGCCAGCGCGAGCAGCTCGCGGCCGTCCTGCCTGGTGTTCGCCTCGACCGAGCGCAGCTGCCTCTCGTGGAAGACGTGCCGCCGGTAGTCCAGCGGCGGGATCTGCGACAGGTGGATCCCCGCGACCGCGAGGGTGCCGCCCGGCGCGAGCGCCGCGAGCGCGACCGGGACCAGGTCCCCGGCCGGGGCGAACAGGATCGCGGAGTCCAGCGGTTCCGGCGGGGGCGTGGTCGAGTCCTGGGCGGACGCGCAACCCAGGTCGAGCGCGAGTCGCCTGGATCGGGGCGAACGCGTCATGACGTGGACCCGGGCCCCCTCGGCGATCGCGACCTGGGCGGTCAGGTGCGCCGACCCGCCGAAGCCGTACAGCCCGAGCACACCGCCGCGGGGTACCTCGGCTCGCCGCAGCGCCCGGTAGCCGATGATCCCGGCGCACAGCAGCGGCGCGCCCTGCACGGGGTCGAGCCCGTCGGGCCAGAGGTAGGCGTAGGCGTCCGGGACGGTGACCAGCTCGGCGTAGCCGCCGTCGGCGTCCCAGCCGGTGTACGTCGAGCGCGGGCAGAGGTTCTCGTGGCCGGCCCGGCACGCCGGGCACACCCCGCAGGTACGGCGCAGCCAGGGGACCCCGACCGTGTCCCCGACCCGGTGCGTGCCGCCCGCCGGGGCATGCTCGACGACGCCGACCGCCTCGTGGCCGGGCACCACGTGCTCGCGGTGCACCGGCAGGTCGCCGTCCAGCACGTGCAGGTCGGTCCGGCAGACCCCGCAGGCCACGACCCGCACCAGGAGCTCGTCGTCAGCGGGTTCCGGGTCCGGCGCCTCGACCTGCTGCAGGACGCCGGGTCGGGCCACCTGCCATGCGCGCATGCGTCCTCCTGGGTGTCGCGAGACGCCTGCGGGGCCTCCCTCACCTCCCACCCGCTCTACCGCTCCCGACATGGCGGAGCAAGCCGGTTGCCCGTTCCAGCGGGCACGGCCCGCGGTCCGCAGGCAGCGCGTAGCGCCATCGGACAGAGGTCCCGCAGGCCCTAAGTCATGGGACGTCCGGACCAGGCACGCGATGATACGAGGGCCTGGCGCCGGCAAGGACGTGCCGGCGGGGGACAGAGCCGTCGCCAGCCGGCACCCGACGACCGCGATAGCCTGCGGACGCGGGCGCACCGGCACGGCCCGGCGCTGGTCCCCGGCCCCGGAACCCCAGAAGCAGTCGCACGTCGTGTGCACGAAGGAGTGAGGATGCAGATCGCAGTCCCACGGGAGTCACGACCGGGCGAACGCCTGGTGGCGGCCACCCCCAAGACCGTCGGGCAGCTGGTCAAGCTCGGCTACGACGTCGCGGTGGAGGCAGGCGCGGGCGAAGCCGCGACCTTCTCCGACGAGGCGTACGTCGAGGCAGGCGCCACGATCGTCACCAAGGCCCAGGTCTGGAAGGGCGACGTCGTCGCGGCGGTGAACACCCCGACCGACGCCCAGCTCGCGAAGATGAAGGCCGGCGCGGTGCTCGTCTCGATGATGATGCCCGCCGCGCACCCGGAGCTGGTCGAGACCCTGGCCAAGAAGAAGGTCACCGGGCTGGCGCTGGACGCCGTGCCGCGGATCTCCCGGGCCCAGGCGCTCGACGTGCTCTCCACGATGTCGAACGTGGCCGGCTACCGCGCGGTCATCGAGGCCGCCGAGAGCTACGGCGGGATGTTCACCGGTCAGGTGACCGCGGCCGGCAAGACCGCACCGGCGCACGTCTTCGTGATCGGCGCGGGCGTCGCGGGCCTCGCGGCGATCGGCGCGGCGGTGAGCCTGGGCGCCGAGGTCCGGGCGTTCGACGTCCGGCCCGAGGTCGGCGAGCAGATCGAGTCGATGGGCGCGGCGTTCGTGCAGGCCGAGGCGGCCCAGCAGGAGGTCTCCTCCGACGGGTACGCCAAGGCGCTCACCGAGGAGCAGGAGCGCCTGACCGCCGAGATGTACGCCGCCGAGTCCGCCAAGGCCGACGTGGTCATCACCACCGCACTGGTCCGCGGCACCGCGCCGCGCACGATCAGCGCGGAGATGGTCGCGGCCATGAAGCCCGGCAGCGTGATCGTGGACCTCGCGGCCTCCGGCGGCGGCAACTGCGAGCTCACCGAGCCGGGCAAGAAGGTCGTCACCGACAACGGGGTGACGATCATCGGCTACACCGACCTGACGAGCCGGATGCCGCAGCACACCTCGCAGCTGTTCGGCACCAACATCGTCAACGTCATGAAGCTGCTCACCCCGGGCAAGGACGACGGTCAGGTCGTCCTGAACTTCGACGACGAGGTGGTGCGCGGCATGACCGTCGCGCACGGCGGCGAGGGCATGTGGCCGCCGCCGCCGGTCAAGGTCTCGGCCGCACCGGCCGCCGCGACCCCCGAGGTCCCGCAGGTCGACCCGGCCGAGAAGGCCCGGCTCGCGGCCGAGGCCGCCGCGGCCAAGATGCGGCGTCGCGTGGTCGGAGCCGGGATCGCCGCGTTGCTCGTGGTGCTCGCCGTGATGTTCTCCCCACCGAGCTTCGTCACCGCGTTCACCGTGTTCGCGCTTGCGGTGATCGTCGGGTTCTACGTCATCAGCGGCGTGTCGCACTCGCTGCACACCCCGCTGATGTCCCAGACCAACGCGATCTCCGGGATCATCCTCGTCGGTGCGCTGCTGCAGATCGGCTCGACGAACCTGGCGGTGATGGTGCTGTCGATCGTCGCGGCGTCCATTGCCTCGATCAACATCTTCGGCGGCTTCCTGGTCACGTACCGGATGCTCAGCATGTTCCAGAAGGAGGTGTGAGCATGCTGACCCAGTTCGTCTACGGCCTCTACATCGTCGCCGGCATCATGTTCATCCTGTCGCTCGCAGGCCTGTCCAAGCCGACCACCGCACGGACGGGCACGCTCACCGGCATGGCCGGCATGGTGCTCGCCCTCGCCGCGACCATCGTCGACTCGCTGTACAAGTCCGCCCACGAGCCGGGCCGCCACTCGGTGGGGGTCACGCTCCTGCTCATCGTCGCCGTGCTTGCGGTGGGCGCCGTGATCGGTACCCCGATCGCGCGCAAGGTCGAGATGACCCAGATGCCCGAGCTCATCGCGGCGTTCCACTCGTTCGTCGGCATGGCCGCGGTGCTGGTGGGCTTCAACTCCTTCATCGCTCCCGAGGGCGAGGGTGGCGCGGTCCACCTGGTCGAGGTCGCGCTCGGCGTGCTCATCGGCGCGTACACCTTCACCGGGTCGGTGGTGGCCTACCTGAAGCTCTCGGCGAAGATGAAGTCGGCGCCGCTGGTGCTGCCAGGGCGGAACATGCTCAACCTGGCCGGCTTCGGCGTGTTCTTCGCCCTGATGATCTGGCTGGTCGCGCTCCCGCACGACAAGGTCGGCTTCGGCGTGGTCCTGGTGGCCGGGATCGCGCTGGTCGGGTTCCTGCTCGGCTTCCACATGGTCGCGGCGATCGGCGGCGGCGACATGCCCGTCGTGGTCTCGATGCTGAACTCCTACTCCGGGTGGGCGGCTGCGGCTGCCGGGTTCATGCTCGGCAACAACCTGCTGATCATCACCGGGTCCCTGGTCGGGTCCTCCGGTGCGATCCTGAGCTACATCATGTGCCGGGCGATGAACCGCTCGTTCATCTCCGTGATCCTCGGTGGCTTCGGCGCCGAGGGCGGGACCGTGGTCGCCGGCGACGGCGAGCAGGGCGAGCACCACGAGATCGACGCGGCCTCGACCGCCGAGCTCCTGCTCGCGGCGAAGTCCGTCATCATCACCCCCGGCTACGGCATGGCGGTCGCCAAGGCGCAGTACCCGGTGGCCGAGCTGACCAGCAAGCTGCGCGCGCACGGCGTCAAGGTCCGCTTCGGGGTGCACCCGGTCGCCGGCCGCCTGCCCGGGCACATGAACGTGCTGCTGGCCGAGGCCAAGGTGCCGTACGACATCGTGCTCGAGATGGACGAGATCAACGACGACTTCGCCGACACCGACGTCGTGCTGGTGATCGGCGCCAACGACACGGTCAACCCGGCGGCGTTGGACGACCCGGGTTCGCCGATCGCGGGCATGCCGGTGCTCGAGGTGTGGAAGGCGAAGCAGGTCATCGTCTTCAAGCGCTCGATGGCCACCGGCTACGCGGGCGTGCAGAACCCGCTGTTCTACAAGGAGAACACCTCGATGCTGTTCGGCGACGCCAAGACCATGGTCGAGGCGATCCTCGCGCAGCTGCCGGTGGGGGTCTCCTGACCTCGCCGGAAGCCTGACCATGCGGGGCCCGGCGTTGGACGCGCCGGGCCCCGCTGGCATGATCGGCCCATGCTCGAGATCCGCGGGGTGCGCTTCGACGCCGCCAGGCCCGCGGTCGTGGTGCCGCTGACCGGAGTCGACCTCGCCGAGCTCCGGGCGCAGGCGGCGGCGGTGCGCGAGGCCGGGCCGGACCTCGTCGAGTGGCGCGTCGACCTGGCCGAGGCGCTGGCCCGGGACGTCGACGCGCAGGTCGTGGTCGGCCACCAGCTGGTCGACGCGCTCGACGGCCTCCCGCTGCTGGTCACGGTCCGGAGCCGGGCCGAGGGCGGCCGCGCGGCGGCGGACCCGGACGCGCACCTGGCGACGCTGGAGGCTCTCGTCGGAGCGGGGGTCGCGGACCTGGTCGACGTCGAGCTGGGCGGCGGCCCGCAGCCGGTGCGCCGGGTGGTGACGCTCGCGCACGACGCCGGCGTGGCCGTGGTCGTGTCGCACCACGACGTCGTAGGCACGCCGCCGCGGGCCGAGCTCCTGGGGCGGCTGCGTGCCATGGCGGCCGCGGGCGCGGACCTGTGCAAGATCGCCGTCACGCCGCGGGACGCGGGCGACGTGCTCGAGCTGCTCGGTGCCACCTGGGACGCCTCGCGCGAGCTGGACCGGCCCGTGATCTCCGTCTCGATGGGGCGGCTGGGTGTGGTGTCCCGACTGGCCGGCGGGGTGTTCGGCTCGGTGGCGACCTTCGCGACGGTCGGCCGGGGTTCGGCACCCGGGCAGCTCGACGTGGCCACGGTCCGGGCCGCGCTCGACGCGGTGCACGGGGACGGATCGGCGTGAGCCGCCCGGCGGGGCCCGAGCACGGCCCGCTGGTGGTGCTGTGCGGCCCGATGGGCTCGGGCAAGACGGCCGTCGGCTCCGTGCTCGCGCGGCGTTGGGGGGTGCTGCTGCGGGACACGGACCACGACATCGTCGAGGCCACCGGTCTGACGATCCCCGAGCTGTTCGCCGAGCGCGGTGAGCCGGGGTTCCGTGAGCTGGAGCACCGGGTCGTCGTGCAGGCGCTGGCCACCCACGACGGCGTGCTCGCGCTCGGTGGCGGCGCCGTGGCGCAGTCCCGCGCGGCGCTGGCGGACTACGTCGACCGCGGTGGCCACGTGGTGTTCCTCGACGTGGACGTCGACACCGCGATGGCGCGGGTGCGCGGAGACCGCGGCCGGCCGATGCTCGCCGACGACCCGCGCGGTCGATGGCTCGAGCTGATGGCCGAGCGGCGGCCGCTGTACGTCGAGGTCGCCACCGTGCGGGTGCGCGGCGACGGCCGGTCGCTGGCTCGGCTCGCGTCGCAGATCGAGCGGCGTCTGGGCGTCGACTGAGGGCCGCGGCGCGGCGCGCGAACGTCCTGTTCGGACTCGTCGGCGTCGGTCTAGGGTGGGCGATGGCCGGTTGACGTGGACCGGCGGCTCGCGCGCGCCGCGTGCGGGTCGTCGGCACCGAGCGGTGTCGACGCAACGATCGTCCGAAGGAGCAACCTGTGGCCACAATCGAGGCCGTTGGCGCCCGCGAGATCCTGGACTCTCGCGGCAACCCCACCGTCGAGGTCGAGGTCGCACTCGACGACGGCACCATCGCCCGCGCGGGCGTCCCGTCCGGTGCCTCCACCGGCGCGTTCGAGGCCGTCGAGCGCCGTGACGGCGACAAGGCCCGGTTCGGGGGCAAGGGCGTCCAGGACGCGGTGAACGCCGTGATGGACGAGATCGCCCCCGAGCTGATCGGCTTCGAGGCGAGCGAGCAGCGCCTCGTCGACCAGATGCTCATCGACCTGGACGGCACCCCGAACAAGGGCAAGATCGGCGCGAACGCCATCCTGGGCGTCTCGCTCGCGGTGGCCAAGGCCGCGGCCGACTCGGCCGACCTGCCGCTGTTCCGCTACGTCGGCGGCCCGAACGCGCACGTGCTGCCGGTGCCGATGATGAACATCCTCAACGGTGGGTCGCACGCCGACTCCAACGTGGACATCCAGGAGTTCATGATCGCCCCGATCGGGCCGTCGACCTACCGCGAGGCGCTGCGCACCGGCGCGGAGGTGTACCACTCGCTCAAGTCGGTGCTGAAGTCCAAGGGCCTGGCCACCGGCCTGGGCGACGAGGGCGGCTTCGCCCCGAACCTGCCGAGCAACCGCGCGGCGCTGGACCTCATCCTCGAGGCGATCGAGAAGGCCGGCTTCGTGCCGGGCGCGGACGTGGCGCTCGCGCTCGACGTGGCCGCGACCGAGTTCTTCAAGGACGGCGCGTACCAGTTCGAGGGCGCTGCGAAGACCTCGGACGAGATGGTGGCGTTCTACGAGCAGCTCGTCGCGGACTACCCGCTGGTGTCCATCGAGGACCCGCTGAGCGAGGACGAGTGGGACGACTGGTCGGCGCTGGTCGCCAAGGTCGGCGACAAGGTGCAGATCGTCGGCGACGACCTGTTCGTCACCAACCCGGTCCGTCTGGCCAAGGGCATCGAGACCAAGGCCGCCAACTCGCTGCTGGTCAAGCTCAACCAGATCGGCACCCTGTCCGAGACGCTGGACGCGGTCACCATGGCCCAGCGCGCGGGCTTCACCGCGATGGTCTCGCACCGTTCCGGCGAGACCGAGGACGTGACGATCGCCGACCTGGTCGTGGCCGTCAACGCGGGCCAGATCAAGACCGGTGCCCCGGCCCGCGGCGAGCGGATCAACAAGTACAACCAGCTGCTCCGCATCGAGGAGGAGCTCGACGACGCCGCCGTCTACGCCGGCGCGTCGGCCTTCCCGCGCTGGAAGAAGTGAGCGGCTCGCACTGACCGACACGAGGGGCCCGGTCCACCAGGACCGGGCCCCTCGTGCGTCCGGTCTACGGCGCCGGGGTCACCGCGGGGACGGGTACCACGTCGGTGGAACCGCCCGTCTCGCTGTGCGCGGTGAACACGGCGAGCGCCCCGAGAAGCACGACCAGGCCCAGCACCACGGCGGTCGCCCCGACGACGACGGCGGTGACGGCCGCCCACCTGGGCTCGTCCCGTCGCCGCAGCGCCACGATGCCGAGCACGAGGGCTGCCACGCCGAGCAGCCCGGCCACGGGCGGCAGCCAGATCAGGATCACGCTCAGCGCGGCGAGCACGCCGGCCGCCACCGCGAGGCCCGTGGGTCGGGTGGGCGCGGGCGCACCTGGCGCGGCGCCGCCGTCCTCGGGCGTCCATGCGGCGACCACGGTGTCGACGCTGCCCAACGACTCCAGTGCTGCGGCCACGTCGGCCGAGGTGGCCGGCCGGTCGAGCATCGCCAGGTCGGACTCCACGTGCTCGCGTACCGAGGCGAGGATGTCGGCGCGCTCGCCCGGGTCTGCGGCCGCGAGGCGACGTTCCAGGTCGGCGAGGTAGCGCTCCAGCAGCTCGTGACGTCCGGTGATCATCGCGGGTCTCCTTCCAGGCATCGGGTCACGGCCGCGGCGAACGGGCCCCAGACCTCGGTGAACGTCTCGACGGCGCGGCGCCCGTCGGGGGTGAGCGAGTAGTAGCGGCGTGGGGGCCCATGGGGGGAGTCGCGCCAGAAGGTCTCGACCCAGCCTCGGCGGCGCAGCCTGGCGAGCAGCGGGTACAGCGTGCCCTCGGAGTCGATGAGCGCCCCGGCGCCGCCCAACGACCGCGCGAGCTCCTGACCGTAGGAGGGAGTGTCCCGCAGCGTCGCGAGCAGGCAGTACTCGAGCGTCCCGCGACGCAGGTGGGTGAGCAGCTCGGTGCGCTCGACCAACGCGGCGTCGGGTTCCATGCGTCGCATGATACTGGCGTGGCAAGGTATTGGCCAAGGCCCGCGCGGCGTCCCGCCGTCACACCCGTCACACCCGTCACGCCGATCACAGCGGCACCAGCACTGGCGCAGCGGGGTCGAGGTGCCCCGCGCCCGGCGAGCCCGCGTCGGAGCGAGGTCCGAGCCATGTCACCATCGGTCCATGACCCGACGGCCGCCGACCCCGCGCGCCCGCGGGGCGGCGAGCGCACCCGCGCCGCCGCGCCGCAGCGCACCGCGCGACGCGCGCCGGGGCGGCTCACGGGCGACGTCGCGTCCGGGGCGGACCGGGGCGACGCGCGAGCCCTCCCGGGCCGGGGACCTGGCCCGGCTGCTGTCGGTACGTGCGCTGCTGCTCGGCGTGGTGGTGCTCATCGGGTTCGCGATGGTGTTCCCCACGGTCCGCGCCTACCTCGCCCAGCGGGCGCAGCTCGACTCGCTCGCCGCGGAGGTCGCTGCGTCGGAGGCGCGCGAGGCGGACCTGCAGTCCCAGCTGGCCCGCTGGGACACCGACGCGTACGTGATCGCCCAGGCGCGCGAGCGCCTGTCCTATGTGATGCCGGGGGAGACCGCGTATCGGGTCATCGACCCCGGGTCGGTCGCCGAGGAGAGCCGGGTGTCCTCCTCGAGCCCGGACTCGGACACCGGGCTGGCGCTGCCCACGGGCGGGGCGGTCGCGCCGTGGTACACGACGATCTGGAGCTCGGTGCAGCTCGCCGGCGAGGCGCCGGTGCCGCGGGGTGCGGGTTCCGCGTCGAACGGCCCGGGCGCGGCCGGGGACGGTTCGACGGACGGCCCGGGCTCCGGGGACGCGACGTCGGCGCCGTCGCCATGAGCCCGACGCCCGCCACCGAGGCGGACCTCGCGACGCTCGCCGCCCAGCTCGGCCGCGTGCCGCGCGGGGTGGTGGACGTCGCGGCGCGCTGCGTGTGCGGTCGGCCGACCGTGGTGCGCACGGCCCCGCGCCTGGAGGACGGCTCGCCGTTCCCCACCACGTTCTACCTCACCCATCCGGTCGCCGTCGCGGCGTTGTCCCGGCTGGAGGCGGCCGGGGTGATGCGGGAGATGAACGACCGGCTCGCGTCGGACCCGGGGCTGGCCGCCGGGCACCGCCGGGCCCACGAGGACTACCTCGCGCGGCGCGCGGAGCTGGGTGAGGTGCCCGAGATCGACGGCGTCTCGGCGGGCGGCATGCCGACCCGCGTCAAGTGCCTGCACGTGCTGGCCGCGCACGCCCTCGCGGTGGGCCCGGGCGTGACACCGCTCGGCGACGAGGCCCTGGCGCGCGTCGAGCCGGAGTGGACCCCGGCCGTGTGCACCTGCCCGTGAGGGCGGCTCGGGGGCGCGGCGCGGTGGCGCGCACCGGATCGACGGCCTCGCCGGGCGTGGCAGGCTTGCGGCCATGACGCGTGTGGCGGCCGTGGACTGCGGCACCAACTCCCTGCGTCTCCTGGTGGCCGACGTGCACGACGGCGTGCTCACCGACGTCGTGCGCCGTCAGGAGATCGTGCGCCTGGGCGAGGGCGTGGACCGCACCGGGTACATCTCGCCCGAGGCGCTGGACCGCACGCTCGCCGTGACCCGCCGCTACGCCGACGAGGTCCGGTCCCTGGGCGCGGAGGCGGTCCGCTTCGTGGCCACGTCCGCGAGCCGCGACGCGCGCAACCGCGACGAGTTCGTCGCCGGCGTGCACGAGGCGATCGGCGTGCTGCCGGAGGTGATCAGCGGCGAGCAGGAGGCCGAGCTGTCCTTCCGGGGCGCCACGGCGGCGCTGGCCGGCCGGCACCGCGGCCCGTACCTGGTGTGCGACCTGGGTGGCGGGTCGACCGAGCTCGTGCTCGGTGCGCACTCCGTGGTCGCGGCGGCGTCGATGGACGTCGGCTCGGTGCGCCTGACCGAGCGGTACCTGGCCGGCGACCCGCCGACCCCGGACCAGATCGCGGCCGCGAGCGCGGAGGTCGAGGCGGCGCTGGACGAGGCGGGACGGCAGGTGCCGTTCGGGCGGGCGGCGACGCTGGTCGGCGTGGCCGGCACGGTCACCACCGTCGCGGCGCACGCGCTGGACCTGGACGAGTACGACTCGTCGGTGATCGACGGCGCGGTGATCGACGCCGACGTGATGCTCAAGGCGTGCCGGTCCCTGCTCGAGATGCGCCGGCTGCGACGCGAGCGGCTGCCCTACGTCCACCCGGGCCGGGTCGACGTGATCGGGGCCGGGGCGCTGATCTGGTCGGGCGTGATCTCGCGGGTGCGCTCCGAGGTCGGTCGCGCCGGGGTGCGGATGCGCACCGTCGTGGTCTCCGAACGCGACATCCTGGACGGCCTGGCCCTGGGCCTCGCCGAGTCCTGACCCCCGAGATCGGCACTTCTGGGCCCGATCCGGCGTGATTCGCGCCGATCCGGGCCCAGAACCGCTGATCATGGCGGGGTGGGCGGGCGCCGGAGGGCCCGGCTAGGGTCGAGAGGTGCTCGAGTCCCGGACGCGGCTGGTGGCCGCCGCCTACCTGGCCCTGCGGCGCGGCGACGAGGTGCTGCTCCAGCTGCGGGCCGGAACGGGGTACAGGGACGGCCACTGGGCGCTGCTGGCCGGCCACCTCGAGCGCGACGAGTCGATCCTGGACGCTGCGGTGCGCGAGGCCGACGAGGAGGCCGGGGTGACCGTCGACGCGGCCGACCTGGTGCCGCTGACGACGCTGCACCGTTTCGAGCCGGGCGGGCCACCGATCGAGCAGCGCGTCGACTTCTTCTTCCAGGCGCGCCGGTGGTCCGGCGAGCCCACCGTCCGGGAGCCGCACCGCACCGCGCAGATGGGCTGGTTCGCCCTGGACGCGCTGCCCGAGCCCGTCGTGCCGCACGAGCTCGCCGTGCTGAAAGCGCTCGCCGCGGGGCAGGTCCCGGCGGTCCTCTCGGTGCGCATGGACCACCCGGAGGACCGGTACTGACGCCGTCGACGCGCCGATGTCCAGTGCATCCGGACCCTGAGGGGGAGGATCGGCACGTGCCCGCACGCGCCACGCAGCCGCATCCCAGGACCGGCGTGCCGTTCGTAACCCCCGTTCCGCCCGGATCCGGCTGGCCGGGTGACCCGGCCGACACCCTGACCCCGGTCGCGCAGACCCCGGCCGACGTCGAGCGGCTCTCCGGCGGGGCCGACCTGGACGCACTCCAGGCCGCTACGAGCGTGTGCCGGGCCTGCCCGCGGCTGGTGGCGTGGCGCGAGGAGGTCGCGGTCACCAAGCGCCGGGCGTACGCCGACGAGCCGTACTGGGGCCGGCCGGTCCCGTCCTTCGGCGACCCGGCTGCGCGGCTGCTGGTGGTGGGGCTCGCGCCCGGCGCGCACGGCGCCAACCGGACCGGCCGGCTGTTCACCGGCGACCGCTCGGGGGACTGGATCGTCGCGGCGCTGCACCGCGCGGGGCTCGCGACGCAGCCCACCAGCGTCGACGCGGCCGACGGGCTCGTCCTGGTCGGGGCGCGGATGGTCGCCCCGGTGCGCTGCGTGCCCCCCGACAACAAGCCGTCCACGGCCGAGCGGCACACCTGCGCACCGTGGCTGCGCCGCGAGCTCGCGCTGCTGCCCGACGTCCGCGCGGTGCTCGCGCTCGGTGCGATCGGCTGGTCGGCGACGCTCGGCGCCGCGCGCGACGCGGGCTGGGCGGTGCCCCGGCCGGCGCCCCGCTTCGGCCACGGCGCGACCGCGGAGCTGCCCCGGGCCGACGGGCGGACCGTCACGCTCGTCGGCAGCTACCACGTCTCGCAGCAGAACACCTCGACCGGACGGCTCACGGAGTCCATGCTCGACGCCGCGGTCGCGGTCGCGGCCGATGCGGCGGACGCGCGCTAGCCGCGCCCGCGCCCGTCACAAATCCCCCCGAGCCGTGGTGCGGCCCGTCCGGGGCCCCTACGGTGAGCACCATGGCCGACCAGACCGCAGCCCCGCCGAAGCCGCGCAAGGTGCCCCGGGTCCTCATCCTGGGCGGAGGAACGGTCGGCCTGTACACCGCCCGCCGGCTGCGCAAGCAGCTGGGTCGGCGAGACGCGGCGATCGTCGTGGTCGACCCTCGGCCCTACATGACCTACGCGCCCTTCCTGCCGGAGGTCGCGGCCGGCTCGATCGACCCGCGGCACGTCGTCGCGCCGCATCGCTTCGCCCTGCCCGGCATCGACTCGCTGCAGGGCAAGGTCAGCCGCATCGAGCACGCCGCCAGGCGGGTCGAGATCACCCCGGAGGAGGGTGACCCGTACTGGGTGACCTACGACCACCTGGTCGTCGGGCTCGGCGCCGTCGCGCGGACCCTGCCGATCCCCGGCCTGGCCGAGGTCGGCGTGGGGTTCAAGAACGTCGAGGAGGCCATCGCGCTGCGCAACCACGTGCTGAGCCGGATCGACATGGCCGCCAGCACCTGGGACCTGGACCTGCGCCGGCGCATGCTGACGTTCTGCTTCGTCGGGGGCGGGTTCGCCGGCATCGAGGCGCTCGCCGAGCTCGAGGACATGGCCCGCGACGCCGTGGCGAACTACGACACGATCGCGCCTGAGGACCTGAACTTCGTGCTCGTGGAGGCCACCCCGCGGATCCTGCCGGAGGTCAGCGCCGAGCTGGGCGGCTACACGCTGGACCAGCTGCGCACGCGCAACATCGACATCCACCTGTCGACGTTCCTGACCTCGTGCGTGGACCGGCACGTGGTGCTCTCCGACGGCACCGAGTTCGACGCCGAGACCATCGTCTGGACGGCCGGGGTCAAGGCGAACCCCGTCCTGGGCGACTCCGACCTGCCGCTGGACGAGCTGGGTCGAGTGCGCTGCACGGCCACACTCCAGGTGGTCGACCCCGACGGGCAGGTGGTCGACGGCGCGTGGGCCGCCGGGGACTGCGCCGCCGTGCCCGACCTGGAGAACCCTGGCAAGTTCTGCCCGCCGAACGCCCAGCACGCGCTGCGCGAGGCGAAGGTGCTGGGCACCAACCTCGCGGCACACCTGCGCTCGGCCCCGCTGCACGAGTACCGGCACAGGAACGTCGGCACGGTCGCCTCGCTCGGCATGCACAAGGGCGTGGCGCAGATGTTCGGCCGGTTCAAGGTGCGCGGCCTGCTCGCCTGGTTCCTGCACCGGACCTACCACCTGTACGCGATGCCGACGCTCAACCGGAAGTTCCGGATCGCGTCGGGCTGGACCGCGACGCTGCTGTTCCGGCGCGAGGTGGTGGCGCTGGGCACCTTGCACGACCCGAGGGCCGAGTTCCGCGCCGCCGCCGTGCCGCCGGACAAGGGGCAGGACGCGTCCAGCGCCGCCGACCCCGAGGTCGACGCCACAACGGACCAGGCGGCCGGCGAGGGCTGAGCGCCGGCCGGCGGCGCGGCACCCCCGCGCTGGCAGGATGGGGCACGCAGCGTCGCCCCCGTAGCCCAATCGGCAGAGGCAACCGGCTTAAACCCGGTCCAGTGCAGGTTCGAGCCCTGCCGGGGGCACCGACCGACCCAGCCGACGGGGTCACCAGCCGTCGGTGCCGGGGGCCCCCTTGAACGGGCCGGTCACCCGGCTCGTGATCCAGCCGCCGTAGAACCCGCCGGGCTGGGCCGCCACGCGCTCGCCGTCGACGAAGCAGTCGACACGGCCCGGGTAGACCGCGACCGTCCCGGCGATCGCCTCGAAGCCGGGCGACGGCGTGAGGTACGTCCAGGCGCCACCCGGGACCACCCGGCCCCCGCCGAGCACGTCCAGGTACGCCGCGCGGCCCTTCCACTCGCACCAGCTCTGGCCCGCCGCCTCGCGCAGGGCGCCGTCGACGAAGGCGTCGCGGGGCAGGTAGTAGGTCGGCGGGTGGCTCGTCTCGAGGACGCGCCATGCCGCGCGGGTCGTTGCGACCAGGGCGCCGCCGAGCCGCACCTCGACGAGCTCGTCGGTGGGCTCGACGCGTGGTGGCCGCGGGTAGTCCCAGACGGACTCCTGGCCCGGGCCGTGCGGGAGCGGGACGGGGTGCACGTGCCGACCGTACGGCTCCCCGGCCGAGCCCGCCCGACGGGCGTCCACCCCAGGCCGACGGCTGGGACACTGGTGCCGGGCCCGCACGGGCCCGCACGCTCGCGACGAGAGGCTGCCGGTGACGACTCAGGCGATCGAGCGCGAGGTCAAGCTCGACGTGCCGGAAGGCTGGACGCTGCCCGACCTTGCCGGGGTCGGGGGCGCCGCAGCAGTCGCCGACGCCGGGGTCCACCAGCTGGCCGCCGTCTACCACGACACGGCCGATCACCGGCTGCTCGCCGGGCGCGCGACGCTGCGCCGCCGCACCGGCGGCACCGACCCGGGCTGGCACCTCAAGCTGCCCGGCGGTGGGCCCACCGGTACCGACCGGCTCGAGGTGCGCCACGACCACAAGCGACCGCCGCGGGCGATCCCGGCCGACCTGGTCGCGCTTGCGAGGTCCCGCACCCGTGGGGCGGGTCTCGCGCCGGTGATGGAGCTGGCCACCGAGCGCCACGCCCACCACCTGCGCGCCCCGGACACCTCGGTGCTGGCCGAGGTCGTGGTCGACGAGGTCACGGCGACGCCCCCCGGCGGGCCGGCCCAGGCCTGGCGTGAGGTCGAGGTCGAGCTGGTCGACGGGGACGTCGGCGTCCTGCAGGCCGTGGTCGACGCGCTGCTCGCGTCGGGTGCGACACCCGCCGGGCCGTCGAAGCTGGGTCGGGCGCTCGGGAGTCCCCGGGCCGCCCGCGCCCCGATCGAGGACCCGGGGTCCACCGCGGGCCTGGTGCTCGCGTACCTGCGGACCCAGGTCGACGCGCTGGTGGACAACGACACCCGCGTGCGCCTGGACACCGCCGACGGCGTGCACGACATGCGCGTCGCGACCCGCCGGCTGCGCAGCACCCTGGCCACGCACCGCCGCCGGTTCGACCCGGAGCTGGTGGCGCACCTGCGCGCCGAGCTCAAGCGCCTGGGCACCGGGCTG
Source organism: uncultured Actinomycetota bacterium (assembly GCA_963783005.1). Taxonomy (GTDB): domain Bacteria; phylum Actinomycetota; class Actinomycetes; order Actinomycetales; family Cellulomonadaceae; genus Actinotalea. The sequence continues at coordinate 27,258 of CAWALY010000004.1, forward strand.
GGGGAGGCGCGTGACGCCGAGGTGCTGGGCGCGCGTCTGGTCGTCGAACTGGCGGAGCTCCCGGAGCTCACCGACGCCGGGACCGCGCGCTGGCTGGGCGAGCAGGTCGACGCCGCCTGGTCCCGGGCCCGCTCCGCGCTGCTCGCCGAGCTCGACTCCGACAGGTACCTGGCGCTGCTCGATGCCCTCGAGTCGTTGGTGGCCGGCCCCGCGCTGCCCGGGCGCGCGGCCGAGGGCCCCGAACCCCGCGGCGCGCGGGCGTCGGTACGTCACGACCTGCGACGCGTCCGGCGTGCGCTGCGGGACGCACGGGTTGCCCGCGGCACCCCCGACGCGGCCACGGCGCTGCACCAGGTGCGCAAGGCCGCCAAGCGCGCCCGCTACGCCGCCGAGGCCGTGGTCCCCCGGGTCGGTGCGCGGGCTGAGCGGCTCGCCCTGCGGATGGAGGCGCTGCAGGACCTGCTCGGTGCCCACCAGGACGACGTCGTGCTGCGTGCCCGGCTCCGCGAGCTCGCCGCCGTCGCACAGGCTCGCAGCGCTTTCGGGCTCGGCGTGCTGCACGAGCGTGCCGAGAGCTCGGACGAGGTGGCCTACCTGGCGGCCCGCCGGGTGCTTCGCGGGGCGGCGCGGCACTGGCCGTCCTGAACGCCGCCAGGAGCCGGTGGAACGAACGTGGCCGCGCCGGCGTTGCTCAGGCAGGATGTGAGGCAGGAGCCCCAGAACCGGAGCCCCAGAAGGAGGAGGTCCTCGTGGCCAACCCCGTGTTCAACTCGAGCGAGATCTTCGGCGAGCCGCGCCGTGGCCGCGCCGGGACAGCGACCCCGCAGTCGGCCGTCCAGTACGGCACCGCCGGCCGGGCCGGCATGGATGCCGCCACCCTCGAGCAGATGTACGGCGCGCCGTCCGCGACCACCCGCGACACCGCCCGTCTGAGCTACGACGACGTCATCATCAAGACCAGCGGGCTGCTCGCGCTGCTCGTCGCGGTCGCGGCGGTGACCTGGTTCGTGGCACCGCAGCTGTTCTGGGTCGGCGCGATCGTCGGCCTGGTGCTGGGCCTGGTCAACGCGTTCAAGCGCGAGCCGTCGCCGGTGCTGATCGTGCTCTACACGGTCGCCGAGGGAGTGTTCCTCGGCGGGATCAGCTTCCTGTTCCAGAACTTCGTCGTGCAGGGCACGACCACCGGCACCGCCGAGCCGATCGTCCTGCAGGCGGTGCTGGGCACCTTCGCGACCTTTGCCGCCGCGCTCGCGCTGTACAGCTCGGGCAAGGTGCGCGTGACGCCGAAGTTCACTCGGTTCCTGATCATCGGGATGGTCGGGTACCTGCTGTTCTCGGTGCTGAACGTGGTGCTGTCGTTCTTCGTGGCCGGCGACATGTTCGGCCCGCTGCGTCAGGGCCAGTGGGGGATCCTCGCCGGTCTGTTCGCGGTGGGTCTCGCGGCGATGTCGCTGATCGTCGACTTCGACTCGATCAAGCGCGGGGTGGAGCGCGGGGTGCCTGCGCGGTATGCGTGGTCCGCCGCGTTCGGGCTGATCGTGACGCTGGTCTGGCTGTACCTGGAGATCCTGCGACTGCTGGCGATCTTCAACCGGAACTGAACCGCGCTGGGGCCGGTCACCGCTGGGTGGCCGGCCCCCGCCGTGCCCGGGCGACCCCGACGGGCTCGTCAGCTCCTCGCCAGGCCGTCCACCAGTGCGCCGACCGCGCGCCCGAAGCTGACGTCCACGTCGTCCGGCAGCCCGAAGCCACCGGCGGCCTCGAGCGTGACGAAGCCGTGCACCAGCGCGCGCACCGCGCGGATCGCGTCGATCGTGCGGTCGGCGGGGAGCCCGAGCCCGGTCATCGTCGCGGCGATAGTGGCGACGGTGGCCGCGCTCGCGGCCTCGAGGTCGACGGCCTGCGGGTCGCGAGCCCAGTCGCCACCCTGGACGGCGGCGTAGCGGCCGGGGTGGTGCACGCCGTAGTCGCGCGCTGCTCCGGCCACGGCTCGAACCGCGGTCGCGGGGTCGGCGCCTCCGGGGCCGGCAGGTCCTGCGCTCCCGGACGCCGACGCCTCCCGCAGCGCCGCGTCGAACTCCCGCACGCACACCAGGGCCACCCGGCGCCGCAGCTCCGGCAGGCCGCGGACGTGCTTGTACAGGCTCGGCACGGCGACCCCGGCCCGGGCCGCCACGGCGGCGAGCGTCATGCCGCCCCAGCCGTCCTCGTCGAGGACGGCCAGGGCGAGCTCGGTCACGCGCTCGGGGTTCAGCCCGGCTCTAGGCACCGGTGACCACCCAGCGGCCGCCGTCCCGCGGCAGGTCGGCGAGCAGCGCGGTGGCCGCCGCCAGCACCTCCTCGGGAGCCTGGTGCTGGGTGTAGTGTGCCGCGTCCTTCACCAGCATGGTGCGGGCGCCGAGGCGCTCGCCCATCGCGGCGAGCTCGGCGGCGGGGTCCTTGAAGTCGGGGTCCTGGTCGCCCACCACGATCACGGCCGGGGCGCTCACGCGATCGGCCACGGCGCCCACCACCGAGTGGTCGAGCTGGGTCACCAGACGCCGGAACTCGCGCAGCCGACCCGGGCGGCGGAGCCCGGCCTTGATGCCCGCGACGTGCTCGCCCAGCCATGGGGCGTGGCGACCCTTGTTGAGCGGCCCCGCGTAGTAGGTCGCCCACGCCCAGGCTCCCCACGGCCCGGCGAACAGCACCCGGTACGCGGCCCGGATGGCGGCCTTGGCGAACGCCGAGACGGGCGGCTCGTCGAGGAACGGCGAGACGAGCACCAGGCCGGCGACCAGGTCCGGCCGATGGGCGGCCGCCCAGACCGCCGCCGAGCCGCCCATCGAGTTGCCCACCAGCACGGCGGGTCCGGCGTCCAGGTGCTCGACGAGCGCGAGCACGTCGGCGCCGGTCGCGTCGTCGCCGTGGTCCGTGAAGCCGATGTCCGAGGCGCCGTGGCCGCGAAGGTCGCAGGTCACGACGCGGTGCCCGGCCTCGACCAGCGGGCCGACGACGTCGCGCCAGGTTCCGGCGGTGTCGCCCATCCCGGGCACCAGCACCACCAGCGGCCCGCTGCCGGTGTCGGTGAAGGCGATCCGGCCCTGCGGCCGCTCGAGCATCTGCATGGTGGTCTCCTGCGTGGTGGTCATGACGTCCTCCCTCTCTCGTCAACAAAGCTAACCCCATTAGCCAAACTCGTCAACCCTTCTGGCGTGATCAAGGAAGTCGTGTTCGCTCGGTGAGCAGGACTTCCTTGATCACGCTCCTCGGGTGGGCACGAGTTCCTTGATCACGGTGGGGGTGGGGTGGGTGGGGGAGGATGGGGGCCTCCGACAGGAAGGTTGGTCATGACTCTGCCCAGCGCGACCGGTGGGTTCGGCGACAAGCCGACCCTCTCGTTCCCCGGGACCCCCGCTCCCGAAGGCCTCGGCGTGGAGGTCCTGGTCCAGGGCGACGGCGAGGCCGTGCAGGCCGGCGACGACATCGAGGTCCACTACTTCGGCCAGGTCTGGTCGGGCCGGATGTTCGACAACAGCTACGACCGCGGCTCGCCGATCTCGTTCCCGATCGGCGTCGGCGCCGTGATCGGCGGCTGGGACGACGGGCTGGTGGGCAAGCTGGTCGGCTCGCGCGTGCTGCTGTCGATCCCGCCGCACCTGGGCTACGGCCCCGGCGGCATGCCCCAGGCGGGCATCCGCGGTGGGGACACCCTGGTGTTCGTCGTCGACATCCTCGACACCCGGCGGCGCTGAGCCGCCGAGCCGCGGGCCCCGCCCCGCGCCACCCCGCGCGGTGCGGGGCCCGTCAGCGTTCGACCAGTCCCGTCTCGTACGCGACGATCACGGCCTGAACGCGGTCGCGGACCTCGAGCTTGGCCAGGATCCGGCCGACGTGCGTCTTGACCGTCGCCTCGGACAGCACCAGCTCTGCGGCGATCTCCGCGTTGGACAGGCCGCGCGCGACGACGCGCAGCACCTCGACCTCACGCGGGGTGAGCTCGGCCAGGCGGGGGTCGGTCCCGCTCGTCGGGGCGTCGGCGTGCACCGGCAGGTGCGGCGCGAACAGCTCGAGCATCCGGCGGGTCACGCGCGGTGCGACGACCGCCTCACCGGACGCCACCGTCCGGATCGCGGTGACCAGCGCGGCCGGCTCGGCGTCCTTGAGCAGGAACCCGCTGGCCCCGGCGCGCAGCGCCGCGAACGCGTACTCGTCCAGGTCGAACGTGGTCAGCACGAGCACGCGCACCTCGGGGTGCTCGGCGGTGAGCCGCTCGGTGGCCTCGATCCCGTTCATCCCGGGCATCCGCACGTCCATCAGCACCACGTCGGGCCGCAGTGCGCGAACCTGGGCCAGCGCGGTCGCGCCGTCGCCCGCCTCGCCGACCACCTCCAGGTCGTCCTCCGCGTCGAGGACCATCGCGAAGCCCATCCGCATGAGGGCCTGGTCGTCCACGAGCAGCACGCGGATGGTGTCGGTCATCGGTGCGCCTCCGAGGTGGGGATGGTCACGTGCACCCGCCAGCCGTGCTCCCATTGCCCGGCCTCGACTGTGCCGCCCAGCACCTCGGCCCGTTCCCGCATGCCGATCAGGCCCAGGCCGGACCCGCCGGCGTCCGCAGCGGGCACCACGCCGCCGTGGTCGGTCACCTCGACCTCCCAGCGTTCCGGGTCGTGGCGCAGCACGACGTCGACCCGCGGGGTGCCCGGGGCATGTCGCAGCACGTTGGTCAGGGACTCCTGCACCACCCTGTAGAGCGCCAGGCGAAGGCCGGTGTCGGAGGGGAGCTCGAGGCGCAGGCCCTCCGCGTGCACGGGCAGGCCGGCGGTGCGGAACCGCTCGACGAGGGCGGGCAGGTCCTGACCCTCACCGATCGGCTCGAGCGGGGCACCGTCGTCGGCGAGGGCGCCGAGCACCCGCCGCATGTCGCCCAGCGCGGTCCGGCCCGTCGAGGACAGCTCGGTCAGAGCCGCCCGCGACCGGTCCGGCGCGCGGTCCAGGGCCGCCGAGGCGCCGTCCGCCAGGGTGATCATCACCGACAGGCTGTGTGCGACGACGTCGTGCATCTCCCGGGCGATCCGGCTGCGCTCGGCGGCGCGGGCGAGCTGCGCCTGCCGGTCCCGGTCGCGCGACAGGGCGTTGGCCCGCTCCATGAGGTCGGCCAGGTGCTCGCGCCGGTTGCGCACGCTGATCCCGATCGCCATCGCAGCGAGCACGAGGATCACGAGCACCGTCGTGTTGCCCAGTCGGTCGTCGGTGAGGACGTAGGTGCCGTCCGGCTCGCGTTGGGTCGGGTCGGCGCTCGGCTGCTCCCAGAGCCACACCGCCCCGGCCGACGTCACGAATGCCACCGACGCGGTCAGCCACGCCGTCCTCGCGGGGCGGGAGGCCGCGACCGCGTAGAGCGCGAAGGCCACGGCGAGCTCGAGCCCGCCGAACGACCCGGTGGTGGCCAGCGAGAGCACCCCGAGCGCGACGACGGCGCCGGTCACGACGAGGGGTCGTGACCGGCGCCAGACGAGCGCGAGGGCGCCGGCGGCTGCGAAGGCGAGCGCGGCGGCCAGCGGGCGAGTGCTCTGCGAGCCCAGGTCGGGTGTGCCGGCCGCCAGCGCGGTCAGTCCCACGACCACGCCGTCCATCGCCCGCGGGTGCCGCAGGAAGAACCGACGGACCGGGCCCAACCGGCGCGAGTTCAGCTCCGTGAAGGGCCCGGTCTCGGTCACGACCTCACTCTCCCATCCCGCGCGGTGCGGATGGGTCAGGCGTCCCGGCGGCGCAGCAGCCCCGCGGCCGCCACGAGCAGGACGACGGCCCAGGCCACCAGCACGCCGTAGCCCTGCCAGGGCGTCAGGTGCGCGCCGGAGGTGGCGGCGTCGGTGGCCGTGAGCATCTCGGAGTCGAGGAGCACCCGACGGCCGGCCGTGGACGGCAGGAACGGGCTGATCAGCTCCACGACCCGCAGCGGGATGATCATCAGCACGTTCTCGACCACGAGCAGCAGGGCGATCACCGCAGTGAGCGCTGCTGCGCTGTGGCGCAGCAGGGCGCCGACGGCGAACGCGAACAGGGCGATCGCGATGAGGTACAGCGGGAGCCCGACCGTCATCCGCACGGTCTCGGCGTCGGTCAGGTCGAACGTCGCGTTGAGCTGGTCGTGCCAGGGCATCGTCGCGAGGTAGGACAGGGCCATCGAGACCACGGAGACCACCAGCACCACGACGCCGAGGACCAGCGCCTTCGCGGCGATCACCGGGGTGCGTCGCGGCACGGCGGCGAGCGTGGATCGGATCATCCCGGTGGAGTACTCCCCGCTGATGGTCAGCACGCCCAGGACCGCGACGGCGAGCTGGGCCAGCTGGTAGCCGGCGCTGAGCAGCATCGCGGTGTTCATCGGGCCGGCCCCGGCGTCCACGGCCTGGGTCGTGGAGCCCCACGCGGCCAGCGCGCTGATGCCGACCATGACCGTGACGGTCGCCACGAGCGTCCACACGGTCGAGCGGACGGTCCAGAACTTGATCCATTCGGCGTGCACGGTCCGGGCGAAGGACACCGGCCTTACGGTGACCGGCGCGACGGTAGGGGTGGGGGTCAGGGTCGCGGTGTTCATCGGGCTGCTCCAAGGGTCTGCGGCTCGTGGCCGCTCACGGGTGAGGTGCCGACCGGGGTGGAGTGGTACTCGACCTCGTCGGCGGTCAGCTGGAGGTAGGCGTCCTCGAGGGAGCCGCCCACCGGGGTGAGCTCGTGCAGCGGCAGGCCCGCCGCTGCGGCGGTGTCGCCGATCTGCTCGGCCGTGCTGCCGCTGACCTCGAGCAGCCCCGTCTCGGTCGTGGTGACCACGGCGCCGGTCCGGCGCAGCAGCTCCTCCAGGTGGTCGGCACGCGGGCTGCGCACGCGCACCAGCGAACCCTGGGCGCCGGCGACCACGTCGCCCACCGGGGCGTCGGCGAGCACCCGCCCACGGCCCACCACGATGATGTGGTCCGCGGTCAGCGCCATCTCGCTCATCAGGTGCGAGGACAGGAAGATCGTGCGGCCCTGGCTCGCCAGGTACTTGGTCAGGTTGCGCACCCACAGCACGCCCTCGGGGTCCAGGCCGTTGACCGGCTCGTCCAGGATGAGCGTCTGCGGGTCGCCGAGCAGCGCCGAGGCGATGCCCAGCCGCTGGCCCATGCCCAGCGAGAAGCCGCCGACGCGCTTGTCGGCGACCGAGCCGAGCCCGGTCATGTCGATGACCTCGTCCACGCGCTTGGTGGCGATCCCGTGGGTCGCGGCCATCGCGCGCAGGTGGTTGCGGGCGGTGCGGCCGGTGTGCACGGCCTTGGCGTCCAGCAGGGCCCCGACCTCCTGCAGCGGGGCGCGGTGCTCGGCGTAGTGGCGGCCGTTGACCGTCACGGTCCCGTGCGTCGGGCGGTCCAGCCCGACGATCATGCGCATCGTCGTCGACTTCCCCGCGCCGTTCGGGCCCAGGAAGCCGGTGACCCGGCCGGGCTGGACGGTGAACGACATGTGGTCGACCGCCGTCGTGGGGCCGTACCGCTTGGTCAGGCCCTGTGCCTCGATCATGGTTCCTCCTCGTCGGTGTGACGAGTACGAACCTAGGAACCGGGTGGGTGGCCGCGGCACCTCCGTGAGGCCGATCTTGGCCCCCGCGCCGGGTACGACTTTCGGATGACGAACCCCGACCCCGGGTCGGGGTCGGCCCTGTCGGCTTCTGGAAGCGGACCGGTCAGGCGCCGACCGACCCGCTTTCAGAACTGCGTTCAGCTCGGGATCGGGCAGGCGACCCCGGTCGAGTGCACGGGGCAGTAGCCGTGCGGGACCTTGTGCAGGTACTGCTGGTGGTAGTCCTCGGCGTAGTAGAACTCACCGGCGCCGGGTACGCCGTCGCGGTCGGCCACCGAGCGGATCTCGGTGGTGATGTCGCCGTAGCCGTGCGCGCGCAGCTCGGGGGCGTACGCGTCGCGGGTGGCGATCGCCGCCTCGTACTGCTCGTCGGTGGTGGTGAAGATCGCCGAGCGGTACTGGGTGCCGCGGTCGTTGCCCTGGCGGAAGCCCTGCGTCGGGTCGTGCAGCTGCCAGAAGGTGCGCAGCAGCTCGGCGGTGGGCAGCACCGTCGGGTCGTAGGCGACCAGCACCGTCTCGGTGTGCCCGGTGTACCCGGTGCAGGTCTCCTCGTAGGTCGGGTGCGCGGTGTAGCCGCCCATGTAGCCGGCGGCCGTCGTCACGACGCCCGGCAGCTCCCACATGGCCTTCTCCGCACCCCAGAAGCAGCCCAGGGCCAGGTAGATCACCGCCGTCCCCTCGGGCCAGGGCCCCTGCAAGGGGGTGCCGAGCACCGCGTGCCTCTCGGGGATCGGGAAGTCGTAGAAGTCGCGTCCGCGCAGCGCCGCCTGGGGCGCCACCATCGTCGGGCTGGTCCGGCTGAACATGCCTCACCTCCGTGCTGGGTCTGCGGTCACGTTCGTCGCGGTCAACGCCGTGGATGGGTCGGCTGTTCCGTCCCCTAGCCTGGGCACCGTGAGCCAGAGCGCCGACACCTCCGACCACGTCGTGCCGCCCAGCGTGCGCGCCGCCGCCTCCTGGTCCTGGCGGGTCCTCGTCATCGGCCTGCTGATCGGGGCCTTGGTGGCCCTGATGGGCGTCGGCAAGGTGATCTGGGTCCCGGTGGTGATCGCGCTGCTGCTCACCGTGCTGCTCCAGCCGCTGGTGGACCTGCTGGTCTCGCGGGCCCGGATGTGGCGCGGGGCGGCCGCGGCCGTGGCGGTGCTGGCCCTGGTCGGAGTGGTCGGTGGGCTGCTCGCCCTGGCCGGTCAGCAGATCGCGACCGGGTTCGCCGACCTGTGGAGCCAGGCGGCCGCGGGGTTGGACGAGCTGGTCACCTACCTGTCCGAGGGGCCGCTCGGCCTGGACGCGACGCAGATCCAGCACTACCTCTCGCAGATCACCGGCCAGCTCCAGGCCAACTCCGGTTCGCTGGTGTCCGGGGCGCTGTCCTTCACCGTGACGGTGGGTCATGTGCTCGCCGGTGCCCTGATCACGCTGTTCTGCCTGATCTTCTTCCTCAAGGACGGCCCGCTGATCTGGACGTGGTTGCTGCGCCTGCTGCCGGCCCCGTCGCGCGAGCGCGTCCACGAGGCCGGCCGGCGCGGGCTGATCACCCTCAGCGCGTTCACCCGCACGCAGATCCTGGTTGCGGCGATCGACGCCATCGGCATCAGCCTCGGAGCGCTCTTCCTGGGCCTGCCGCTGGTGGTGCCGCTGGGTGTGCTGGTGTTCCTGGCGAGCTTCGTGCCGTTCGTCGGTGCGATCGCCACCGGGGCGATCGCCGTGCTGGTGGCCCTGGTGGACCAAGGCCCGGGCAGCGCGCTGATCATGCTCGCAGTGGTGCTCGCGGTCCAGCAGATCGAGGGTCACGTGCTCCAGCCGCTGCTGCTGGGCCACGCGGTGGCGGTGCACCCGGTCGCGGTCCTGCTCTCGGTGGCCGCCGGGTCGCTCGCGGCGGGCGTGGTCGGCGCCCTGTTGGCGGTGCCGTTCGTGGCGACGCTCAACACCGTCGTGCTCTACCTGCACGGCCACGACAAGTTCCCGGACCTGGGCAGCGACGCCGACCGGCTGCGTCGAAGGCTCGCGGCGCTCAACGCGTACGGGAGCCTGGACAGGCCCGCCGCGTCGGACGCCGACGGGGCCGACGAGCCGGAGCGGGCCCGGTGAGCGCCGTCACGCGCGCGGAGATCCTCGAGGCGCAGCGCCTGCTGGACGGGGTGTGCCTGCGCACGCCGGTCGAGGAGAGCCGGGCGCTGTCGGCGATCGTCGGCAGCCGCGTGGTGCTCAAGTGCGAGAACCTCCAGCGCGCCGGGTCGTTCAAGATCCGCGGCGCCTACACCCGCATCTCGCGGCTGAGCCCGCAGGAGAAGGAGCGGGGTGTGGTCGCGGCGAGCGCCGGCAACCACGCGCAGGGCGTCGCGCTCGCGGCCCAGCTGCTCGGGCTGAAGTCCACGGTGTTCATGCCCGAGGGCGCCGCGCTGCCCAAGATCGCGGCGACCAAGCAGTACGGCGCCCAGGTCCACCACGCCGGCACCACCGTGGACGAGGCGCTGGTGGTGGCGCGGGAGTTCTCCGAGCGCACCGGGGCGGTGCTCATCCACCCGTTCGACCACGTGGACATCGTCCGGGGCCAGGGGACCGTGGGACTGGAGATCGGCGAGCAGGTGCCGGGTGTGCGCACCGTCGTCGTGCCGATCGGCGGAGGCGGGCTGGCCGCTGGGATCGCGGTCGCGCTCGCCGACAGCGGGGTCCGGGTGATCGGCGTGCAGGCTGCGGGCGCCGCCGCCTACCCGCCCTCGCTGGCCGCGGGCCACCCGATCCCGGCGGAGAAGATGCGAACGATGGCCGACGGTATCGCGATCGCGCGGCCGGGCGACGTGCCGTTCTCGTTGCTGACCGAGGCGGGTGTCCAGGTCGTCACGGTGGGCGAGGAGGACCTGTCCAAGGCCCTGCTGCTGGTCGCCGAGCGGGCCAAGCTGCTGGTCGAGCCGTCCGGCGCCGCCGGGGTCGCGGCGTTGATGGCGGGGCTCGAGGTCGAGGGGCCCACCACCGTGGTGCTCTCCGGCGGCAACATCGACCCGCTGCTGCTGCTGCGGGTGGTGCGCCACGGCCTCGCGGCGGCCGGGCGCTACCTGCTGCTGCGCGTCCGGGTCGACGACACCCCCGGGCACCTCGCGGCTCTGCTCACCGAGATCGCCGCGGCCGGCGGCAACGTGGTGCACGTCGAGCACGACCGCACCGCACCGGACCTGGCGGTCGACGACGTGGAGATCGCCGTGCAGCTGGAGACCCGCGGCCCCGAGCACGCCGACCAGCTGCGGGCCCAGCTGGTCGAGCGCGGCTTCGTGCTGGTCTGACGGGGCGCGCAGCCACCTCGAGAGGCGGCAGCTCGCGTCACCACCGGACACACGCTCATCGGGCGCGTGAGCTCCGAGATCGGGGTTCCGACGCGAGTTGGGGGTGCACCACACCCCGAACTCGGCGAGGAACCCCGAACTCGGCGAGCGCACACATCGGCGATGAGATCCGACGAACGCGGGGATCGGGACGAGGCCGAGGGCCGCGCCGGGTCTCCGGCCGGGCGCCCCGGGTCAGGGGACGAAGGGCTTGGCGTCCTTGATGACGACCTCGATGCTCACGCCGCTCGGGGTGGTGTACGACGTCGTCTCGCCGCGGGAGTGGCCGACGATGGCCGCGCCGAGCGGGGACTTCTCGCTGTAGACGTCCAGTTCGGTGCCGCCGGCCGCCTCGCGCGAGCCGAGCAGGAAGGTCATCTCGTCGCCGGCGACCTCGGCCGTCACGACCATGCCGGGCTCGACGACCCCGTCGTCCTCGGGCGCCTCCCCGACGGTCGCGTGCCGCAGCAGGTCGGTGAGCTGGCGGATCCGGGCCTCGATCTTGCCCTGCTCCTCGCGCGCCGCGTGATACCCGCCGTTCTCCTTGAGGTCGCCCTCGGACCGCGCCGCCTCGATCTTCTTGGCGATGTCGGTGCGGCCGCTGGTCGAGAGCTCCGCCAGCTCGGCGGACAGGCGGTCGTAGGCCTCCTGGGTCAGCCAGGTGGTCGACGTCGACTCGGACACGAGAACCTCCGTGCAACGTGATGCGGGTGTAGGCCGGGGCCGCACCGGGCGGTCCCTGCGAGCGGTCGCGGGACGCTGGGCTCAGCGGCGCGGGAAGGACCAGGATAGCAACGCGGCCGTCGCGCGGCCCGTCCGTCGGGGGTGAGAACGGCCCGCTCAGCCCTGGTCGACCAGCCAGCAGCTCTCGACGAGGCCCGTCGTGGCCTCCTCGGACGTCGCGACCGTGGCGCTGTGACGCTGCGCCCCGAGCCGGCCCGGCGGGATGTCCACGGTGACCACGCCGACCTGGGCGTAGTACCTGTTGAGCGCCTGGATCCGGCACTGCGCCGGGACCGACGGGTCCGAGCGCATCACGTCGAACTGGACCTCGACGCGGGCGTCGCCGTCCACCGTGAACCCGACGTCCTTCCACGACACCGGCGGGCTCGCATTGATCACGCCGAGCCAGACCACGAGCGCCACACCGAGCGCCGCGCCCGTGCCGATCGCCGCCACGGTCCACCGGCGCCGCCGCGCGGTGGGCACCGGGCCGTAGCGGCCCTCTGGCGGTGCCGGTGCGGGCATGCTGCTCTCCTCGTGCTGGTCGGCCGGGGTCGGGCCCGGTGGCGGCCCGGTGGACGGTGCGCGGCCTGGTCGCGCGCCGGCGGGTCGATGGGAGACCATTGTGACCGGTGCGCCCCGGTGGTGGGGCGCCGGAGGGAGGATCGTGACCGACCGGACCGGTCTGCGGCTCATGGCGGTGCACGCTCACCCCGACGACGAGTCCAGCAAGGGCGCAGCGACCGCCGCCCGCTACGCGGCACAGGGCGGGGACGTCCTCGTGGTGAGCTGCACCGGGGGAGAGCGCGGCAGCGTCCTCAACCCGAGCTACCCGCGCGAGGTGCCTCCCGACGAGATGGTCGCGGTCCGCCGGGCGGAGATGGCGGCTGCTGCGGCGGCGCTCGGCGTGCGTCAGCACTGGCTGGGGTTCGTCGACTCGGGCCTGCCGGAGGGCGACCCGCTGCCCCCGCTTCCCGACGGCTGCTTCGCGCTCACCCCGCTCGAGGAGGCGGCGGCGCCGCTGGTCGCGCTGGTCCGCTCGTTCCGGCCGCACGTGATGACCACCTACGACCCGACGGGCGGCTACCCGCACCCGGACCACATCATGACCCACCGGGTGGCGTACGAGGCCTACCACGCCGCCGGCGACCCGGAGCGCTACCGCGGCCACGGTCGGCCGTGGGCTCCGCTCAAGCTCTACTACAACCACGACTTCTCGCTGCGCCGGATGCGCACGGTGCACGAGGCGCTCCTGGCCGCCGGGCTGCACTCCCCGTTCGGCGACTGGATCGAGAGCCGCGAGGTCCGCGAGGTGCCCGAGCGGCCGGTGACCACGCGGGTGCCGTGCGCCGACTGGTTTCCCGCCCGGGACGCCGCGCTTCGCGCGCACGCCACCCAGGTCGACCCGGACGGGTTCTTCTTCGCCGTCCCGCGCGACCTCGAGCCGTCGATCTGGCCGGTGGAGGAGTTCGAGCTCGCCGACGCCCGGGTCCCGGTGACCCTGCCCGAGGACGACCTGTTCGCCGGCGTGCACGCCGAGGACGACCGGTGAACGCGCTCGGGTGGCTCGTGGCCGCAGCCGCCGCGCCGTCGCCGAGCCCGGGCAGCGAGCTCCAGCCGTACGACGTGAGCCCCGGCCTGATCGGGTTCCTGGTCACCGCCGCGGTCGTGGTCGCGGTGATCTTCCTGATGTTGAACATGGTCGGCCGGATGCGTCGGCTGAGCCGGCGGCCGGAGCCGGAGCCCGAGGCGCCCATGCGGGCCGAGCCGCCCAGGGATGCGACCGGCGGCGCCGACGCGCGGCACCCGACCGACAAGGCCTGACGTGGTGCGGGTCCGGCTGGTCGCGATGCGGTCGACGACCGACGCCGCGGCCAACCGCGCCGCCGCGGTCGCCGCGGTGCGCGCGGGAGCCGAGGCCGGGGCCCGCCTTGTGGTGCTGCCGGAGTACGCCTCGGCGTTCGACCCCCGCGGGGTGGGCGCCGACCTCGCCGAGCCGTTGGACGGCCCGTTCGTGACGGCGCTGCGTGACGTGACCGCGTCCGGCGGACCGACGGTGCTGGCCGGCACGGTGCTGCCCGCCGGCCTCGACGCCGCCGGGCGCGCGATCAACACGGTCGTCGCCGTGCGGGGCGGTGCGGTGGTGGGCAGCTACGTCAAGGTCCACCTGTACGACGCGTTCGGCCAGCGTGAGTCGGACCGGCTGGTCCCCGGACCGCCGGACGCCGCGCCGCTGGTCGTGGACGTGGACGGCCTCTCGGTCGGCGTGATGACCTGCTACGACCTGCGCTTCCCCGAGTCCGCCAGGCGGTTGGTCGACGCCGGCGCGCAGGCGCTCGCGGTCCCGGCCGCGTGGGCGGGTTCGGCCGACAACCGCGAGCTCAAGTCCGACCACTGGCGCACCCTGCTGCGCGCCAGAGCGATCGAGAACGCGGTCTGGGTGCTCGGCGTGCCGATGCGGGGCCGCGGCGTGGTGGGGGACCTGCTCGTGGTCGACCCGTCCGGCGTCGTGGCGGGGAGCGGCGAGGGTGACGTGCTCGACGCCGACCTCGACCCCGCGGTGCTGGACGCTGCGCGGGCGACGAACCCGTCGTTGGCCAACCGGCGCTACCGGGTGGTCCCGGTCTGAGAGCGGTCAGGTGGGCTGGACCGTGTAGGCGGCGATGCTCACGGCGATGTAGTGCGTGACGTACCCGACCACGGTCAGCGAGTGGAACACCTCGTGGAACCCGAACCAGCGGGGGCTCGGGTTGGGCCACTTGGTGCCGTAGACGACCGCGCCGAGCGTGTAGGCCAGACCGCCGGCGGCGACGAACCACACGATCGTCGGGCCGTACGCGGTGAGCCCGGTGTGCCAGAAGTCGTCGAGGAACCACACCGCGACCCACCCGAGCGCCACGTAGATCGGCGTGTAGAACCAGCGCGGCGCCCCCAGCCAGAACACCCGGGCGAGCACGCCGGCGAGTGCCCCGGACCACACCACGATCAGCAGGACACGTGCGGTCGCGGCAGGCAGCAGCAGCACGGCCAGCGGCGTGTAGGTGCCGGCGATGATGAGGAAGATGTTCGTGTGGTCCATCCGGCGGAGCACGGCGAGCGGTCGCGGTGACCAGTTGAAGCGGTGGTAGACCGCGCTGGTGCCGAACAGCAGGATCGCCGTCACGCCGAACACCGCCGTGGAGACCCTGCCCGCCGAGGTGGGCGCGAGGGCCACCAGCGCGATCGAGCCGGCCAGCACGAGCGGCGCCATCCCGGCGTGGATCCAACCACGCAACCTCGGCTTGACCGCTGCGGCGAGCTCTGCCGCCATGGCACCTCCTACGCCTCGTGGGACCGCTACCTACGGTCCCGTAGGTTGGACCCTACGGTACCGTAGGTCCACGGTCACGACGCAGCCGCCGCACCTCGGCCGAGACGTCGTCGGCGATCGTGTGCGCCGCCTTCTCGACGTCCGTCTCGGCCTCGTGGACCAGCCGGTCGTACACGAGCCTGGCCTCGGTCACGCGGTGCCGCGTGACCAGCCGGAGCATGGCGACGGCGGCCAGCGCCCCAACCGCCGGCCCCACCCAATAGACCCACGCGTCGGTCCACGTCCAGGTCACCAGCGCCGGGCCGAGGCTGCGGGCAGGGTTGGAGCTCGTGCCGGTCAGCGGGGCCTCGACCGCCACCATCACCGCGTAGAGCGGCCCCATCGTCCACGGGGTCAGGTGCCGCACCCGCGGACGCGCGACCATCGACAGCACGAGCGTGACGAGGACGAACGTCACCAGGGCCTCCAGGCCCGCGGCCTGCCGGCCGGTCAGCCCCGCCGCGGGGACGGTGGTGCCCCACCCGACGCCCCGGCCCCACGGGCCCCACAGCCGCACGACGGCGGCGCCGGCCACCGCCCCGACCACCTGGGCGGCGACGTAGCCGACCGCGCGCGCCGTCGAGATCGTCCCCTCGGCCCGGAAGGCTAGGGTGACGGCGGGGTTGAGATGGGCGCCCGAGCGCCGGCCCCAGCGCGACAGCGTCGCGGCCGTGCCGGACAGGCCGAACAGCCCGCCGGCGACGAAGCGCCGGACCCAGCCGGGCACGTCCAGCCCGGCCAACGGACCGGTCGGCGAGACCACGAGGATCACGGCCGTGAGACCGCCGACCATGAGCAGCGCCGTCGCCACGGCCTCGGCCCTGAACGTCGTCAGGGCCTCCCGGTCGAGGCGCCGGGTCACAGCCCCAGGCTGGACTGCATGAGGCCGCCGTCGACCACGACCGTCGTCGCCGTCACGTAGCGGGCCGCGTCGGAGGCCAGGAACGCGACCACGGCGCCGATCTCGCCGGGCTCGGCAACGCGGCCCATCGGGATGGCGGTGTCCAGGGCCCGCATCTTGACCGGGTCGGCCTCGGTCGAGGCGTTGATCGGGGTGTCGACGGCGCCCGGCGCGACGCCGACCACCCGGATGCCGTGTGCGCCGAGCTCCACCCCGGCGGTGCGGGTGAGCATCCGCATGCCGCCCTTGGAGACGCAGTAGGCCGTGTTGCCCGGCATCGGCCAGTCCTCGTGCACCGAGGAGATGTTGACCACGACACCGCCGCCGCCCTGGGCGACGAACTGACGGGCGGCGGCCTGCGTGCCGAAGAACGCACCCTTGAGGTTGACCCCGAGCACCGCGTCGTAGTCCTGCTCGGTGGTGTCCAGCAGCGCGTGCCGGGTCTCGATCCCGGCGTTGTTGACCATCACGTCGAGCCGCCCGAACTCGGCGACCGCCGCGGCGACCAACCGCGCTTGGTCCTCGGGCCGTGACACGTCCGCCTCCACCGCGATCGCCCGGTGCCCGGCCGCGGTGAGCGTCCCGACCGCCGCGTCGGCGGCCGCCGAGGAGCCGACGTAGTCGATCACCACCGCTGCTCCCGCCGCGGCCACGGCCGAGACGATCGCCGCGCCGATGCCCGTCGCTCCGCCGGTGACGATCACGGTCCGGCCCGCCAGCGGGGCCTCAGTCTCCTCGGCTGCCATCTCCGCGTCCCTTCTCGAACATCAGGTGGGCGACCAGCGCGCTCCAGCCGGTCTGGTGGCTGGCGCCGAGCCCCGCGCCGGTGTCGCCGTGGAAGTACTCGCTGAACGTCGGGTGGGACCACAGCTGCCCTCCCGGGTGGTCGACCGGGTCGCTCGGCCGTCGACCGTCCGGGCCGGGGCGGAACAGGCCGAGCAGGCGCTCGGTGAGGTCGTCGGCCACGGCGTGCAGGTCGGCCGCGCGGCCGCTGCCGGTGGGGAGCTCGACCCGCAGGTCGCGACCGGCGCCGTCGGCGTAGGTGTGCAACGCGTCGACGAGCAGCGCGTTGATCGGGAGCCACACCGGACCGCGCCAGTTGGAGTTCCCCCCGAACAGACCCGAGCGCGAGGCGCCGGGATCGTACTCGATGGCCAGCGTGCGCCCGGTCAGGTCGTCCGCCGCGCCGGGGCGGTACGCCGCGGACAGCGACCGCACCCCGTGGTCGGACCAGAACTCGCCCGGCTCCAGGACTCGGGTGAGCAGGCGTTGCCATCGGCCCGGATCGACCAGGGCCAGGGTGCCGGCGGTGGTGGCGTCGGGATGGGTGACCAGGCACTGGGAGAGCAGGTCGGCGCGGTGCTCCTCGATCCAGCCGCGCCGGCCCGTGTAGCCGGGCAGGTCCGTGGCGACCCAGTGCGGCTCGAGCGCGACCGCCAGCAGCGGGACGAGCCCGACCAGGGACCGCACGCGCACCGGCTCGGCGCGCCCCGCATCGTCGACCAGGACGTCGTAGAAGAAGCCGTCCTTCTCGTCCCACAGCCGCACGTCCGACGTGCCGAACGCCTCGGTGGCCTCGGCGATCGCCAGGAACCGCTCGAGGAAGGTGGTGGCCAGCTCCTCCCAGGTCGGGTCGTGCCGGGCGAGCTCCTGGGCCATGCGAAGCATCGACAGGAATGCGAACGCCACCCAGCTCGTCGCGTCCGACTGCTCGAGCCGGTGGCCGGGCGGCACGTCCTTGGACCTGTCGAACAGCGAGATGTTGTCCATCCCGAGGAAGCCGCCGGTGTACAGGTCGTTGCCGGCGACGTCCTTGCGGTTGAGCCACCAGGACACGTTGAGCAGCAGCTTGCTCAGCACGGTGCCCAGGAACACCCGGTCGCGTGCCCCGTCGATCAGGTACACCTGCCAGGCGGCCCAGGCGTGCACGGGCGGGTTGACGTCGGAGAACTCCCACTCGTACGCCGGCAGCTGGCCCGCGGGGTGCTGGACCCACTCGCGGCACATCAGCAGCAGCTGCTCCTTGGCGAACGCCGGGTCGACGTGCGCGAGCGTGACCGCGTGGAAGGCCAGGTCCCAGGCCGCGAACCAGGGGTACTCCCAGTCGTCGGGCATCGAGATGACGTCGGCCAGCTCCAGGTGGGTCCAGTCGACGTTGCGGCGCCCTGCGGCGCGGCGCTCCGGCGGCGGGGCGGGCTGGGCCGGGTCGCCCTCGAGCCACTCGCGCACCGAGTACCGGTAGACCTGCTTGCCCCACAGCAGGCCGGCGAACGCCCGGCGCGCGACCTCGTGGTCGGTGGCGTCGGCGGTGGCCGGGAGCGTGGCGGCGTAGAACTCGTCCGACTCGGCCGAGCGTGCGGCGAGCACGTCGTCGAAGCCGTCGAACGGGTGCGTCGCGGCGTGGCGGGCTGCGCGCAGCCTGATCCGGACCGTCGTCGTCGCCCCCGGCGCGAGCTCACGCGTCCAGCGCAGGCCCGCCTTCGTGCCGTGCCCGTCGGCGTGGGTCGCCGTGCGGTCGCCGTGCACCACTGCGCGCTCGACGCCGTTCTTGGGGTAGGGCGTGATCGGCGTCGCGGCGCCCCACAGGCCGACGACGTCGGTCTCGTTGTCGCAGACCAGCACCTCCGGGTCGCCCTCCGCGTGCAGCTCGTAGTCACCGAGGAAGTCGTGGTGGGCCCCGAGCAGGACGCGACCGGCGGGCGCGCCGGCCACCTCGATGACGGGTGTGCGGTCGTCGCGACCCCACGCCCAGGTGTTGCGGAACCACAGCTGCGGCACCAGGTGGATCGTCGCCGGGTCGGGCCCGCGGTTGGTCGCCTCGACCGTGACCAGGACGTCGTCGACATCGGCCTTCGCGTGGCGCACCGTGACGTCGAAGAACCGGTCCTCGTCCAGCACGCCGGTGTCGGCGAGCTCGTACTCGCGCACGTCACGACCGCGTGCGGCGTTCCGCTCGACCAGGTCCCGGTAGGGGTAGGCGGCCTGCGGGTACCGGTACAGCAGGCTGCCCCAGGAGTGTGTCGGGGTCGCGTCCAGCGGCCACCAGTACTCCTTGACGTCCTCGCCGTGGTTGCCCTGCGCGTTGGTCAGGCCGAAGAACCGCTCCTTGAGGCGCTCGTCGTGACCGTTCCACAGCGCGAGCGACAGGTGCAGGAATCCGTGCGAGTCGCACAGCCCGGCGATGCCGTCCTCGCCCCACCGGTAGGCGCGGGCCGACGCCTGCTCGAAGCCGAAGGCCGCCCAGGCGTCGCCGTCCGCGGAGTAGTCCTCGCGCACCGTGCCCCACTGGCGTGCCGCCTGGTACGGACCCCAGAGGCGCCAGCCGCGATCCGCCTGCGCCAGGCGGGCACCCTCGCGCGTCGTGGAGCCCATCTCGCCTCTCGTCCTGCCTCGTCGTCGTCACGATAGGTCGGCCCCCGGCGGGCCGCCCGGTGAGAGTGGGGAGGTGCTGTGTGCATGATCGTCGCGCCGCCGGCCGCGGGCGCCGGGCCATGGGAGCGCGGCGTAGATTGCGGCCATGCGTCTGCCGAACCCGCTGTACGGCCTGTACGAGCGGCAGCTGGCCCGGGGTCTTCCGGCCGACGCCCGCCCTCGGCACATCGGCGTCATCCTCGACGGCAACCGGCGCTGGGCGAGGACGTTCGGCGCGCGAGCCGCGGACGGTCACCGGGCGGGTGCGGACAAGATCGCCGAGGTGCTCGGCTGGTGCGAGGAGGTGGGCGTCGAGCGGGTCACGCTGTGGATGCTGTCAACCGACAACCTGTCGCGCGGGGCCGAGGAGCTGGACGACCTGCTGGGCATCATCGGGGACGCGGTGACCGATCTGGCCGCGGCGAAGCGGTGGCACCTGCAGGCGATGGGCGCGCTCGAGCTGCTCCCGCCCCGGACCGCCGCCGTGCTGCGCGAGGCGGAGGCCGCGACGTCGGACGTCGCGGGCCTGCACGTCAACGTCGCCGTCGGGTACGGCGGCCGGCGGGAGATCGCCGACGCGGTGCGCTCGTTGCTGCGCGAGCACGCCGCCAACGGCACCGCGCTGGAGGACCTGGCCGAGTCGTTCGACGTCGAGCACATCGCCGACCACCTGTACACCAAGGGCCAACCAGACCCCGACCTGGTGATCCGCACGTCGGGCGAACAACGCCTGAGCGGGTTCCTGATGTGGCAGTCGGTGCACTCGGAGTTCTACTTCTGCGAGGCGTACTGGCCGGACTTCCGCCGCGTGGACTTCCTGCGGGCGCTGCGGTCCTACGCCGCCCGGGAACGTCGCCTCGGCCGCTGATCCCCGCGGCCGACCCCTGCACCGCCGCCGGGTGAACTGTGGGTGACGGGCGCACGCGTTCGCGCGTGTCGTGCCGGGCGGGCCCGAGCGCGCGGCGTAGCGTCGAAGACCTCAGGACGGCAACCGTCGTCCCTCGGGAGGCCAGCTGATGGCTCTGACTGGGGGAGCCGGGTCCCGGCCCTCTCGGCCGGCCGACCGGGCCCACCGCACCGGGAGCCGGCGTGCGCGTCGGTGACCTCGACCCGACGCGGCGCGTAGCCGCGCGAGGGGAGCCCACGTGAGCCGCACCTACGTCCTGGACACCTCGGTCCTGCTGTCCGACCCGCGCGCGATGCTGCGGTTCGCCGAGCACGCCGTCGTCCTGCCCGTGGTGGTCATCACCGAGCTCGAGGCCAAGCGGCACCACGCCGAGCTGGGCTACTTCGCCCGCAGCGCGCTGCGCACCCTTGACGACCTGCGGATCAGGCACGGTCGTCTCGACGAGGCGGTCCCGGTGGGCGACGCCGGCGGGACGCTGCGCGTCGAGCTCAACCACATCGACCAGGACGTGCTGCCGGCCGGGTTCCGGCTGGGCGACAACGACAGCCGCATCCTCGCGGTCGCCAAGAACCTGTCCGACGAGGGCCATGACGTCACGCTCGTGTCCAAGGACCTGCCGATGCGGGTCAAGGCCTCCGCGGTCGGGCTGGCCGCCGAGGAGTACCGGCACGAGCTCGCGGTGGACTCCGGCTGGACCGGGATGAGCGAGCTCACCGTGGCCGAGGACCAGATGGCCCACCTGTACGAGTCCGAGCGCCTCGACCTGGCCGACGTGAGCCTCGAGGGCCAGGACCCCGGACCGCTGCTGTGCCACACCGGTGTCGTGGTGCACTCGGCGCGCGGGTCGGCCCTGGCCAGGGTGACGGCGGACAAGCAGCTTCGGTTGGTGCGCGGGGACCTGGACGCGTTCGGGCTGCACGGCCGCAGCGCGGAGCAGCGGATCGCGATCGACCTGCTGCTCGACGAGGAGGTCGGCATCGTCTCCCTCGGCGGCCGCGCCGGGACGGGCAAGTCGGCCCTGGCGCTGTGTGCGGGGCTGGAGGCCGTGCTCGAGCGCCGCCAGCACCGCAAGGTCATGGTGTTCCGGCCGCTGTACGCCGTCGGCGGCCAGGAGCTCGGCTACCTGCCCGGCACCGAGAACGAGAAGATGAACCCCTGGGGCCAGGCGGTGTTCGACACCCTCGGGTCGGTGGTGTCCGGAGAGGTGGTCGAGGAGGTCGTCGACCGCGGCATGCTCGAGGTCCTGCCGCTCACCCACATCCGTGGCCGGTCGCTGCACGACGCGTTCGTGATCGTCGACGAGGCCCAGTCCCTGGAGCGCAACGTGCTGCTCACCGTGCTGTCGCGGATCGGCCAGAGCTCGCGCGTGGTGCTCACCCACGACGTGGCCCAGCGCGACAACCTGCGGGTGGGCCGGCACGACGGGGTCGCTGCGGTGATCGAGGCGCTCAAGGGCCACCCGTTGTTCGCGCACATCACGCTGACCCGGTCCGAGCGCTCGCCGATCGCCGCGCTGGTCACCGAGATGCTCGAGGGCCTGGACCTGTAGGCGGCGCCGGGCGCCGACGTCACCCGCCGAGCAGGTCGGTGATGCCGCGCTCGTACGACGCGGGGTCGACCTCGTCGCCGAACAGTGCGCGCTGCACGACGTAGCCGAGCACGAGCGAGAGCAGGATCGGCGCGGTCGCGTCGGGGTCGAGGTCGGCGCGCACCACGCCCTCGTCCCGCCAGGCCCGCAGCAGCGCCGCGATCTGGGTGCGGAAGGCCGCGTACCCGTCGTGCACGAGCGCGTGCAGCTCCGGGTTGCGCAGCGCCTCGGTCCAGCCGTTGAGCGCGATGCGGGTCACGTCGGTGGTGCCCTCGACGTGGATGAACGGCACGGTGCGCAACACCTCGACGACGGCCCTGGCGGGGGAGGCCGTTCTGGTTCCGCCGAGTCCGTCGAGCGTGGCCCGGATCTCGGCGAGCGCCTCGGCGGCCGCGGCGACGATGAGCTCGTCCTTGCTGCGGAAGTACTGGTAGACGGCCCCCGCCGAGAGGCCCGACGCGCGGATCACGTCGTCCATCGAGGTCTGGTGGAACCCGTCGGCGGCGAAGCACCGGCGGGCGGCGTCGAGCACCTGGGCGCGGCGGGCGGCGCGGTACTCCTCGCTGACGCGTGGCACGGGGTCCTCCTGCCGTGGCTGCGCCCTACCTGGCGCGGGACGCCGCGAGCCTATACCGAACGATCGTTCTTGACACCGCGTAGGGCGCGGCGCATGCTGTCATCGAGAACGAACGTTCGGTTTAGGAGGAGAGATGTCCACCAGCCTGTCCGCTCCGGCGGTCGCGTCCGCCGGGCGCGAGCCCTGGCCCGCCCGTCGCGCGGCCGCCCTCGGTCTGGTCCTCGCCCTCGTCGTCGGGGTGATGCTGACTGCCTTCGCCTGGCCGGCGGTCAGCACGGCCCCGCGCGACGTCCCGGTCGCGGTGGTCGGGCCGGCGCCCGCCGTCCAGCAGGTCGCCGCCGCGCTCTCCCAGGCCGAGCCGGGCGCCCTCGCGGTGGTCCCGACGGCCGACGAGTCCGCCGCACGTTCGGCGATCGAGGCCCGCGACGTCGCCGGGGCCCTGGTGCTCGGACCCGACGGGGTCACCGTCCTCACCGCCCCGGGCGGCGGCCAGAGCGTCGCGACCCTGCTCGAGGGCGTTGGCGACGCCGTGGGCGCACAGCTGCTCGCCGCCCGGGGCGTCCAGGTGACCGCTCCCGCCACGACCGAGGTCGTCGTGCCCGGCGGGACGGGGGACACCTACGGGGTGGGGTTCCCCACCATGGTGCTGCCGCTCGTGATGAGCGC
This sequence comes from uncultured Actinomycetota bacterium, assembly GCA_963783005.1. Taxonomy (GTDB): domain Bacteria; phylum Actinomycetota; class Actinomycetes; order Actinomycetales; family Cellulomonadaceae; genus Actinotalea. The sequence goes on from CAWALY010000004.1 coordinate 50,299, forward strand.
GCTGCTGATCGGCACCGTGACGTCGCTCGCCGTGCGCGGCGCCGGTGCGCGGCTCGTGACACTGCTGGTCGCGGCACCGCTGGCCGGCGGGATCGGGGCACTGGGCGCGGGGTCCTGGCTGGACATCGTGCCCGCGACCTGGGGTGTGGCCGGTGTCGTGGCCCTGGGGGTGCTCGCCGTCTCGGGCGCGGTCACGGGCGCCCACGCGGTGCTGGGCCGGCTCGGGGTCGCAGTGGTCGCGCCGGCGATCCTCCTGCTCGGCAACCCGCTGTCCGCGGCGGCGACCGCTCCGCAGATGCTGCCCGACGGGTGGGCGTCGCTCGGTCAGGCGCTCCCGCCGGGTGCACTCGTCCAGGCGCTGCGGTCCGTCGCGTTCTTCGACGGCGCGGCGGCCGGCTTCCCGCTCACGGTGCTCGGGCTGTGGGCCGGGTGCGGCGTGGCGCTCGTGGCCGCGGGTCTGCTCGGCGCGCGGCGTCAGCGGCTGTCCGCCACGACTGCGCAGCCGGAGGTCCGCGAACCGGTCGGCGCGTAGCGCCTCAGCGCTTCTTGCCGCCGCCAACCCAGGCCCGGATGGCCGCCTCGTCCTGCGAGGTGAGCTCCATCCGGGCCCCCCGGCACAGCCCGACGACGTAGTCGGTCCAGGTCGCGGCGACCTGGGCGGCGGTCGGCTTGGTGGTCAGGTCGAGCCCGGAGTACAGCACGCCGGCGATCACGGCGTTGACCGAGGCGCGGCCGATCGCCTCGCCGGCCGCCTGGCACGCGTCGCGGACCCGGCGGGCGGTCTCGGCCCGCTCGAACGGGTGGGCGCGCACGTCCTTGGCCAGCTCGGCCAGCAGGACGCCGTACCGCTCGGTCGGCAGGTTGGGGATGTCGGTGACCTCGACCACCTGGCGTTGCAGCGGGGGCAGGTCCACGCCCTCGCCCTCTGCGCCGGGCAGGTCCGCCTCGCTGAAGCGCTTGGGGTCCCAGACCCAGCCGGGGGAGGGCTTGCTCGCGGTGCCCAGCTCGGGGACGACCGCCGCCAACCAGGCGAAGAACCCGCCCGACCCCGCCCAGTCCGAGCCGGCGAGCGTCGGATCGGCGCGCTTGGCGGCCTCGGCGACCGTGCCGCCGTGCAACGGCTTGTCGGCCGAGCGGACCACGCGCAGCACGGCCCGGCGGGCCGGGCCGGCCGATGGCGTCGAGGCGCGGCGGCGTCCGCCGTTCTTGGGCGCGGGCTCGTTCTCGGGCTCGTCCTCCGGCTCGGGCGCGCTCGGCTCGCGCACCAGCTCGACCAGCTCGTCGGCGGTGATGACCGTGTCGGCCACCGCGCGGTAGGCGCTCGCGGCCGGGCCCGCCGTGACGATCGTGACGCGGCGGTCGGCGGCCCGGCAGCGCAGCGCCAGGGGGGTGAAGTCGGCGTCGGCCGAGACGATGACGAACTCGTCGTACCGGGTGTGGGCGGCGAGCGCGTCCACCGCGTCGAGCACCAGGTTGATGTCCGCGCTGGACTTGCCCTGCTGGGTCAGCGACGGGCAGTCCACCACGCTGAACCCGGCCCTGGTGAAGTTGGGACGGAACTGGGAGAACGCCGACGGGTTGAGGTAGCACGAGCGCACCAGGAACCGTCGGGTGAAGTCACCGTCCTCGTCGCTGCCGGACTCCAAGGCTGACAGCCAGTGCGCCGGTGAGACCGCGAACGCCTCAGCAGCCGCCTTGTCCAGGCGTTGCAGCCCGATGTAGACGTTGTCGAAGTCGACGAACAGGGCACAGCGCAGGCGGCGGGTCTCCACGTCTTCGATGCTCACGCAGGCATCCTCCCCCGGATCGGTCCCGGCGCGGGCCGGGACCCGTCCCGGTCGGCGTGGCGCGAGTTCGGCAGCAAGGTGTGACGGATGGGTCAAACTCGCCGGTGGCGCTCGACCTGCGTTCTTCGCGCAGGGGGGACGCGACGGGCGCCCAGCCACTGCGAGCCGGAGCGATGGACGTGTCTGGCAGGCCCGTCCATCGCTCCGGCCGGGCGCGCGGCCCGCGGCATGGGCGGGCGACGTGGTCTGCGGGCGGGCGCGCCTGGCCACCAGCACGCACGTGGCCGATCGGTGTTGAAGCGTTGGCCTCACATAGCGAGGCCAACGCTTCAACGGTGGGGCGCAGCCGTCGGGGATCAGCTCTCGAGAAGTGCGCGGTGTGAGCCACGAGCGGTTGCCTCCGGGCTAGGACTCATCGTCGAGGGAGCGGGCCAAGGTCGCAGTTCACGACCCCGCCCGGAGAGCCCCACTGGCAGGAGCGGGTCCTACGGCACGATGAGCGCCTGAGCGTGCTGCTTGCCTCGGGGCGGCCGAGAGTTGATCGAGCCCGCGTGCCAGGTGCGCTGAGGTGACCGCCGGCCTCATCTCCGCGCTCATCGCGGGCATCATCGTGTTGATCATCGGGCAGTGGTGGAGCCACCGACTGTCCGGGGCCTAGTTCACGCGTTGGTGAGCGGATCTTCGCGGGCATCGCCTCGTTCGTGGTCGGGACGAGCCTCACCCTCTCTTCCCTGTTTCTCCTCGTCTCGCCAGGCGGCGCTGGGTCCGAGCGGTGGCTCCAAGTGCTCGCCGTCGTGGCGGGCGTGCTCGCGTTCCCCCTTGGCGTCGCCTGGGCGCTGACGCACAGGCGCTACATCGAGTGGTGCATCCGCCGCGAGCCCAAGGTCTTCAACGGCCGCGGGTGGGCCGACCACCCCCGAGTCGTCTGGTTCGTCGCCAGGTGGCTGCCGGCCGCACTGCTGTGCGTCGGCGGCCTGACCCTCGTCATCGTCCACTGACGTTCGACACCCGCCGCAGCAACGTTGCCCGAGGCCCAGCTGTCCCAACGAAATCGAGGAGGGGCACCGGCGGCCGACGCGGCGGAGCGTGTGGGAGGCCCGGATGGGCGTCCGCAGGGTGGACGGCCCCGCACGGATCGGCGTCTGAGCGCCGGTTCGCCGCGTGGGGTGCCGAGAGCCGCGGCGACGGCGCTCCCCACCTCGTGCACGTCGGCTAGGACCGGGCGCTGCGGCGGTAGCCGCTCCCCACACCTCGATCGTGGGGGTCGCGCGGAGGGATTGACTCAGCGGATCACACCTTGCTGCCGAACTCGGCGTGGCGTGACCTGATCAGGCCTGCGGCGGACGCGTCATCGACAGCACGTCCAGCGCCGCGTCCAGCTCGGCCTCGGTGAGCGCGCCGCGCTCGACGAAGCCGAGCTCGATCACGGCCTCGCGCACCGTGATCTTGTGCGCGACGGCGTGCTTGGCCACCTTGGCCGCGGCCTCGTACCCGATGACCCGGTTGAGCGGGGTCACGATCGACGGCGAGGACTCCGCGTAGGCGCGGGCCCGCTCCACGTTCGCCTCCAGGCCCTCGATCGTGCGATCGGCGAGCAGGCGGCTCGCGTTGGCCAGCAACCGGGTCGACTCCAGGACCCCGAGTGCCATCACCGGGATCTGCACGTTGAGCTCGAACGCGCCGCTCGCGCCGGCCCAGGCGACCGTGGCGTCGTTGCCGACCACCCGGGCACACACCATGAGCACGGCCTCGGGCACCACGGGGTTGACCTTGCCGGGCATGATCGACGATCCGGGCTGGAGGTCGGGCAGCGCGATCTCGCCGAGGCCGGTGTTGGGGCCGGAGCCCATCCAGCGCAGGTCGTTGCAGATCTTGGTCAGGCTCACGGCCACGGTGCGCAGCGCGCCCGAGAGCTCGACCAGCCCGTCGCGGGCCCCCTGAGCCTCGAAGTGGTTGCGGGCCTCGGTCAGCGGCAGGCCGGTGTCCTCGCGCAGGAGCTCGATGACGCGCTGCGGGAAGCCCGCGGGGGTGTTGATCCCGGTGCCCACCGCCGTGCCGCCCAGCGGCACCTCGGCGGTCCGTTGGAGCGCGGCGACCAGGCGCTCGACGCCGTGCCACACCGCGGCCGCGTACCCACCGAACTCCTGGCCGAGCGTGACGGGCGTGGCGTCCATGAGGTGCGTCCGGCCCGACTTGACGACGTCGGCCCAGGCGTCGGACTTGGCCTTCAGAGCGGCGGCCAGGTGCTCCAGGGCGGGTATGAGGTCGTGGGTCACGCCGGCGGTGGCCGCCACGTGCACCGAGGTCGGGAAGACGTCGTTCGAGGACTGCGAGGCGTTGACGTGGTCGTTCGGGTGCACGTCGCGACCCAGGCGCCGCGTGGCGAGGGTCGCGATGACCTCGTTGGCGTTCATGTTCGAGCTGGTTCCCGACCCGGTCTGGAACACGTCGATCGGGAAGTGCTCGTCGTGCGCGCCGGACGCGACCTCGTCGGCGGCAGCGACGATCGCGTCGGCCAGGTCCTGGGGCAGCACGCCGAGCTCTGCGTTGGCCCGCGCGGCGGCCTTCTTGACCCGGGCGAGCGCCTCGATGTGTGCGCGCTCGAGCCGGATGCCCGAGATGGGGAAGTTCTCCACGGCGCGCTGGGTCTGCGCGCGGTACAGGGCGTCGGCGGGGACATGAACGTCCCCCATGGTGTCGTGCTCGATCCGGAACCCGGGCGTCGCTGCAGAGGTGTCGGTCATGACCTCATCCTGGCATCGACGCGGGCGGCGTCGCGCGCCGCTCAGGCGATCGAGCCTCGTACCTCGACGGCGCGGGTGCGGCCCTCGGCGAGCGTGTACTCGGCTCCGACCACGGCGCAGCGGCCGTCCTCGACCGCCGCGGACAGCGCCATGGAGTACGACAGCAGCATGTCGACGGTGTGCCGCAGGTGCTCACGGCCCAGCGCCTCGCGCGACGGCACGACCACGCGCCCGCCCCCGTCTGCCCGGGCCTCGGAGGCGGACGGCAGCTGGACGATGCTCGGGATCACCCGGTCCACCACGGCGCGCACGAAGCCCTCCGGCATGACCCCGGTGGCCAGCGCGTCGGCCGCCGCTCCCACCGCCCCGCACGAGTCGTGACCCAGGACCACCACGAGCGGGGCCCCCAGCACCTGGACGCCGTACTCGATCGAGCCGAGCACAGTGGTGTCCACGACGTGCCCGGCGGTGCGCACCACGAACAGGTCACCCAGGCCGCGGTCGAAGATGATCTCAGCGGCCACCCGGGAGTCACTGCACCCGAAGAGCACGGCGAACGGAGCCTGCGCGGCGGCCACCGCGTCGCGACGGTCGACGCCCTGGGAGGGGTGCTCCATCTCGCCGCGGAAGAACCGGTCGTTGCCGGCGAGCAGGGCGGACCAGGCCTCGGCAGGAGTCATGGCCGCCATCCAAGCAGCCGCGCGCGGAGGTGGCGCGGTGAGCGGCTCGCACCGGGATCAGCCCGCGTCGACGACCTCACCGTTGCGCGGGAGCCGGCCGCCGAAGGTCAGGGGCACGGCGGCGGCCCGTCGCACGTCCGCCCGGTCGATCGCCTGGACGTGGACGTGCGGCTCGGTGCTGTTGCCCGAGTTGCCGCAGCGGCCGAGCACCTCGCCCGCCCGGACCTCTTGGCCAGGCCGCACCCGGACGCTCCCGTGCTGCAGGTGGCACACCGCGACCACGGGGCCCCCGGCCGTCTGGATCATGACGTGGTTCCCGGCGAGCTCCACCCAGCCCGCCCTCGCGCGGCGGCGCTGCGTCAGGGCATAGCCGAGCGACGGCAGCCCGCGCACGGACGCATGGTCGGACGCCGTGTCGTGCACCGCCACCACCACGCCGCGGGCGGGCGCGAGGACGGGGCGCCCGAAGCCGGGGAACCGCGTGGCCGGCTCCGGGCGCACCAGCGAGCCGAAGGTGAACGGCGCCGTGCGGCCCGCGTCGTCCACCGGGACGAAGTCGATCGCGTACGACGTCGCCAGCAGGGTCGTGCCGTGGCTGGGCACTCGGTCCGCAGGACTGTTGCGGGTCAGCCACCGGCCCTCGAAGGGGAAGACGAGGTCGACGGCCACCATCGGCGGGCTCAGATCCCCAGCAGCCCGATCACCAGCGCCATGACGAGCACGGTGAGCAGCTCGTGCGCGAGGTTGACGGCGGTCAGGCCGGCCGGGCGCGCCTCGAACGCGTCGTGCGTGATCATCCGGGCCGCGGTGAAACCGGCCCAGAGCACGGTTCCGGTGACCAGGGCGTCGACCAGGTAGGTGCCCTGGTAGAACTCGTTGGTGATGGTGGTCGCGCCGGCCAGCACCACGGCGGTCACGAAGCTCATCGCGACGGTCACGATGATCGGCAGGACGCCGCGAGAGGCCGCGGTGTCGCGGTCCACCTTGGCCTTCTCCATCCAGTACGTCCCGAGCACCCTGGGCGTGTACCAGACGGAGCCCACGACCATGGTCGACGCGGTCGCCAGCAGCACTGCCCAGAAGTTGATCGTGGGCGCGGTCATCGTCGACTCCTCAGGCTGCGACAGCTGGTCAGGATCGGCGTGCCCCCTTCGCCGTGATCGCCCGCAGTCTAGGGGCCGGGGCGATAGCGTGCGGGCGTGCGGATCCGCGCGACGGTGCTCGGTGGGCTGCTCGGCCTTGCCCTCGCGCTCGTCGGTGCCGTGCCGTCGGCGTCCGCTCCTATGCCGGGGCCGCCGCAGTACGCGGACCTGGCCGCGCGGGCGATGCGCGACCTGGACTCCCTCGTGCTGGTCGACGGCTCCGCCCTGGCGGGGAGCGTCGACGGCTGGGACTACGTGTGGCCGCGCGACGCGTCGTTCGTGGCCGTCGCCCTGGCCCGGATCGGCCGACCCGACGACGCGGCGCGCGTCCTGCGGCGCCTGGCAGCGTTCCACGAGTCCTCGCCGGACGGCGTGTTCGAGGCGCGCTACGACCCGGCGACCGGCGCGGCGCCGGACGACCGGCCTCGGCAGCTCGACGGCTGCGGCTGGGTGCTGTGGGCGGTCGGCGAGTGGTACGAGGTCACCGGCGACGACGCGGCCCTCGACCCGCTCCTGCCGATGGTGACCGGTTGCGTGGACGCCGTCGACGCATCCGTCGACCCGGCCACGGGTCTGACCGGTCCGTGGAGCGACTACTGGGAGGTCCGCGAGTCGGAGCCGACGCTCGGCACCGTCGCGGCGTTACGTCTCGGGGTCCGCGAGGTCGCCGCGGCGCTGCCCGGCGCCGTCGCGGATCGGGCGCAGAGGCTGGGACGGCGCCTGGACCGGGGCCTGCGGGCCTTCGCGCCCGCGTACGCCCGTTACCCCGGTGGCGGGGCGCGGGACACCGCCGTGACCTTCCTCACACCGCCGTTCGCACCTCCCGACCCCCAGGTGCGCGCCGCCTGGACCGAAGCGGCGCAGGGCATGCTCCGACCCGCGGGAGGGCTCGCGCCCGGCGAGGGCTGGCGGCGCGACGGGGTGTCGTGGACGCCGACGACGGCGCTGTTCGCACTCACCGCGGCGGCCTCCGGTGACCGGGACACGGCCGAGGCGTGGCTCGACTGGCTCGACGCGCACCGCACCGCGGAGGGGTCGTTGCCGGAGAAGGTGCTGGCCGACGGCACCCCGGCGGACGCCGCGCCGCTGGCCTGGACCTGCGCGCTCGTGCTGCTGACTCTCGTGGGGCTCGACTCGGCCGGGTAGGCGACGCACGGCTGCCCGGCCGGGCGGCCGGCGGCGGGCCGGGCTCAGTCGAGCTCGGCGGCGGTGGGCGGGTTGGCGCCGGGACGGCTCACGGTGATCGCGGCGATCCGCGCGCAGCGGTGCAGCACACCCCGCCACACCTCCGGGCCGGCCGCGCGCAGGGCCGCGCGGTGCTCGGCGCCGAGCAGCCCCGCCGACCACAGGCCGTCGATCAGCCCGCCCATGAACGAGTCACCGGCGCCGACGGTGTCGGCCACCGTGACCTTCGGCGCGGCGACCTCGACCTCGAGGCCGGTCGCGGTCACGGCGACCGCGCCCTCGCCGCCGCGGGTGACCACGACGGCCGCGGGGCCCAGGGTCGCCCAGCGCCGGGCGTGGTCCAGCGCGTCGGTGCCCGGCTCGAGCCAGATCAGGTCCTCGTCGCTGACCTTGACCACGTCCGACAGCGCGACGAGGTGCTCGACGAGGGCGGCGGTCTGCGCGGGCGGCGCCATGAGCGTCGGGCGGGCGTTCGGGTCGTAGGTGATGGTGGCCGAGGGTCGGTGCGCCTCGAGGATCCGGGCGACGTCGGCGCCCCCCGGCTCGAGGACCGCGCCGATGGAGCCGGTGTGCACCACCAGGGGGGCAGCGGCCGGCGACGCCCAGTGCTGCGGCACCTGCCACGTCAGGTCGAACTCGTAGGTCGCGGCTCCGGTCGCGTCGAGCAGCGCCGCTGCGACCGAGGTGTGGTCGGCGGAGTCCGAGCCTGGCACCACCGCGACGCCCGAGGCCGCCAGGTGCGCCGCGATGCTCGCACCACGCTCGTCGGCCCCGAACCAGCTCAGCAGGTCCACCCCGCGGCCGAGCCGCGCCAGACCGATCGCGACGTTCATGGGGGAGCCGCCGGGGTGCTCGGTGAGGGTCCCGTCGGCGCGCCGGACGACGTCGACCAGGGCTTCGCCGATGACCAGGGCGCGCCGTTCCTCGGGGTCGACCGCCGCGCGCATCTCGGTCCGGGGGGACGGCGCCAGCCGGCCCTCGGTGGGGATGGTGTCGGTCGGTGCCTCGCGATCCGGCATCACTGCTCCTCGGCGGTCGCGGCGTCGTCGGCCGGCGTCTCGGACGAGGCGGCCCGGGCCGTCTCGAGGCGCTTGCGTGCCCCGTCCAACCACTGCTGGCACCTGGCGGCCAGCGCCTCGCCGCGCTCCCAGAGCTCGAGCGACTCCTCGAGGGTCTGGTCGCCGGCCTCGAGGCGCTGGACCACCGTGACGAGGTCGTCCCTGGCCTGTTCGTAGGTCATCGCGGCGACATCGTCCGGGAGGGCATCCACGGGGCTAGTAAACCGTGCCGGGCGCTCGAGCCCGCTCACCGGTCCACCGTTGCGGCGATCTCGCCGTGGGCGACTCGGAGCCGCAGCGGGTCACCGGCCGAGACGTCCCCGGGTCGGCGCACCACGACGCCGTCCTGGCGCTGCACCACGGCGTAGCCGCGGGCCAGGGTCGCGGCCGGGGACAGGGCCGTGACCTGAGCGTGCAGGCGGTCGAGCTCGGCCGCCCCGGCGCCCAGCACCCGGTCCAGGCCGAGCCGGATCGCCGCGAGCCGCCGGGCGATGTCCTCGGCGTGCCGGTCGAGCAGGGTGGTCGGCGCCGCGAGGGCCGGCCGCGACCGCAACGCCGCCAGGCGCTCGGTCTCCCGGCGCAGCATCCGGTCGACCGCGGCGGCCGTGCGCTGGCGCGCCTGGGTCAGACGGCGGCGCTCCTCGGCGACGTCGGGCACGATCCGCTTCGCGGCGTCGGTGGGGGTCGAGGCGCGGTGGTCGGCGACCAGGTCGAGCAGGGGCGCGTCGGTCTCGTGGCCGATCGCGCTGACCAGCGGGGTCCGGCAGGCCGCGGCGGCGCGGACCAGGGACTCGTTGGAGAACGGCAGCAGGTCCTCGACCGATCCGCCACCTCGCGCGACGACGATCACCTCGACCTGCGGGTCCGCGTCCAGCTCGGCGATCGCGGCGCTCACCTCCGGGACGGCTCGCGGTCCCTGGACCGCGACCTCGCGGATGACGAACTGGACCTGCGGCCAGCGGGCGCGGGCGTTGACCACCACGTCGTGCTCGGCCTTCGACTCGCGCCCGCACACCAGGCCGACCACGCCGGGCAGGAAGGGCAACGGCACCTTGCGGTCCGCGTCGAACAGCCCCTCCGCCGCCAGCACGCCGCGCAGGTGCTCGATCCTGGCCAGCAGGTCGCCGAGACCGACGACCCGGATGCTGTCCGCCTGGAGCTGGAGCGTGCCGCGCTTGTTCCAGAACGTCGGCGTCGCGTGCACGACGACGTGCGCGCCCTCGTCGATCTCGCCGAGCACGCGGGTGTGGGCGACGACGCTGAGCGACACGTCCGCCTCGGTGTCGCGCAGGGTCATGAAGCTCATCCCGGCGCGTCGGTTGAGCTGGACCAGCTGACCCTCGACCCACACGCCGGGCATCCGGTGGACGTACTCGGCGATCTTGGCCGACAGGTGCCGGACCGGCCACGGCTGCTCCGCGGTGGTCTCCAGCGCCCGGGCGGGAAGCTCAGTCACGGGTCAAGCCTCCCATCCGGCGTGTTCGGCGGGTCTACCTAGACTGGGGGCATGACCAAGCGTGTGCTCCTCGCCGCCCCCCGCGGCTACTGCGCCGGGGTGGACCGGGCCGTCATCGCGGTCGAGAAGGCCCTCGAGCACTACGGGCCGCCCATCTACGTGCGCAAGGAGATCGTCCACAACAAGCATGTGGTGGCGACCCTGGCTGCCCGTGGAGCGGTGTTCGTCGACGAGACCGACGAGGTTCCCGAAGGCGAGCGTGTGGTGTTCTCGGCGCACGGCGTGTCCCCCGCGGTGCACCGGTCCGCGGCGGAGCGCCGCCTGCTCACCATCGACGCGACGTGCCCGCTGGTGACCAAGGTGCACAAGGAGGCCGTGCGCTTCGCCGACGCGGACCTCGACATCCTGCTCATCGGTCACACCGGCCACGAGGAGGTCGAGGGCACCGCGGGCGAGGCCCCCGAGCACATCCAGGTGGTCAACTCCCCGGACGACGTGGACGACGTCGTCGTCCGCGACCCGGACAAGGTGGTGTGGCTGAGCCAGACCACGCTGAGCGTCGACGAGACCATGGAGACCGTGCGCCGGCTGCGCGAGCGGTTCCCGAACCTGCAGGACCCGCCCAGCGACGACATCTGCTACGCGACCCAGAACCGCCAGGTCGCGGTCAAGAAGATGGCGCCGGAGTGCGACCTCGTCGTGGTGGTCGGCTCGGCCAACTCCTCGAACTCCGTGCGGCTGGTCGAGGTCGCCCTCGACGCCGGGGCCCGCGCGTCGCACCGGATCGACACCGCCGCGGAGATCGACCCCGCGTGGGTGGAGGCCGCCACCACGGTCGGCGTGACCTCGGGGGCGTCGGTACCCGAGATCCTGGTGCGCGACGTGCTCGACCGGCTCGCCGAGCTCGGGTTCGGCGAGGTCAGCGAGGTGCGCACGGCCACCGAGGACCTGATGTTCTCCCTGCCCCGGGAGCTGCGCTCCGACCTCAAGGCGGCGGGCAAGGACGACGCGCACGGTCGCCGTGCCCCGGCGTCGACGCACTGACGACCAGGCGCCCGGTCACTCGAGCTCGACGAGCTCCTCGACCAGCTCCGGGGCGCTGACCGTCCCCACCCGGTGCTCCTGCATCCGGGGCGGCTCCAGCGATGCGTCCACCACGCCGAGGGCGCTGAACCGCCGGGCACTGACCAGCACGCGCGACTCGAGCGAGGCCACCGTCTGGTTGTAGGCGGTCGCCGCGGAGTCCAGTGCGCGGCCCAGCCGGTCGACGTGGCCGCCGAGGGTGGCGATCCGGCCGTGCAGCTCCTTGCCGAGGTCGAGCACCGCCTGGGCGTTGGACGCGAGCGCGTCCTGGCGCCACGCGTAGCCGACGGTGCGCAGCAGCGCCAGCAGCGTGGAGGGTGTGGCCACGACGACGTTGCGCTCGAACGCGTACTCGACCAGGCCCGGGTCCTGCTCCACGGCTGCCTGCCAGAACGCCTCCGCCGGCACGAACATCACGACGAACTCCGGGGCGGCCCCGACGCCGTCCCAGTACCGCTTGGCTGCCAGCGCGTCCACGTGCGCGCGGACCTGCCGGGCGTGTGCGGCCATGCGGTCCGCCCTGGTCGGCTCGTCGGTGGCCTCGGCCGCCTCGAGGAAGCCGAGGAAGGCGACCTTCGCGTCCACGACCACACGCTTGCCGCCGGCCAGCCGGATCACGAGGTCGGGGCGCTGCACCCCGTCGTCGGTGCGGACCTGGTCCTGCTCGACGAAGTCGACGTGGGGGAGCATCCCGGAGGCCTCGACCAGGCGCCGCAGCTGGAGCTCGCCCCAGCGCCCGCGGACGTGCGAGGACCGCAGCGCGGTGACCAGGCGCGCCGTCTCGCCGCGGAGCTGCTCGGACGACTCGCGCATCGCGCGCACCTGCTCCGTCAGGGCCGCCGCCCCCTCGGCCCTGGCCACCTCGGCGGAGGACAGCTCGCGCTGGACCGCGCCGAGCGTCAGGGCGAGCGGCTCGACCAGCGCGCGCACCGCGTTCTCGCGCTCGCGCAGCTCTGACTCGTGGACCTGCTGCGCGGCGGACAGGCGCTGGTGGGCCAGGGCGAGGAACTGCTCGCTGCTGGTGGACAGCGCGTCGGCGGCCAGGGCGCGGAACTGCTCGGCCTGACGGTCGCGGTCGGCGCCACGGTCGGCCTGCAGCTCGGCGACCCGCCGGGTCCAGGCCTCGCGGTCCGCCTCCCAGCGCGCGGTGGCCCGGGCTGCGGCGAGCTCGGCGGTGCGCAGCCTGCCGGCTGCGCGGGCCACGCCGACCGCCCAGCCGGCGAGCACGCCCACCGTCGCGCCGAGCGCCAGCCACGCGAGGATCTGCAGCACGTCCATGCCCACAACGGTGCCAGCGCCCACCGACACGGCCGGCCGGGGCGAGCGATCCGTCTTGCGGCCGACGGACGCTCGGAAACATCCGACTGACGGCCGACGTGCGCGTCGGCCCGGTCTCGTACGGTGGCGGGGTGACGCAGATCCCGCCTCCGCCGCCCGTACCGGCCCCGCCGCCCGCACCCGGCCGCCCGGCGCTCGAGCTGTACGGCTTGTGGAAGTCCTTCGGGCAGAAGACGGCAGTCGCCGGCATCGACCTCATCGTGCCGCGCGGGTCGTTCTACGGCCTGGTGGGACCGAACGGTGCGGGCAAGACCACCACGCTGTCGATGGCCACCGGGCTGCTGGTGCCCGACGCCGGCAGGGTCCTCGTGCACGGTTCCGACCTGTGGGCGGACCCGCAGAGTGTCAAGGGCACCCTCGGCGTGCTGCCCGACGGCATGCGGCTGTTCGACCGGCTCACGGGCGCCCAGCTCATCACGTACGCAGGCCTGCTCCAGGGGCTGGACCGCGACACCGCGACCGCACGCACCCAGGACCTGCTGGCCGCGGTGGACCTGGTCGCCGACCGCGACACCCTGGTCGTCGACTACTCCGCCGGCATGACCAAGAAGGTCTCGCTCGCGTGCGCCCTGGTGCACGCGCCGTCGCTGCTGGTGCTCGACGAGCCGTTCGAGGCCGTCGACCCGGTCTCGGCCGCCAACATCCGCGACCTGCTCGCGTCGTACGTCGCCTCGGGCGGCACGGTGATCGTCTCGAGCCACGTGATGGACCTCGTGCAGCGGATGTGCTCGCACGTCGCGGTGATCGCCGCCGGCCGGGTGCTCGTCGCGGGCACCGTCGAGCAGGTGCGCGCCGGTGCCACGCTCGAGGACCGGTTCGTCGAGATGGTCGGCGGGCGCGCCGTGGGGGAGGGGCTCGCGTGGTTGCGCACCTCGTCCGACTGAAGCTCACGCTGCTGCGCAACGGGCTCAAGCGGAGCGCGTGGCAGGTGATCGGGATGGTGATGGGGCTGCTCTACGGCCTCAGCGCCCTGGCGCTCGCGCTGGCCGGGATCGTGGCGCTCGCGGTGGCCGGGTCGCCGGAGCTCCAGCGCTCCGTCCTGGTCGCCGGGGGCTCGCTGCTGGTGCTCGGCTGGGCGCTGCTGCCGATCATCGCGTTCGGCGTGGACGCCACGCTCGACCCGGCGCGCTTCGTCACCTTCCCGATCTCGCGGCGTGACCTGATGTCCGGCCTAGGCCTGGCGGGCCTGGTCGGCATCCCGGGCGTGGCCACCGTGCTCGGCGTGCTCGTGGCGGCGTTCGTGTGGTGGCGCCACCCGGTCGCGGTGCTCGTGGCCCTGGTCACCGGGGTGCTCGCCGTGGCGACCTGCGTCGTCGGCTCGCGGGCCGCCACCACCGGGTTGGCCCCGATCCTCACCGGACGCCGGGCGCGCGAGGTGACGGGCTTCGGCATGCTCGCTCTGCTCGCGGCCTTCTACCTGGGCTTCGGCCGGCTCACGACCGGGGGGCTGGGCAGCGAGGAGCAGGTGGTCACCGCGCTGCACAACGCCGCCGACGTGCTCGGCTGGACGCCCCTCGGTGTGGCGTGGTCCGTCCCGGCCGACGTCGCGACCGGCGCATGGGGCACGGCCGGCGTCCGTCTGGTCATCCTCGTGGCGACGCTCGCGCTTCTCCTGCTCGCCTGGGACCGGGCGCTGGCCCGGGCGATGGTCCAGGCGCCCCGCCACGACGCGGGCTCGGCCGGCAGCGTGCGGGGGCTCGGGTGGTTCGCGCGGACCCCGGCGAGCCCCGCCGGCGCGGTCGCGGCCCGCTCGCTGACCTACTGGTTCCGCGACCCGCGCTACGCGATGGCCGTCGGTGCGGTGTTCCTCGCGCCCGTCGCGATGTGGGCGTTCGGGATGCGCGAGCAGGTGCTGTTCTTCCTGCCGTTCCTCGCGGTGGTGACGGGTTGGTCCATCTCGACCGACACCTCGAGCGACGGCACCGCGTTGTGGATGCACGTCGCCTCCCCGCTGCGTGGCGTGGAGGACCGCGCGGGTCGAGCCGCAGCGGCGCTGATGGTCTTGAGCCCCGTGGTGGTGGTGCTCACCGTGTTCCTCGCCGTGGCCACCGGCCACGCGGAGAACCTGCCGGCGCTCCTCGGTGCGGCGCTGGGGACGTTCCTGTCGGCACTCGGCGTCGCGAGCGTCATGTCCGCGGCGGTGGTGATGCGCGTCCAGCAGGCCGGCGAGAACCCGTTCGGCGTCAAGCAGGGCGCCTCCGTGACGACGGTGCTGCTCCAGATGGGCGGCATGCTCTCGGTGGGTGTGCTCGCGCTGCCGGAGATCGGTCTGGCGATCGCGTCCGTGCTGATGCCATCTGTCGTGCTGGGTTGGGTGGCGCTCCTGGTGGGCCTGGTGCTGGGCGGGCTGCTCCTGGTGATCGGTGCGCGCTGGGGCGGGCACCTGTACGACCGGGGTGCGCCGAAGCTGCTGCAGCGACTGGTCGCGCTCAGCTGACGTCCGGGGTCAGCGCCGGGTGCGGCCCGCGGCCACGTCCTCGACGGTCGTGGCCACGCGCCTCCCGCGGGTCTCGTCGCGCTTGGCCTCGGTGACCCAACGCACCCACTCCTTGCGGTGGCTCGGGGCCATCGCGTCGAAGGCGGCGCGCGCCCCGGCGGCGTCGAGCGCTGCGGCGAGGTCGTCCGGTACGGGTACCTCGCGGGACGCCTCGTCCCGCCGCAGCCGGACAGTCACGGTGTCTCCTGCCTCGACGCCGAGCTGCGTGCGGACCGCGCGGTTGAGCCCGACGAGGTTCTCCCCGCCCATCCGGGCCAGGCGCAGCGGCACCTCGTGGTCGGCGAGCCCGAGGACCACTGGGAACGTCTTCGCCCCCTCGCCCAGCTCGGCGACCTGCTCGTCGGTGAGCACGATCGCAGCCGCCGGGCCACGCCTCTCGAGCACCGCGGTCAGCACCAGCTTCGCCATGCCGTCACCGTAGACGGCGGTTGCTGCCGTGTCCTCGGGTGCTCGAGCCACGCCCGTAGACTGCTCGCCCGTGGCTCTCACCATCGGCATCGTCGGACTGCCCAACGTCGGCAAGTCGACCTTGTTCAACGCCCTGACCCGCAACGACGTGCTCGCCGCGAACTACCCGTTCGCCACGATCGAACCGAACGTGGGCGTGGTGCCGCTGCCCGACCCCCGCCTGGCGGTGCTGTCCGACCTGTTCGAGTCCGAGCGGATCGTCCCCGCGACCGTCTCGTTCGTCGACATCGCGGGCATCGTCAAGGGCGCGAGCGAGGGCGAGGGGCTGGGCAACCAGTTCCTGGCGAACATCCGCGAGGCCGACGCGATCTGCCAGGTGGTGCGCACGTTCACGGACGACGACGTGGTCCACATCACCGGCCGCGTCGACCCGGCCGACGACATCGAGACCGTCAACACCGAGCTGATCCTCGCTGACCTGCAGACGCTGGAGAAGGCCGTACCGCGGCTGGAGAAGGAGGTCCGCGGCAAGAAGGCCGACCCGGCCGTGCTCGCGGTCGCCCAGCTCGCGCAGGAGGTGCTCGGTGCCGGCCAGACGCTGTTCGCCGCGCGCGAGAGTCTCGACGCCGCCGGTGCCACGCCGCGGATCTGGCGCGAGCTCGGCCTGCTCACCACCAAGCCGTTCATCTACGTGTTCAACACCGACGACGCCGGTCTGGCCGACGCCGATCTCCAGGCCCGGCTGCGGGCCCTGGTCGACCCGGCGGACTCCGTGTTCCTCGACGCGAAGTTCGAGTCCGAGCTGGTCGAGCTCGACGCCGCCGACGCCGCCGAGATGCTCGCCGAGTCCGGCCAGTCCGAGGCGGGCCTGGACCAGCTCGCGCGGGTCGGCTTCCACACGTTGGGCCTGCAGACGTTCCTGACCGCAGGGCCCAAGGAGTCGCGTGCATGGACGATCCGGCGGGGCTGGACCGCACCCCAGGCCGCCGGCGTGATCCACACCGACTTCGAGAAGGGCTTCATCAAGGCCGAGGTCATCTCCTACGACGACCTGGTCGAGACCGGCTCGGTCGCCGCGGCCCGCGCGGTGGGCAAGGCCCGCATCGAGGGCAAGGACTACGTGATGTCCGACGGCGACGTGGTCGAGTTCCGCTTCAACGTGTGAAGGCCCTGGTCAGAGGCGGTTTTTGGGCTCCCAGTCCGCAGGGAGTCCGCAACAGCGCTGGCGACCAGGCCCTGAGCGGCCTTCCGCGTCCGGTCCTCGGCCGTGGGCCACAGGTGCGAGTACGTCGCGAGCGTCACCGTCGCGGACTTGTGGCCCAGGGCCCGCTGGACCGTCACGACGTCGCAGCCCGCAGCGATCAGACCGGACGCGTAGAAGTGCCGGAGGTCGTGCAGCCGCATGGTGTCGGTGCCGGCGGCCGCGCGTGTCCGGCGCCACAGGTGCCCGACCGAGTTCTGGTGCAGTGGGGCGGATCCCTCACCGGGATAGAGCCAGCCGCCGGTGCCGGCCAGATTGTCGGCGACGTGGGCCGCGAGCATCTCGATCAGGCCCTCGGGCGCGAAGATGGTGCGCTCGCTGCCGTACTTGGGCGGGCGGATCTCCACCAGGCCCCCGTTCGCGCGCTGAACCTGCCGCTCGACGCGGATCGTGCGCCGCAAGAAGTCGACGTCGGCGACCTTGAGGGCCGCTGCCTCGCCGAGGCGCAGGCCGGCGAACGCACACAGCCCGACGAACGCCCGGAAGGTGCCGGCCTGCTCCAGGAGGCCGCCCACCTGGGCCGGGGTCGGGACGACCATCGCTGCGTCCCTGCGGCGGGCGCGCGGCAGGGAGACCGAGAGGCTCGGGTCCCGGGCGAGCACACGATCGCGCACGGCCGCGCGCAGGACCGTCCGCACGTTGTTGAACCTGGTGCGGATCGTCGAGGCAGCGAGTCCGCGCCCCGACATCTCCTTGACCCACAGCTCGACGTGCGACGTCCGCAGGCGGGCCAGCGGAACGCTCCCGAACGTCACGCTTCCTGCGGCGAGGTTCATCGCACGCACGGTCGTGGACTCCCACACCTGCCGCACGGCCCACTGCTGGTAGTAGCTGGCGAACGTCATCTTGCCGGCCGCGGGATCGACGTACATTCCCGTCATCACGCTCGTGATGACCTCGTTCAGCCACTGCTGCGCGTCGACCTTGCGTGCGAAGTGGCGAGCGTGCTCCTTGCCCGCGTCGTCGCGGTAGCGCGCACGCCAGATCCCGTCCGGCCGCTTGTGAATGCTGGCCACGTCCGACTCCTCCGTCCGGCCAAGTGCAGCCTAGCTCGGGCCACGCGGCTGGCTCGGGGCCAGCGAGGGTCCCCGCGCCGGTGCGCGACCAGTCAGGCGATCCCTCCCACCGACTGCTGGGTGTAGGCGGCGTCGACCCACGCGTCGCAGTCTCGCTTGCGGTAGAAGACTCGTCGGCCGAGCCGGAAGGACCTGGGCCCCTCCCCCCGTGCGCGCCAGTAGCGCAGTGTCGCGACGGGGATTCGGTAGGCGGCCGACACCTCCTCGATGGTGAGTCGCTCGTCTTCCATCGTTCGCTCCCTTCGGTCCGTCCGGGTCCTTTGAGACGAGCGCTTCGATGGGTCGAGGCTTTCGACAGGCGTCGACGTCGTGCCCTCGTTCACCCCCAAAAGCACACCACCCCCGTCTGGTGCTCACATGTGGGCGGGCTGCTGCCCGGTGGAGCGCGGCGCTCCGCGGGATCGGTGGTCATCGGAGGGGTGCACGCTGGCCGGGGTGCCCAGTCGGGAGTCCGCGCACGGCTGGCCGAGGGGCAGGCACCTGGTGCGTCGATCCGGTGGACGCAGCCACATCTGGGGTGGACGTCGCGCGCCGGCGCGCCGCGCCGAGCTCGCTCATGCGCTCGGACACGACTGGCCGCGGGTCGTCGCCCCAGTGCTGGATCGCGCGAGCCAGCTCGCGGCGAACGACGGCCTCGGGGATGCCGGTCTCAGCGGCGATCTGGGTGGTGCCCTGCCTCCAGGCACTTGGTGTGGCTGCGGCGAGCACGGGTGCTGTTTCGCGCAGGGCGTCCAGTCCGGTGAGGTTGTCCAGTCGTTCGCGAATGAGGACCTCGGCCAAGGGAGCCGCGCTGCGGAGAACCGCTTCGAGACTGTCGGCCCCGGTGGTCCCGAGGATGCTGGCGGGGTCGCTGCCCGGTCGCAGGGGCACCGTCATGGGTGCGAGGGTGTGCTGGGTGAGCATCCAGTAGGCGCGCTGCGCAGCGATCTGCCCAGCGATGTCGGCGTCGGTGGCGACGATCGGTGAGATGCCGGTGCGCATTGCTGTCGCGGCAAGGCGAGCGGCCTGCTCCTCGGTGAGCGAGGTGCCCAGCGGCGCAGCACCGATGTAGTGACCCCGACCGGCGAGCGACACCGCAATGGCGTCAATGGGGCCTTCGACGAGAACCGGCGCGGCGCCCGAGTCGAGATGGTCGGCGCGGACCGTGTAGAGCTGCGCGCCCTTGTGGAAGAGGGGCGTGTCGGGGGTGTTGAGGTACTTCGGTCCGCCGGTCTGGTCTGTCGCGTCGGGGTGGCGGCGGCCGACGAAGCCGAGGGGTTCGAGCTGGCCGTTAGCGGCGAGGCGGGTGATCGGGAAGACGAGGCGGTCGCGGAAGCGGTCGATGAGGCGACCGGTTCGCGCGACGCTGGCCAGGCCGGACTCGGTGAGCTCCAGGTCGGTGACGCCGTGTCGGCGCAGGTGGTCCACGAGTCGGGTCCAGCCGGCGGGGGCGTACCCGGGGAGCACGTACGGGTCGCCGGTGAGGTCGGTGCGGAGCCGTTCGGCCAGGTAGGGCTGGGCCCAGGAGCCGGGGAACTGGCGCACGTAGTAGTCGGTGGCCAGTCGGTTGAGCTCGAGGATGCGGGCGGGGCTGACGGGTGCCATGGCGGCGTCGAACTCGCGAGACGCCTGGGCCTCGATCATCCGGTCGGTGGGCGGCAGCGTGGTGGCGTGGGCTCGTGCTGCGGCCGCGAGGGTGAGGAAGGCCTCGACGTGCGCGGGGTCGTCGAAGGGGTCCGTGGAGTCGGGCTCGTCCGGTTCGGGCGTGAACGGGTCCTCGGTCGGGTCCTGCGCGGGCAGCAGGTGCTGCCACTCGTCGTCGGTGGGGGAGACGAGCGCGTGTTCCGGTTCGTCCTGCCCGAACGGGTCGACGTCGTTGCCACCGAGCGCGAGGGCGGGCGTGTACGGGTCGGGGTTGTCGATGACGGGGTCGGTGAGGATGGAGATGCGCCAGACGAGTGCCTGGCACGGGTCGACGTCGTCGTCGGTGATCGGGCCGGCGAGCAGGTTCTCGACGGTGGTGCCGCGGGCGATGGCGTGGTCGACCGTGGTAACCAGCGCCGGCCACCAGGGACTGGCCTGCAGTGTGTCGGCTGTGTTCTCGCCGACGAGGTCGGCGAGCCGGGGGGTCCACGGGGTGGTGAGGTGGTGGTCGGACTCGGCTTGCGCGGCGACCGCGGGTGACAGGCGCCCGGTGATGCGCCACCAGAGGGCTGCTGCGGCGTGGTCGTCGGGCAGGGCGCCGTCGGCCAGGGCGCGGCGCAGGACCTGCGGGGCGTCGAGGCCGGCGCGGGACAGGGCCGAGAGGCGCTCGGCGAGGACCGGCACGAACGGGTCCCGGGTGGTGTCGGTGAGCGCGCGGTCGAGCAGGGCTCGCCACTCGTCCAGGGCCGGGGTGTAGCCGGTGGCCAGGCGGGCGTCCAGTGGGCGCTGGTACCGGGCGGTGGCCTTGCTGAGCTGGGGAGCGCCGGTCGGGCGCCGGTCGTTGCTGGGTACACCGGTGGCCGCGCGCCACACCGTGACGTCGATGAGCAGGTCGTCGTCGGGGCGCCGCTGCCCGTTGCGGGCCCACTGCGGCATCGACTCACCGGATCGCGCGTGCTCGGTGACCTGCTGGGTGAGGTCGCGCACCTGTGCGGCGCGGGCAGCCAGGTACGGGCCCCACTGCGGGTCCTCGCGCAGCGACGCGGGGATGCCGGGCAGCCAGGGCAGGGGTCCGGTGCCGGCGTTGCGCAGACCGGTGTCGTCCAGGCGCCAGTCGAGCACCGCGGCGACGTCGCCGGCGGTGTCCAGCTCGCGCCCACCTGCGGCGGCGCGCAGGTGGGTGACGGGGTCGCCGTCCTGCGCGGCGAGCAGGAGCAGGTGTGCGCGCAGGGTCGGCCACGCGGCAGCCTGGGTCAGCTCGGGCACGACGAGGTCCGCGGCGCGGTCCAGGCGGGCGACCTGCTGGGGTCCGAGCAGTTGTTCGGCGCCGACGTACAGGGAGTCGACGTACCGGGCCGCCGCCTGGCCGAGCAGGGTTGCGGGGTCCTCGGCGAGGCGGCGGGTGGTGTGGGCCGATTGGGCGGACTCGTCGCGGGCGAGGATCCGCTCGAGGAGGTCGGTTGCGGTGAGCGGGTGGACGTACTCGGGGCGGATGACGTTGTGCTCCTCGCCGTCACCGACGACCTCCAGGTACAGGTGGTTGGCCGCCTTGCCGCGCGTCACCGCGGTGTAGGTGAGCTGCCGGGACTCCTGCCCGGTCAGCAAGGTGTGGCTGGTGTCGGCGGTGACGCCCTGGGCGGTGTGGATCGTCGTGGCGTAGCCGAGGTCGACGAAGGCGCGCACGTAGTCCGGCGGCAGGTCGACGCTGCATCCGCTGGTGGTGTGCCGGAGGGTCAGCGCCCCGGTGGGGTGGACGGTGGTGACGTGCCACCGGTCGCCGTTCTTGACCCAGTCGGTGCCGGTCAGGCGCAGCTGCCGGTTGTTGGCCCGGGTGATCACGGTGTCCCCGGCCGAGGCGGTCGACCCGTCGGCCAGGTGCACGGTTCGCTCGGGGGTCTGGCCGTCGAGGCGGTGGGTGCGGGCTCGGTCGTTGAGCTCGGCGACGAGCTCGCGGGTCGGGGCGAGCATGAGGGCGTCCCGGCCGTTGTGCCGGTCGGTGCGCCAGGCGTCGAACACGTCGTCGGTCAGGGTGGTGAGGTCGCCGACGTGGACCCTGTTCTGGTCGAGGTAGAAGCCGAGGGACTCGGGCAGCCCGTCGCGCAGGGCCAGGGAGGCGGCGCCCTCGGCCGGGTCGGCGAAGCGCATGAGCTCGGTCAGGTGCAATGCACCATGCGTGGCGCGAATGTCGCGCAGCACGCCGCCCGCACCGACGGCGGACAGCTGCTGGTCGTCGCCGACCAGCCGCACCGACCCGCCGCGCGCGGTGACGAACTCGATCAGGCGGTCCAGGGACAGGGTGTCGGCCATGCCGGCCTCATCGACGACGACCAGGCTCGTCGTGCCGATGCGCTGCGCCCAGCCGGGCAGGTGCTCCAGGTCGTGGTCCAGGTGCCAGATCAGCTTGGCCATGGTGTCGGTGCGGGCGGCGATGGCCTCGCCCAGGACCGTTGCGGCAGTGGCGGACGGCGCCAGCCCGACGACCTCGCCGCCGCCGGCCGTCCACGCGGCGGCAAGGGCCCGCATAGCGGTCGTCTTGCCCGCTCCGGCCGGGGCGATCGCGAGCTGGACCCGCGCGCCACTGGTGGCCATCTCGGTGACCAGGGCCGCCTGCCCGGCGTTGAGCGGCAGGCCGCCGGCGGCGGACCGGGCCAGGGCCTGCTCGACGGCAGCGGGGGTAGCGCGGGTGGCGTCCCGCTCGCCGGCGTGGGCGACGATGCGTGCCTCGGCCGCGAGCAGGTCCGCCGAGGTGTAGAGGGTCGATCCGGCGACCGTGTAGACGCTCGCGCCGTCGCTGCGGCGCAGTGCGGCGGGGGTGTCGATGTCCCGTTCGGTGCGGCTGAGCGGCACCGAGCGGCGAGTCAGGACCTCGTCGACCAGCAGGCCGACGACGTGTTCGGCGTCTTGGGTGCGGATGTCGGTGCCGCGGACCCGGCGCTGGGCCTCAGCCTGCACGTGCCAGCGCTGCCAGTAGGAGCGGTGCGCCTGCAGCGTCTGCTGGATGGTGGCGGCGGTCTCGCGGACCCACGCGGCGTCGACGCGACGAGACGGCATCGCGGCCGGGTGCAGTGCGCGGTGCAGCATCGCCTGCACCCTGCGCTCGCCGCCGAGGACCTGCCGCGCCTGGGTCGCCCAGGTGGCGCGCTGGGCGGCGAGGCTGCGCGACTCGTGCTTGGGCTGCCGGGTCTCCAGGGTCGCCTGCTGGGCCAGTTGCACGGACTCCACGGGTGAGGGCGGGCGGCCGTGGGTGGCCTGGAACGCGCCGGCCAGCTCGGCGCGGCGGGCCTCGATGCTGGCTCGTCGGGCAGACCACCGGGCAGCCAGCGCGGGGTCGACGCCGACGATCTCGCGGACCGGACGCTTGCGCGGGTCGTCACCCTCCCGGACCTCGAACCGGACACCAAGGGTGTCTGTGAGGTGCCGCTCGAGCGCGGTGTTGTAGGTCTCGGACGCAGCGACCGTGGCGGCGAACATCAGCCGCCCGTCGACGGCCAGCCACCGACCGTCCTTGAGGGTCTGGACCTTGTTGGCGACGGCGACATGGGTGTGAAGGTCGGGGTCGCCGGCGCGGGAGTCGCGATGGGTGAACGCGGTGGCGACCAGGCCGCGGGTCTCGACCTGCCGGAGGCCATTGGTGCCCTCCCGGGTGAACAGGGCCGCGTCCTCCAGGAACGTCAGCGCGTCCCTGACCGCCATGTGGTGGGCCCGCTCGATCGCGGCCGCAGTCGAGCGGTCGGCAATCGCCCACAGCGTGCTGACGCTCTTGACCGGGGAGAACGTCAGGTCGTACCCCGCGACGGCATTGGTGCGCGGGCGCGAGTGCTTGGCGATCGTTGCCGCCAACTCGCGGGCATCGGCAGGCTCGCGACCATGCTCCTCGCGGAACAGCTCAGCCGCGACGTGGGTGCGGATGCGCGCCCGGTCGGCCAGCGGCACCGGGTCAGCGGAACGTCGCCCGAGGCTGGCGTTCAGGGCAGCGACCTCCTTGGCCACCCGGATCCGGAACGCCGAGGTGTCGTTGGCGTAGACCCGGAACTGGCTGCCCAGCCACGTCACGGTCTCCTGCTCCCGCTCGCTCATCCCGGCCTCGGCGGCAGCCGCGCGCAGGTGCTCGGCCAGCGGGTGCCTGCCAGCGCCGAACAGGTTGCGCATCTGCTCGGCGGTGACCTCGTCGCCCTCGTCGAGCCCGTCGATACCGGCCATCCCGGACCCGATCCAGGTCCCCGGAGCCTCGCCCTTCGCCGTGTAGTAGGACGCGAGGCTGGTGTGGCCCTTGTCCGTCGCGTCCTGGGCCGCGACCTGGCGGGTCAGGTAGTCATACCCGCTCCCGGCCGTCAGCTTGTGGATCGACATGGTCACACCCCCGAAGGCGCGCAGGGCGACCTCGGCGATCGGGAGATTGCCGGTCAACTTCGGGTGGACTGACCGCCTTCCTCCCGGGAATGCAAGAGGTGTGTGGGGCAGTGGCTGGGGGCAGATCGGCAGCGTCGAGGACCGGGGAGGCGGTCACGGGGGACGACGGAGCGAGCGACCGGAAGTTCTCGCGGTGCGTGCGCGTTCGGGGTAGTGAACGGATTTCCCAGGACAGGGAAGGGCGAGGACAGGAGAGCGACGTGGCTGAGACGAACGATTGGAACGCGAAGATCATCGAGGAGTTCCGAGCGAACGACGGGAAGGTCGGTGGCCCGTTCGCCGGCGCACCTCTCGTGCTGGTCCATCACCGTGGGCGTTCGAGCGGACACGAGTACATCGCACCCGTGATGTACCTCGCCGACGACACGGACCCCGCGACGATCTACGTGTTCGCGTCGAAGGCGGGCGCGCCGACGCACCCGGAGTGGTACCACAACCTCGTCGCGGCCGGTCGCACCGAGGTCGAGGTCGGGACGCGGACCTATGAGGTGGCAGTGACGGAGGTCGTCGGCCCGGATCGCGATCGGATCTTCGACGAGCAGGCCAGCCGCTACCCGGGGTTCGCCGGCTACGCGGAGAAGACCGCGGGAGTCCGCACGATCCCGGTTCTCGCGCTGCGTCGGGTCTGACTGGCCGGTCCCCTCATCGGGTCGCATGGTCAATCTCACCGTTGGCGGCGGGGCAGCGCGACCATCCGCTCATGCCGATGTGCGGTCGGCCTCGCCTTCGCCGGCTTGAGTCTCTGACACCCCGTTCGGGTTCGTGGAGCCCTCGCTTGAGCTAGAAGTCCTGAGGTCAGCCGGCGCTCGGTTCGGCACGCCGACGGCCGGCCATGGCTTCACGCGGCAACCGAGGGTGGCGCGTTCGTCGGCGCGGCTCCAGAGCGGCGCGCGGCGCCGGCAGCAAGCTCATCCGCCCTGACCTGCGCGCCCCCAGGATGATCACTCATCCGCGACATCTGGGGGCAACCGTGACGGTGGCGATGGGCCGACGCACTCTGGTGCTCACCATCGTTCTTGCGCTTGTTCTGGTCCTGGTGACCGCGACCGGCGTCCGCCTTGCCTATGTCCACTCGCGCACGTGAGCATGGAGTCTGGTCGTTCCCGAGGCTCCGCTGAAGGTCGAGCTTGGCGCACGTGAGTACCACCGCAGTGACGCGCCCGGGACCGGGTTGCCGCTGCCGGCGGATGCCGAGGTCGTCGGCAAGACCCTCGGCGGGGCGCCGTTCTACCAACGGCCTTCCGACCCGTCCACCCTCCCGACCGTCATCTGGGTTGTGGACTCGAGCGACCAGACCTGGTCGTACGGCCGGTCGGTCGAAGTGGGCCAGGACGTCGGCTGATCGCTCTTTCAGGGTCCGCCCCAGGGTGGTGGCCTCGCTCAGCGCGGTCGGGACACCGTGCCTGACGCACGAGATGAGCGTGGTCATCATCGCTCGGCCGGTGGCCGGGTCGGGGTGGCGGTAGGCGGCGAACGCGGCCTGGTAGACGCCTCAGGTCACCTCGACCTGGACATGGTCCTCGTCGGCGAACGGCGCGGCGATCCTGGTGCGTTGGCGGTCGGTGAGCAGGTCGGCTCCGGTGTGCAGGGTCCGGCGCGCTTGGTAGAGCGGGTCGCCCTTGAGGCCGCGGTGCCCGCGGGTGTCCTGTTGGACGCGGCGCCGGCACCGGTCCAGGGCGTCACCGGCCAAGCGAGCGACGTGGAACGGGTTATGCCGACGTCGGCATAACCCGTTCCACCTGGTCCAGCTCGCCAACCAGATGCTCACCAGCGTGCGTCAGCGCCGCGCCCGCGAGGTCCACGACTGGCGCGTACGCGCGCGTCACCCGGCGCCTGGGCCGTCAAGGAACACCTGCAGTCCTGCTGGCGGCCGTCTCCCTGGACCAGGCGGCCGACGCGAAGCAGATCCTGCACGCCGTCGCCAAGGTGGCCGACACCCCCGAGAGCGACCGACCTATGGCGATCCTCGAGGCGTGGTGGCCTGCGATAGAGATCCTGATCGTCACCGGCGTGACCAAAGCCCGCACCGAGGCCGCGAACACCATGAACCGCGAAGAACCGCGTATCGTCGACAGCAGCGTGACATCCGCCCACAGATCCACGTCACGAGTCACGAGCCCGTTGACTGGTCCGGACTCCAAGCGTTAACTTGGCGGTGTCGCGTCGCGTTCTCTTCGCGACGCTCGCCGGATCGGACGAAGAGAGGGAAGCGTCCTGCGCAAGAGGTCCATTTTCACCGCACTGACTCTGGTTGCCGGCTCGTTTGCAGTGGCGGCGCCGGCCGCTCAGGCGAGTGTTCCGTGTCTGTACTCGGTATATGTGAACTACTCATACGACTACGCACGGATCACGGACACCTCGGGCGGCTGCAGCGCGGTCGCGGTGAATCACAAGTACAACCCGGTCTGGAGCAGCAACGACTACTGGACGGGCTGGTTCAGCGGTGGTGACGTCGCCCAGACGCCTAGGATGGCGGAGCTGTACCAGGAATCCCACTACGGCTACTGATGGCGGGGATCGTCACGTTGATGTCGAGGCTGGCGACTCGCAGGCGAGGGCGCCCCGATCGCCGCCGCCTACGAGTCGCCTGCCTCGCGCTCGCGCTCGCTGCGGGGCTGGCGGGCTGCACGGGCGGCCGCACCTCCGGCCCTGACCCGTCGAGCGCGACTGGATCGATGGCTGGTGAACCGGGTGACGGCGCTACCGTCATCAGCGGCACGGGGCAGACGGGGGGCTTGATGGCGGCGGCTCGCGCGAAGGGCGCGAGCGAGGAGCAGCTCGCGATCCTGGAGAATGGCCCGGTGACTTTCGATGAGTATCAGGCAGCGGTCGGCACAACCATTGCCTGCCTGCGGGCGGCCGGGATCGACGTCATCAACGACACGGTGACTCAGGCCCAAGGCTACCCCGCGATTCATTACTCCTACGCAGCGTCGTCCGTGGGGCGCACGGACGACCAGACGACGGCGATCTCCGACCAGTGCATCTTCACGAACAGTTTCTTTGTGGAATCCGAGTACGAGAATTCGCCGACGGTTCTCGAGGCAAAGGATGGGCGGTTCGCGCAATACCGCGATGCGCTCGTGGCGTGCATTCGGTCTTCCGGGGGTGACGTCGACGACAACGCCGATCGGGAGCATGTGATCACGGCGGCGGACACCGTGCTGGACGCGAGTGGTGTCAACTGCCTCGCCACCACGGGCTACCAGCCCCAGTCATGAAAGTCGTAGGGCGCGTCTCGTGAGCGCTGGGGCTCGACGGCCGGTGACCGCGGCGGTTGCCGCGGCCGTGCTGCTGTTTACCGGCGGTGTGGTCGGGGCCGCATGGTGGGCGGACACTCGAACGACCTCGCCATTGAGCGGCGACACCTCGCCGTCGCCGCTCGTGGTCCCGGCGACGCGCACCGAGCGCACCGAGTCCGTGGGGGTCGGGGTGAAGGTGGCGAAGCAGGAGGGGTACGCGGTCCCGAGCCCTGCGACGGGAACAGTGACCGGGGCGCCGGTGTCGGTCGGAGACACCGTTCGGTCGGGGGACGCGGTGGCCGACATCGACGACCTGCCGATCGTGGGGATGGTCGGTGACGCGCCGCTGTGGCGGGACCTCGTCCGCGGCGACACCGGGCCCGACGTGAAGCGGCTGCAGGCGTACCTCCGCGACCTCGGGCTGCTCAGCGCCGCTCCCGACGGGACGTTCGGGCCGGCCACGGCAGCCGCTGTGCACCGCTTCAACACGCGCTTCGGCCGGGCGTCGCAGGGGTCGAACTTCTCGCTGTCGAGCGTCACCTGGGTCGGTGACGAGCCCCTGACCGTGGCCGAGGTCCCGGCTCACCCCGGCCAGCAGGTCAGCGTCGGGCAGCCTCTGGTGGCGGGACCGTCCAGGGACACGGCCATCGAGGTGTCGGAGCCCGCCGGGGGCCTACCGATCGACGGCAGCTACAACCTCGTCGTCGGCGACGTCCGCACGCCCTACACGCCAGGCTCGGGGACGGTGACGGACCCGTCGGCCGTCGCGGGAATCGCGAAGCAGCTCGGCACCAGCGGTGAGGGCGCAGGCCAGGTGGTCAGCGCCTCGACCACGTCCGGGCTGTCCGTGCCCGCCTCTGCCGTGGTCCAGGACGCCTCGGGTGCGATGTGCGTGTTCACCAGCACGACGAGTGCCCCGGTGCGGGTCTCGCCGGTGGGTGGAGATCTCGCCGCGACGCTACTGCCTCCCGACACGTCGATCACCGAGGTGCTCGCCAACCCCTACGAGGCGCGTGCGGACACGTCGTGCGGCTGACGGTCAAGGACGTTGTCTTCGCCCATCGCGGTGCACCACCGGTGCTGCGCGGGGTCAGCCTGGATGCCGCCGCGGGCGAGAGCGTCGCGGTCGTCGGGCCCTCCGGCTCCGGCAAGACAACGTTGCTGGCACTCGTCGGCGGGCTGCTGCACCCGAAGTCCGGCGCGATCGGTCTCACCGAGGAGGGGTCGGCCGAGCTGACTCCGGTGCGTCCCGAGGCGTCTTGGGTGCTGCAAACCGTGAACGTCCTGCCCGACCGCACCGTCGCCGACAACGTCGCGCTCGGCGCCCACGCCGACGGCGTGAGTCGTCGCCACGCGCTCGCCCTCGCCGCCGATGCACTGGGCACCGTCGGTCTGGGCGGGTACGGACCTCGCCTGGTTCGCACCTTGTCCGGGGGCGAGGTGCAGCGCGTGGTCATCGCTCGCGCCGTGGTAGGTCACCGCAAGGTGCTGCTCGCGGACGAGCCCACCGGGCAGCTCGACGACGACACCAGCTCCACAGTCACCGAGGCGTTGTTGACCGCGGCACGTGACCGGATCCTGGTCATCGTCACTCACGACGCCGACGTCGCGGCGCGCTGCACGCACACCTACCGGCTGCAGTCCGGCATGACGGAACCGCGATGAGCCGCCCGGTCGTGCGCCCGCCGCACCGCGAACGCCGCTCGGGCTGGAGCCTGCTGACCGCGGCCGACGAGGGGGTGCGTGCGTGGCGCCACGGAAGGTGGCTGACCTGGATCCTCGGCGTCCTGCTGGCCGCGCTGTTCGGCGTGCCGTCCGTCGTCGACGCCATGCAGGTCGACCACCTGGTGCAGGACGAACGCGCGTGGGTCGCCGCGGGCGGTCGCGTGTTCGTCGTCACCAACGACCAGGCCGGGGGTGTCTCACGGGCCACATGCGAGGCACTGGTGAGTCTGTCAGGGGTCGACGCTGCCGCGTCGCTCACCCGCCTCGCCGACCGGGTGGGACTGGCCCAGGCACCCGACGCGAACCTGCCGATCGTCGCCGCGGGAGAGGGCATCGCCCGCCTGGTCAACGCACCCCCACTCGGCGGCGGGGTGCTGCTGCCGTCGAGCATCGCGGGTGAGCTCCACGTGCACCGAGGGGCGAGCCTGGCGCTGGTCCCGGCCGTCGGTGGGAGCGGGAACACCGTCGAGGGTTCTGCGGCGGGCCCGGAGGCCGTCGCCGACTCCGACCGGGACGTGCCCGCCGAGTCGCTCAGCGTCGCAGCCGTCGCCGACCTGTCCCTGCTCGGCGACGTGTTCTCCTCCGCCGTGGTCGTCCCGGTGTCCGCCACGGGCCTGGCGAGCACGTGCTTCGTGCGGGTCGGCGCGGGCTACGTCGAGTCCTACCGCGCCGCGCTGCCCGCGCTCCTGGCGACGGACGGCTTCGGGGCGGTGGTCGGCGACCGGTTGGTCGCAGGCTCGTTCTCCCGCAACTACTCCGCCGAGTACCGGGACCGGCCGTTGCGCAACGCGCCGTGGGCGGCCGGCGCGGTCGCAGCGATTCTCTGGATCCTCGTCAGGTGGATCCGGCGCGGTCAGGACGGCCTGTACGCCACCCTCGGCGCCGACTGGGCCACCCGCACCGTCCTGCGGGGCGTCGAGTGGATCTGTACGCTCCTAGCGTCCCAGGTCGTCGCCGCGGTCGGCGTGATCGCGACGCTCCTCGCCCTCGACGCCGACCTGCACGCGGTGACCGGTCTCGTGATCCGTTTCGCCGCCATCTCCGCCGCGACCGCCACGGTGGGTGCGGTCGCCGGCACCCTCGTTCCGCTGCGGTCCCCGCTCGCCGCCCTCAAGGACCGCTAGTGTGCGGCGCCCGTGGTTCGTTGTCGGAGTCGTGCGAGAGGGTCGCGGATCTGTTCGGCGGTCTTGGTCCAGCCGAACGGTCGCGGGTCCCCGCTCCGGGTCTCGACCATGTCGCGCGGGTCCTCCTCGGAGGCTGGACCGATCGGTGGTCGGAAAATGGCTCGTTCCGTGGACAAGGCGAACACGGCGCGCTCCGGGCGGCTAGCCTCGCCCGGTCATGCCGCACTGAGGGCGGCTACGCTCGCCCGGGCATGGCCGCCGTCCGGGCGGGGACGCTCGCCTCGTCATGCGGAGATGGTTGCGTGCATGCCCTGTCGGCCGGCGACGGCCTGCCGCAACGTGTGGTAGTGCCGACGAGGCGCGGACTGGATCGGATCGGGCCAAAATTCCGGCCCTGAGAGAAGGAGTCACGCGCGGCCCCTGGCGGTGTCGCACGACGATCGGATCAGACCCGCGGTGCCTGGGGTCTGCCCTCCCCGAGGACTCGTCCTTCCCGGTCGTAGACGGTCACCGCGGATGGGCGGCGCTTCACCGACACGATGACCACCCGGCCGTGCCACGGCACCACCAGCTCCCGGCCATCGACAGCCAGCGACGCCACCTCCGCACTGACCCGCAGGACCACGTGGCTGATCCAGCGACCGCTCCACGGCCATCGACCTGCCCCGCCCTGGCTGTCGCGGACCCCGCCCCCGCCGCCGATAGCCACGACCCGCGGGTCGATTCCGGGGATCGCGACTGGTGCGTCAGCAAGGTAGTCCGGCAACCGGGCGGGCCGTGGGGCGAGCAGCTCGTCGTTGGCGGTGCCACGGCTACCGCCGAGCAACCGCCACTGGCCGTCTCGTCTGCTCAAGACGTGCGTGTCAGACCACACGCAGCCATCTCCACGGCGGGCAAACATGGTGACCGCGACATCATCTGCAACATCGACGGCCATCGGGGCAAACCTACGCTCCCGGCTCAGCCGGAGCACCGGCTCCACCTGCCGGGACTCGATCAGCCGGAGGCTCTCGGCGAAGGCGTCGTAGTCCACGTCCGCATCGTACGAAGCCTCGAGTCGGACTGTCCGGTAGCCGCGTTGAGGGCGCCCGAACCAAGGTCGCGCGCTGAGCGCTGGGCGCACTCGGCGCTACCTTGAAACGGTGACTGGACATCGTGCGAGGGCTGCGGCGTGGCTGGTGGTGGCGTTGGCGGCCGGGTTGGTGATCTTCGCTGTCTGGGGCTTCCAGACTGGCGTGTGTGTCGACTCACTTGAGCCGAAGGGCTCGGGGTGCACGATCGGGCCTGCGGCGGGGATGCCTGCTGCGTGGGTGCTGACTCTCGCCGGCGCGGTCGTGATCAACCTTGCGCTGCGGCGTGCTGTCCGCGAACTACGCCAAGTGCTCGCGCGGCAGGGTGACCGCAGCCTGCCGTAGCCGCTGTCCGGCATGGCGGCATACCGTTTCACGCTCATGCCGCTGTCCGGCATGGCGACATGGCACCGCGGCGCGGCCGCGCCCTGACGTAGCAGACCGCGCGACCTCGGGTCTCTTGGCGGGCCGGGCTTCCTCTACGAGCCGCAGGTGCTGTCCGGCGCGCGGACGAAGAGGTACTCCGCCCCGGGAGAGGACACCACGAGTTCCTTGTCGTCGTTGACGGGGAAGAACGTGACCTCCTGCCCGTCCGCTTCGGTCCACTGGGCCTCGCCGTCGGCGAGCCGCCACAGGGTGCCGTTGATCGGCCCGATCACGATGCCGTCGCACTCCGGCCGTGGGTGCCAGACGTACCGGGCGCCCTGCACTGGCATCTGGGCGTACCCGTCCTCGATCAGCGGACCGGGGTGGAAGCCGGGATCCGGGTCGCGATGGATCTGCGCCTGTGTGGCGGTGGCGCCGGGCCCGGACAAGTCGACGTCGACCATGGTGCGTTCCTCGGGGGCGCCGGGCGGTGGGTCGGTGGCGTTGAGCTGAACCACGAACGGCCCGGCCGGAAGCAGTGACCGATCTACCGCCACCACGTAGGAGTGCGGCTTCGCGTCGGCCCTGCAGCCCGTGATCACGCCCGGGACGACGATCTCACCGTGCAGAGTCGTACCGTCCACGACGACGCCGTCCAGCCGCACCGAGCAGGTGCCGCCGTACACGGCGCCGAACCACACGGCGATCTCGGTCTGCCAGTCGACCTCGGGCGCATCGCCGGCGAGGCCGGAGGTGGCCCACAGCGCGGCCAGCTGATCGTCGGTGGTGGCCACTGCGGTCCGGTACACCTCGCCCACGCCCTCCGCGTGCCCGAGCAGCCGCCAGCCCTGGCCCTTGGTCGGCTGCTCACCCTCGGGCACGAACGCCGTGGTGTCCAGGACATCGACGCAGATCGGCTCACCGGCGAACTCGCGCAGCGCCGCTTGCGCCTCGGCCGAGGCAGGCACACCGGACAGGGCCAGCAGGCCGCGCGGCACGTCCAGAGACACGCCACCGGCGGGGTCGGCGCCGGCCGCGGACAGGGCCGGCATCACGCGGTCCATCAGCGCCTGCAGCTCGGCCAGCGTGTGCGGCAGCGCGACCACCACCACACCCTCGCCGGGGAACTCCTGAGTCACCTGCTGTTGAAGGGCGACGACGTCCGCGCCGTGGAAGCCGACGGTGATCCAGCCGTGATGGTCCCGGTCGAGCCACAGCTGCTCGAAGCCGGCCTGGCCAGACGCCCACCCCATCACCTGGTCGACCAGGTCGGTGGCGTTGCCGTACTGCGGCTCGTCCCGGTACAGCGCGGCGTCGGCGGTGATCATCGGGGCGCCGACGCAGGACGGGAACGCGGCGAAGCCGCTCGTCGTGGCCCCAGCCAGGCCGGTCGCAGAGGGGCCAGCGCACGCCGCCAGCGCCAAGGCCACGATCAGAGCGAGAGCACCCGTCTGCCACCCGCCGACCGACGCACCAGCGCCCCTGAGCGACCATTGCATGACAACCGCCCCCCTCGTCCGCACGCCCAACCCAGGCCGAGCGGCTCAGGGCGATCCTGTCACCGGCCTCCTCCTGATTGTGTCGCGACCGCCGACGGCCTTGCCCTGACCTCCACCGTCTCCCGCGGAGCGATGCGCGGACGCACGCTCATGCCGCTGTCCGGCATGGCGGCATACCGTTGCACGGTCATGCCGCTGTCCGGCATGGCGGCATACCGTTGCACGGTCATGCCGCTGTCCGGCATGGCGGCATACCGTTGCACGGTCATGCCGCTGTCCGGCATGGCGGCATACCGTTGCACGGTCATGCCGCTGTCCGGCATGGCGGCATACCGTTGCACGGTCAGTGCCGCCCCGCGGTACCGTTCACGGGCATGCCGCTGGGCATGGACCGTTGCACGGTCATGCCGCTGTCCGGCAGTGGACCGGCGACGGAATCCCGTGTCCGGCAGCGCAGTGCTTCATGCCGCTGTCCGGCATGGCGGCATACCGTTGCACGGTCATGCCGCTGTCCGGCATGGCGGCATACCGTTGCACGGTCATGCCGCTGTCCGGCATGGCGGCAGTTGACGGATGCCGCTGGCATGGCGGTGCATCTGCCGCTGTCCGGCATGGCGGCATACCGTTGCACGGTCATGCCGCTGTCCAGGCATGGCGGCATACCGTTGCACGGTCATGCCGCTGTCCGGCATGGCGGCATACCGTTGCACGGTCATGCCGCTGTCCGGCATGGCGGCATACCGTTGCACGGTCATGTCGGCTGCATCCGGCATGGCCCGGCATGACCGTTGCACGGTCATGCCGCTGTCCGGCATGGCGGCATACCGTTGCACGGTCATGCCGCTGTCCGGCATGGCGGCATACCGTTGCACGGTCATGCCGCTGTCCGGCATGGCGGCATACCGTTGCACGGTCATGCCGCTGTCCGGCATGGCGGCATACCGTTGCACGGTCATGCCGCTGTCCGGCATGGCGGCATACCGTTGCACGGTCATGCCGCTGTCCGGCATGGCGGCATACCGTTGCACGGTCATGCCGCTGTCCGGCATGGCGGCATACCGTTGCACGGTCATGCCGCTGTCCGGCATGGCGGCATACCGTTGCACGGTCATGCCGCTGTCCGGCATGGCGGCATACCGTTGCACGGTCATGCCGCTGTCCGGCATGGCGGCATACCGTTGCACGGTCATGCCGCTGTCCGGCATGGCGGCATACCGTTGCACGGTCATGCCGCTGTCCGGCATGGCGGCATACCGTTGCACGGTCATGCCGCTGTCCGGCATGGCGGCATACCGTTGCACGGTCATGCCGCTGTCCGGCATGGCGGCATACCGTTGCACGGTCATGCCGCTGTCCGGCATGGCGGCATACCGTTGCACGGTCATGCCGCTGTCCGGCATGGCGGCATACCGTTGCACGGTCATGCCGCTGTCCGGCATGGCGGCATACCGTTGCACGGTCATGCCGCTGTCCGGCATGGCGGCATACCGTTGCACGGTCATGCCGCTGTCCGGCATGGCGGCATACCGTTGCACGGCCATGCCGCGTTGTGCGCGCCCAGCCGAGCACCCCCGGCGTCGTTGCGCATGCGAGCGTTCACCCGCCCCTGGAGTAGCTGACCTTTTCGTCATACGATATGTGCATGGTGACCGAGGAGCAGATCCAGCAGTGGTCCGACGAGGCCGAAGCCGGCTACGACGTCGACGCACTCAAGCGGCGCGGCCGTGGGCGCCCGGGGCGTGGGGCCGAACCGATGCAGGTCGTCGCGGTCCGTCTGACCGCTGAGGAGCTTGACGCTCTCGACGCGGCCGCGGCCAAGAACGACATGAGCCGGTCCGAGGCGATCCGGGCCGCGCTGGCCCACTTCGCTGCATGAAGGTCCACCGCAGCGCGCTCAAGCACGGCGTCTCGCCGGAGGACGCCATCCAGGCAGCCGAGTGGGCGCTGTGGATCGAGCCCCTCGACGAGGACGGACCACCGCAT
The DNA here is from genome assembly GCA_963783005.1 of uncultured Actinomycetota bacterium. Lineage (GTDB taxonomy): Bacteria > Actinomycetota > Actinomycetes > Actinomycetales > Cellulomonadaceae > Actinotalea. Next base: position 85,056 of record CAWALY010000004.1, read on the forward strand.
CGGGAGCTGCGCTTGGGCTTCGACACCCGTGCGCGCCTGCTGGAGACGGTCGTCCTGGTCCTGGACGGCGGCGAAGAGATGGTCATCCACGCGATGTCGGCCCGCAAGAAGTACCTCGACCTCCTGCCATAGCGGGCCGCACTCGCGCCCGAGTCCTGACCGACCAGTAGCGCGCCGACATCCGCACATGGCGCTGTCCGGCATGGCGGCGCGCCGCGCGGGCAGATGAGATCTCGAGGGCCGGTGTGATGAGCGCGTCGACCGAGCGTCGGACCCCGGCGATCCCTCAGTGCGCTACTTGCGCCGACGCCACCATGCGGAGCGCCGAAGCGCTGCCCAGCCGGCTCCGAGGAGAAACACGACACCGGCGACCATTCGCCACCAGGCAAACGGCTGCCAGGTGAGGAACAGCACGCCCCAGAGGGCGAACGCCGCGAGGAGCCACGGCGAGACCGGGTCGCGGTGACGGGTGTTGTCGCTGCTCACGTCAGCGCCCTGCACAGCCCACCCGGCCGATCGCTCGTGACGTGACCATGTCCGTCGGCGCCCCCCAAATCGGCAACATGATGACCATCTTGACGCTACCTCATCGCAGGGTCGCTCTGACGTGCCGCTGTCCGGCATGGCGCCCTACGCTCGCCCGGTCACAGCCGCTGTCCGGCATGGCGGCATACCGTTGCACGGTCATGCCGCTGTCCGGGATACCTCGCACTCGACGGTCGGTCTCTGGTGCCGATCAGTTCTGGGTGTCGGCGTCGGCGGTGAGTGAGGCGTCGGCGGGCAGCCGTAGCGCCTCCAAGCCCGGGTGGGCCAGGACAGCGTCGATCACATGAGCCGGTCCGCCGACGACGGTGGAGTCGAGGTCGATCTCGGTGGCCAGGCACCACGACCGGTCGGCGGACCACAGCAGGTTCGGCGTCTGGTCCCACGAGCCGATGGTCGGCGTGGACCAAGGGCCATCTGGGGCGAGCACGCTCACCACGTCGACCAGCGCACCGCGGAAGAGCAGGTACGAACGGCCGGGAAGCTCGAGCCGAGGTGCCGCCAGCACATGGGGTGGGAAGGCGCCGTGAGCCGCCGTCGCGTTGCGCTCGGCCACCTGCGCCTGCGCCGCGTCGCGCTCCTGCGGCGAGAGGTCGCCCTCCCACGCACGGGCCAGCATCACGCCGCCGCTTTCGACCCAGCCGAAGCCTTCCCACAGCGCGGCGACCACGTCGGCGTGCGCACCGCGGTGGGTGGCGAGCGCCTCGATCACGGCGCCGAAGGTGGCGGCGTCGAGCGTGCCGACCCGTGGTGCGCCACCCGGCCATCGGCCGTCGCCGACCTGCCACGGGTCAGGGGCGCCGACCAGGCGCCACAGCTGAGCGGTCGGGTGCAGCGTGGTGCCGCAGGTGGCGGCGATGTCGGCCCAGCGCGCCCGGGTGCCGTCGGCGGCCTCGGCCGGGTGCAGCACGCGGGCGTAGGCCTCGAAGCCGGACGGCACCAGCGAGCCGACCCGAGCGCCCAGCGGTCCCAGGCGTTCGACGAGCCATCGCCCGGCCTCGAGATCGGGTTCATGGGTCAGCGTCACGCCACTCATCCTGGCCTACCAGTGCACGGTCATGGCTCCCCTCTATGTCAAGCCTGGGGTCTCGCGGCTCTTCTCGTCGGTGGTGACGATGGTGGCAGCGGGTCCGGGAAGTGACTGTGACGAAGGGACGCCACTCCGACGAGGTCGCCGGGCCCGGCGACCTGGGCACTTGCACACGTTCATCGACCAGATCATGCAGCCCGGCATCCTCGGTCAGCGCGAGCGCGGCGACGACTACGGTAGTCGCACTTTGGGGCGACGAGTGAAGTAGCGGCTGGCTACAAGATGAACTCATACGTCTACGTTAGTCGCATCTGAATGTTACAATCGCAGTATGCCGACGACCGCAGAGGTTGTAGCTCGAGTCTCCCGGCTCGCCGCAGGCCAGTGGGGACTGCTCACCGCTGCCCAGGCAGAGCGCGAAGACGTCACACGCAGTCAGCTCACCCGCCTTGCCGACGCGGGCGTCCTGGAACGGGTCGAGCGGGGCGTGTACGCGACGACGTCGTCGACGGACCAGAACCGTGCCCTCCGGGCTGCTTGGCTCGCACTCGACCCTGCCCAGACGGCCGAGGAACGTCTCGCCAACCCCGTCGGTGCCGGCGTCATCTCGCACACCTCCGCCGCCGGCCTGCACAAGCTCGGTGACCTTCTCGATGATGTACCTGAGGTCACCTACCCGCACCGCAAGCAGACTCGGAGAGGCATTCGCCTGCATCGCGGCGACCTCACCGCGGCCGACGTCACCCTGGTCGACGCCCTTCCCACGACGACAGTGGAACGGACCGTCGCGGATCTGCTCCGCGACGGGCACGACCCCGAGCATGTCGCCCAGATCATCGGGCAGGGGGTCCGCCGCGGCGTCATCGACCTACCTGACCTGTCTGAGCATCTCGAGCCGCTGGCGCGCCGGCATGGGCAGCCGGACGGGCAGTCCCTGGTTGCCTACCTGCTGGATCTCGTCGGTCTCAGCCCCGTCGCACTCGCGCGTGAGCTCGCCACGAGCACAGCCGGGCAGGAGCTCCTGGCCGCTGGTCGTGCGACTGCCTTCACCGAGATGCTCGCGTCGATCCTGCCGACGATCAACCTGGCGCCGATGCGCGCACTCAACACGTCTGTCAGCGTCGAGGCCCTGGGTGGAGGGAATCTCGACGTCGGCGGGATCGCCGGCCTGGAAAAGATCCTCGAGGCCATCCGGCTGACCAACCCCGCGACGCCCAAGATCGCCAAGAGCCTCGTCCCGACCGGGGGAGCGTCCACCATCGCCGTGCCGCAACCCGCAATCCAGACGCTGGCGAACATGCGGTCCCCCGCGGCACAAGGTGCACTCGCACAGGTCCGGACGCCAGTAGCGCGAGCGGCCGTCGAAGCAGTGCAGTCACCGGCGGACGAGACCGGGGAGGAGGCATGACCGGGTCGGGCGAATATCGCGATGGGGTAGCCCTCTGGTCCGCCGCGGCCTCCCGCGCGAAGACCGCCGCCCAGGAGACCGGAGTGTCGAGCCACGCACTTCTCCGCCGCTTCGTCTTCGATCGGTTCCTGGCCCGCGTGTTCCACGAACCGACCAGCCCCTGGGTGCTCAAAGGTGGCACTGCGGTCCTCGCGCGCGTGCACGATGCCAGGACGACGAAGGATGTGGACCTGTTCCACCAGCTGAACAGTCTCGACGCCGCCCTCGAAGCCCTCCGCGTCGCCACCACCCAGGTCCACATCGCCGACCACTTCAGGTTCGTGATCACGAAGGTCGAACGCAGCCTCGGCGGCGGTCAACCAGGGGTCGACGGATGCCGCGTCAGTGTGGACGCGTACTGCGGAGCCCAGAAGAAGGACACTTTCGGAGTCGACCTCGTCACCGGGTCCATGATGACGACGGCCCCGGAGGTCAAGGTCGACACAGTGCTCGACCTGCGTGGAATCTCCGCCGCACCGATGCGCCTCTACCCCGTCGTGGACCACATCGCCGACAAGCTGTGCGCGACCCAGGCGACCTACGGCGACGACGGGACGCGACCATCGAGTCGCGTTCGCGATCTCGTCGATCTCGTCGTCCTCGCCCGGACGCAGGACGTCGACGGTGACGAGCTGATCGTTGCGGTCCGCGCCGAATGGGCGCACCGGTCACTGCCTGGTCAGCCCGTGTTCGCTCCGCCACCCCTCTGGGACAGCCAGTACTCGCGGGTCGCTCGGCCCGTGGGTGCATGCGCGGGCATGACGACCTTCCCGAGTGCGGTCGCATTCGTCACCGCGTTCCTCGGTCCCGCGCTGGATGGCTCAGCGACCGGGCGACGATGGTCGGCTGCGAGAGGCTCATGGCAAGGCTGACCTGCCAGTCTCCGAGTCACCCGACCTGCGACCGGGCCCCTCGCGCACGTGGCCGCTTCGGGCGCTCCCTCGCGGGCCGCGCAGGCACGACGTCGTCGCGCGAAGTCCGCAGGAAGTCCGCAAGAAGTCCGCAAGAGCCCCATCAACGCCCGCGAGTCACCGTCACCCACCAGTGATAGAAGTGCAGGTCAGCGGGCATTTCCCGGCATTCCCGTCAGCTGCCGTCATCCGGGGGATCGTTCCGCTTCAACGTCTGACCCTGGCCCCGCACGGTGCCGGGGCGTGGCGAGGGTCAGTGCGCGGGCGCCCGCTGACGCACGTACTGCGCGCCCAGGTGGGTGCCGATCACCGTGCCCGCCGGGAAGCGGTCCGCGACCAGCAGCACCTCCATCAGTGCCTCATGGATCACGTCCGACACCTCCTGCGGGCTGCCGCCGAAGTCCAGCCATCCGCCGCGGCCCAGGCTGTCGCGGAAGGCGAGGACCAGGTCGTCCAGGCTCATGGCCGACTCCACGACCTCCGCCGTCGTCGTGGCACGCTCTGAGTGCAGGCCCGCGAAGGCCCGCCCGCAGCCGCACGGCGCGCCCGTCCCGCGCAGGTCCGCCGCGCAGACCGTGCCGAACATCACCAGCTCGCCGGGCGTCGCCCAGCTGTAGTCGTCCTCCCGGGCGCCCTGCGTGGCCTCGGTCGCCACCAGCACTCTCATCGGCCCACCTCCCGGATCGAACGCTAGTTCGACCCTCAGACACGCTCGGGCGGAGCGCAGCCCGCGGTGTGGCCGCGCGCGGGCGCCGCGCCCGCCGGCGCGCTGCGCCCGCCGGGCGCGGGACCGGCCCGGGTCAGACGGCGTCGGGCACGCTCGTGCCCGCCATCTCGGAGCGGCGCGCCTTGCGCCCCAGGACGACCGCGCTCGCGGCCGCCACCAGCGCGACAGCGGCGAACGCCGACCAGTCCCCGGCGAGCTCGGCCAACCCGCCGCCCGCCACGTTGCCCAGCCCCGTGCCCACGCCCCAGGAGAGGTTCGCCAGGCCGAACCCGAACGCGGGGTCCACGCCGCGAGCCTCGACCCCGGCGCTGAGCAACGTCATGGCCGGCGTCCACAGCGAGCCGATCACCGCACCGACCACCGGCACCAGCACCGCGATCGCGACCGCCGGCCAGCGCGGCGCCATCAGCCCCAGCCCCACGCCGCCGCCGGCCAGCGCGAGCCACGCAGGCGTCAGGGCGCCGTGCCGGTCGGCGAGCCGCCCGGCGACCGGTGACGCCGCGGCCTCCGTGACGGCTGCCACCAGGAACACCGCACCGATCGCAGCAGCCGACCACCCCCGCGCATCCAGCCGCAGCGGCACGAGCAGCGCGAGCACCCCGAAGCCGACCGACGGCACCACCATCAGCCACACCCCGACGCGGACCCCGTGGTCGCCGAAGGCGCGGCCGAGCGCCCGCAGCCCGCCCTCGCGCCGGACGGCCGGGGGAGCGGGGCGCCTGGCCACCAGCACGCCCAGAACCGTGGGGACGAGCACGAAGGCGCCGAACACGGCCCGTACGCCCACCAGGTCGCCGAGCACCCCGAGGACCGGCCCGCCGACCGCGCCGACGATCGCCGCGCCCGTGACGGTGCCGATCACCTCCGACCGGCGGCCGGGCGGCGCGACCGCGATCGCCCAGGCGAGCGCCGCGGCCCACAGCCCTGCGGCTCCGACCCCCTGCGCGAGCCGGGCCGCCGCCAGCAGCGCAGCCGTGCCCGCCAGCGCGAAGCCGAGCGAGGCCAGCCCGAGCAGCCCCAGGGCCAGCACCGTGACGCGCTTCGGCCCCACCCGGGCGACGAGCCACGCCGCCGGCAGAGCGAGTCCGACGGTGCCGATCGGGTACGCGGCCGCGAGGAGTCCCGCACCGACTCGGCCCAGGTCGTAGGTCTGCACGTAGTGCGGCAGCAGCGGGGTGATCGCGGAGTAGGCGGCGGTGTCCACCACCATCGAGGCGGCGAGCAGGGCGAGCAGCCCACGGATCCGGGACAGCGGCACGGGGAGCACTGTAGGTCGTGCGGCGGGGGGTCCGTCGGGTCGAGAACCACGTTAAGAATGCGTTTCGCCTCGGCCCCCGAAGCCGGCCGCTCGAGGGCGGATCGACGGCCGCCATCTGGACGAGCGTTCCGGCAGGTGAACGCCCATGGTCCCGACGGGCGCGTCCGAGAGCTGCGCTTCGTGCGTCGCTGACCTGCATGGACGTCGGGCGTCCCCGGGTTGGAGCGGATCGCCGCCGCGGGCCGTCATACCGGCGCCGGGGCACGCGCAGATCTCACATTTCGGGACGTACCCACCAGTATCAATCACGTAACGATCCCTCCCGCAGTTCAGGAGCCGTTTCGGCCCTCGCTCAAGCGCGACTACGGTGTCAGCCACGCGACAGCGGCCGTACTGCTGTGCACCCGCTGAGGTTGGCGAGCGAAGTGGTGCGGCCGCCCCTTCTCAGGAGGAACATTGAGAATCACACGCATGTCGGCAGTGGCAGCACTGCTGGGCGCGGGCGCGCTCGTGCTGGCCGCCTGCAGCAACTCACCGGCGGAGTCGCCGTCCGGCTCCGCGTCCGAGTCCACGAACGCCGGCCCTTCGGGCACCGTCACGGTGGCCGAGGTCAACACGTTCTTCTCGTTCAACTCGAACACGAGCAACGGGAACGTGGACATCAACTCGAAGATCTCGCTCGCCACGCACTCGGACTTCAACTACATCGACGACAACCTGAAGATCGTCAAGGACGAGTCGTTCGGCACCTACACGGTGGACAGCGAGGACCCGCTGACGGTTACCTACACCGTCAACGACGGCGTGAAGTGGTCCGACGGCGAGCCCGTGGACGCCTCTGACCTCCTCCTGGACTGGGCAGTCGAGTCGGGCTACTTCAGCAACGACAACCACTCGTTCGACTTCGCCGGCGACACGACCACGCTGGGCCTGACCGCCTTCCCGACGCTCGGCGACGACGGCCGCTCGATCACGCTGGTCTACTCCGAGCCGGCCGCCGACTGGGAGATCTCCTTCTTCACCACCGGCATGCCGCCGGCCCACGTGGTCGCGACCAAGGCCGGCCTGGCCGACAGCGCTGCGCTGATCGACCTGATCAAGAACGAGCCGAAGGGCTCGGAGAACAAGACCTCGGACCAGATGGCCGCGGTCATGGACTTCTGGAACACCGGCTTCGACTCGACGACGCTGCCGGACGACCCGTCGCTGTACCTGTCCGACGGTCCGTTCATCGTCTCCGACGTCCAGGAGAACCAGTCGGTGACGATGGTGCCGAACGAGAACTACGTCGGCGACCACACCCCGCAGTTGGCCGAGATCATCATGAAGTCCATCCCGGACGCCACCGCGGAGGTCCAGGCGCTGCAGAACGGTGAGATCGACGTCGCCGCGCCACAGTCCTCGGCTGACACCCTGCAGGCCCTTCAGGGTCTGACCGGCGTCAACGTCTACACCGGCTACCAGCTGGCGTACGACCACATCGACCTGACCTTCAACAACGGCGGCCCGTTCGACCCGGCCACCTACGGCGGCGACGCCTCGAAGGCCGCGATGGTCCGTGAGGCGTTCCTCAAGACCATCCCGCGTCAGGCGATCCTCGAGGCGATCGTGCTCCCGCAGAAGCCGGACGGCGAGATCCTGAACTCGCAGCTGTTCGTCCCGGCCCAGGACGGCTACGCCGACTCGGTCGCGAACAACGGTTCGGACGCCTTCCCCGGCGAGCCGGACGTCGAGGGCGCCAAGGCGCTGCTCGCACAGGCAGGTGTCACCTCGCCGACGGTCAGCATCCTGTACAAGCCCACCAACCCGAACCGGGTCGACGACTTCACCCTGATCTCGCAGTCGGCCACCAAGGCCGGGTTCCAGATCAAGGACGACGGTGACGAGAAGTGGGGATCGCGCCTCGGCGACGGCTCCTACGACTCGACCATCTTCGGCTGGATCAACTCCGGTGTCGGCGTCGGTGGCGTGCCGCAGATCTTCAGCACCGGCGGTGGCGGCAACTTCAACGGCTACTCGAACGCGAAGGTCGACGAGCTGGCTGCCAAGCTGGTCGTCACCCTCGACCCGGCCGAGCAGGTCAAGATCCAGCAGCAGATCGACGCGCTGGTCTGGGGCGACTACTACGGCCTTCCGCTGTACCAGTCGCCTGGTGTCGTCGCGGTCGCCGACCGCCTGAGCGGTGTCGACACCTTCAACCCGAACCAGAACGGTGTCTGGTGGAACACCTGGGAGTGGACGGTCAGCTCCTGACCACCCCCCGGGTCTGACGCCTGACCCATGATGGGCGCTGGGGCCACGCCACGGTGTGGCCCCAGCGCTCGTCTGTGCGGGCAGCCCTCGCGGCTGTACGTCCGCGGTCGGGCGTGACCTAGAATCCAGGACACCTCGTCCGCGCCCCTGGTGGACGCGCCCGCACCCGAAGGCTCTTCGTACGCCATGACTTCCTACTTGCTGCGTCGCCTGCTGGCGTCGGTGCTCATCCTCTTGGGCGCCTCGTTCATCGTCTACATGCTCATCGCGTTCTCCGGCGACCCGCTCCAGGAGCTGCGGGTCTCCAACCGCCCCAACCGCGAGCAGCTGATGCAGGCGCGGATCAACCTCCTGAACCTCGACGTCCCGCCTGTTCTGCGCTACTTCGTGTGGCTCGGGGGGGCCGCCAAGTGCGTGGTGCCGTTCGCCCAGTGCGATCTGGGCTCGTCGATCCAGGGGCAGCCGGTCACCGGCGCGCTCCAGTCGGCGATCCCCTCGACGCTGCAGCTCGTCACCGGCGCCGCGGTGCTCGCGATCACGATCGGCATCGCCGTGGGCATCGTCACCGCGCTGCGTCAGTACTCCGCGCTGGACTACTCGGTGACGTTCATCGCGTTCCTGTTCTTCTCGCTGCCGGTGTTCTGGGTCGCGGTGCTCCTCAAGGAGTTCGGGGCGATCGGCTTCAACGACTTCCTCGCCGATCCGAGGCTCAGTACCCGCACGATCGTCATCGGGGCACTGGCGTCCGGGGTCATCTGGACGGTGATCCTGTCCGGCTCCTGGCTCAGACGCGCGATCACGTTCGTGTCGGCGACCCTCGTCACCGCCGGGGTCATGTACTACCTGTCGGCGAGCGACTGGTTCGCCTACCCCGGGATCGGCCCGGTCGTCCTGACGGTCCTCGGGGCCGGGATCGCGATCGGCGTGACCGCGATCCTCGCCGGCCTGCAGAACCGGCCGGCGCTCTACGCCTCGCTGAGCATGGTGGTGGTCGGTGTGCTCGTCATGACCGTGGGTGCGCCCCTGCTCAACTCCATGAACATCTGGTTGTTGATCCTCTACGCCGCGATCGCGGTGGGCTGCGGTGTGCTGGCAGGCCACCTGTTCGGGGGCTACGACCCCGGCCAGTCCCGCAAGGCCGCTGCCCTGACGGCGTTCATCATCGCGTTCCTCGTGGCGCTGGACCGCTTCATGCAGGCGTGGCCCGAGTACTTCAACAACCCGAGGGTGCGCGGGCGGCCGATCTCGACGATCGGTGCGTCGACCCCGAACCTGGTGGGTGACTTCTGGGTGCACGGCGTCGACAAGTACGGCCACCTGGTGCTGCCGACGTTCGCACTCCTGCTCATCTCCCTCGCCTCCTACACCCGGTACTCGCGGTCCTCGATGCTCGAGGTGATGGAGCAGGACTACGTGCGCACGGCCCGCGCCAAGGGACTCTCGGAGCGCGTCGTCGTCGTGCGGCACGCCTTCCGTAACGCGCTGATCCCGCTCGCGACGATCGTCGCGTTCGACATCGGCGGGCTGATCGGCGGTGCGGTCATCACCGAGAACGTGTTCTCGATCAAGGGCATGGGGACGTTGTTCATCACCGGGATCAAGAACGTCGATCCCAACCCCGTGATGGGCGTGTTCGTGGTCGTCGGCATCACGGCCGTGACGTTCAACCTGCTGGCCGACCTCGCCTACTCGGCCCTCGACCCGCGAGTGAGGGTGCACTGATGACGACGTTCCTGGAGAACTCCGAAGACGTCCCACCGGGCGACCCGGACCCCGAGACCCCTGACACGACGAGGGGGCTCAGCCAGGGGCGGCTCGTCCTCAAGCGGTTCCTCGGGCACCGGGCCGCGATCGTGAGCCTCGTGGCCCTGGTCCTGATCATCCTGCTGGCGATCTCGTCGATCGGCATCGGGCCGATCCCCGGCTGGTGGAAGTTCTCGTACACGGACATCCCGACGATCGCCAACGGCGGGCGCCCCACGCTTCAGCTGTTCCCGTTCAGCCTCGGTGACCATCCGTTCGGTCAGGATCGCGTCGGCCGCGACTCGTTCGCCATGACGATGCGCGGGACGCAGATCTCGTTGACCATCACCGTCCTGGTCGGGTTCACTGCGGCGTTCATCGGCATCGTGATCGGTGCGCTGTCGGGCTACTTCCGCGGCTGGCTCGAGTCGGTGCTCATGCGGTTCACCGACATGATCATCATCATCCCGGTCCTCATCTCCGCCTCCGTCATCGCGTACAAGGCGGGCAACATCGGTGGGTTCTGGTTCCTGGGGCTCTTCCTGGGGCTGGTGTCGTGGACCGGCATGGCGCGGCTCGTGCGCGGCGACTTCCTGACGCTGCGCGAGCGCGAGTTCGTCGATGCGGCGCGCCTGGCCGGGGCGTCGGACGGCCGGATCATCTTCAAGCACATCCTGCCCAACGCGATCGGCGTCATCACCGTGAACACCACGCTGCTGATGTCCTCGGCGATCCTGCTCGAGACGGCCCTGAGCTACCTCGGGCTCGGCGTGCAGCCGCCCGACACCTCACTGGGTCGCCTGATCAGCGACAACCAGGCGGCCTTCACGACGCGGCCGTGGCTGTTCTGGTGGCCGGGCCTGTTCATCGTCGCGATCTGCCTGTGCATCAACTTCGTGGGTGACGGCCTGCGCGATGCGTTCGACCCGCGTCAGAAGAAGTTCAGCGTCCGGCAGATGAACCGCGCGAGCCGCGCCGAGCAGCGCGCGATTCTCAAGGCGCAGGGTCCCGCCAACGAGGCTCCCGAGGCCAACGGTGGCGGCGGAGCATGAGGCGCTCAGGTGAGCGCGACCAGGACCACGCCCAGCACCGCCAGGACGGCGGTGGCGATCGCGGGGTACGGGTGCCAGGTCCGCTCGACCGGGGTGGCGTCGGCCACGCCGAGCTCGAGCGCACCCTGGTCGGCGAGCCGCGACCAGCGGGCGTGCACCTCGCGGGCGGCCGCGCCCGACGAGGTGCCGACCAGCTCGCTGACGTGCACGCTCCCACCGGGGCCGCGGCGGCTCGGCGCCACCCCGTCTGCGTCGGAGCGGGTCGCGAAGGCCGCGGCGTGGCGCTCCGGGCCCGGTGCTGCCCAGACCCTGACCTTCTCGTGCGGGGTCACCAGGGTCAGCGTGAAGCGGGTCTGCAGGGCGACCAGAGCGGCCCACGGCACGTGGATCCGCTGCAGCGGGTTGACCACCGTCAGGCCGTGCTCATCGATGCGGAGGCTGGGCACGCGCATCACCAGGTCGACGAGGCCCACCAGGGCCGCGGCCACGGGTACGGCGCGCAGGGCCGCCACGGTTCCGTACTGCGCCCCCTGGGCGAGCACCAGTCCCAGCAGCAGCAGCGCGGCACTCGCCGTGGCGGTCCGTCCGAGCGGGGCACGGAACTCCGTCTCGGTCGCCTGAGGGTCGCGTCGCTCGGCCTTGCTGCTCACCCCGACATCATGACAGGAGCCGTTGGATGACCGTCCTGGAAGGCCGCGAGCCCGTACTCGAGGTCTCGGGCCTCAGCGTCGACTTCGGTGTGGACCGCAAGTGGGTGCCGGCCGCGATCGACGTCGAGTACACGGTGCACCGTGGCGAGGTCCTGGCGATCGTCGGCGAGTCCGGCTCCGGCAAGTCCGTGAGCTCGATGGCGATCCTCGACCTGCTGCCCAAGACCGCCCGGATCTCCGGCTCGATCAAGCTGCGCGGCCAGGAGCTGCGCGGTCTCTCGCGCTCCAAGATGCGCGAGCTTCGCGGCAACGACATCGCGATGATCTTCCAGGAGCCGATGACCGCGCTCAACCCGGTCTACACGATCGGCTTCCAGATCGTCGAGACGTTGCGGCTGCACTACACGATGTCGCCCGAGGCGGCCAGGGAGCGCGCGCTCGAGCTGCTGTCGCTGGTCGAGCTGCCCGACCCGGTCAAGGCGTTCAACTCCTACCCGCACCAGCTCTCGGGTGGCCAGCGGCAGCGCGCGATGATCGCCCAGGCGTTGTCCTGCGACCCTGCCCTGCTGATCGCCGACGAGCCGACGACCGCGCTGGACGTGACCGTCCAGGCCGAGATCCTCGACCTCATGCGCAACCTGCGCGACAAGCTCGACTCAGCGGTGATCCTGATCACCCACGACATGGGCGTCGTCGCGGACCTCTCGGACCGGATCATCGTGATGCGCCGGGGCCGCATCGTCGAGTCCGGCACCGCCGAGCAGATCTTCCACGACCCCCAGCACCCCTACACCCAGGAGCTGCTGGCGGCGGTGCCCGAGCTCGGCGCGCCCGAGCACGGCGGGACCACCCTGCCGGGGTCGGTGAGTCCGGCCGAGGCCGCGCAGGGCGAGGCGGTGCCTCCGATCCTCAGCCTCGCCGGCGTCTCGATCGAGTACCCGAAGCGCGGCCGGGTCGCGGCCTTCCGGGCCGTCGACGGCGCGGACCTCGTGGTCTACCCCGGCGAGGTCGTGGGGCTGGTCGGGGAGTCCGGCTCGGGCAAGACGACGATCGGGCGGGCGGCGGTGGGTCTGCTGCCGGTCGTGGAGGGGACCCTCACGGTCGCCGGGATCGACATCAGCCACGCCGACCGCAAGACGATCGCGCGGCTGCGGCGCAAGGTCGGCATGGTCTTCCAGGACCCCTCGTCCTCGCTGAACCCGCGGCTGCCGATCGGCGAGTCGATCGGCGAGCCGATCTACCTCGCCGGGCTTGCCAAGGGCCCGGAGCTGCAGCGCAGGATCGAGAACCTGCTCGACCAGGTCGAGCTGCCGCGCAGCTACCGCAACCGCTACCCGCACGAGCTGTCCGGCGGGCAGAAGCAGCGTGTCGGCATCGCCCGGTCGATCGCTCTGTCGCCCGACCTGCTGGTCGCCGACGAGCCGACCTCGGCGCTGGACGTCTCCGTGCAGGCGACGGTGCTCGATCTGCTCCAGGAGCTGCAGACCGAGCTGCGGTTCGCCTGCCTGTTCGTGACCCACGACCTCGCCGTCGTGGATCTCATGGCGCACCGCATCGCGGTGATGCAGAACGGTCACATCGTCGAGAAGGGCACCAGGGACGAGATCCTGCGCAACCCGAGGGATCCCTACACCCAGCGGCTCATCGCGGCTGTGCCGGTCCCGGACCCCGGCAAGCAGCGCGAACGCCGCGAGCTGCGGCGCCAGCTCCTGCACGAGGGCTGAACGGTCATCCGAGCAGCCTTCGTCGGGCCGTGATCCGGTCGAGCCACTGGTCTACGGGTAAGATGCCCTGTCCGCACGCCGCAGGTGGAGCCGTCCGACGGCTCCGAGCGGCGCGCCCTCCCCGAAGAAGCTGCGAGTCCTGGCATGCCTGTGCGCTCCGACCTGCGCAACGTGGCGATCGTCGCCCACGTCGACCACGGCAAGACCACGTTGGTCGACGCCATGCTGTGGCAGTCCAACTCCTTCGGCGCGCACGCCCACGTGGACGAGCGCGCGATGGACTCCGGCGACCTGGAGCGTGAGAAGGGCATCACGATCCTGGCGAAGAACACCGCCGTGCGGTACCGCGGCCCGGCGGCCCTCGCCGCGGGCGAGCAGGACGGGATCACGATCAACGTCATCGACACCCCCGGTCACGCCGACTTCGGCGGTGAGGTGGAGCGCGGGCTGTCGATGGTCGACGGCGTCGTGCTGCTGGTCGACGCGAGCGAGGGACCTCTGCCGCAGACCCGGTTCGTGCTGCGCAAGGCGCTGGCCGCGAACCTGCCGGTGGTGCTCGTGGTCAACAAGGTGGATCGGTCCGACGCGCGGATCGAGGAGGTCGTCCACGAGACGACCGATCTGCTGCTGGGCCTGGCGTCCGACCTGCACGAGGACTTCCCCGACCTCGACCTGGACGCCGTGCTCGACGTGCCCGTGGTCTATGCGTCGGCCAAGGCCGGTCGCGCGTCGCTGACCCGGCCGCCGGACGGCGAGCTGCCGGACGCGCCGGACCTGGAGCAGCTCTTCGCAACGATCGTGGAGCGGATCCCCGCCCCGACCTACGACGAGGGCGCACCGCTCCAGGCCCACGTGACGAACCTGGACGCCTCGCCGTTCCTGGGCCGGCTGGCGCTGCTGCGGATCTTCAACGGGACGCTGCGCAAGGGCCAGCAGGTCGCCTGGGCGCGCGCGGACGGCACGGTGCAACCGGTGAAGATCACCGAGCTGCTCGAGACCCGGGCCCTGGAGCGGGTGCCCGTGGCGCAGGCCGGGCCCGGTGACATCGTCGCGGTCGCCGGGATCGCGGAGATCACCATCGGTGAGACTCTCACGGACCTGGAGAACCCGCGTCCACTGCCGCTCATCACCGTCGACGAGCCCGCGATCTCGATGACGGTAGGCATCAACACGTCGCCGCTCGCAGGCAAGGGCGGCAAGAACCACAAGGTCACGGCGCGCCAGGTCAAGGACCGCCTCGCGACCGAGCTGGTGGGCAACGTGTCGCTGCGGGTTCTGCCCACCGACCGCCCGGACGCGTGGGAGGTCCAGGGCCGGGGCGAGCTGGCGCTGGCGATCCTCGTCGAGCAGATGCGGCGGGAGGGTTTCGAGCTCACCGTCGGCAAGCCTCAGGTGGTCACGCGCAGGATCGACGGCGCGGTGCACGAGCCGATGGAGCACCTGACGGTTGACGTGCCCGAGGAGCACCTCGGCACCGTCACGCAGCTGCTCGCGTCGCGCAAGGGCCGCATGGTGACCATGGCCAACCACGGCACCGGCTGGGTGCGGATGGAGTTCGTCGTGCCGGCGCGGGGACTCATCGGGTTCCGTACGAGGTTCCTGACCGAGACGCGTGGCACGGGCATCGCGTCGTCCATCGCGCACGGGTACGAGCCGTGGGCCGGCCCCATCGAGTCGCGCACCACGGGCTCGCTGGTCGCCGACCGGGCCGGCAAGGTGACGCCGTTCGCCATGATCAACCTGCAGGAGCGCGGCTCGTTCTTCGTCGAGCCCACCTCGGAGGTCTACGAGGGTCAGGTGGTCGGGGAGAACTCCCGGAACGAGGACATGGACGTCAACATCACCAAGGAGAAGAAGCTCACCAACATGCGCTCCTCCACGGCGGACACGTTCGAGAACCTGGTGCCGCCGCGTCGCCTCACGCTCGAGGAGTCCCTGGAGTTCGCCGCTGACGACGAGTGCGTCGAGGTGACGCCGGAGAGCGTCCGGATCCGCAAGGTGGTCCTCGACCAGGCCGAGCGGGCCAAGCTCACGGCGCGGGCCAAGCGCGCATGACCCGGGGGGCGGAGGGGTCGCCCCGCGCCGGTCTGCTGGCCGTCCACGCGCACCCCGACGACGAGACGTTGTCCACCGGCGCCCTGCTCGCCACCTGGGCCGCGGCGGGCCTGCCCACCACGGTGGTGACGTGCACCCGCGGGGAACGGGGCGAGGTGATCGGCCGCCGCCTCGCCCACCTGGCGGGTGACCCCGCCGCGCTCGCGGCCCACCGGCTCACGGAGCTGGCCGCGGCCCTGGCGGCGCTCGGGGTCCGTGACCACGTCGTGCTCGACGAGGTCGCGGGTGACGGGCCCTGGGTGGACTCAGGGATGATCTGGCAGGGCGAGAGCCGCGCCGCGCTCGGTGCGGACGTGCCCGAGGGGGCGTTCGCCCTGGTGGACGTGGACACGGCGGCCGCGCGTCTGGCACGGGTCGTGCGCGAGCGCCGCCCCACCGTGCTGGTCACCTACGAGCCCGACGGCGGGTACGGGCACCCCGACCACGTCCAGGCCCACCGGGTGGCGATGCGGGCGGTCGAGCTCGCGGCGCGCGGCGCCGAGGGGGCCGAGGGCTGGGCGGTGCCCTGCGTGCTGTGGTCGGCGCTGGATGCGGAGGCGCTGGAGACCGGGCGGGTGGCATGCGGGGCGGACCTGGCCCCCGGCCTGCGCTCGGCGGTGGGGCGCCCGCTGCCGTCGGCCGCAGTGCCGGCGGGCGCGGTGGACGTCCGGGTGGATGTCGGGCCGGTCGTCGAGCAGGTCGCCGGGGCGCTCGGGGCGCACGCCACGCAGGTCCAGGCGGTCCGCCGGCTGCCGGAGACCGACGGCGCCGTGCTGGGCTGCTACGCGCTCAGCGACGCGGTGGTCCAGCCGCTGCTCGCCGCCGAGGCCTACCGGGTCGCGCCGGGGTGGGCGGTCGAGGGCGAGTGGTGGCCCGGCGGGGTTCGCGTACGGTGACCGTCGTGGACCTGCCGACCCCCCGGATCCTGGCCCGATCCGCGAGCCTGCTCGTGCTCGGCGCGTTCATCGGCGTGGTCGGTACCGGCGTCCACCGCATGGCGCGGCCGTGGGGCCTGGTGCTCGCACTGGTGCTCGTGGCGCTGGGCGGCGTGGTCGCGCGGGCCTGGGTCGGGGCGCTGGGTGTGCTTGCGGTGGGACTGGGTGTCGCGACCGCGACGGCGGTGCTCGCCGCGCAGGGGCCGGGCGGGGACGTGCTGATCGCCGCGGACGCGGTCGGCTACGTCTGGTACGGCGGGGCGGTCGCAGCGGCACTCGCCCTGGTCCTGCCCCGCGCGTGGTTCCGCGATTCGCGGCCTGAGCACGGACAGCCCACGTAGGATGGCGCCCCGGCGCCTGGCGGCGCCGACCCGCTGCGCAGGGGAGAGCGACGAGGAATGACCGACCGCGACGACGACCGGGAGAGCACCGACCCGGACCGGCGCGACGACCCCTCCGCCGAGGACGTGACCGGGCCGGTCGACGCTCCCGAGGCCGAGAGCGAGGACGTCGTGGGTGACCAGGAGGGCGAGGAGCCCTCGGACCCCACCGAGCCGACCGACGTCGAGCCCGTGGAGGAGCCGACCGAGGTGGACGAGCCGGCGGAGGCGCTCGAGGGGGCCGAAGGGCAGGAATCGGTCGAGGATCCGGCGCCGGTCGAGGAGGCCGCGCCGGTTGAAGAGGCGGAGCCGGAGCCGGTCGAGGAGCCGGAGCCGGTCGAGGAGCCGGGGGAGTCGGCTCGTGACCAGGAGCAAGGCGGCGAGCCCGAGCCGGCTGAGGAGGCTGAGGGGCCGGAGCCGACCGAAGAGACCGGGGACCCTGAGGCGGCGGCCGGCGAGCCCGAGGAAGCTCGCGAGCCTGAGCCGGTCGAGGAGGCCGCGGAGCCCGAGGCCCTCGCCGAGCCCGAGGCGGCCGACGAGTCCGAACCCGTCGAGGCAGCGGAGCCGGCTGCCGAGCCCGATCCGGAGCGTCCCGGCGAGCAGGCGGAGGTGGGGGAACCCGCGCCCGCTGCTGCCGAAGGCTCCGACGCTCAGGCCCCGGACGTCACCGACGCATCGCCGGTGTGGACGCCCGAGCCCTGGGGCAGCGAGGCTCCGACCGAGGTCCTCGCGCCCGTCGCCGAGCATGACGCCGCGGCTGCGGCCGCCGGGCCGACACCCGAGCCTGAGCCTGCACCCGAGCCTGAGCCTGAGCCCACACCCGAGCCCACACCCGAGCCCACACCCGAGCCCACACCCGAGCCCACACCCGAGCCCACACCCGAGCCCACACCCGAGCCCACACCCGAGCCGCGCGCCGTCGAGGGCCTGCCGTTCCCCGCCCAGCAGCACCGCCGCCGCTGGCCTCGCGTGCTCGGCGGGATCGCGGCGGGCGCGCTGGTGCTCGCCGGGGCCTACGTCGGTGCACTCTGGTTCCTGGCGGACCGGGTGCCGTCCGGGACGGTGGTGGCGGGGGTCGAGATCGGCGGGCTCTCCGCCGACGAGGCCGCCCAGCGCCTCACCGACGGCCTCGCGACCGCGACCACCGAGCCCATCCCGGTGGCTGCCGGGGACAAGCGCACCGCGCTCGACCCGGTCCAGGCAGGGCTGTCGCTGGACGCGTCGGCCACGGTCGACCAGGTGACGGGCTTCGGCCTGGAACCGTCTCGGCTGTGGCACCAGGTCTTCGGCGGCGGCGTGGTCGCCCCGGTGACGAAGGTCGACGACGCGGCCCTGGACTCCACGCTCTCTGCCGTAGCCGACGCGCTCACCACCCCGCCCGTGGACGGCACCGTGGTGTTCGTCGACAACCAGGTCCAGACCACGGCGCCGTCCGACGGCACCTCGGTCGACATCCCGGCCGCGCGCAACCTCGTCGTCGCCGAGTGGCTGACCGCGCCGCGGCCCGTCGAGCTGCCCACCCTGGTCGTCACCCCCGGCATCGGCCAGGGCGAGGTCGACCGGGTCGTGCGCGAGGAGGCCCGGCCCCTGGCGTCCGCCCCGGTCACCGTGGACGTGGCCGGACAGATCGCCGAGCTGCCGGTCTCCGTGCTCACCGGGGCGGCGTCGTTCGTGCCCCGGGACGGCGGCCTGGCGCTCCAGATGGACGGAGCGATGCTGGTCGACGCCGTGATGGCACGAACGACCGACCTGCTGACCCCGGCAGCCGACGCGACGTTCGCCTTCCAGGACGACAAGCCCGTCGTGGTCCCCGGGACGGCGGGCACGACGCTGGACCCGGACGTCCTCGCCCAGGCGGTCGAAACTGCCGCGATGAGCCCGGTGCGCACCGCGAAGGTCGAGCTCGTCCCGACCGAGCCGCAGCAGTCCGAGGCCACCCTCGAGGCGCTCGGCATCAAGGAGATCGTCTCGGAGTTCGACACGCCGCTGACCAGAGACCACATCCGCACCATCAACATCGCCAACGGTGCGAGCAAGCTCAATGGGATGCTGATCCGTCCCGGCGAGACGTTCGGCCTGGGCGACGCGCTCAGCCCGATCGACAGCGCCCACGGCTACGTCATGGCAGGCGCGATCGTCAACGGCGAGCACACCGAGGCGTTGGGTGGCGGCCTGTCGCAGCTCTCGACCACGACGTACAACGCCGCGTACTTCGCGGGCATGGAGATCGTCCAGCACCAGCCGCACAGCGAGTACTTCACGCGGTACCCGGAGGGCCGCGAGGCGACGATCTTCATCCCCACGATCGACATGAAGTGGCGCAACAACACCCCGTACGGCGCGCTGATCCAGGCCTGGGTCGATCCCGCGGCCAACAACGTGCACGTGCGGATCTGGAGCACGAAGTACTGGACCGTCGAGTCCACGACGAGCGGTCGGTGGAACGTCCACGCGCCGACGACGGTCTACTCGCAGTCACCCACCTGCACGCCGCAGGGCGCGGGCAACCCGGGGTTCACCGTCAAGGTGACCCGGAAGGTCTCGCTCGACGGCACGGTGGAGTCGCAGGAGAGCTGGACGGTCACCTACCGGGCGCAGAACAAGATCGTGTGCGGCCCCGCGCCTGCGACGGGTTGACCCCTCGGCGCACCCGGCGGCTCGGGCCGGCTCAGGGGCGGTGTGGTCCGAGCAGCGGGGGCGGGACGACCTTGCCGATCGCGATCTCGGCGGCCGGCACCGTGACGTCGCCACGCCGTCCCCGGACCACGACGTGCTCGGCGTCGCGCTCGAGCAGGATCCCGACGGTGTCGCTGTAGCCGCCCTCGGCGAGGCGGCGGCGCACCATGACCTTCGCGCCCACGGGCCAGTCGAGCCAGGGCGTGGCGTCGTCGGTGGTGCTCACCTGGGGGATACTAGGGCGGGCACGCCGACCGGCGTGGCCCGTGAGCTCGAAGGGATCGCCAGTGACGTACGTGATCGCTCAGCCCTGCGTCGACGTCAAGGACAAGGCCTGCATCGACGAGTGCCCGGTGGACTGCATCTACGAGGGCAAGCGATCGCTGTACATCCACCCCGACGAGTGCGTCGACTGTGGCGCCTGCGAACCGGTCTGCCCGGTCGAGGCCATCTACTACGAGGACGACGTGCCCGAGCAGTGGCAGGAGTACTACACGGCGAACGTCGAGTTCTTCGAGCCGCTCGGCTCGCCAGGCGGCGCGGCCAAGCTCGGCGAGATCGACCGGGACCACCCGATCATCGCCGTGCTGCCGCCGCAGAACGGCTCCGAGTGAGCTGACGGCCCGACGGTGGGACTCCGCGTCGCAGACCTCCCCGACTTCCCCTGGGACACCCTCGCCCCGCACGCTGCACGGGCCCGCGCGTACCCCGACGGGATCGTGGACCTGTCGGTGGGAACCCCCGTGGACCCCACACCGGCGGTGGTGACCGACGCGCTCGTCGCAGCGGCCGACGCGCCCGGGTACCCGGCGACCCACGGGACGCCCGCCCTGCGTCGGGCGGTGGCCGACTGGTTCGCCCGTCGGCGCAGGGTGCCGGACGTCGACCCGGAGGCCGTGCTCCCCTCGGTGGGTTCCAAGGAGCTCGTGGCGCTGCTGCCGTCGCTGCTCGGGCTCGGCCAGGGCGACGTGGTGGTGCACCCGCGCGTCGCGTACCCGACCTACGACGTGGGCGCCCGGCTGGCCGGCGCGACGGCCCTGCCCGCCGACGACCCGGCCGACTGGGTCGGCGTCCCCGGGGTGCGGCTGGTGTGGCTCAACTCCCCGTCCAACCCGACCGGAGAGGTGCTGGGCGCCGAGCCGTTGGCGGAGGTGGTCGCTGCGGCGCGGAGCATCGGTGCGGTGGTCGCGTCCGACGAGTGCTACGCCCTCCTGCCGTGGGCGGAGCCCTGGGTGGGCGACGGCGTGCCCAGCGTGCTCGACCCGCGCGTCAGCGGCGGCAGCCACGACGGGCTGCTCGCGCTGTACTCGCTGTCCAAGCAGTCCAACCTCGCGGGGTACCGGGCCGCGTTCGCGGCGGGCGACCCGGCCCTGGTCGCCGGGCTTCTCGAGACGCGCAAGCACATCGGCCTGATGGTTCCGGGCCCGGTGCAAGCCGTGATGCTCGCGGCGCTCGACGACGACGCGCACGTGGCCGCCCAGCGTGAGCGCTACGGTCGCCGCCGGGCGGCCCTGCTGGCCGCGTTCGGCGAGGCCGGGTACTCGGTCGAGGCGTCGCCCGCGGGTCTGTACCTCTGGCTGCGGGCCGAGGGCCAGGACGGGTGGGCGACGGTGGCGGACCTGGCCGCGCAGGGCGTCCTGGTCGCGCCGGGCTCGTTCTACGGCGAGGCCGGCGCTCAGCACGTCCGGGTCTCCCTGACGGCCACCGACGACGCCGTCGCCCGGGCGGTCGCACGACTCACCGGCGCCTGACCGGCCGGCGCGCCCGCCGCAGACGCGGTGGCGCAGATCACACCGGTCGGCGTCGGCAGCGGCTCGTGGACGCATGCTTTACTGTCGCTTGACCCCTGCTGGGTCGAGACCAGGGGCGATGGTGCCTCTGGGGCCCGTCGGGTGATGGGCACCACAGGTGCTGATGGCGGTGAGGTTGTAGCGTCGCCTCGGCCCACGACGCACGGACAGTCCGCGAGGAGGACGCATGACCGAGACCGCCACCCCGGCCCGTCTGCAGATCGACGACACGTCCCTGGAGCTGCCTCGGGTGAGCTCCTCGATCGGCAACGACGGGATCGTGGTCTCCTCTCTGCTGCGCGAGACGGGCACCGTGACGGTCGACCCGGGGTTCATGAACACCGCGTCGTGCGAGTCGACCATCACCTACATCGACGGTGACAAGGGTGTGCTGCTCTACCGCGGCTACCCGATCGACCAGCTGGCCGAGCAGTCCTCGTTCCTCGAGGTCGCCTACCTGCTCATCCACGGCGAGCTGCCGAGCCACCAGCAGCTGTCGAGCTGGGTCGAGCGGATCGAGCGCCACACGCACCTGCACGACAACTTCAAGGCGCTGATCGGGGCGTTCCCCACCAACGCCCACCCGATGGCCGTGCTGTCCTCGGCGGTCTCCGCGCTGCCGGGCTACTACCCCGAGAGCGTCGACCCGTTCGACCCGTCCACGGTCGAGCTGGCCACCGTGCTGCTGCTGGCCAAGGCGCCGACGATCGCGGCCTACGCACACCGGCGGGCGCTGGGCCAGAACATGATCGGCCCGGAGCGGGGCCGGGGCTTCGTGGCGGACTTCCTGCGGATGTCGTTCCAGCCCACCGCACAGCACTACGACGTCGACCCGGTGATGGCCAAGGCGCTGGACGTGCTGCTGCTGCTGCACGCCGACCACGAGCAGAACTGCTCGACCTCGACGGTCCGGATCGTCGGCTCGGCGCACGCCAACCTGTACGCGTCGGTGTCGGCGGGGATCAACGCGCTGTCCGGCCCGCTGCACGGCGGGGCCAACGAGGCGGTGCTGCGGATGCTCACCGAGATCCAGGCCGACGGCGGCGACGCGACCGCGTTCATGACCAAGGTCAAGAACAAGGAGGCCGGCGTCCGCCTCATGGGCTTCGGCCACCGGGTCTACAAGAACTACGACCCGCGCGCCGCGATCGTCAAGAAGCACGCCGACGAGATCCTCAACGCGCTGGGCAAGCGCGACGAGATGCTCGACATCGCGATGCGTCTGGAGGAGATCGCCCTCTCGGACGACTACTTCATCGAGCGCAAGCTCTACCCGAACGTCGACTTCTACACCGGGCTGATCTACAAGGCGATGGGCTTCCCGACCCGGATGTTCACTCCGCTGTTCGCGGTCGGGCGGATGCCGGGCTGGATCGCCCAGTGGCGCGAGATGATGCTCGACCCCGCCACGAAGATCGGCCGTCCGCGGCAGATCTACACCGGCCCGGTCACCCGGGACTACTCGCCGGTCAACGGGCGCTGATGGCACCCCTGCGACCGCGTCAGCCCGCGAGGCGCAGCTCGACCTGACCGGCGGGGACGGCGGCGCCGGCCGGGGCCCACGTGTCCGACGACCGGGACCACGTCCGGTCGCCGACCGTGACCTCGGTCAGCCCGAGCGGCCCGGCGACCGCCACCGCCCACTGGGCGACGGCCCAGGCCAGGCGGTCCGGGGCCGCGTCGCCGCCGGGTAGGCCGCTCGCCGACACCGTCACGACGGCGCCCTGCGGCGACCCGGCGGGCGTCGGGGTCGCCGCCACTCCGAGGTCGCGGTCCACCCGGGCTAGCACGCTCGCGGCCTCCGCACTCGCGGGCTCGGGCAGAGTGCAGGTCACCGCGGCGGTCGAGTAGCCGGTCAGCGCCGACGCCCAGGCCCGGGCACGTGCCTCGTGCTGGGCGTACGCGTCGGGGAACGCCGAACGCTGCACGGCCTGGGCGGCCTCGGTGATCGGCATGTCCTGGTAGCCCTTGACCTTGACGAGCGCGTCGTAGAACGCGTTCGTGGCATGCACCGGGTCCATCACCTGTTCCGCGGTGCCCCACCCCTGGGAGGGGCGCTGCTGGAACAGGCCGAGGGAGTCCAGGTGGCCGTGGTCGAGGTTGCGCAGGCCGGACTCCTGCAGCGCGGTCGCGATCGCGATCGTCGCGGCGCGCGCCGGGAGGCCCCGCCGGAGGGCGACGGCCGTGAGCAGGGCCGCGTTGTCGGCCTGCTCGGGCGTGAGGTACCAGTTCGTGCCGTCCAGAGCGGCCTGGCACCTCGGCTCGATCACGGGGGTGTCGTGGGCCCGCAGCAATGCGACCACGCCGGCGCTCGCGCCCACCAGTACGGCGAGCAGCAGCAGCGCCGTCAGCAGCCCCCTGCCGCGCCTGCGGCGTCGAGCCATCTCAGGCGTGCAGGGCTGGGTTGAGCGTCACGCCGGCACCGGTCCGGGAGATCGCCTCGACCGCGCCGGTCTGCGAGTGCCGGCGGAACAGCAGGCCGTCCTGGCCGGCGAGCTCCCGCGCGCTGACCACCCGGTCACCGACCCGCACCTTGGTGCCGGCCGTCAGGTACAACCCTGCCTCGACGACGCAGTCGTCGCCGAGCGGGATACCCAATCCGGAGTTCGCGCCCAGCAGGCTGCGGCGGCCGATCGAGATCACCTGGAGGCCACCGCCGGACAGCGTCCCCATGATCGAGGCCCCGCCACCGACGTCGCTGCCCTCGCCGACCACGACGCCCTGGGAGATCCGGCCCTCGACCATCGACGAGCCCAGCGTCCCGGCGTTGAAGTTCACGAAGCCCTCGTGCATCACCGTCGTGCCCTCGGCGAGGTACGCACCCAGGCGCACGCGGTCTGCGTCGGCGATCCGCACCCCGGCCGGCACGACGTAGTCGACCATCCGCGGGAACTTGTCCACGCCGTGCACCGTGGGGCGCCGTCCGTTCGCGGCCAGCAGCCGCAGCCGGGTGGCCTCGAAACCCTCGGCGGCGCAGGGACCGGCGTCGGTCCAGACCACGGTGGGCAGCACCCCGAAGATGCCCTCGACGCTGAGGCCGTGCGGGGCGACCAGGCGGTGGGACAGCAGGTGCAGGCGCAGGTAGGCGTCCGCGGTGCCGGCGGGCGGGGCGTCGAGCTCGATCCGGGTGGTGACCACCACGGTGCGCACGCCGCGCACCGGGTCCTCGCCCTGCGCGCCGGTGAGCTCGGACGGCGCCGCCGTGCCTGCGGGTCCGGTGCCCAGGGCGGGGTAGGGGTACCAGGTGTCGAGGACCGTGTCGCCGGCCACCGTGGCCAGCCCGTGGCCCCAGGCCGAGCGCGTCATGGAATCAGCCTAACCAGCCGGTGCCCGCCGGCCCCGGGGGTGTTCACGTCGTGGCAGCAGCGCGGCCGGGCGGCCCCCGCCGACCCCGCCCGCTCGCTAGGGTCTGGCCGTGGCCCTCGACCTCTCCGCCGACCTGGTGACCCTGACCCGTGCGCTGTGCGACGTGCCGTCGGTGAGCGGCGACGAGCGGGAGCTCGCCGACCTGGTCCAGGCCGCGCTCGAGGGCCTCGGGTACCTGGAGGTGCTGCGCGACGGAGACGCGGTCGTGGCACGGACCCACCTGGGCCGCGAGCGCCGGGTGGTGCTGGCCGGTCACCTGGACACCGTGCCGGTCGCCGGGAACCTGCCCACCGAGCTGCGCGAGGAGCCCGACGGGTCGGGACCGGTGGTGTGGGGTCGCGGGACCGTCGACATGAAGGCCGGCGACGCCGTCCTGCTGGCCCTGGCCGCCGCCGTGCGCGAGCCCGGCGTGGACGTGACGTACGTGTTCTACGACGCCGAGGAGGTCGAGGCCGACCGCAACGGGCTGGGCAGGCTGGTCGCCCGGCACCCGGACTGGGTCGCCGGCGACATGGCGGTGCTCGGCGAGCCGACTGCGGGCGCCCTCGAGGGCGGCTGCAACGGGACGCTGCGGGTCGAGGTGGTGGTGCGTGGCACGGCGGCCCACTCTGCGCGTTCGTGGCTCGGGGTCAACGCCGTGCACGGCGCGGCCGAGGTCCTCGCCCGGCTGGTCGACTACCCGGCGCGCGAGGTCGAGGTCGACGGCCTCACCTTTCGCGAGGGCCTCAACGCGGTCGGCATCCGCGGTGGGATCGCCGGCAACGTGATCCCCGACGAGTGCGTGGTGACCGTCAACTACCGCTTCGCACCGTCGCGCACGGTGGCCCAGGCGCAGGCCCACGTGCGCGAGGTGTTCGACGGCTACGAGGTCCGGGTCACCGACTCCGCCCCGGGTGCGCGCCCCGGCCTTGACCGGCCGGAGGCCGTCGAGCTCGCCGACGTGGTCGCCCGGCTCACCGGCCGGCCACCGCGCGCCAAGCAGGGCTGGACCGACGTCGCGCGGTTCGCGGGCCTCGGCGTACCCGCGGTGAACTTCGGTCCGGGGGACCCCTCGCTGGCACACGCCGACGACGAGCGCACACCGGTCAGCGATCTCGACGTGTGCTTCGACGCGCTGCGCACCTGGCTCACCTCCTAGGCTGCGGGCATGGACGACGTGCCCCCCGGCGACGGCTACCGCAAGGGTCCGGTGCTCCTGCGCCGCGGCCAGGTGCCCACCACGACCACCGACCAACGGCTGCTGGCCCGCGGCGAGGGCGCGGACTGGGTGCACTCGGACCCGTGGCGCGTGATGCGGATCCAGAGCGAGTTCGTCGAAGGCTTCGGCGCCCTGGCCGAGGTGGGACCGGCGGTGAGCGTCTTCGGCTCGGCCCGCACGCGCCGCGACGACCCGGTGTACGCCGCCGCGCGCGAGGTGGGCCGGAGCCTCGCGGAGGCCGGCTACGCGGTGATGACCGGCGGGGGCCCGGGCGTGATGGAGGCGGCCAACCGCGGCGCGAGCGAGGCCGGCGGGCTGTCGGTGGGTCTGGGCATCGAGCTGCCGCACGAGCAGGGCATGAACGCCTGGGTCGACCTCGGGGTGCACTTCCGGTACTTCTTCGCCCGCAAGACGATGTTCGTCAAGTACGCGCAGGGCTTCATCGTGCTCCCTGGCGGGTTCGGCACCTTCGACGAGCTGTTCGAGTCGATCACGCTCGTGCAGACCCAGAAGGTCACCGAGTTCCCGATCGTGCTCGTCGGGTCGGACTACTGGCAGGGCCTGGTGGCGTGGCTGCGCGGACCGGTGCTCGACGCCGGGACCATCTCCGCCGAGGACCTCGAGCTGGTGCAGGTGGTCGACGACCCGCGCGAGGCGGTCGCGGTGGTCCGCGAACGGGACGCCCAGCTCCGGGCGGAGCAGGCAGCGGCCCATGAGCCGGGCTTCGACCCCTACTGAGTGGGCACGGTGACGGGCGGGGGGCGCCGGTGAGCGAGGCGTACGGCGTGCCGCGGCGCGGCGCGGCGCTGTGGCTGCGCGGCCGACCGGTCGGCGAGGGCCGGCCGGCGGTGATGGCCGTGGTGAACCGGACCCCGGACTCGTTCTACCCCGGGGCGCGCTCGGCGGACACCGACCAGGCGGTCGCCCAGGTCGAGGCGGCGGTCGGTGAGGGGGCGGACCTGGTGGACATCGGGGGGGTCCGGGCCGGCCGGGGGCCGGAGGTGGGCGTCGCGGAGGAGATCGACCGGGTGGCGCCCGTGGTCGAGCAGGTCCGCGCGGCCTTCCCCGACCTGCCGATCAGCGTCGACACCTGGCGGTCCCAGGTCGCCCAGGCGGCGGCCGCGGCGGGGGCGGACCTGGTCAACGACACCTGGGCCGGTCACGACCCGGCGCTGGTCGCCGTCGCGGGCCGCAACGGGCTCGGGGTGGTGTGCTCGCACACCGGTGGTGCGGCGCCGCGCACCGACCCGCTGCGACCCCAGTACACCGGGCACGGCCTCGACGGGGTGGTCGCGGACGTGCTGGACACCCTGCGCGTCGCGGCCGCTCGTGCGGTGGACGCGGGCGTCGACCCGAGGTCGGTCCTGGTCGACGCCACGCTGGACTTCGGCAAGACCACCTGGCACTCGGTGCACCTGCTGCGCCGGACCCCGGAGCTCGTGGCGCTGGGCTTCCCGACGCTGGTCGCGCTCTCGCGCAAGGACCTGGTGGGCGAGTCGCTGGACCTGCCAGTCGAGCAGCGGCTGGAGGGCAGCCTCGCGGCGACCGCTGTCGCGGCGTGGCTGGGGGCGACGGTCTTCCGGACGCACGACGCGCGTGCCACCCGGCGCGTCGTGGAGATGACGGCGGTGCTGCGGGGGGAGGTGCCGCCGGCCCGCGCCGTGCGGGGGCTCGCGTGAGGCGCGCGCTGCAGGTCTGGTGGGTCCAGGTCCTGCTCGTCAGCCTCGGCGCGCGCCTGCTCAGCGCCGTCATCTTCGTGGCGGTCGCCCGGACCCAGGCCGAGAACGGGTGGACGCCCGCGAGCCCGTCGTACCTGGACTACACGGGCACGATGTGGGACGCGACCTGGTACCGGCACATCGCCGAGCAGGGTTACCCGCACGCCCTGCCGGTCGGGCCCGACGGCCGGGTGCAGCAGAACCCCTGGGCGTTCTTCCCCCTGTTCCCGTCCCTGGTCCGTGCGGCGATGGCCGTGACCGGCGGGACCTGGGTGGTTCTCGGGCCACTCATCGCCCTCGCGCTCGGCCTGCTCGCGATGGTGGTGGTGCACGCCGTCACGACCGACGCGCTCGCCCGCGTCGACGTGGACGAGCGCGTCCGGCGGTGGGGGCCGCTGCTCACGGTCGCCCTGCTGAGCACGTCGGCGTCGGCGCCGGTGCTCCAGGTCGCCTACACCGAGTCCGCGGCGCTGCTCGGGATCGCGACCTTCCTGTGGTCCGTGCAGCGGCGCCGCTACGGGCCGGCCTCGTTGGCAGTGGTCGCGGTGGGACTGACCCGGGCCGTCGCACTGCCGCTCGCGGCCGTCGTCGTGGTGCACGGGGTGTCCCGGCTGCGTGAGGCGCGGCGGTCGGACCGGCCGCACGAGCAGGTGTTCCCCCCGCGCAGCCGGATGGCCGTGGGCGGGCTCGCCGTGCTCGCGGTGGCCGCCGGGTTCACCTGGCCGACGATCACCGGATGGGTGACCGGCGTTCCCGACGCCTACGAGCTGACCCAGGGGGCCTGGCGGGGCCGCCACGAGGTGGTGCCGCTGCTGCCCTGGCTGGACGTGGCGCGCTGGCTGATCGGCGGCTGGGCGATCCCGGTGCTCGCCGCCCTCGCGGCACTCACGGTGATCGGCCTGGCCAGTCCCTGGCTGCGGTTGCTCGGTGCGGAGCTGTACGCCTGGGTGGTGGCCTACGTGCTCTACCTGGTCGGGGTCCTGGAGCCCGGCACGAGTCTGGTCCGTTTCGCGATCCTGGCCTTCCCCGCATGGGGTGCGCTCGCGGTCCGGGTGCTGCACAGTCGGCGGCCGCGGGTCTGGTCGTGGGTGCTGGTGGTGCTGGGGCTGGTGGGCCAGGTGGCCTGGGTGGGGCTGCTGTGGCGCCTCGTGCCGCCGTCCGGCTGGCCACCGTGAGCCACGGCACATGCCGGTGGCCTAGACTTGACCACGGACATCCACCGTGCAGATCGGCGGTCGCGCGCGCCTGCGCGGGGCACGTGCCAGGTGGGCGAGACGATGAGGAGGATCCATGGCCGCGATGAAGCCCCGCACGGGCGACGGGCCGCTGGAGGTCACGAAGGAGGGCCGCGGCATCGTCATGCGCGTGCCTCTCGAGGGTGGCGGCCGGCTGGTCGTCGAGCTCAACGCGGCCGAGGCCACCGAGCTCGGTGAGGCCCTGACCTCCGTCGCCGGCTGACAGGTGCCGACCCGGCGTCGCGTCCCGGCGATCGTCCCGCCGCTCCCCACCGTGCAGGCGGCCCCAGGCACGGTGGCGGACCCGCTGCCCGAGGGGGCCGAGGCGCTGCTGCTGCCGGTGACGGCCGGGTCCGACGGCGACGGCGTCGAGCCGCGCGAGGGCGCGGTCGAGGCCGCCGTCCGCTACGGCATCGACTTCGGTGACCTGGCCGAGCGGTCCGGCGCGGGTGGGTCACCTGGCGATGCGACGACCGTCGTGCTCCCACGGCCGCACGGCGCGACCCAGCTGCCCTGGACGGGTCTGCCGCATCGACTCGCGTTCATCGGGGTGGGCGACCGGAGCCCCGCCGCGCTGCGCAGGGCCGGGGCCGCCGTCTCGCGCGTGACCCGCGGTCTGGGGACCGCGGTCACCTCGGTCGCCTCCGGCGCCGACCCCGCCGGCCAGCAGGCGTTCGTCGAGGGCTACCTGCTCGGCGCGTACCGCCACCCCACCCGCGCCGCCAAGCGCAGCCAACCCGGACCGGCTCAGGCGCTGGTCCTGCTCGGTGGCGACGAGGAAGCCATCCGCCTGGCCGAGATCGCGGCTCGGGCGAGCTGGACCGCACGGGTGCTCGCGGTCACGCCGTCGGACACCAAGAGCCCCGCGTGGCTGGCCGCGCGCGCCACCGAGCTCGCCCAGGCCGCCGGCCTCGAGGTCGAGGTGCTCGACGAGAAGGCGCTCGCCGCACAGGGTTTCGGCGGGCTGCTCGCCGTCGGGTCCGGCTCGGCCACCCCGCCACGGCTGGTCCGCGTGACCTACCGTCCGGGGGAGACGCCCGATGCGCGTCCCGCCCACGTCGTGGTGGTCGGCAAGGGCATCACGTTCGACACCGGTGGCCTGTCGATCAAGCCGCGCACGGGCATGGTCTCGATGAAGACCGACATGACCGGCGCCGCGGTGGCGCTCGCGACGGTGCTCGGTGCCGCGGAGGCGCGGGTCCCGCACGAGGTCACGGCGCTGCTCGCGCTCGCGGAGAACGCGGTCGGGGCGTCGTCGTACCGACCCGGCGACGTCGTCACCGTACGCGGTGGCACCACCGTCGAGGTGACCAACACCGACGCCGAGGGGCGCATGGTCCTGGCCGACGCGCTCGTGCACGCCGATCTCACGCTCGACCCGGACGTCCTGGTCGACGTCGCCACGCTCACCGGCGCGGCGACCCTGGCGCTCGGCCGTACTCACGGCGCCCTCTTCAGCCCCGACGACGAGCTGGCCGCCGCCCTGACCGAGGCCGGTGCGCGGTCCGGGGAGCGGTTGTGGCGCATGCCGTTGGTCGAGGACTACCGGCCGGCGATCGACTCGGAGATCGCCGACCTGCACCACGTGGCCGGCCCGGGCTTCACCGGCGGCGGGGCGATCACGGCCGCGCTCTTCCTCCAGCAGTTCGTCGGACGACGGCGCTGGGCCCACCTGGACGTCGCAGGGCCGGCGCGGGCGTCGTCCGCGGCGCACGAGGTGCCCGAGGGCGCGACGGGATTCGGGGCCAGGGCGCTGCTGGCCTGGCTGTCGGGCGAGCTGTAGGGCCCACCGGCTCAGCGCCGGGCGGCCACCAGGAGACCGTCGCCGGTGGGCACCATGGCGGCGAACAGCCGCTCGTCCGCCCGCACGGTCCGCCCCAGCTCGCGCATCGCGGTGGTCAGCTCGTCCCGGCGGGCGGGGTCCGGCACCCGGTCCTCGGCCAGGGCGTGCGGCACCAGGACCAGGCCGCCGGGACGCAGCAGGCGAACCGCCTGCTCGAGGTAGTCGACCGCCTCGAGCGGGTCCCCGTCGAGCAGGACCAGGTCGTAGGCGCCGTCCGCGAGCCGGGGCAGCACGTCCAGGGCGCGGCCGGTGATCGTCCGGGTCCGCATCGGCCGGACCTGCTCCTCGGCGAAGGCAGCCTTGGCCGCGCGCTGGTGCTCGGCCTCGGAGTCGATGCTGGTCAGCACGCCGTCAGGCGCCATGCCTCTCAGCAGCCAGAGGCCCGACACGCCGGCGCCGGTGCCGACCTCTGCCACGGCGGTCGCCCGGTGACCGGCGGCGAGCACCTGGAGCAGTGCGCCCGTGCCGGGGGAGACGGCGCCGCACCCCAGCTCGGCGGCCCGCTCGGTGGCGCGCAGCAGCACGTCGTCCGCGGTGCGGAAGTCCTCGCTGTGTGCCCAGCTGCCGGCCTTGTCGGTGATGGCGTCCTCCTGACGTCGCCTCGATGCTAGACCGCGGCGCCGCCGCGCCGGCGGCGGCGCACCGCGGACCGCACCGCGGGTCGGTACGGTCCGCGGGTGGGGCGGGAACATCCGGGGCGTGTGCCGCGTTGCTCAGATACCGCCCGAGCCCGGGCGGCCATGGTGCTGCGGGAGGTCAGGTGGAGTCACAGGCCCCCTGGAGCGCGCCCAGCTGGGAGCAGATCGTCACCGAGCACTCGGCGCGCGTCTACCGGCTGGCCTACCGCTTGACCGGCAACCGGCACGACGCCGAGGACCTCACGCAGGAGACCTTCGTGCGGGTGTTCCGGTCGCTGTCGGGCTACAC
Source organism: uncultured Actinomycetota bacterium (assembly GCA_963783005.1). GTDB lineage: Bacteria > Actinomycetota > Actinomycetes > Actinomycetales > Cellulomonadaceae > Actinotalea. The sequence goes on from CAWALY010000004.1 coordinate 116,556, forward strand.
CCCCGGGTCGTTCGAGGGCTGGCTGCACCGGATCACCACCAACCTGTTCCTGGACACCGCGCGCCGTCGCACCCGGATCCGGATGGACCCGCTGGGGGAGGACGCCGAGCGGGTCCCCGGCGGGACCGGTCTGGGTACGCCGGAGCGCGGCTTCGAGCACGGCAACCTCGACCACGACGTGCAGCGGGCCCTGGACGAGCTGTCCCCTGAGTTCCGCGCGGCCGTCGTCCTGTGCGACATCGAGGGGCTGTCCTACGAGGAGATCGCGGTCACGCTCGGCATCAAGCTGGGCACCGTGCGCTCGCGGATCCATCGGGCCAGGGCCCAGCTGCGCGAGTCGCTCGCGCACCGCGCCCCGCATGCCGGCGCGGACCACGGTGCCGCCGTCGAGGTGGGCCGGTGAGCCACCTCGGCAGCTGGATCAGCGCGTTGGCCGACGGCCAGCTGTGCCCCCAGGACGCCGAGCGTGCGCTCGCCCACGTCGCCGCGTGCCCACAGTGCGCCGACGAGCTCGCGGCGGCCAGGAACGCACGGGCCGCGCTGGCGTCGAGCGAGGACCTGTGCCCCGACCCCGAGCTGACAGCGCGGCTGCTCGCCCTGGGCGCGACCCCTCCGCAGCCACCCCCGCCCCGGCGGCCGGGCCCGGGCACCGGATCGCTGCCGATGCCGGGCTCGGGGGTCGCTGCCGGTGCGATGTCCGGCGACCTCGGCCCGCGCCGCTCGCGGGTGCCGCTCGTCGCCGGCGCGTTCTCCGGCGTGATGCTCGTGCTGCTGTTCGTGCTCGGCAACGAGCCCGACGTGTCGCTCGAGGCGCGGCCGGCGGCCGCCCTGGCGGCGCTGCAGGAGGCCGCCGTCGCGGTGAGCTACGACGGGAAGGACGTGACCGCGGAGCTGGACGCCTGGTTCGGGCGCCACCCGTGGGCAGTGCCTGTCGCGGTGCCCGACGGCTATGCGGTGGCGGCGGTCCGGACCGGCGCGGACCGCCTGGAGCTGGACCTCACCGGACCGGACGGACTGGTCGTGGTGACCCAGACCCGCGGCCGGCTCGCGACGGCCGACACGCCGGTCGACGTGGCCGGGCACGAGGTGCAGCTCATCGACGACAACCCGTGGACGCTCGCCTGGCAGTCCGGCGACGCCGTGGTCGCGGTGGTCGTCGAGGGGCCGCGGTGGTCGGCGACCCCCGTGGTGGCCGCCTATCCTGTCGAGGCGTACGACGGGGGCGCCTCGGCCCGGGTGGCCCGCGGATGGCAGCTGCTGACGGCCTGGAGTGGCTCGTGAACGACGACGGCACCGGTACCGACGCCTCGTCCGGGGCGGCACCGCAGTCGGGCCCGGTCGCGCCCGTGTGGCCGGCGAGCCCGTTCGGCACCCAGGGGCCGCCCCCGGCACCGCGGCCGGGACCGGACCCCTACCTCACCGGCTCGTCGGTCCCGCCACCGGGCAGGCCGGCCGAGGCTCCCGACGCGCCGGGCACCACGGCGCTGCCGCGACGGCGGGATCCCCATGGCGCCGCCGGTCTGGACCGGCGACTCGTGGGGCCGCGCCCCGCGTCGTCGCCGCTCGCGGCGCGGCTGGCTGGTGGTCGGTGCGGTGCTGCTCGCCCTCGTGTCCGGCACGGTCGGTGGGGTGATCGGGGCCCGGACGGCAGACAGCCCCCAGGCCCACCTGCCGCCGGCCGTCACCGCACGGCCCGACGGCGGAGAGCTCACCGGGGTCGCGTCGATCGCCGCGCAGGTGCTGCCGAGCGTTGTGCTCATCGAGGTGCGCGGCGCGGACGGCGAGGGCACCGGCTCCGGGTTCGTGCTCCAGTCCGACGGCTACCTGCTCACCAACGCCCACGTAGCCACCGCGGACGTGGGCTCGGGCCGCAGCATCACCGTGGTGTTCTCCGACGGCAGCCAGACCGCGGCAGAGCTCGTCGGCGTGACCACGGACTACGACCTCGCCGTGCTCAAGGTGGACCGGGCCGGCCTGACCCCGCTCACGCTCGGCGACTCGGACCAGGTGGTGGTCGGCGACCCGGTGGTCGCGATCGGTGCGCCCCTCGGGCTCCAGGGCACGGTGACCACCGGCATCGTCAGCGCGATGAACCGCCCGGTGACGGCCGGGGACAGCTCGGCGCCCGCGTTCATCAACGCGATCCAGACCGACGCCGCGATCAACCCCGGCAACTCCGGCGGCCCGCTGGTCAACGCGGCGGGCGAGGTGATCGGGATCAACTCCGCGATCGCCCAGCCGCCCGGTACCACGCTCTCGGGCACGGCCGGCAGCATCGGACTGGGCTTCGCGATCCCGGCCAACCAGGCCCGGCACACCGCCGAGCAGCTCATCGAGACGGGGACGGCCACGTACCCGATCATCGGGGTGCTGATCGACTCGCGGTACACCGGTGAGGGCGTCCAGGTCGCGACCGAGACGGTCGACGGGCAGCCGCCGGTGGTCCCCGACGGCCCGGCCGACCGCGCGGGCATCGCGCCGGGCGACGTGATCCTGGCGATCGACGGCCGGCCGGTGACCCAGCCGGACGAGCTGATCGTCGCGATCCGGGCCAAGCAGGCCGGCGACACGGTGGTGCTCACGGTGCGCAGTGGCGGGCAGGAGAACGAGGTCCGCGTCGTGCTCTCCGAGAGCGCGTCCGGCTGAGCCGCGTAGCCTGGCGCCGTGCTAGGCATCAACGGAGGCGAGTTCCTCGTCCTGCTGCTGCTCGCGGTGCTCCTGGTGGGGCCGGAGCGGATGCCGCGCTACGCCGAGGACCTCGGGCGCTGGGTGCGCCGGGCCCGGGGCTACCTGTCCACCGCCCGGGAGCGGGTCACCGAGGAGACGGGGGTCGACTGGGAGCAGCTCGACCCGCGCCGGTACGACCCGCGCCGGATCGTGCGAGACGCCCTGGTGGAGGAACCAGCACCCAAGCCGAGGTCGGCTAGGGTCGAAGGCGCCCCCGCGCCGTTCGACGACGAGGCCACCTGAGCGCCGTGGCGTCCGCCAGGAAGCCGGCCGCGCGCACCGCCGGCCGTCGTCCACGCGAGTTCGGACCCAGGGCCCGTTCCTGCCAGAATGCACACCATGCCTGATGCGCCCCGCCCCCGGATCTTCTCCGGGATGCAGCCCACCGCCGACTCGCTCCACCTGGGCAACTACCTCGGCGCGCTGGTCAACTGGGTCGCGCTGCAGGACAACCACGACGCGATCTACTCGGTGGTGGACCTGCACGCGCTGACCGTCACGCCCGACCCGAGCGTGCTGCTCGAACGCACCCGGCGCACCGCGGCGCAGTACCTGGCCGCCGGCATCGACCCGCAGCGCTCGATCCTGTTCGTGCAGTCCCACGTCGCCGAGCACGCCGAGCTCGCCTGGGTGCTGTCCTGCTACACCGGGTTCGGTGAGGCGTCGCGGATGACGCAGTTCAAGGACAAGGCCGCGCGCCAGGGCGCCGAGGGCGCCAACGTCGGCCTGTTCACCTACCCGGTGCTGATGGCCGCGGACATCCTGCTGTACGACACCGCACTGGTGCCGGTGGGCGAGGACCAGCGTCAGCACCTGGAGATCACCCGCGACCTCGCCCAGCGCTTCAACGGCCGGCACGGCGAGACCTTCCGGGTGCCCGAGCCGTACATCGTCAGGGCGACCGCGAAGATCTACGACCTCGGCGACCCGACGGCCAAGATGGGCAAGTCGACGTCGACCGCGAACGGCCTCGTCGACCTGCTCGCCGACCCGAAGGTGATCGCGAAGCGGATCCGGTCCGCGGTCACCGACGCCGAGCGCGAGATCCGGTTCGACCCGGAGACCAAGCCCGGCATCTCCAACCTGCTCACCATCCACTCGGCACTGTCCGGGCGCAGCGTCGCCTCGCTCGTGGACGACTTCGCCGGGCGGGGCTACGGCGACCTGAAGAAGGAGCTCGCCGAGGTGGTGGTCGACTTCGTCACGCCGTTCCAGGCGACGGTGCACGGCTACCTCGACGACCCGGCAGAGCTCGACCGGGTCCTGGAGATCGGAGCCGAGCGCGCCAGGGAGATCGCTGAGCAGACCCTCTCGACGGTCTACCAGCGGGTCGGCCTGCTGCCGCGGCGTCGTTCATGACCTCGACCGCAGAGATCGTGGTCGGCGTCGCGATCACGGTGCCGGACCCGTGGGCCGACGTGCTGCGCGAGGCACGCTCGGCCGCCGGCGACCCCGAGGCCGAGTCGATCCCGCCGCACGTCACGCTGCTCGCGCCGGTGACGGTGACCGAGACGTGGCTCACCGACGTCGACGAGCACCTCGAGCGGGTCGCCCTGCGGCACCGACCGTTCGACCTGCACCTGCGCGGTACCGCGACGTTCCGGCCCGTGTCGCCCGTCGTGTTCGTGCAGGTGGTCGAGGGGATCGCGCAGTGCGAGCGCCTCGCGGGGGACGTCCGGCACGGGCCGCTGGCCGTGCCCGCCAAGTTCCCGTACCACCCGCACGTGACCATCGCGCACGCGGTGGACGACGCGCGGCTCGACGTGGCGTTCGAGCGGATGGCCGGCTTCGACGCGACGTTCCGGGTCACCGCGTTCGACGGGTACGTGCAGACGCCCGACTGCGTCTGGCACCTGCGTCGGGCCTACCCGCTGGGCTGAACGGGCCGGGTCGGGCTCGGCGTCCTAGGGTCGATGAGGTGACCGAGAACCGCGAGGAACCCGATCCGGCCCGAGCGCCGTCCGGCGCCGGGCGCGCGCACGTGGCGGCCGCCGAGGCGACCGACGAGCCGTCCGGGCTCGAGGCCGACAGCGGGCTGCTGGCCCGCGCGAAGGCTCTGCTCGACCGCCTGCAGCGCACGCGTCCGTTGCGAGCCAACTCCCGCTTCGGCCGGGCCGGAGGGGGAGTCCTCACGGGCGGCATCGCCTACGCGGCGTTGTTCAGCGTGTTCGCCGGGCTGACCCTGGGTTGGACGGTGTTCATGGCGGTGCTGGGCGGCAACGCCGACCTGCGAAGCGCCGTGCTGGACGCGATCGACGCGAGCCTGCCCGGGCTGGTCGACACCGGCAACGGCACGGGTGTCATCTCGCCCTCCGACCTGCGACTGAGCGCGGGGCTCAGCATCGCGGGCGCGATCTCGGTGGTGGTGCTGATCCTCAGCGCGACGAGCGCGATGGCGGCGCTGCGCACGGGCGTGCGGGCCATGTTCGACGCACCGCCCAACGCGGGCAACGCCGTGCTGGCCAAGGTCAGGGCGCTGGCCGCCTTCGTCGGCGTCGCGGTGGCGATCCTGGTCTCCGCCGTGCTGACCACGGGGGCGACGTCGGCGGCGGACTGGCTGCTGGGTGTGGCCGGCTGGGGTGCAGGGGCGGGGTGGGCGGTCCGCCTCGTCGGTCTCGTGGTGTCGTTCGGTGTGGACGCAGGGATCTTCGTGCTCGTGCTCCGCGTGCTCGCCGACCAGTCGCCGCCGCGGCGCGACCTGCTGGGTGGGGCGGTGATCGCCGCACTGGGCATCGGCGTGGTGCGCTTCCTGGGCACGTCGGTGGTGGCCGGCGCGGCGACCCGGAACCCGCTGCTCGCGTCGTTCGCGGTGGTCGTCACCCTGCTGATCTGGGTCAACCTCATCGCACGCATCGTGCTGCTCGCCGCAGCGTGGACCGCCGACCCGCCGGTGCCCGACGACGCCTGACCCCGCCCCCGAGGCACCTGCACCCCCATTGCGAACGCAGGCGACGGACTCGAACCCCGCCGCGTTCGAAGGTGCGCGCGAGCTCGCGTGCGAACGTCCGGGCTCCGCAGGGGCGGGCGCCGCGGAGCCGGTCAGAAGGAGCGGGTGATCATGGCGCGCTTGACCTCGGCTATGGCCTTGGTGACCTCGATGCCGCGCGGGCAGGCGTCGGTGCAGTTGAAGGTCGTGCGGCAGCGCCACACGCCCTCCTTGTCGTTGAGCACCTCCAGGCGCTGGGCGGCACCCTCGTCGCGGCTGTCGAAGATGAACCGGTGCGCGTTGACGATCGCGGCCGGACCGAAGTACTGCCCGTCCGTCCAGAACACCGGGCACGAGGTGGTGCACGCGGCGCACAGGATGCACTTGGTGGTGTCGTCGTAGCGCGCGCGGTCCTCGGGCGACTGCCGGCGCTCCTTGGACGGGGTGTTGCCGTGCGCGATGAGGAACGGCATGACCTCGCGGTAGGACGCGAAGAACGGCTCCATGTCCACCACGAGGTCCTTGATCACGGGCAGGCCCTTGATCGGCTCGATGACGATCGGCTTGGCCAGGTCCAGGTCCTTCAGGAGCGTCTTGCAGGCGAGCCGGTTGCGGCCGTTGATCCGCATCGCGTCCGAGCCGCAGATCCCGTGCGCGCACGAGCGTCGGAACGTCAGCGAGCCGTCGAGCTCCCACTTGACCTTGTGCATGGCGTCGAGCACCCGGTCGGTGCCGTGCGCCGTCACCGTGAACTCCTGCCAGAACGGCTCGGGGGTCGCGGCGTCCGGGTCGAACCGGCGGAAGCGCAGCGTGACGTCGAAGCTCGGCACCTCACCGACCGACGCGGCAGGGGACGGGGTGGTCGCGGTCATCAGTACTTGCGCTCCATCGGCTGGTAGCGGGTCACGGTGACCGGCCTGGGCTCGAGACGGATCTCGGTGTCCGGGCCGGACGTCGGTCTGGCGTACGCCATGGTGTGGTGCATGAAGCCCTTGTCGTCGCGGGTGGGGAAGTCCTCACGGAAGTGCCCCCCACGAGACTCCTGGCGGGCCAGCGCTCCCACCACGACCACCCGCGCCAGGTCGAGCAGGAAGCCCAGCTCGACCGCTTCGAGCAGGTCGGTGTTGAACGTCGTGCCCTTGTCCTGCACGCTCACCGACCGGTAGCGACGCCGCAGGTCGTCGATGGTTCCCAGGGCCCGAGTGAGGGACTCCTCGGTGCGGAACACCTGGGCATCCGCGTCCATCGTCTCCTGGAGCGTGCGACGCAGCTCGGCGACGTTCTCCCCGCCCTCGCCGGTGCGGATCCGCTCGAGCTCCGCGACGACCTCGACTGCTGGCTCCTCGGGCAGCTCGAGCAGCTCGTGCTCGGCCGCGTAGGCGGCGGCCGCGACCCCGGCGCGCTTTCCGAACACGTTGATGTCCAGCAGCGAGTTGGTGCCCAGGCGGTTGGAGCCGTGCACCGACACGCACGCCACCTCGCCGGCTGCGAACAGCCCGCCGACCACGTCGGTGTTGGAGCGCAGCACCTCGGTGTGGACCGTGGTGGGCACCCCGCCCATCGCGTAGTGCGCGGTCGGGTAGACCGGGATGGGGTCGGTGAACGGCTCGATGCCCAGGTAGGTCCGGGCGAACTCGGTGATGTCCGGGAGCTTGGCCTCGATGTGCTCGGGCTCGAGGTGGGTCAGGTCGAGCAGCACGTAGTCCTTGTGCGGACCGGCGCCCCGCCCCTCGCGCACCTCGTTGGCCATCGAGCGGGCGACGATGTCGCGCGGGGCGAGGTCCTTGATGGTCGGCGCATAGCGCTCCATGAAGCGCTCGCCCTCGGAGTTGCGCAGGATCGCGCCCTCGCCGCGGGCCGCCTCGGACAGCAGGATGCCCAGGCCGGCCAGGCCGGTCGGGTGGAACTGGAAGAACTCCATGTCCTCCAGCGGCAGCCCCCGGCGCAGTGCGAGCGCCATCCCGTCGCCGGTCAGGGTGTGCGCGTTGGACGTGGTCTTGAAGATCTTGCCCGCACCGCCGGTGGCCAGGATGACCGAGCGTGCCCGGAACACGTGGATCTCGCCGGTCGCCAGCTCGTACGCGACCACGCCGACCACCCGGACCTCGGCGCCCTTGCGCGGGCGCTTCGCCTCGCGAAGGTCGCTGTCCAGCAGCAGGTCGAGCACGTAGAACTCGTTGTAGAACTCGACCTCGTTCTTCACGCACTGCTGGTACAGGGTCTGCAGGATCATGTGCCCCGTGCGGTCGGCGGCGTAGCAGGCCCGGCGCACCGCGGCCTCGCCGTGGTTGCGGGTGTGACCGCCGAACCGGCGCTGGTCGATCTTGCCCTCGGGCGTGCGGTTGAACGGCAGGCCCATCTTCTCCAGGTCCAGGACGGCGTCGATCGCCTCCTTGGCCATGATCTCGGCGGCGTCCTGGTCGACCAGGTAGTCACCGCCCTTGACGGTGTCGAACGTGTGCCACTCCCAGTTGTCCTCCTCGACGTTGGCCAGTGCGGCGCACATGCCGCCCTGGGCCGCGCCGGTGTGGGACCGGGTGGGATACAGCTTGGACAGCACGGCCGTGCGGGCCCGCGTGGAGGACTCCAGCGCGGCACGCATGCCGGCGCCGCCGGCCCCGACGATGACGACGTCGTAGGTGTGGGTCTGCATCACTCGTCCTTGTTCGATGCTCGGGGTGTCAGCCTGCGGTGCAGAAGCTGGGCAGCAGGTCGGCGGGAGCGCCGACCGGGCACGGGTCGAAGGTGAAGATCACCAGGGTGCCGAGCACGACGACCACGGTGAACGCGAGAGCGAGGGCGGACTTGAGCACCAGCCGGGTGCCGATCCTCGTCGCGTAGTCGTTGATGATCACGCGCAGCCCGTTGGTGCCGTGGATCATGGCGAGCCAGAGCAGCAGCAGGTCCCAGACCTGCCAGACCGGCTTGGCGAGCTTGCCCGCCACGAAGCCGAAGTCGATCTGCGAGACGCCGCCGCCCACCACCAGGTTGACGATCAGGTGGGTGAAGATCAGGACCAGCAGCAGCGCGCCGGAGGCCCGCATGAAGATCCAGCCGTACATCTCCCAGCTGGTCCGCGAGCTGCGGTGCGGGCTGCGCGGGGCGGCGATCGTCGGGGTCGTGGTGGCCATCACTCGCCTCCGAACACGTGCGACAGGTGCACCGGCAGGAAGCCGGCCATCAGGACGACGAACACCCCGACGACGACCCAGAGCATCACGCGCTGGTAGCGCATACCCTTGGCCCAGAAGTCCACGAGCATGATCCGCACGCCGTTGAGCGCGTGGAAGACGACGGCGGCGACCAGGCCCGCCTCGCCCAGCCCCATGATCGGGTTCTTGTAGGTCCCGATCACCGCGTTGTACGCCTCGGGGGAGACCCGCACCAGCGAGGTGTCCAGGACGTGGACGAGCAGGAAGAAGAAGATGAGGAAGCCGGTCACCCGATGGGCGACCCACGACCACATCCCCTCTCGGCCGCGGTAGAGCGTTCCGGCCGGCGCCTCGGGCACGGGGACCTCCTGTCGACGACGGCCCCGACGATGGGGCCCAGGGGACGCGGCGGGCTGCCGCATCGCCACTCTAGTGTCCTTCGGGTCGTTGGTCCCACGGGGCGGGCCGCGCCCGGCGGGTGCCACCTGGCAGGATCGTGGCATGACCGCCTCGACCCCATCGACGCTCGCCGACTTCCGTGCCGTGGTGCCCGCGGGGGGCGCCGGCACCCGGCTGTGGCCGCTGTCCCGCGCCGGGTCGCCCAAGTTCCTCCAGGACCTGGCCGGCACCGGACGGAGCCTGCTCCAGGCGACCGTCGACCGGCTCACGCCGCTGACCGGATCGGACGGTGTCGTGGTGGTGACGGGGGTCGCGCACGAGCCGGCGGTGCGCGCCCAGCTGCCCGAGCTGGGCCCCGGGGCGGTGCTGGCCGAGCCGTCCCCGCGCGACTCGATGGCTGCGATCGGCCTGGCCGCGGCGGTGCTGGCTGAGCGTGAGGGGGACGTGGTGCTGGGGTCCTTCGCCGCCGACCACGTGATCAGCGGCGACGGGTTCGTGCGCGCCGTCCGGCTCGGCGTGGACGCGGCCCGGGCGGGCTTCGTGACCACCATCGGCATCGCGGCGTCCGGCCCGTCCACGGCCTTCGGGTACATCGAGTCGGGTGAGCCGCTGGAGGCCGTCCCGGGTGCGTTCCACGTCGCGGGCTTCACCGAGAAGCCCGATGCGGCGACCGCCGCCGCCTGGTTGGCCACGGGGCGTCACCGCTGGAACGCCGGGATGTTCCTGGTCCGGGTCGAGGTGCTGCTCGGTCACCTGGCGCGCCTGCTCCCCGTGCTGCACGACGGCCTGCGCGAGATCGCCGCCGCCTGGGACACCGCGGCCCGCGACGAGGTGATGGCACGGGTGTGGCCGGGCCTCCAGCGGATCGCGATCGACCACGCGATCGCCGAGCCGGTCGCCGCGGCCGGCGGGGTCGCCGTGGTCCCCGGCGACTTCGACTGGGACGACGTCGGTGACGTCGCAGCCCTGCGCGACCTGCTGCCGGGTGACCCGCACGTGCTCGGCGACCCCCGGCAGGTGGTCGTGCTGGATGCCCCGGGCTCACTGGTCGTGCCCAGGTCGGGGCGGGTGGTCGCCGTGCTCGGCGTGCCGGAGGCGGTCGTCGTGGACACCGTCGACGCCCTTCTGGTCACCACGCGCGACCACGCGCAGCGGGTCAAGTCGGTGGTCGACGCGGTGCGCGAGCGGGGCCGCACCGACCTGCTGTAGTCCTGGTCCGCTGCCGATCCCGCCCCGTGCCGGCGCTCCCCACCGGCGGTGACGGCCGATCGCCACGCCCTAGGATCCAAGCGTGCTCCCGACCTCGCGTGTGCCCACCGAGCGGATCGTCGCGCGGGTCGAGGCGCATCTGCCGGACCTCGTCGAGCTGCGGCGTGACCTGCACACCCACCCCGAGATCGGCCACGCCGAGCGTCGGACCACCGCGCGTGCTCGCCGAGCGGCTCCGCGCCGCCGGGCTCGAGCCGCGGCTGCTGCCGGGTAGCGGGCTGACCTGCGACCTGGGCCCGCCCGAGGGGCCGGTCGTCATGCTGCGGGCGGACCTCGACGCCCTGCCGGTGCCGGACACCTGCGCGCACCCGTGGCGGTCGGTCAACGCGGGCGTCGCGCACGCCTGCGGGCACGACGTCCACACCGCGGTCGTGCTGGGCGCCGGCCTCGTGCTGGCCGAGCTCGCGGCCGAAGGGCTCCTCGACGTCGGGGTCCGGCTGCTGTTCCAGGCTGCCGAGGAGGTCCAGCCCGGCGGGGCGCTGGACGCGATCGAGGACGGCGCGATGGACGGCGTCGCCCGGGTCTACGGCGTGCACTGCGACCCGAAGCTGGACGTCGGGCTGGTCGGCACCCGGATCGGTCCGATCACCTCGGCGTCCGACCCGGTCACCGTCACGATCACCTCGGCGGGCGGGCACACCAGCAGGCCGCACCTGACCGGCGACGTGGTGTTCGCCCTCGGCCAGGTCATCACCCAGGTGCCGGCGGTGCTGGGGCGGCGCCTGGACCCGCGGTCGGGGGTCAACCTCACCTGGGGCCTGGTGCACGCCGGCACGGTGCACAACGCCATACCGGCTGCCGGGCAGGTCAAGGGCAGCCTGCGCTGCCTGGACTCGGCGGCCTGGGCCGACGCGTCCACCGTGCTGCGCGAGGCCGTTGAGCACGTCACCGCGCCGTACCGGGTCGACGTCGAGGTGCACCACGAACGCGGCGTGCCACCGGTGGTCAACGACGAGCACGCCACCCGGCTGATGGATGCGGCGGCGCGCGACGTGCTCGGCCCGGACGCGGTGGTGCTCACCGAGCAGTCCCTCGGCGGGGAGGACTTCGGGTGGCTGCTCACCCGGGCGCCGGGTGCGATGGCCCGGCTGGGCACCAGGGTGCCGGGCGGTGACACGTACGACCTGCACCAGGGGGACCTCGACGTCGACGAGCGCGCGATCGCGGTCGGTGCACGTCTGCTGGTGCGCACCGCCCTGGCTCAGGACGTGGGTCGTCGGGCGTAAGACGCCTGTCCGGGGGTTGGGCTCAACATTCCGGTTGCGTAACGACCACCGTGTGCTACCGGTCGGTAACCCGGAGTGGGTGTCGGCACGGATAGTGTGCGCTCTACAGCAGCCGACCCGTTCGGTGGCGCCCCCGGACCGCACGACGGCCCCCCGTGCGCCGACGCGCGGTCGGCCGAGAGCACGACACCCAGGAGAACACGTGAAGACTGTGATGCGAGGCGCGGCGCTCGCCGCTGCGACCGCTCTTGCCCTTGCTGCCTGCGCCTCGGCGCCGGACGCGGGCTCGTCGAGCAGCTCGACGGACACCACCGGCGCGAGCGAGACGCAGACCGCCGAGCCGATCGACTACACGGCGTGCATCGTCTCCGACGCCGGAGGCTTCGACGACAAGAGCTTCAACCAGCTGTCGTTCGAGGGCACGAAGAAGGCTGCCGAGGAGCTCGGGGCGACCTTCAAGAGCGTCCAGTCGGACTCCGAGACCGACTTCCAGCCGAACCTCGAGGCCATGGTCGGCGTGGGCTGCAACACGATCGTGTCCGTGGGCTTCGCGCTCTCAGCCGCGACCGTCGAGTCGGCCCTTGCGAACCCGAACCTGGAGTACGTCCTGGTCGACGACGCCGCGGACAACGACTTCAACGGTGAGAAGGACGCGCCGAACATCAAGCCGCTGCTGTACGACACGGCGCAGGCCGCGTTCCTGGTGGGCTACCTGTCGGCCGGCTACAGCCAGACCGGCAAGGTCGGCACCTTCGGTGGCCAGCCCTACCCGACCGTGACGATCTTCATGGACGGCTTCAAGCAGGGCGTCGACTACTACAACAAGGTCAAGGGCACCTCGGTCGCGGTGGTCGGCTGGGACGGCAAGGACGGTTCCTTCACCGGTGGCTTCGAGGCCAACGACACCGCCAAGGCGACGGCGACCAACATCATCGGCCAGGGCGTCGACGTCCTGCTCCCGGTGGGTGGCCCGATCTACCAGTCCGCGCGTGACGCCATCGCCGACTCCGGCAAGGACATCGCGCTGATCGGCGTGGACGCCGACGTGTACAACACCGACCCGTCCGTCCAGGACATCCTGCTCACGTCGATCATGAAGAACATGGACGTGTCCTGCTACGACACGATCATGGCCGCGGGGCAGGGCAACTTCGACCCGACCGCGTACGTCGGCACGCTCGAGAACGGCGGCGTCGGCATGGCACCGCTGCACAACTTCGAGTCCAAGGTGGACCCGGCCCTGGTGACCGAGGTCGACCAGCTCAAGCAGGACATCATCGACGGCAAGGTCCAGGTCACCTCCTACCTGAACCAGTGACCGTGGCGTGAGCCACACCGCGTGACACGACACGCTCCGGGAGGCGCCCCCAAGTGCCCTCCCGGGGCGTGTCGTTGCGCGTAGGCTTCCTTGGCCCCCAACAGTCGATGAGGATCGTGGGATGAAGCTCGAGCTGCGCGGCATCACCAAGCGCTTCGGCGCACTGGTCGCCAACGACCACATCAGCCTCACCGTCGAGCCAGGCGAGATCCACTGCCTGCTCGGCGAGAACGGCGCCGGCAAGTCCACCCTGATGAACGTCCTGTACGGCCTGTACACGGCCGACGAGGGCGAGGTGCTCCTCGACGACGAGGTGCAGCACTTCAGGGGGCCCGGTGACGCCATGGCCGCCGGGATCGGCATGGTGCACCAGCACTTCATGCTCATCCCGGTCTTCACGGTCGCCGAGAACGTCATGCTCGGCCACGAGACCACGCTGCCCGGCGGGCGGCTCGACCTGGGCGCGGCACGCACCAGGGTCAAGGCGATCGCCGAGCGCTTCGGCTTCCACGTCGACCCCGACGCCCTCATCGAGGAGCTGCCGGTCGGCGTCCAGCAGCGTGTCGAGATCATCAAGGCGCTGTCGCGGGACGCCAAGATCCTCATCTTCGACGAGCCCACCGCGGTGCTCACGCCGCAGGAGACCGACGAGTTCATGGGCATCATGCGCCAGCTGCGGGACGACGGCGCCGCGATCGTCTTCATCACGCACAAGCTGCGCGAGGTCCGCGAGGTCGCCGATCGGATCACCGTGATCCGCCGCGGCGCGGTGGTGGGCGAGGCCAGCGCCGACCAGTCGGACGCCGAGCTCGCCGCGATGATGGTGGGCCGCGCCGTCGAGCTGACCGTGCACAAGGACGCGCCGACCTATGCCGACACGAGCCTGGAGGTCAGCGGACTGGAGGTCAGCGACGCCAACGGCACCGTGGTGGTCGACGACGTCAGCTTCACGGTGCGCGGCGGGGAGATCCTGGTGGTCGCCGGCGTCCAGGGCAACGGCCAGACCGAGCTGACCGAGGCGCTGGTCGGGCTCGAGAAGGCGTCGAGCGGCAGCGTGAAGCTCGCCGGGCGGGAGCTGCTCGGGCGGACCGTCAAGCAGGTGCTCGACGCAGGGGTCGGCTTCGTCCCCGAGGACCGCAGCACCGACGGCCTGGTCGGGGAGTTCACGGTCGCGGAGAACCTCATGCTCGACCGCCGGGAAGGGCCGCCGTTCGTCAAGGCCGGGTCGCTCCAGCTGGGCGCGCGCGACGCGTTCGCCACCGAGGCGGTCAAGGAGTTCGACATCCGGACCCAGGGGATCGCCGAGCCGGTCGAGCGGCTGTCCGGTGGCAACCAGCAGAAGGTGGTCCTCGCGCGCGAGCTGTCCCGTGAGCTGCGCCTGCTGGTGGCCGCGCAACCCACTCGCGGCGTGGATGTCGGGTCGATCGAGTTCATCCACAAGCGGATCGTCGCGACGCGCGACGCCGGGGTCCCGGTGGTCGTGATCTCCACCGAGCTGGACGAGGCGGTCGCCCTGGGCGACCGGATCCTGGTGATGTACCGCGGCCGGGTGGTCGGCATCGTGCCGTCCGACACACCGCGTGACGTCCTGGGCCTGATGATGGCCGGCGTCGCACCCGAGGGGAGCCAGGCGGCATGAGCCACACCGCACCTGCGGCCGAGGAGAAGGCCGCGTCGACCGCCCCCGAGCCTGACGAGAACCGGTGGCGCGAGGCTTGGACCAGGATCATCTCGGGCAGCTGGCTCGTGTCGCTCGGAGCCGTGGTGCTCGCGGTGCTCGCCGGTTCGATCATGATCATCGTCACAGACCCGGGCGTGCAGGCGGCCTCGCAGTACTTCTTCTCCCGGCCCGGCGACACGTTCGCCGCGATGGGTACGGCCGTGGGCGGCGCCTACTACGCACTCTTCATCGGTGCGGTGTGGGACTTTCGGGCGACGGACTTCGCCGGGGGCATCCGGCCGCTGACCCAGAGCCTGACGATGGCAACCCCGCTGATCATGGCGGGTCTCGGCGTCGCGCTCGGCTTCCGCGCGGGCCTGTTCAACATCGGTGGTCGCGGGCAGATGCTCGCCGCGGCGGCGGGCGCCGGCTGGATCGGCTTCGCGCTCGACATGCCCTGGCCGTGGCACATGCTGCTGGCGATGCTGGTCGGCATCCTCGCCGGCGCGCTGTGGGCCGGCATCGCGGGTCTGCTCAAGGCCCTGACCGGCGCCCACGAGGTGATCGTCACGATCATGCTCAACTACGTCGCGTTCTACCTCATCAGCTACCTGCTCGCCACGCCCGGCCTGCTCCAGGCCCCCGGCTCGTCCAACCCGAAGACCCCGCCGATGAAGTCGACGGCCATCATGCCCGACCTGCTCGGGCCGAGCTACAACCTGCACCTCGGGTTCGTGTTCGCGCTCCTGGCCGTGGCGTTCGTGTGGTGGCTGCTGAACCGCTCGGCGATGGGCTTCGCGTTCCGGGCCGTGGGGGAGAACCCGGCCGCCGCCAGGGTGGCCGGCATCGACGTGCCGAAGAACACCGTCTACGTGATGCTCATCGCCGGTGCCCTCGTGGGTCTGGCGGGCGTCACCCAGGTGCTGGGCACGGTGACCACGGGCTTCAGCTCCGACATCGACGCCGGCATCGGCTTCGACGCGATCACCGTCGCCCTGCTCGGCGGCTCGCAGCCGGTGGGCGTGCTGTTCGCGGCGATCCTGTTCGGGGCCTTCAAGGCCGGTGGCTCCTTGATGCAGGCCGCCGAGGGCGTGCCGATCGAGATCGTCCTCGTCGTCCAGTCGCTCATCGTGCTGTTCATCGCCGCGCCCCCGCTGGTGCGCGCGGTGTTCCGGCTGCCTCAGCCGGGTGCCAAGCCCAAGAAGCGCTCCAAGCGGAGCGCCAGGCGCAAGGAGGTGGCCGCGTGACCGCCGCGACCGAGGCGCCGGTCCTCGAGGCCCGCCACGTCACCGTCATCTCGCACAAGGCGCCGATCGTGCTCGGCGCCGTCACGGCGCTCTTCGCGCTGCTCCTGCTGCTCGCGCCGCGCGAGGGCCTGACCCACTTCCGGTTCGCGACCGACGGCGACTTCGTCATGCTGCCGAGCGCTGCGGTGCCGGCGATGCTCACCGCGTGGATCTGTGTGGCGATCGCCGCTGCCCTCTCCGTCGGGGCCTACCTGGCCACCCGGGCGGCGCGCAAGGTCCCGATCTGGTTGTCGGCCCTGTTCGCGGTGGCCGTGCTCTTCGGGTTCCTGGCATGGTCGGGCGCCGGTAGCAGCGCCGACTTCCCGGTGTCCCGGCTGCTGGCCAGCTCGATCCTGCTGGCCGTGCCGTTGGTGTTCGGCGCGCTGGGCGGCGTGCTCGGCGAGCGTGCCGGTGTGGTGAACATCGCGATCGAGGCGCAGCTGCTCGCCGGGGCCTTCACCGCGGCGATCGTCGGGTCCCTCACCGACAGCCCGTTCGCCGGCCTCGTCGCCGCGATCGGTGCCGGGATGCTGGTCGCGCTCGTGCTCGGGCTGTTCGCGATCAACTACCGGGTCGACCAGATCATCGTCGGCGTGGTGCTCAACGTGCTGGTCATCGGTCTGACGAGCTTCTTCTACTCCGAGGTGCTCGTGCCCGACGCGGAGCGGCTGAACTCCACCAACCGGTTCGGCACGTGGGCGATCCCTGGGCTGTCGGGCATCCCGGTGATCGGCCCTGCCCTGTTCCACCAGTCGGTGATCGTCTACATCATGTACGTCGCGGTGCCGGCGGTCTGGTACGTGATGTTCCGCACCCGCTGGGGCCTGCGCCTGCGCGCCGTGGGCGAGCACCCGCAGGCGGCGGACACGGTCGGCATCAAGGTCGAGCGGATGCGCTACGCAGGCATTCTCGTGGCCGGTGGCATCGTGGGCATCGGTGGTGCGTTCTACACGGTGGTCTCGGTGTCGTCCTTCGGCAAGGAGATGACCGCGGGAGCCGGCTTCATCGCACTGGCCGCGGTGATCTTCGGCAAGTGGCACCCCGTGCGTGCCGCGATGGCGGCCCTGCTGTTCGGTGCGGCGTCCAGCCTGCAGGGCGCGCTGAGCATCGTCGGCGCGCCGGTGCCGAGCCAGTTCATGCTCATGCTGCCGTACGTGGTGACGATCCTCGCGGTCGCCGGCCTGGTCGGAAGGTCACGGGCGCCGGCCGCGGACGGCCAGCCGTACATCAAGGAGTGACGGCCGCGGGCGGCGCGGCGTCCGTGGCCGGGCCGCCCGCGCCGTCCCGAGGAGGACAGATGGACAGAGCGATCGACTGGGACTCGCTCCGGGCCGCCGCGGTGCAGGTCAGCGCTCGGGCGTACGTGCCGTACTCGCACTTCCCGGTCGGCGCCGCCGCCCTCGTGGACGACGGGCGCGTCATTGTGGGCTGCAACGTGGAGAACGCGTCGTACGGGCTGACCTTGTGCGCGGAGTGCGCCCTGGTCTCGGCCCTGCACGTGTCCGGCGGCGGCCGACTGGTCGCCTTCACCTGCGTCGACGGCCACGGCGCGGCGCTGATGCCGTGCGGGCGGTGCCGGCAGCTCCTGTGGGAGCACGGCGGGGCCGACCTGTTGGTCGACACCGTGTCCGGCATCCGGCCGATGACGCAGGTGCTGCCGGACGCGTTCGGTCCGCAGGACCTCGTCGAGAGAGGATGAGGGGGGCCGCCCACCCGGCGGTCCTCGCAGCAGGCCGGGGCCCCACCGACGCCCGACCCACCAGGACGGAGAACGATGAGCGGCGCTGAGGCGTTCGATGCAGTGGACGTCATCCGGATGAAGCGGGACGGTGGCCGGCTGGCCGACGCCCAGATCGACTGGGTGATCGACGCCTACACCCGAGGGGTGGTGGCCGAGGAGCAGATGGCCGCCCTCGCGATGGCGATAGTGCTCAACGGGATGGAGCGGTCCGAGATCGCGCGGTGGACCGCGGCGATGATCGCTTCCGGGGAGCGGATGGGCTTCTCGTCACTGTCGCGCCCCACCGTGGACAAGCACTCCACCGGCGGTGTCGGCGACAAGATCACCCTGCCGCTGGCCCCCGTGGTCGCCGCGTGCGGCCTGGCCGTGCCCCAGCTCTCCGGCCGCGGCCTGGGCCACACCGGCGGCACGCTGGACAAGCTCGAGTCGATCCCGGGCTGGCGCGCGGCGCTGTCCAACGACGAGATGCTGCGCCAGCTCGACGAGGTGGGCGCGGTGATCTGCCAGGCCGGATCGGGGCTGGCGCCGGCGGATCGCAAGCTGTACGCGCTGCGCGACGTGACCGGGACGGTCGAGTCCATCCCGTTGATCGCGAGCTCCATCATGTCCAAGAAGATCGCCGAGGGAACCGGGGCCCTCGTGCTGGACGTCAAGGTGGGCTCGGGCGCCTTCATGAAGGAGGTCGACTCTGCGCGCGAGCTCGCTCGCACCATGGTCGAGCTCGGGACCGACGCCGGGGTCCGCACCCGGGCACTCCTGACGGACATGTCCACCCCGCTGGGTCTGACCGCGGGCAACGCGCTGGAGGTCCGCGAGTCCGTGGAGGTGCTGGCCGGCGGCGGGCCGCCAGACGTGGTCGAGCTCACGATTGCGCTGGCCCGCGAGATGCTCGAGGCCGCGCAGGCGCCCGGGACCGCCGGGACCGACCCGGCCGAGATCCTCGCGTCCGGCGCCGCGATGGACACCTGGCGCGCGATGATCTCGGCGCAGGGCGGGGACCCCGACGCCACCCTGCCGGTCGCCCGGCACACCGAGCAGGTCCTCGCTCCGGCGGACGGCGTCCTGATGGCCCTGGACGCGCTGGCGGTCGGGATCGCGGCGTGGCGGCTCGGGGCGGGCCGCGCCCGCAAGGAGGACGTGGTGCAGGCAGGGGCAGGCGTCGAGCTGCACGCCAAGCCGGGGGCCGTGGTGCACGCCGGCGAGCCCCTCATGACGCTGCACACCGACACCCCCGAGCGCTTCGAGCGTGCCATGGCCGCGCTCGCCGACGCCGTGGTGGTCGCACCGGCCGACTCGCGGCCTCCGGAGCGCCCGATCGTGCTGGACCGGGTGACCTGACGTGGCCTGGCAGCTGACCACGCTCGCGCGCGGCGGGCAGCGGCTGCTGGGGGTGGGCCCGCTGCACGGGCTGCGACCGCCCGCCCGCACCGTGGATCCGGCGGTGGACCGCGCGGCACGGGTGCGTGACGGCCTGCGGGCCGACGAGCGCGCCGCCTACGACACCTGGGTGGCCGACCGACCCGAGGCGGCGCTCGTGCTGGCCAGGGCGCTGGCCGGCACGGGCCGGCTCGCCCCGGTGGCCGAGCTCGCCTCCGCGTGGGGCGGGTGGGACGGGGAACTGCAGGCCACCGTCGTCGACCCGGCCCACCGTCTCGTCGCCGAGGCCCGGCAGACCGACGCCACGACCTGCGGGTCGGCGAGCCTGGTCCTGCTGGCGGCGGTCGGGGACCCGGCGCTCGCGGCGTGGCTGGCGTCGGGGTGGGTGTCGCGGTCGCGGCCGACGGAGCTGTCCGGCGCGAGCGACCGAGCCGTGGTGCTCCTCTCCGATCGGCCTGCCCACGAGCGGTTCGCGCTCCTCCAGCAGGTGGTCAAGCGCCGGACCAACGCGCGGGCGCTGGGGCCGGCGCCGTGGCCCGCCTCGTTGGGTACGCCGCCGTGGGGCGCGGCGCGGGTGGCCCGGTACCCCGGGGTGCGGTGGACGCACCGGATGGTCGACGACACCCGGCCCGACGAGGTGGCCGCGCTGTGGGACCTGGTCGTCTCGGCGGTGCGCCGCGGCGTGCCGGTGCCGCTGTACGCGGGCGGAGACTCCTCCGGCGGCTGGCGGACGGCTGTGCCGCGACACGTGGTGCTCGCGGTCGACGTCGACGCCGACGGCGACCTGGTGGTGTTCGAGCCGTCCTCCGGCCGGCTCATGGCCCTGGAGCGCCACGGCGCAGGAGCCCGCCCGGCCCTGGGCGGCTGGAGCCACCTGACCTGGGCCGTCCTCCCGGTCTGACGCCTGGGTCAGGGCCTGGCGCCCGCCGTCGATCGGGGTCACGATGGTGGTGTCAGCCACCGAGCGGACGGAGGAGCCATGAGCACGATCCCCGGAGAGAGCACCTGGGTCGACGCCGGTCTGGTCCCCCCGGACCCCGACCGGGCCCGCGAGGCGACGGACGACGTGCGGGCAACCGATCACGTCGACGCGCCGCGACCCGACCTGGCTGACGAGGCGGCCGAGCCGGACGTCGTCGAGCAGGCCATGGAGGTGGCCGACGAGGACGAGGACGACTACCCGGAGAGCTGAGCGGTGGCGCGGCCCCGTCAGGGTTCGGCCCGGACCGTGTTCGGGTTCTGCAGAGCCTGTGCGCGGCCGGGGCGCACTACGCTCGTGGGGTGAGCGGTGACGAGCTGACCCTCGAGCAGGTCACGGCCTTGCCGAAGGTCCTTCTGCACGACCACCTCGACGGCGGCGTCCGGCCCGCGACGGTGATCGAGCTGGCCGCCGAGGTCGGCCACCCGCTGCCCGCCGACGATGTCGAGGGCCTGGCGTCCTGGTTCCTGGCGTCGGCGTCGTCGGGCTCGCTGGAGGACTACCTCACGACGTTCGAGCACACCGTCGCGGTGATGCAGCGGGCCGAGCACCTGCGTCGGATCGCGTCGGAGGCCGTCGTGGACCTGGCCGCCGACGGCGTGGTGCACGCCGAGCTGCGCTACGCGCCGGAGCTGCACCAGCGCGGCGGGCTCACCGGCGACGAGGTGGTGGGCGCCGTCGCCGACGGCATCGCGGACGGCATCGCGACGGCCGCCGCGCAGGGGCGCGCGATCCGCGTCGTGCAGATCCTGACGATCATGCGCCAGGCCGACCACGGCCGGGCGACCGCGGAGCTCGCGCTGCGCTGGCGGCACGCGGGGGTCGGTGGCGCGGACCTCGCCGGTCCTGAGGAGGGCTTCGGCCCGGCGCGCCATCAGCACGCCCTGCGCGTGCTGCGCCAGGCGAGCATGCCGGTGACGATCCACGCGGGCGAGGGTGCCGGTGTGACGTCGATCGCCGAGGCCCTGCACGTGGGCGGGGCGGTGCGGCTCGGGCACGGGGTGCGGCTCGTCGAGGACATCACGTTCGGCCGGCGCACCGACGGCGACCCGCTCGGCCTGTCCGGTGCGGTGCTCGGCGACCTCGCGCACTGGGTCCGCGACCAGCAGGTCCCGCTCGAGGTGTGCCCGACGTCGAACCTGCACACCCACCTGTCGCCGAGCCTCGCCGAGCACCCCGTGACGGCCCTGCACCGGCTCGGCTTCGCCGTGACGATCTCGACCGACAACCGCCTGATGTCGCAGACCTCACCGACCGCCGAGCTGTGGCGGCTGGTCGAGATCGGCTGGACCCTGGACGACCTGCGCGACGTGGCGCTGACCGCCGCGTGGAGCGCCCTGGTCCACCAGGACGAGCGCGAGTCGCTCGTCGAGGACGTGCTGATACCTGCCTACACCCCGAAGGGACGACACCGAGCATGACCACCCCCGACCGCCGCACCGTTGCCCAGATGGTCGACCACACCCTGCTCAAGCCCGAGGCCACCCCGGGCGACGTCGCCGCCCTGGTCGCCGAGGCCAGGGAGCTGGGCACCTACTCGGTCTGCGTCTCGCCGTCGATGCTGCCGATCGACCCGACCACGCTCGGCGAGGTCAAGGTCGCCAGCGTCTGCGGGTTCCCGTCCGGCAAGCACGCCGGTGCGATCAAGGCGGCCGAGGCGGCCCGGTCCGTCGCCGACGGAGCTGACGAGGTGGACATGGTGATCGACATCGGCGCGGCGATCGAGGGGCGGTTCGCCGACGTCGAGGCCGACATCGCCACGGTACGCGCGGCCGTGCCGGCACCGACGGTGCTCAAGGTGATCCTGGAGTCGGCGGCGCTCAGCGACCAGCAGGTGGTGGGTTGCTGCCGCGCGGCCGAGGCGGCCGGCGCGAACTTCGTGAAGACGTCGACCGGCTTCCACCCGGCGGGTGGGGCGAGCGTGCACGCCGTGGAGCTGATGGCGGCCACGGTCGGCGGGCGGCTGGGCGTCAAGGCGTCCGGCGGGATCCGCACCGGGGCCGCAGCGCTCGCCATGATCGCCGCCGGGGCTACCCGGCTGGGGTTGTCGGGCACCGCGGCCGTGCTCGACGGCCTGGACAGCACCGATGGCGCGGAGGAGGCTGGTTCCGCAGGGTACTGAGGCGCCCCTGTGGCGCCCGCCGGATCGCGCCGCACGCGCGGCGCTCCGCAGGGGGATCTGCGCGGGGCGACGTCGCCACCCCCGAGCGGAGCGAGGTGAGGACGGTGGGCTACCTCGACGGGCCTCGGCCGCTCGCGCTTGCGCACCGCGGGTTCTCCCGCGACGGCCTGGAGAACTCGATGGCCGCCTTCCAGGCGGCCGTCGACCTCGGGTACGCCTACGTCGAGACCGACGTGCACGCCACCGCCGACGGGGTCGCGATCGCCTTCCACGACGTGTCGCTGGACCGCGTCACCGACCGCACGGGGCGGATCGCTGAGCTGCCCTGGTCGCAGGTCCGGCGGGCCCGGATCCGCGGCCGCGAGCCGGTGCCCACCCTGGCCGAGGTGCTGCACACCTGGCCGGACCTGCGGGTCAACATCGACGTGAAGTCGGCCGCGGCGATCGTCCCGACGATCGCAGTGATCGAGCGGGAGGCGGCGCACGACCGAGTGCTGGTGGGTTCGTTCTCCGGGGGGCGGCGCCGTGGGGTGCTAGGGGGGCTGACCCGGCCGGCCGCGACATCGGCCGGCACCGGGGGCGTGATCCGGTTCCTGCTCGGCGCGCGGCTACGGTCGGGTTCGGTGGTGGCCGGGGTCGCGCGCGACGTCGACTGCCTCCAGGTGCCCGAGCGCCAGGGGCGGGTCACGGTGGTCGACCGGCGCACGGTCGAGGCGGCGCACGCCCACGGCCTGCAGGTGCACGTGTGGACCGTGAACGACCCCGCCGACATGCGCCGGCTGCTCGACCTTGGGGTCGACGGCATCGTCACCGACCGCGCCGACCTGCTGCGCGAGGTCCTGGTGGACCGCAGCGAGTGGCACACCCTTCCTTGATCACGGCGTGGGGGTGAGGCCTAGGGCTGCCGCGACGTCGTGGCGGACGGCCTCGAGCCGCTCGCGGGCCGCGGCCCTCGCCTGGGCCACCGTCCCGGTGGGGGCATGCTCCTCCACCGGGATGATCACCTCGAGGTAGCACTTGACCTTGGGCTCGGTGCCGCTGGGGCGGATCACCACGCGGGTGCCGTCCTCGGCGAGCAGGCGCAGGCCGTCGGTCGGCGGCACGCCCTGGGCCGGGTCCGGGTGGGCGAGGTCGGTGACCTCGACCACCGGTGAGCCGGCCAGTGCGGCCGGCGGTGCCTCGCGGACCCGCGCCATGGTGGCGGGGATCTGGGCGAGGTCGGTGAACCGTGCGGCGAGCTGGTCGGACAGGTGCAGCCCGTGCCGACGGGCCAGGTCGTCGAGCAGGTCGAGCAGGGTCCGACCGGCGGCCTTGGTGCTCGCCGCGAGCTGGGCCAGCAGGAGCGCCGCCGACAGGCCGTCCTTGTCCCGGACGTGGCCCGGGTCGCAGCAGTACCCCAGGGCCTCCTCGTAGCCGAACACCAGGCCGTCGGTCCTGGCGATCCACTTGAACCCGGTCAGGGTCCAGGCGTGCGCGAGGCCGTGCGACACGGCGATCCGGGCGAGCAGCCGGGAGGACACGATCGAGCAGGCCAGCACGCCGTCGCCGCCCTCGTGTGACGCGGCCGACTGCTCGCCGAGCAGTGCACCGACCTCGTCGCCGTGCAGCATGCGCCATGCCCCGGTGTGCGGGTCGAGGACCGCGGCGGCGCACCGGTCGGCATCCGGGTCGTTCGCGATCACCAGATCGGCCTCGACGCGACGCGCGAGGTCCAGGGCGAGGTCGATCGCGCCGGGCTCCTCCGGGTTGGGGAACGCGACGGTCGGGAAGTCCGGGTCGGGCTCGGCCTGCTCCGGTACGACGTGCAGGTCGGTGAACCCGGCGCCGCGGAGCACCTGGTCCGCGAGTGCGCCGCCCACGCCGTGCAGCGGGGTGAGCACCACGCGTAGGTCGCGCGGGCCGTCGTCGCGCAGGGTGGCGACGGCAGCGAGGTAGTCGTCGACGATCTCCTCGCCGAGCACCGTCCAGCCCTCCTCGGCCCTGGGTACGTCCGCGACCGCGCGGACGGCCGCGATCCGGTCGGCGATCTCGCGGTCGTACGGCGGCACGATCTGGGCGCCGCGGCCGGTGTCGGGCACGACCCGGCCGCCCAGGTAGACCTTGTAGCCGTTGTCCTGCGGCGGGTTGTGGCTCGCGGTCACGGTGACGCCCGCGTCCGCGTCCAGGTGCTGCACGGCGAAGGCGAGCACCGGGGTGGGCAGTCTGCGGGGCAGCAGGAGCGCCTCGCCGCCCGCGGCGGTCACCACCGCAGCCGTGTCGCGGGCGAAGACGTCCGAGTTGTAGCGGGCGTCGTAGCCGATCACGACGCGCGGACCGCGACCACGCGCGCCGCGCTCGGCGAGGACGTCGGCGAGGTAGCGGGTCAGGCCGGCCGCCGCGCGGATCACGACGGCGCGGTTCATCCGGTTCGGTCCGCCCCCGAGGGCGCCGCGCAGCCCGGCGGTGCCGAACTCGAGCATGCCGGAGAACCGGTCGGCGAGGTCGGCGTGCGCGTCGGCGTCGCCGCCGGCCGCCCGGTCGACGAGCGTGGTGAGCTCCGCGGCGGTCACCGGGTCCGGGTCGTCCTCGATCCAGGTCCGGACGCTGGGGAGCAGGTGGTCGTCGGTCGCGGTTCCTGCGCTGTGACGGCCCATCAGATCCTCCCGACGATCTCGGCTAGCAGGGCGCTGATCCGGGGTCCGGCGGCACGGCCCGCCTCGAGGACCTCCTCGTGCGACAGCGGCTCGGGGCTGATGCCGGCCGCAGCGTTGGTGACCAGCGAGATGGCGAGCACCTCGAGGCCGACGTGGCGCGCCGCGATCGCCTCGAGCGTGGTCGACATGCCGACCAGGTCGGCCCCCATGACTCCGGCCATGGCGACCTCGGCGGGGGTCTCGTAGTGCGGGCCGCGGAACTGGGCGTACACGCCCTCGGCGAGGGTCGGGTCGACCTCGTGGGCGACGTCGCGCAGCCGCCGGGCGTACAGGTCGGTGAGGTCGACGAACGTCGCGCCCTCGAGCGGCGACGTCGCGGTGAGGTTGAGGTGGTCGCGGATCAGCACGGGCGTGCCGGGCAGCCAGTCGGGGTTCAGCCCGCCGCACCCGTTGGTGAGCACGATCGCGCGGGCCCCGGTGGCTGCAGCGGTGCGCACGCCGTGCACGACGCGGCGCACGCCCCTGCCCTCGTACAGGTGGGTGCGTGAGCCGAGCACGAGCGCATGGCGGTCCGTCCCGGTCAGCCGGATCGAGCGGGTGGTGGCGCCGTGACCCGCGACGGCGGGCGCGCTGAAGCCGGGGATCTCGTGCGACGGGAGCTCTGCGACCACATCGCCGAGTCGGTCGGCGGCACCGCCCCAGCCGGACCCGAGCACGAGCGCCAGGTCGTGGCGCCCGACGCCGGTGCGCTCGGCGATGAAGCGCGCGGCGTCGGCCGCCACGCCCAGGGGGTCGGTGCGGGGGTCGTCCAGGGGGTGGAGGGCGGCGTCGTCCATGGTCAGCAGGCTAGTCCGGAGCGAGCGTTCCGCACGTCCCGCGGGCGGACGGGATCGGTCCCACCTGCGATGGGCGCGCCCTGGCCGCCGGTCGTCGCTAGGTTGGCGGCGTGCGTCTGGGCCTCGCAGTGGACTACGCGGACGACTTCGCCACGGCCGTCGAGGTCGTGCGGGGCGCCGAGCGCGCCGGCGTCGACCTGGTCGCGGTCGCCGAGGCGTACTCGTTCGACGCGGTGAGCCGGCTGGGGTACCTGGCGGCGGTGACGGAGCGGGTCGCGCTGGCGGCGACCATCCTCGGCGCCTTCACGCGGACGCCGGCCACGCTCGCGATGACGGCGGCTGGCCTGGACGACGTGTCCGGCGGACGCTTCGAGCTGGGTCTCGGCGCGTCCGGGCCCCAGGTGGTCGAGGGCTTCCACGGGGTGCCGTTCACGGCGCCGCTGGCCCGGCTCCGCGAGACCGTCGAGGTGTGCCGGACGATCTGGCGGCGCGAGCCTGCGGTGCTCGACGGGACCGCTGTGCACGTCCCGCTGCCGACCGACCAGGGGACCGGGCTGGGCAAGCCGCTCGCGCTGGTCAACACCCCGCGGCGGGACCGGATCCCGGTGTCCATCGCGGCCCTGACGCCGCGCAGCGTCGCGCAGACCGCCGAGATCGCCGAGGGCTGGCTGCCCGCGTTCTTCCACCCCGGGCGCGCCGACGCGGTGTGGGGCGAGGCCCTGGCCGCGGGTGCTGCCCGGCGCGACCCGCGGCTGGGGCCGCTGGACGTGCACGTCGTCGTCCCGCTCGCGGTCGGAGGGGGGCCGGTGGTGCGGGCGGCGCTCGCGGCGCACCGCGCTCGCCTGGCGCTCTACGTGGGCGGGATGGGGGCCAGGCACAGGAACTTCTACGCCGAGCTCGCCGCGGGCTTCGGGTACGCCGAGGCCGCGGCGGTGGTCCAGGAGCGATTCCTGGCCGGGGACCGGGCCGGGGCCGCCGCGGCGGTGCCCGCCGACCTCGTGGCGGCCACGTCGCTGATCGGCGACGAGGGGTGCGTGCGCGACGGGCTGGCGGCGCTCGAGGCCGCCGGGGTCACCACGGTGACGGTGCACCCGGCGGGTGCGGGTGCGGTGGACCGGATCGCGCAGGTGGAGGCGGTGCGGGCGCTGCTGCCGGTCTGAGGTGCGACCGCCCCGGTGCGCCCGCCGCGTCCCGCACGGCAGAATGCGGCAGGTGACAGCGACCGCCCCCGCGGCACCCGAGCTGCAGTCCCGTGACCATCGTGTCGTGATCCTCGGCGGCGGTCCGGGCGGGTACGAGGCGGCACTGGCCGCGCGCCGCGCAGGGGCGGACGTCACGCTGGTCGAGCGGCAGGGGCTCGGCGGGGCCGCGGTGCTCACCGACGTGGTGCCGTCCAAGACCCTGATCGCGACCGCGGAGTGGATGACGATCGCCGAGCGCGCGTCCGAGCTCGGAATCAGGACCGTCGGCCCCGACGGCGAACCGACCGACGACCCCGCGGTAGGCCGTGCGCCGGCCCGCTTCCGCGCAGACCTGGCCCGGGTCAACGAGCGGGTGGTCGAGCTCGCCCGGGCGCAGTCCGACGACATCCACGACCGCCTCGACCGCGAGGGCGTGCGGGTGGTGCACGGCACCGGTCGGCTGGACGGCCCGTTCCGGGTCGTGGTCGACGCCGCGACGGTGGGCGCGGCGCCGGACGGTGCGAGGTTCGACGCCGACACCGTGCTCGTCGCGGTCGGCGCCACCCCGCGGGTGCTGCCGACGGCCGTGCCGGACGGCGAGCGGATCTTCACCTGGACCCAGCTGTACCGCCTCACCGAGCTGCCCGAGCGGATCATCGTGGTCGGCTCGGGAGTGACGGGAGCCGAGTTCGCGGGGGCGTACAACGCGCTCGGCGCCGACGTGGTGCTGGTCTCCTCGCGCGACCGGGTACTGCCCGGCGAGGATGCCGACGCCGCGCGGGTGCTGGAGGACGTCTTCCGGCAGCGAGGGATGACCGTGCTGAGCCGGTCGCGGGCCGAGGCCGCCCGGGTGGTGGGAGACCGGGTCGAGGTGACGTTGTCCGACGGGCGCGTCGTCGAGGGCTCGCACGCGCTGTTCGCGGTCGGCTCGGTGCCCTCGACCCGGGGCATCGGCCTGGAGGAGGCCGGCGTGCGCCTCACGCCGTCCGGGCACGTCGAGGTGGACCGCGTCTCGCGGACCAGCGTGCGCGGCGTCTACGCCGCGGGGGACTGCACCGGCGTGCTCCCGTTGGCGTCGGTCGCGGCGACCCAGGGTCGGATCGCGATGGCCCACGCGTTGGGGGACGCGGTGCAGCCCTTCGACCCGGGTACGGTCGCGGCCAACATCTTCACCGCTCCCGAGATCGCGACGGTCGGGCTGTCCGAGCGTGTGCTGCGCGAGCAGGGGGAGCGGTACGTGGTGAGCCACCTGCCCCTGGACCGGAACCCGCGGGCGAAGATGCTGGGCATCAAGGACGGCTTCGTGAAGCTGTTCGCACGCGAGAGCACCGGGATCGTGGTGGGCGGCGTGGTGGTGGCGCCGCGCGCCGGGGAGCTGATCTTCCCGGTGACCATCGCGGTGGCCCAGCGGCTGACCGCCGACCAGGTCGCCCAGGCGCTGTCGGTCTACCCGTCACTGTCGGGCAGCCTGGCCGAGACCGCGCGCCTGGTGTCCGGCCAGCGGGCGTGGACGGGCTGAGCACGACCCGGGCCTGCCGAGCGTGACCCCGGCGCCGGACCGACAGATCAGGGGTCAGGCGACCGGCGTGGTCCGCCGCTCGGCGGCGACCGCGGCCGGCGTGGTCGCGCGCGGCCAGACCTGGCGGGCGTAGACCGTGGCCAGCGTCGGCACGTAGGCCAGCCAGGCGAGGACCTCGAGCCAGCTCATCTCCGGCCGGAACCCGATGGTGCCGCGGAGCAGGGCGGCGTACCAGCTGTCCGGCCGGACCGCGGCGGAGATGTCGAACGCCGTTCCGAGGCTCGGCAGCACGCCGGCCTCGACCAGCTCGTGCAGACCGTAGGTGAGCACCCCGCCGGCCACCAGGACGAGGCCGAGACCGGTCCACGCGAAGAACTTCCGCAGGTCCAGGCGCACCGCTCCGCGGTAGATCGCCCAGCCGAGACCGACGGCGGTGGCCAGGCCCAGGGCGGCGCCGAGCAGGGGTGCCGTCGTGTCCCCGGCGGCGCTGATCGCGGCCCACAGGAACAGTGCCGTCTCGAGACCCTCGCGCCCGACCGCAAGCAGGGCGACGACCGCGACGGCCCACCCGCCCGCGGCCAGGGCGACGTCGACCCGTCCGCGCAGCTCGCTGGACAGGCCGCGGGCGGCGCGGGCCATCCACAGGACCATCCAGGTGACCAGGGCGACGGCGAGGATCGAGAGGGTGCCGCCGAGGATCTGCTCGGTCCGCTCCGGAAGCTCACGGGAGCCGAACGTCAGAGCGGCGCCGACGGCGAGCGACACCGCGATCGCCAGTCCCGCGCCGAGCCACACCTGCCGGAGCGCGGCGCGGTGGTCGGTGCGCACCAGGTAGGCCGCGAGGATCGACACGACGAGCGCCGCCTCCAGGCCCTCGCGGAGCCCGATCAGGTAGTTCGCCAGCATGGTGCTCCCGTCGGCCGGTGGCGGGAACGTCGGGTGACGACGCTCCGAATGAGGTATGCCTTACCTAATAACGCAAGAGTAGCGTTGCGATTATCGTCTGTGTCAAACGCGCGGCGGCGCAGGACGTCGCGAGCCCGTGGTTCGTGGCGGCGCGCGGCCGGCCGGGTGGGTCAGAGGCGCTCGACGATCGGGCGCAGGTGCGGCCACGCGTCGGCGAAGGCGGAGTGCAGCGGCAGGCGGGTGACGGCGTCGGCGTCGACCCAGGCGATCGCCTCGCTCTCCGGGTCGGTGGGCCGAGGGTCCTGTGGGCCGGTGGCACGGGCTATCGCGGTGGTGTAGGCCCAGTCGACGTGGTCCATCACCCAGGTGTCCACCACCTCGAGCGCTGCCGGGTCGAGGCCGGCCTCCTCGACGGCCTCGCGCACCCCTCCGGCGACCGGGTCCTCGCCGGGGGCGAGCGCCCCGCCGGGGACGCCCCAGGTCCCGCCCTGGTCGCTCCAGCCCACCCGGTGCTGCAGGACGACCTCGTGCCCGGTTGCGGTGCGGCGGGCCAGCAGGAGCCCGGCGGCGCCGTGCAGCCCCCAGTGACGGTGCCCGCAGCGGCACTCCAGCCACGCGTCCCCGGGCTGGCGGTGCAGCCGGTGGGCCTCCTCCGGCGTGGGCCGGAGGCGATGGGTGGCGCCTGCCGCGGGCGGGGGGCGGCGGGCCTCGTCGGGCGCGGGTCGGGGCCGGTCGTGGTCGCCGGGCCCCGCGGGCATCAGTCGACGATCTCGCAGATCGCGGTCCCTGCGCTGACGCCGGCGCCGACCTCGGCCATGAGCGCGGCCACGGTGCCCGAGCGGTGGGCGACCAGCGGCTGCTCCATCTTCATGGCCTCGAGCACGACCACGAGGTCACCCTCGGCGACCTGGGCCCCTTCGGTCACCGCGACCTTGACGATCGTGCCCTGCATCGGCGAGGCGAGCGTGGTGCCGCTCGTGATGCTGCGTGCCGGGCCGCGCCTGGCGCGGGTGGTGCGCGCGGCGCCGGGTCGGGCGCCGGGCCGCCCGCGACCGGGGACCAGGCCCAGGCCGGCCGGCAGAACGACCTCGATGCGCTTGCCGCCGACCTCGACGACGACGCGCTCGGTGGTGTCGGCCTCCGCCTCGTCCTCGGAGGGTGCGGGAGCGCCGCCGGGACGCAGGTCGGCCAACCGCTCGGCGAACGCGGTCTCGATCCACCGGGTGTGCACGGTGAATGGCTCGGCGGGGTCGGCCGGGACGAACGCCGGCTCGTCGAGCACGGCACGGTGGAATGGGATCACCGTGGGGATGCCCTCGACGACGAGCTCGGCGAGCGCGCGGCGCGCCCGCTCGACGGCCTGGGTGCGGTCGGCGCCCGTGACGATCAGCTTGGCGATCATCGAGTCGAACGCGCCGGAGACGCTGTCGCCCTCGATCACCCCGCCGTCCCAGCGGACGCCCGGGCCGGACGGGACACGCAGCCGGGTGATCTTGCCGGGCATCGGCAGGAAGCCCGCGGCCGGGTCCTCGCCGTTGATCCGGAACTCGAGCGAGTGCCCTCGTGCGGCGACCTCGGTGTAGCCGAGCGGCTCGCCCGCGGCGATCCGGAGCTGCTCGCGCACGAGGTCGATGCCGGTGACCTCCTCGGTGACCGGGTGCTCGACCTGGAGCCGGGTGTTGACCTCGAGGAACGAGACGGTGCCGTCCTGGCCCACGAGGAACTCGCAGGTGCCGGCGCCGACGTAGCCGGCCTCGCGCAGGATCGCCCTGGAGGCGGCGTGCAGCGTCGCGATCTGATCGTCGGTGAGGAACGGCGCCGGCGCCTCCTCGACGAGCTTCTGGTGGCGGCGCTGCAGGGAGCAGTCGCGGGTGGAGACCACCACGACGGCGCCGTGGGTGTCGGCCAGGCACTGGGTCTCCACGTGCCGCGGGGAGTCGAGGTAGCGCTCGACGAAGCACTCGCCCCGGCCGAAGGCCGCGGTCGCCTCGCGCACGGCGGAGTCGTACAGCTCGGCGATCTCGTCGGCGTGGCGGGCGACCTTCAGGCCGCGTCCGCCGCCGCCGAACGCGGCCTTGATCGCGATCGGCAGGCCGTGCTCGGCGGCGAAGGCGTGAACCTCATCGGCGCCGGACACCGGGTCGGGGGTGCCGGCGACCAGCGGCGCGCCGGCGCGCTGGGCCAGGTGCCGGGCGCTGACCTTGTCGCCGAGGGCGTCGATCGCGGACGGCGGCGGGCCGATCCAGGTCAGGCCGGCGTCGATCACGCGGGCGGCGAACTCGGCATTCTCGGCGAGGAACCCGTAGCCCGGGTGCACCGCGTCGGCGCCCGAGCGGCGCGCGACGTCCAGGAGCTTGTCGATGTCGAGGTAGGTCTCAGCGGCGCGCGCTCCGCCGAGCGCGAACGCCTCGCCGGCGAGGGTGACGTGCAGCGCCTCGCGGTCCGGGTCTGCGTAGACCGCCACGGACGCCACGCGGGCGTCTGCGCACGCCCTGACGATGCGGACGGCGATCTCGCCGCGGTTGGCGATGAGCACCTTGCGGATCTCGGGCACGGCTCACCGTAACGCCCCGGTCTCGGAGCGCCCCTTCGGCGACGGTGCGCGCCGACAAGACTGTGGGCTTCGACAAGGGGTCGGCGGGAGGGTTTGTCGGCTTCCGACCAGGCGCGATGCGTGGGGGTCGTGCCTGGTCGGGTGTTCGCGGGGTGCCGGGCTGCTGAGTCACTGATCAGGCGCGCGTCTACTCACGGATCTCCTGACCCCAGCGGTCGGTGAACCCCCATCCCGCGTCGCGTCGGCGCATGGTGATGTCGCGGGTGTGGACCACGTCGTGATGGTGGAAGCAGAGCAAGGCGCCGACGTCGACGTCGGTGTTGCCGCCGTCGCGTGCCCAGTGGTGGACGTGGTGGGCCTCGCTGATCGCCGGCGGGGCCGTGCAGTCGGGGTAGGTGCAGTGCCGGTCGCGCGCGACGATCGCGGCGCGCTTGGCGCCGCTGAACAGCCGCTGGGTGCGCCCGGCCTCGAGCACCTCGCCGCTGGGGGTGAACAGGATGCGGTTGAGCTCGCCGTCGCAGGCGAGGCGGTCGAGGACGTGTCGCGGCACCGCGGTGCCGTCCTCGAACCGGGCGCCGCGTTCGAGGTCGTCCGGGGTGAAGGTCGCGTCACCGTGCCCGTTCGGGCAGACCTGAGCGGTGGTCCGGCTGCTGAACCCGTACTCGTCGTCGCCGGCGGTGGCCCCAGCGCGACCCTCGCCGGCCACGTGCCGTGTCTTGGCCCGCTCGACGAGTCTGCTCAGCGTTGCGTGGTCGACCAGCACCGTCAGGTGCGGCCGTGCCGCCCGTGCGGTGCCGGCCAACCCATGGTCGAGCACGGCGCGTGCGAGGTCGGCGAGGCCCTGCGCTCGGCGCTGTGCCGTGCCGCGCTGGTCCGACGCGGGCGGGACGGTCATCACTGCCGCGAGCGCGGCTTTGAGCGTCTGGGCGTGCTCGACCGTGAGCTGGCCGGCGAGCCGATAGCCGTAGGGCACCTGGGCGAGCTCGAGGAACTCGCGCGCGTCGGCCTCGCGGTAGCCGCGGTCGTCGGCGTCCGGGTCGGCGTGGTCGGCCCATGCCTTGGCGACCGTGCGCAGGTCGTCCACGGGCAGGGCGCGGGCCTGGTCGACGAGGAACTCCTCGTTGCAGGGGTGCAGCGGGTCCGCGAGGGTGTCGCGCCGGGCGTCCGTGTTGGCCGCCGAGGCGATGACCTGCGCCGCATCGGCGCTGATCTCACCGGCGCTCGCGACCGCGGCAGTCAGCGGCAGGGCATCGCGCAGCGCACGCCCGAGCCGGATCTCGCGCCGGGCGGTTGCCACCGTGGTGCCGAGCCGACGCGCGACCCACTGCCCGAACGAGCGGTGCGCGTCGAGCGCCCAGAGCCCGTCGGCCTCGATCACGGGCAGGCACCGCGCCGTGCCGACCCGGGCCCGCTGCGACGCGCGGTGCAGCACCTCGGCCAGGGCGTCCGCCTGGATCCCGTCGAGGTCGCGTGGGTTCGCGGCGAGGAGGGTGTCGAGCGCGTCGTCGAGGGCGCGCGCCGCATCGGTGAGCGGCGCGGGCAGGCTGTCGACACCGCCCCGCGGCGCGCCACCCACCGCCCGCGGCTCCGCCGTCGCTGTCACCGGATCGCCCCCTTTGAGAATGCCCCCACTATGGCACCCACCACTGACACGATAATTCGACCTCGGCGAGTGCTGTGAAAGCACGGGCAGCGTTTTCCACATTCCTCTGCCGACAGCGATTTCCACAGGAAGCGTGTGCTCCGCCCTCGCCTGCGATCGGTGTGCTGGACGGCGGTGCGCTCTCACGCACATGCTGATGAACGAGCGCCGTCGGCGACTGCCGGCGCCCGAGCCGAGGCACGAGCGCGAGCTCGCACCCCGCGCGCCGAAGGCGCAGGTTCGGTGCGAGAACGCAGCTTCGAACCCGCGCTCTCGCACCGAACCTGCGTTCTCGACGAGCGCGGACTCGACGTCTGGATCGGCCGCTGATGGCGCGGCGGCGCACCGCTCGCATGCTGGCTCTCGTCGTGCCGACGACCGGGGGCCTCCGTGACTGCGGTCGCCCGGGTCTCTTGCGCGCGAATGGGTGGTTGGTCCTGACGGGACCTAGGCCACTTGATCTCGATCCGTGCTCGGCGTTGCGTGGTTGGTGAGACGGGTGATCGCGATGACCGCTGAGACGAGCGCGGAACGGGCCGGTCGGGAGTGGACCGCACGGGTCAACGGGACCGGGCTCCGGGTCGAGGAGAAGGGCGTCGGAACCGAGGCGGTGGTGTTCTCACCGGCGTTGTTCACCAACCGGGCGTTGTTCGACAGACCCTTCGAGGAGCTGAGCGCCGACCACCGTTGCGTCCGCTACGACCATCGTGGTCAAGGCGACAGCGGCCTCGGCGCACCGCAGGAGTCCGCGGACTCGCTCGGGTGCGAGGGCCTCTACTCCGACGCCGTCGCGCTGCTCGACCAGCTCGGCGTCGAGCACTGCCACTGGGTTGGTGCGTCGATTGGGGGCTTCATCGGGGTGCGCCTGGCAGCGCGGCAGCCGGAGCGTGTCCGTTCGCTGACCTTGATCGGGTTCAGCTCGCGCCGCGTCCCGTCGTCGAACCTGCGCCAGATCAGTCGGCTCGGACGGGCACTGACGCTGACCCGACCACTCGGACCGATCGGCACCGCGGTGCAGGGCAAGGTGGCCGGGATGGTCCTGCGCAACATGCTCGGCCAGACCTTCATGTCCGACCCGACGCGCGCCGCCGACCGTCAGCTCTGGCGCCGGAGGTTCGCTGCGCAGCTGGTCCCCGAGGCCGTGCCGATGCTCCTGCAGGTCTTCGGCCACCCGGGCACCCCACCGGAGCTGCTCGCCCAGGTTCAGGCCCCCACCTTGTTGATCTCCGGCCAGGACGAGCTCGCCGAGGTCGGCGAGGCCGGGAACGACCCGCCCGAGGCAGCGCGTGTCATGCCCCACGCCCGCCTGCTCACCGTGCCCGGTGCGGGCCACATGGTGCTCGTCGAGCAACCCGACGTCGGCACCGCCGCGATCACCGACTTCATCCGAGAGGTCGAGGCGAGGAAGCCCACGCCACGGCGACCGTGACCTGCACCGACAGCGTGCACACCTCACGCGGCCACCTGGTGGAGAGTGCCGAGGCGCTCCACGCGCGTCCGACCGAGCACCGCACGCTCATAGCCGCAACCCGCGTAGGTGGGCCGGCGTCGTCGAGGGTTCACATCTCAGCCGCACGAGTGCCACTCCAGGGGTCGTGAGCGGGGAACTCGCGGCCCCGCGGAGATCGCCGGAGATTCGCCGGCACCTCTAGTCCCGCCATTCCTCGGCGAGTACCGCGTATTCGTACTCGTCGACCCACTCGCCTTTCCAGAATGACGCGCGGAGGCGGTGCGCCTCGCGACGCATCCCCACCCTCTCCAGCAGCCGCCACGACGCCTCGTTGCGCACGTCGCAGTCGGCGACCACCCGGTGCAGGCCGGCCTCGAACAGCCGGTCGAGCACGGCGCCGAGCGCCTCGGTGCCCCACCCTTGGCCCTGGGCATCGCCGGCGAGGGTGATCCCGACCCGCGCCTGGCGGCCGTCCTCGTCGACCCGGACTGCGACGTCCCCGACGTGCCCGCCGTCACTCTCGATCGCGAGCTGGACCCACCTGCCAGGGCTCACCGGGTCGAGCCCGGCCATCCCGGCGACGAAGGCACGGGCCTGCGCCAGCGTGAAGGGCGCGTCCCAGCTCTGGTAGCGCGCCACCTCGGGCTCGGAGCGGTACGCCGCCAGCGTCCGGGCGTGCTCGGCGCCCATCGAGCGGATCACGAGCCGCGGCGTGCGCCAGACGACGCCCGCGCCCGCGGCAGTCCCGGCGCCCGCGGTGGGCCCGGCAGAACCGGACCCACCCGCGCTCGGGTCGAGCCGTGCCGACGTCCCGGCGACCCCGCCGGCCGTCGCCCACAGCTCCGGCACGCTCACCCCGAGCCGGGCGAGCAGGTCCCGCAGCAGCGGCAGGCTCAACCCCACCACCGTGTGGTGGTCGCCCTCCAGGCCGATCACGAACGGTCCGCCGAGCCCGTCGATGGTGAACGCCCCGGCGACCGCGAGCGGCTCCCCGGTTGCCACGTACGCCTCGATCTCCGCGTCGGACAGGTCGGCGAAGTGCACGAGGGTCGAGGCGGTCGCGCCGGTGGACCCGGTCGCGCCGTCACGGATGTCCACCAGCCAGTGCCCGGTGTGCAGCACCCCCGAGCGGCCCCGCATCCGCCGCCAGCGTTCGATCGCGTCCGCCGGATCGGCCGGCTTGCCCAGCGGCTCACCGTCCAGCTCCAGCAGCGAGTCGCAGCCGAGCACCACCAGGTCGTCCGGCAGAGGGACCCCGTGCGCGTCCAACTGCCCGTCCGCCGCGCCGGCCGCACCGCCGCCGTCGGTCACGTCCGGCCCGCCGTCCGCCAAGGACGCGACCACCGCGTCGGCCTTCGCCCTGGCCAGCGCCAGCACGGCGTCCGCCGGGTGCAGCGGAGCACCGGCGAATACCGCGGCATGCCCGAGCACCGCGTCCTCGTCCACCCCGGACACCCGCACGACAGGCTCGATCCCCGCCGAGCGCAGGGTCGACAGCCGTGCCGGTGAGGCCGAGGCGAGCAGGAGCGTGGTCACCTCAGGCCAGGGCCTCGCGAAGCACGTCCAGACCCACCGACCCCAGGGCGAGCGCGCGGGCGTGGAACGCCTTGAGGTCGGGCTCGGCGCCCTGGCCCCTGAGCGCCGCGAGCGCGTCGTCACGCGCGCCCTCCCACAGCCGCTGGCCGATCTTGTACGACGGGGCCTGGCCGGCCCAACCCAGGTAGCGGTTCCACTCGAACCGCACGAAGCCCTCGGGCATGTTGACGTTGGCCTTGAGGAACTCGAACGCCTTGTCGGCGTCCCACACCCCGCCGCCCCAGCGCTCCGGACACGGCAGCCCGAGGTGCACGCCGATGTCGAACACCACCCGCGCCGCGCGCATCCGCTGGCCGTCGAGCATCCCGAGCCGGTCACCCGGGTCGTCCAGGAAGCCCAGGTCGGCCATCAGCCGCTCGGCGTACAGCGCCCAGCCCTCGCCGTGGCCGCTGACCCAGCAGGCCAGCCGGCGCCAGGAGTTGAGCGTCTCGCGCTCGTACACGGCCTGCGCGACCTGGAGGTGATGGCCGGGCACGCCCTCGTGGTAGACAGTGGTCTTCTCACGCCAGGTGTTGAACGTCGTCACGCCCGGCGGCACCGACCACCACATCCGGCCCGGACGGGTGAAGTCGTCCGACGGCCCGGTGTAGTAGATCCCGCCGGTCTGGGTCGGGGCGATCATGCACTCGAGGGTGTGCAGCGGCTCGGGGATGTCGAAGTGCACGCCGTCCAGCGCGGCGATCGCGCCGTCCGCGGTCTCCTGCATCCATGCCCGGAGCGCGTCCGTGCCCTCGAGCTTGCGGGCCGGATCCTCGTCCAGCACCGCGACGGCCTGCTCGACGGTCGCGCCCTCGCCGGCGATCTGCGCGGCGACGGCCTCCTGCTCGGCCACGACGCGGTCGAGCTCGGCCAGACCCCACTCGTAGGTCTCCTCCAGGTCGACCGTCGCGCCCAGGAAGTACCGGGACCACAGCTGGTAACGCTCGCGGCCGAAGGCGTCCTGCTCCGGCGCGAGCGCCGCGAGCTCGTCGCGCAGGAAGGTGGCGAGGTCGCCGTACGCGGCCCGCGCCGCCGCCGCGCCGCCCTCCAGGCGGGAGCCCAGCTCGGCGGCGTCGTCCGCTGCGGCCAGCGCGGCGTCGACGGTCTCGCCACGGACGTAGGTGGTGAAGAACGACTCGGCGCCGGCGAGCTCGGCGGCCTGCCGGACGCACTCGTCGACCTGCCGGCGAGCGGCGACCCGCCCGCGCGATGCGGCCAGCCGCAGCGACTCGACCACGCCGGTCATGGCGCCGGGCAGCGCCTCCAGGCGGGCCGCGATGTTGGCCCACTGCTCGGGTGTCTCGGTGGGCATGAGGTCGAAGATGTCGCGGAGCTCCTGGACCGGCGACGCGATGTTGTTGAGCTGGCCGAGGAACTCGTCCGCCGCGTGCAGCTCGAGCTCGAGCCCGACGCGCTCGCGCATCGCGGCCACCGTGACCCGGTCCACGTCGTCCACGGGCTCGGCGGTCTCGAGCTGGGAGAGCACGTCGCGGGCGGCCTGTGCGAGCGCCTCGTGGCCGGCCGGCGAGAAGTCGGTCATCAGGTGGTCGTACCCGGCCAGGCCCATCGCGGTGGCGGCGAGCGGGTTCAGGCGGGCGTACGTCTGGACGTAGGCGTCGGCGATCGCGTCGATCGCGGACGGAGTCCTCGTGGGACGGGTGGTGTCGGTCATGGTCCGACCCTAGAACGATCGACGCCCGGATCGAGTCGGTGGGCGCGAAGTCCTTGATCACCACCGCTGGGTGGGCACGCGTTCCTTGATCACCAACCTGGGGGTGCGTTCCTTGATCACCACGTTCGGGGGTGGGGTCAGCGGAGGCTCCAGCGCCAGGTGTCGCCGGCGCGCTCCGCGCCGCCCTCCAGGGGCACGCCCAGGCGGTGGACGGCGTCGCGCCAGCGCCGCCGCGCCGCGGTCGCCGCCTCGTCCAGGTCGGCGACCGCCGCGGCCGCCGCGCCCGCCGACGCCCCGGCGGCCAGGCCCGCGACCAGGGCGGCGAGCTCCAGCTCGTCGGGGTCTCCGCGCACCACGCGCACGTCGGGCGTCACAGCGGGATGTTCCCGTGCTTCTTGGCCGGCAGCGCGGCGCGCTTGGTGCGCAGCGCACGCAGCGCCCGCAGCACCTGGGTCCGGGTGTGCGACGGCGCGATGACCGCGTCGACGTCACCTCGCTGCGCGGCGACGTACGGGTTGACCAGCGCCTCGGTGTAGCCGGCGACCAGCCGGGCGCGCTCGGCCTCGACATCGCCGCCCTCGTCCGCCACCTTCTTCAGCGTGCCGCGTTGGAGGATGTTCACCGCGCCCGCCGCGCCCATCACCGCGATCTGCGCGGTGGGCCACGCGAGGTTGACGTCCGCGCCCAGCTGCTTGGACCCCATCACGATGTAGGCCCCGCCGTAGGCCTTGCGGGTGATGACCGTGACCAGGGGCACCGTCGCCTCGGCGTAGGCGAAGATCAGCTTGGCGCCGCGCCGGATGATCCCGTTCCACTCCTGCTCGGTACCCGGCAGGAACCCCGGCACGTCCACGAACGTCAGGACGGGGAGGCCGAACGCGTCGCAGGTCCGCACGAACCTGGCGGCCTTCTCCGCGGCGTTGATGTCCAGCGTGCCGGCCATGTGCAGCGGCTGGTTGGCCACCACACCTACCGCGTGCCCCTCGACGTGGCCGAACCCGACCAGCACGTTCTGCGCGTACAGCGGCTGCACCTCGAGCAGCTCGCCGTGGTCCAGGACGTGCTCGACCACCGTGCGCATGTCGTAGGGCTGGTTGTCCGAGTCGGGCACCAGGGTGTCCAGCTCGAGGTCCGCCTCGGAGATCTCCAGGGCCTCGGGCCGCTCGACGTCCTCGGGCCACACCGGTGGGTCGGCAAGGTTGTTGCTCGGCAGGTAACCGAGCAGGGTGCGGACGTAGTCGATCGCGTCGTCCTCGTCCGCGCCGAGGTAGTGCGCGACGCCGGAACGGGAGTTGTGGGTCTGCCCGCCGCCGAGCTCCTCGAAGCCGACGTCCTCGCCGGTCACCGCGCGGATCACGTCGGGACCCGTGATGAACATGTGCGACGTGCCGTCTGCCATCACGA
Organism: uncultured Actinomycetota bacterium; assembly: GCA_963783005.1. GTDB lineage: Bacteria > Actinomycetota > Actinomycetes > Actinomycetales > Cellulomonadaceae > Actinotalea. The sequence goes on from CAWALY010000004.1 coordinate 156,110, forward strand.
CGAAATCGGTCAGGGCAGGGGAGTAGACCGCGCCTCCCGCGCTCGGGCCGAGGATCAGCGAGATCTGCGGGACGACCCCGGAGGCCGCGACGTTGCGCCGGAAGATCTCGGCGAACTGGGTCAGCGCGGCGACGCCCTCCTGGATCCGCGCGCCGCCACCGTCCAGGATCCCGACCACCGGCATGCCGGTGCGCAACGCGAGGTCCATCACCTTGGTGATCTTCTGCCCGTGCACCTCACCCAGCGACCCGCCGAACACCGTGAAGTCCTGGCTGTAGACCGCGACCGGCCGACCGTCGACGGTGCCGTGCCCGCAGACCACGCCGTCGCCGGGCACCCGCTTGGCGCCCAGGCCGAAGTTGGACGAGCGGTGCTCCGCGAGTGCGTCCAGCTCGGTGAAGCTGCCCTCGTCGAGCAGGGCGTCGATGCGCTCGCGGGCGGTCTTCTTGCCGCGTGGGTGCTGCTTGGCCGCCGCGGTCTCCTCGGCTGCGACCAGCCGGGCGGTGCGGTCCTGGAGGTCGGCGAGGCGGCCCGCGGTGGTGGGGGCCTCAGCGGCCGTCGGGGCCGGGACGTCGACGATCTGCGGGTCGGTCACTCGAAGCAGGGTAGTTGTCGAAACCCCACATGCTCTGTGTGAGAGTCGACCGTGTCGTCCGGTTCCGTTGTGCCGGATCGCACAACGGGGTGCTCGACGGCCGCCCCTCGCTACGGTGGATCGGTGGACCGATCCCCCCTCGACCCGGAGGCCGTGCGCGACGTGCTGGCCGCCTTGCCGCTCGGCCGCGTCGAGGTGGTGGGCGCCGTCGCCTCGACCTCGACGGCGCTGCTCGAGGCGGCGGCGGCCGAGCCCGGGGCGTGGCCGGACCGTTCCGTGCTGGTCGCCGACCACCAGCAGGCAGGCCGGGGCCGGGCCGGGCGCACCTGGACCACGCCGCGTGGCGTCGCGGTCACCGTGTCCGTGCTGCTGCGCCCGGCGGTGGACCGGCGCCGGCTGGGCTGGGTGCCGCTGCTCGGCGGCCTGGCGGCGGCGCGGGCGCTGCGGGACCTCGGGGCTCCGGCGGCGCTCAAGTGGCCCAACGACGTGCTGCTGCCGGCTGCCGCCGACCTACCCGGCTGGGGCCGCTACCGCAAGGTTGCCGGGGTCCTCGCGGACCTCCAGCCCGGGCCCGGCGACCCCGTGGTGGTGCTGGGCGTGGGGCTGAACGTCGCCCAGACGGCCGAGGAGCTGCCGGTGCCGACCGCGACCTCGCTCGCTGCGGCAGGGCTCGAGGTGACGCGCCAGGACGTGCTCGTGGCGCTGCTCGCCCGCTGGCTCGAGGCCGACGCGGCCTGGCGCGCGGCCGGCGGGGACGCGACGGTGGCCGGGCTGGCCGAGGAGTGGGCGGCCCTCTCGGTCACGATCGGCCACGAGGTGGTGGTCGATCTCCCCGGCGGGCGGACGCTCGAGGGGTCGGCGACCGGCGTCGCCGAGGACGGCTCTTTGCTGGTCAGGGCCGGCGGCCGCACCACCACCGTGCGAGCGGGTGACGTGCGGCTGCGGCACCGCTGACCGACCCGACCCGGTGCCGTCCGTGCGGCGGGTGTGCGCCTGCTCGGCGGCCCTCCCGCCCGGACCTGCACGGGTCTAGCCTGGCTGGATGGTGGAGGCTGCAGGCCCGCCACCCGAGGACCTGGACCGGGCTCTCGTGCGGCTCGAGGACGCGGTGCTCGGCGGCCCGCGGGAGCTCACCGCGGCGGACGTCGCGCGCCTGGCAGGCGTCGAGCCGGCTGAGCTCGCCACATTCTGGAACGCCCTCGGGCTGCGCCTTCCCGAGCCGGGTGAACCCGCGTTCACCGCGGCGGACGTGGCGGTGGTCAGCGGGTTCATCGGGGCGAGCCACGAGTACGGGCTCTCGCCGAGCGCCGGGGTCTCACTGGTGCGTGCCATGGGCCACACGATGGAGCGCCTCGTCAGCTGGCAGACCGAGACGATCGTGGAGCACCTGGCCACGAAGTACGAGCTACGGGACACCGACGCGCGGGCTCTGCTGCTCGAGCGCCTGCTGCCCATCCACGACCTGCTCGCCCAGGGACTGGTGCACGCCTGGCGGCGCCACCTGGCTGCGGCCGCCGTCAGGGCGGGTGCGGTTGCCGCGCGGGGCGCCGGCGAGGTCTCCGACGAGCTGCCGTTGGCCAGGGCGGTCGGGCTGGCCGATGTGGTGGGGTTCACCACCCGCACGGCCGAGCTCGGGGCCGAGGCGCTGGCCGACTACGTGCAGGGCTTCGAGGCGCAGGCGCGCGACGTCGTCACCGCGCACGGCGGCCGGGTGGTCAAGACCATCGGCGACGCGCTGCTGTTCGTCGCCGACGACGCCGCGACCGGCGCCCGCGTCGCGCTCGGGCTCGTCGAGGCACTGGGCCCGGACAGCGACGCCCCGCTCCGGGTCGGCCTGGTCTGGGGCCGGGTGCTCTCGCGGTTCGGCGACATCTTCGGACCGGCCGTCGCCCTCGCGTCGCGGCTGTGCGACGAGGCAGGCCCGGGCCGGGTGCTGGTCGACGAGGCGACCGCCGGCTGCCTCCCCGGCTTCCTGCTGGACCCCCTCGAGGTGCGCGACGTCGCCGGGATCGGCCCTTTGCGGCCGTGCCTGTTGATCACCGAACCCAAGTAAGTTAGTGACATCTTTCGTAAGATATGCCTAACATTGGCGAGTGGACGCCGCACTCAAGGCCCTCGCAGACCCACACCGACGCCGGATCCTCGAGCTCGTCGCCGACGGTGAGCTGACGGCGGGGCGGATCGCCGAGCACTTCACCCTCACCCGACCGGCCGTCTCGCAGCACCTGGCGGTGCTGGTCGAGGCGGGCCTGCTCGAGTTGCGGCGCGAGGGGACGCGGCGGCTGTACCGGACCCGGCGCGCGGGGTTCGCGGGCGCCGCGCTCCTGCTCGAGGGCTTCTGGGACGACCGGCTCGGGCGGCTCGTGAGGGCCGTCGGGCCGGACGCCGACCGGCCCGCCGCCGACCCCGTCGAGCGGGTCTGCGTCCAGCGGGAGGTCTACCTGGCGGCCGGCCCCGACCGGGTCTGGGTGATGCTCACCGACCCCGAGGCGGCCACCGGCTGGATGGGCGTGAGCGCACGGATCGACCCGCGCCCCGGTGGCGTCTACCGCGTCGAGGTCGTGCCGGGCGAGGTCGTCGAGGGCGAGGTCCTCGTCGCGGAGCGACCGACCCGCCTGGTCCACACCTGGGGCTGGGTGGGTGCGGGCAGCGCCGTGCCGCCCGGCACCACGGCCGTGGCGTACGAGCTCGTGCCGCTCGACGGCGGCACACTGCTGCGCCTGACCCACCGGGAGCTGCCGAGCCTGCGTGCCGCCGGGTCGCACTCCCGCGGCTGGGCCCACTACCTCGAGCGCCTCACCGCCGTGGCCGCCGTGGGCGACGCCGGCCCCGACCCGTGGGTGGCCGACCCGGGCCGGCTGCTCGCCGAGCTCCGCCCGTGAGGCCACCAGCCTTCGCCACACCACCACACAGATCGATCAGGGAGGTCACGATGTCGACCAGGACGACCGTCGAGGACTACTTCACCGCGTTGCGCGCCGGAGGTGCGTGGTCCGACCACCTCGCCCCGACGCTGAGCTTCACCAGTCACGCCTCGCCGGGCCGCACCGTGGCCGGGCGGGACGCCTACCTCGCCGCGACCGCGGGCTTCTTCTCCATGGTCCGCGACGTCGAGCTGCGCGACCTGGTGGTCGACGGTGACCGGGCCTGCGCGCTGACCACCTACACCCTCCAGCCGCGGGTCGGGGAGCCGTTCCGCAGCGACGTCGCCGAGGTGCTCGCGGTGCGCGACGGAGCGATCGACGCGCTCGAGATCTATTTCGACTCGGCGCCCTACCCGGTGTGAACCGGTCCGGCGCCTGGCGCGGACCCCCGTCGGGACCCGCGCCGCGGCTCAGGCCGGCTCGATCAGCTCCGGACCGTCGTTGCGCACCGAGCTCACCGCCGGCGAGACCGCGACCGCGGTGAGCCCGCGCGGGGCGGCGCCGAGCAGTGCCGCCGCGGAGCCGGCGTCCACCGACGGGTCGAGCCACGCCGCCCACTCCTGCGGGGTGAGGACCACCGGCTGACGGTCGTGCAGCGGCCCGATCACGGGGTCGTCGGCCGGCGCACCGCCGGTGACGATGGTCATCGAGACGAGCCAGCGGTGCGGGTCGTCGTCCGCCAGGTCCGGATCGCGCCAGAACTCGTACAGCCCGGCGAACGCCAGGAGCCCGCCGTCGGCGCGGTGGATCCAGTGCGGCGTCTTGCGGGTGCCACGCGGTGAGCCCGGCGGCGGGTCGGTCCACTCGAACCAACCCTCGGCGGGCACCAGGCAACGCCGCGCGGCGAGCGCCTTGCGGAAGGCGGGCTTCTCGGCGACGGTCTCCATCCGCGCGTTGATCAGCCGTGAGCCGATCGACGGGTCCTTCGCCCAGCCCGGAACGAGCCCCCAGCGGGCCAGCCGCAGCGAGCGGACCGGGTCGCCGTGCGTGCCGTCCTCGAGCCTCTCGGGCCGCTCGACGACGATCCGCACCGGGTCGGTGGGGGCGAGGTTCCAGGACGGCGCCAGGCCCGCGGCGTCGTCGGCGACGTCCTCCGGGTCCACCCCGAACGCGTCGGCGAGGTCCTGGGTCGCCCGGAACGAGGCGTAGCGGCCGCACATGGCTCCAGGATGCCGGTCGGCTCAGACACACGCAGCGGCCGCGGCGCGGCCCGCGAGCCGGCCCGAGAACAGGCAACCGCCCAGGAAGGTACCCTCCAGCGCGTTGTAGCCCATCATCCCGCCGCCGCCGAACCCGGCGACCTCGCCCGCTGCGAACAGCCCCGGGATCGGGGTCGCGCTGCCGGCGGAAGCGTCGCCCGTCAGGCACCTGCCGTCCAGGTCCGTGACGAGGCCCCCGAGCGTCTTGCGGGACAGCACGTGCAGCCGCACCGCGATGAGCGGGCCGGCCTTCGGGTCGAGCAGCCGGTGCGGCGGCGCGACGCGTAGCAGCCGGTCGCCGCGGTAGCGCCTCGCGCCGCGGATCGCGGTGACCTGAGCGTCCTTGCCGAACGGGTGGGCGACCTCCCGGTCCCGGGCCTCGACGACCTCACGGATCGCCGCAGCGTCCAGCGGCACCCCGCCGAGCTCGGACATGCTCGCGACCAGCTCCTCGAGCGTGTCGGCCACCACGAAGTCCTCGCCGTGGTCCAGGAACGCCTGGACGGGCCCGGGCGGTCCAGGCCGCAGCCGGCCGAGCAGCAGCCGCACGTCGCGACCGGTCAGGTCGGGGTTCTGCTCGGAGCCCGAGAGTGCGAACTCCTTCTCGATGACCCGGGAGGTGAGCACGAACCACGAGTGGTCGTGCCCCGTCGTGCGCAGGTGGCGCAGGGTGCCGAGCGTGTCGAAGCCCGGGTAGCACGGCGCGGGCAGCCGGCGCCCGGTGGCGTCCAACCACAGCGACGACGGGCCGGGCAGGATGCGGATGCCGTGGCCCGGCCAGATCGGGTCCCAGTTGCGCACGCCCTCGGTGTAGTGCCACATCCGGTCGCGGCCGATGACCGCGGCGCCGGCCCGCTCGGTGATCGCGAGCATCCGGCCGTCGACGTGCGCCGGGACGCCGGTCACCATGTCGCGCGGCGGGGTGCCGAGTCGCTCGGGCCACGCGGCCCGCACCAGGTCCAGGTCCCCACCGATCCCGCCACTGGTCACCACGACCGCCTGGCCGCAGGCCTCGAACTCGCCGACGACGTCGCGGTTGCTCGGGTGGCCGCGCTCGGCGTCACTGGGCGCGAGCAGCGCGCCGCGCACCCCGGTCACGACGCCGCCGGTGACCACGACCTCGTCCACCCGGTGGCGCAGCGCCAGGCGCACCCGGCCGGTCGCGGCGTGCGCGCGGACCCGGTGCTCGAACGGCTCGACCACGCCCGGTCCGGTGCCCCAGGTGAGGTGGAACCGCGGCACGGAGTTGCCGTGGCCGGTCGCGCGCCCGTCGCCGCGCTCCGCCCAGCCCACGACCGGGAAGATCCGGTGCCCCATCGAGCGCAGCCAGGCGCGCTGCTCGCCGGCGGCGTGCTCGACGTAGGCCCTGGCGAACCGCCGTGGCCAGGCGTCCTCCGGCCGGTCGAACTGCGCGCTGCCCAGCCAGTCGGCCCAGGCGAGGTCGAGTGAGTCGTGCACGCCCATCCGGCGCTGCTCGGGGGTGTCGACCAGGAACAGCCCGCCCAGGCTCCAGAACGCCTGACCGCCCAGGGACTGCGCCGGCTCCTGGTCCAGCAGCAGAACGCTGCGCCCGGCGTCCGCGGCCTCCGCGGCAGCGACCAGTCCGGCGAGTCCCGCACCCACGACGACGACGTCGGCGTCCATGCGCCGGATGCTACGGACTCCGGCGCGGCGTGGCCCGCGCAGCACGACGGATCCGGCGGACGCCGCCGCCCTCGAATCGATTCGCGGCATACTTCTGCGATGGGTTCCGATCTCGGTGGTGCGCGCCAGAGCCAGGCAGGCTTCGTCGCGCTGATCGGTTCGCTGACCCTGCTGCCGGCGGTCGCCACCGACATGTACCTGCCCTCGCTGCCGGAGGTGGCGCAGGAGCTCGGCACCAACGCGGCGGGGGCGCAGTTCACCATCACGGGCATGCTGCTCGGTGGTGCGGCCGGGCAGCTCGTGGTGGGCCCGCTGTCGGACCGGGTGGGTCGGCGCCGCCCGGCGCTGGTCGGCGTGACGATGCACATGCTGCTGTCGCTGGCCTGCATGGTCGCGCCGACCATCGCCGTGCTCGCCGGCCTGCGAGTGATCCAGGGGTTCGCCGCGTCCGCCGCCACGGTGGTGGGGATCGCCGTGATCCGGGACCGCTTCGTCGGGGCCGAGGCCGCCCGGATGATGTCGCGGCTCATGCTCGTCATCGGCGCGGCACCGCTGTTCGCGCCGACCGTGGGCAGCGTGGTCGCCGACCGGTGGGGCTGGCGCGCGGTGTTCGCGGTGCTCGCCGCGGTGGCGGCGATGATCCTGCTGGCCGCGGCCCTGCGACTGCCCGAGACCCTCCCGGCCGCACGGCGGCAGCGCCAGGGGCCGATCGCGCTCGCGGGCGGCTACCTCGAGGTGCTGCGCGACGGGCGCTTCCGGGCATTCGCCGTGATGCCGGGTCTGATGCTCGCGGTGATCATCAGCTACGTCGCGGGCTCGCCGTTCGTGCTCCGCGAGCAGTACGGCCTGAGCGCCCAGCAGTTCTCCGGAGTGTTCGCGCTCGGTGGCATCGCGCTGGTGATCGGGACCCAGGTCAACGCGGGCGTCGTGCGGCGGGTGGGCCCCGGGCGGCTGCTGCGGTTCGGCGTGCCGGCGTCTGCCTTCTTCGCCGCCGTGATGCTCGTGGTCGCGATCACCGGGGCCGGTGGGGTGCTCGGCCTGGTCGGCGCCCTGTGGTGCACGCTGTTCGCCGGCGGCTTCGTCGGCGCGAACGCCTCGGCGCTGGCCCTGACCCGCCACGGGGAGCGGGCCGGCACGGCGGCCGCGACGATCGGCGCGCTCCAGGCGGGCATCGCCGGCGCCGTGAGCCCGCTGGTGGGCCTGCTCGGCGGCGACGCGGTCGCGATGGCCGTCGTCATCCTCGCCAGCACGGTCGTGACGCTCCTGGTCCTCGGCCTGGGCACGCCTGCGTACCGACGGGAGGGCTGGGTGGCCCTCGAGGAGCCGCGGCAGACTCTCGTCACCGCCGTCTGACGGTCCGTGCCTGGTAGGTCGCCCACCGGGCCGCCGGCCCGGGACCGCCTACCCTGAGCGCGTGCACCGCTGGCAGCGCGTGGCCGACGCGACCGGCCTGACCGGTCCCGACGGCGTGGTGCGCCCGACGGTCTTCGCCGAGATGAGCGCCCTCGCGGTGCGCACCGGGGCGGTCAACCTCGGGCAGGGCTTCCCCGACGTCGACGGCCCCGAGGGCATCATCGAGGCGGCGGTCGCGGCGTTGCGCGGCGGGCACAACCAGTACCCGCCCGGCGGCGGGACCCCCGAGCTGCGCGCCGCGGTGGGCGCGCACCAGCGGCGCCACTACGGAGTGGACCTCGACCCGGCGACCCAGGTCCTGGTCACCACCGGGGCCACCGAGGCGCTGGCCGCCGCGGTCCTGGCGCTGGTGGACCCCGGGGACGAGGTGCTCACGCTGGAGCCGTTCTACGACTCCTACGCCGCGGTGATCGCGATGGCGGGCGCGCGTCACGTCACGGCGCCGCTCGTGCCCGGGCCGGACGGCTTCCGTGTGGACCTGGCCGAGCTCACGGCCGCGGTCTCGCCGCGGACCCGGATGATCCTGCTCAACTCCCCGCACAACCCGACCGGGACGGTGCTCACCCGGGCGGAGCTCGACGCGGTCGCGGCCCTGGCCCGCGAGCACGACCTGGTCGTGGTCACCGACGAGGTCTACGAGCACCTGGTGTTCGACGACGCCCGCCACGTGCCCGTCGCGACCCTGCCCGGCATGGCCGAGCGGACCCTCACGGTGTCCTCCGCGGGCAAGACGCTGTCCTTCACCGGCTGGAAGGTGGGCTGGCTCACCGGTCCGGCGGAGCTGGTCGCCGCGGTGCGCACCGTGCAGCAGTACCTCACGTACGCCTCCGGCGCGCCCTTCCAGCCCGCGGTCGCGGCAGCGCTGCGCGACGACGACGGTGCGACGGCCGTGTGGGTGCGCGAGCTGACGACGTCGCTCGCGGCCAGGCGGGACCTGCTGTGCGCCGGGCTCGTCGAGGCCGGGTTCGACGTGGTGGTGCCGCGCGGCACGTACTTCGTGGTGGCCGACGGGTCCGGGCTCGGGTTCGACGACGGGGTCGAGCTGTGCCGACAGCTGCCCGGGCTGGCCGGCGTGGTCGCAGTGCCGGTGAGCGCCTTCTGCCTGGCGGGATCCCCGACGGCGGACGCGCTGCGCTCGCGGGTGCGCTTCACGTTCGTCAAGCGCGAGCAGGTGCTCGCCCAGGGCGTCGCGGGCCTTCGCCGGTTGGCCTCGCGGGAACGCCGCTAGGCCTCCGGCGCCAAGCCTGCGACCTGGCGGGCCGCCGCCTCCACCCGCGCTCGGTGCGCCGCCCAGCCTGCCGCGTCGCGATCGGGCAGGTTCGCGTTGCCGGGCAGGTACCCGATCGAGCCGTCGAGCTGCTCGCGCAGGATGTCCGCCTGGCCGGCGTGCCGTGCGACGTCGACCGTGAGGTGCACGGTCACCTCGAGCAGTGTGGGGTGGCGCCGGTCCTGTGACCACCAGGGCACCTCGCCCACGGTGTCCAGCGGCAGCGCGGCCAGCGTGGCATCGGCGTGCGCGGCCGACCGGGCGTACAGGTCGAGCACGTCCGCACGCGCCTCGTCGGCCGGGACCCACAGGTCGGCATCGGGGTCGTCGGGCGAGGCGTCCCAGGGCATCGGGATGCCCGACGGCCGCCCGAAGCAGTCGCCGAGGTACCCGAGCTGGATGCACGCCACGTGCTTGACCAGACCCAGCAGGTTGGTGCCGGTCGGCACGAGCGGCCGGCGCGCGTCGTACTCGGACAGGCCGTCGAGCTTGGCGAGCAGCGCGCGGCGCTGCCCGTCGAGGCGGGCGCGGAGCATGGCGGAGGTGTCCATGGTCGCAGTGTCGCGCCTGCCTGGGACACCGAGCCGGACGCTCCGTGAGACACGGTTGTCGAATCGATACGATCCCGGCGCAGAATGGGACCGTGCACTCCCCGACGGCCGTCGCGCCACCCGCCGCGGCGACTTCGTCCCGCCGCCCGGTGCTCCGCCTCAACCGTCCGGGCATGGTGGTGCTGATCGGCTCGTTCACCCTGCTGCCGGCGGTGGCCAGCGACATGTACCTACCGTCGCTGCCGGAGGTCGCGACCGACCTGTCCACCTCGGTCGCCGGGGCCCAGTTCACGATCACCGGGATGGTGCTGGGCGGTGCGGTCGGCACCCTCGTGGTCGGGCCGCTCTCGGACCGCTTCGGCCGGCGCCGACCGGCACTCGTCGGTATCAGCGGTCACGTGCTCACGTCGCTGATGTGCATGGTCGCGCCCACCATCGCCGTGCTCTCCGGCCTGCGGCTGGTCCAGGGGTTCATGGCCTCCGCGGCGACGGTCAGCGCGATCGCCGTGGTGCGCGACCTGTACAACGGCTCCGAGGTCGCCCACTTCATGTCCCGGATCATGCTGGTGATCGGGGCGGCCCCGCTGTTCGCCCCGAGCGTCGGCGCGGTGATCGCCGTGCACGGCGGCTGGCGTGCGGTGTTCGGTTGGCTCGCGGTGCTCGGCGCCGTGGTGCTGACCTTCGCGGCGCTCGCGCTGCCCGAGACGCTCCCGCCCGAGCGCCGGCGGCGCCGCGGCACCGGCTCGCTGTTCGGCGGCTACGCCGTCGTGCTGCGCGACGGACGGTTCCGGGCGCTCGCGGTACTGCCCGGCATCACCCAGGCGGTGGTGATCAGCTACGTCGCGGCCTCACCGTTCGTGTTCCGCGAGGAGTACGGGCTGTCCGCCCAGCAGTTCTCGCTGCTCTTCGCCGTCGGCGGGATCTGCCTGGTGACCGGTGCGCAGGTCAACGCCGCGGTGGTGCGGCGGGTCGGCCCGGCCCGGCTGCTGCGCGTCGGCCTGCCGGCGGTGATGCTCGGCGGCACGGCGATGGTCCTCGTCTCGGTGACCGGGGTGGGCGGGGTCGGGGCGCTGCTCGCGGCGATGTGGTGCACGTTCCTGGCGATCGGGTTCGTGCCGCCCAACGCCTCGGCGATCGCGCTGAGCCGGCACGGGGACCGGGCGGGCACCGCCGGGGCGACCATCGGGACGCTCCAGTCCGGGGTCGCCGGGTCGGTGAGCCCGCTGGTCGGGCTGCTCGGGGGCGGCGCGATCGCGATGGCCGGGGTCATCCTCGGCACGGCGGTGCTCGGCGTGCTGATCCTCGCGGTGTTCACCCCGGCGTACCGGCGTGAGGGCTGGGTCGCGCTCGGCGCCGACGACCCGGCGGAGGCGACGGAGGTCGTCGGGGCGCTCTGACCCGGCGTGTCACTGTCGTGGCGCGTGCCTGGTCAAGCCGTTGGCGGCAAGCCGAGCGGCCGCCCGCACCCAGCCGGTTCCTGGCGCCCCACGCGGCGAAGAGCGACTCAGACACCGATCCGTGCGGGGCTGTCCACACTGCGGACGCCGAGCGCACCTCCGACGCCCTTCGCCGCGCCGGCCGCCGCCACAGCCCGGCTCCCACCACCGCCGACGGCGTCCGGCGAGCGGCCCACGCGGATCATGTGACCAGAGGTGCAGCGGTGACGGATGCGCTGCCCCACCCGTCCCATCCACCACTCCCGTCACATGGACCGCGCCGGCTGCTCAGGTCCCCTCGTGGCTCCTGTGCGGGCGGTGTCGCTCAGGGACTTGGCGGCGTGGCCGTGGTGCCGGCGACGGCACCCCGCCGCGCGTTGGCGCGGAGGCCGTCGGACAGGGCGAGGACCTCGTCGCGCAGAGCGTCCGGGGTGATCACCTCGAAGTCCCAGCCGAGCCCGGCCAGCATGCGGGCCATGCCGTCGAGGCGCTCGGCGCGCGTCTCGAGGAGCACACCGTCGGCGTGCTCGCTCAGCCGTCCCGCGCTCGGTGGCAGTCGCTCGCCCGCGTCCGCCAGGGTGGTCCGCAGCACGACGGAGACCTCGTGCGACCACCCGACCGCGGCGATGCCCGACACGACCTGCGTCGTGGCGTCGAAGTCGGCAGGCACGACGTAGGTGCCGTCGCCCAGCTCGACCGAGCCGATGCGGTCCAGGCGGAAGGTCCGCACGTCGTCGCGGGCGTGGTCGTGTCCGGTGACGTACCACCGGCCGGAGTGGAACACCAGGCCGTAGACGTCGAGCTCACGCTGCGACTCCCGCCCGTCCCAGGCGGTGTACGTGATCACGGCGGTGCGCCGCGTCTGCGCCGCCGAGGCGAGACCGAGCAGCGTGGCGGCGCCGGCGGGAGCGGCGGCGCGCGCCGGGGTCGTGAACTGCGCGGTCGACAGCAGGCTGTCGAGCCGCCGGCCCAGGGCCTGGGGCAGCACCCGCGACACCTTGGCCAGCGCGCTGGCCGTCGCGGCGTGGTCGGTGGTGGCGAGCCCCGCGCGTTCCGCGGCCCGCAGGCCCAGGGCGACGGCGACGGCCTCGTCGTCGGTGAGCATCAGCGGCGGCAGCTTGTAGCCGGGTGCCAGCCGGTACCCGCCGTACCTGCCGCGCTGGGCCCGTACCGGGATGCCGAGGTCGGCGAGGTGCTCGGCGTAGCGGCGCACCGTGCGCTCGTCGACCCCGAGCCGAGCCGCGAGATCGCCGACCGTGTGCTGCCCGCCCGTCTGGAGCAGCTCCAGCAGCGCCAGCACGCGAGCGGTCGGGCGGGTCATGGCCCTCCCAGGTGCCGTCGTCGAAGGCGTGTGAGTCGGATTCCGAATACCGGGCGGAACCTGTCCACAATCCACTCTAGCGTCGTCGCCATGAACGCTTCTACCTACGTCCTCGTCCCCGGTTTCTGGCTCGGCGCCTGGGTCTGGCGCCCCGTCGCAGACCTCCTGAGGGAGCGTGGCCATGCGGTGCATGCCGTCGACCTCTCAGGCATGGGCGAGCGTGCCGACCTCGCCTCGCCCGAGACCGACCTCACGACCCACATCGACGACGTCGTGCGCCTGCTCGAGGAGCAGGACCTCCACGAGGTCGTGCTCGTCGGCCACAGCTACGGCGCCCTCGTGACGACCGGTGCCGCGGACCGCGTGCCCGAGCGCGTGGCGCGCCTGGTCTACCTCGACTCGGGGCCGCTGCCCGACGGGATGGCGCAGGCCGACTTCGAGGGACCCGACGCGCGCGCGGCCAACGAGGAGCTGGTCGCGGCGCACGGTCAGGGGTGGCAGCTCCCGCCGCCGCCCTGGGCCGTGCTCGCCGCCGAGGTGCCCGGGGTCGACGAGACGGCCGTCGCCGCCCTCGTCGAAGGCTCGCGGCCGCAGCCCTGGCTCACCGCCACCCAGCCGGTCGCGCTCACCGGCGCCTGGGAGCGGCTGCCACGGACGGGCGTGCTGTGCAGCTTCAACCTCGAGCAGCTGCAGCAGATGGCACCCCACGCACCCGCGTTCGCGCACATGGCCGACGGCGACTGGACCTACGTCGAGCTCCCGACGTGGCACTGGCCGATGGTGAGCCGTCCCGCGGAGCTCGCTGACGTGCTGGAGGCGGTCGGCCGCTAGGTGCTGGTGCCCCAAGCCTCCGGTGGCCGCGCGGCGCGCACCGCGGGCTGTCGCGGGCTCGGAGTGGTTCGGGTGGGTTGCAGGGCCTCGTGGAGGTCGGCGCGGGCGCGGGCGTAGCGACTTCGTACCGTGGACGGCGGGAGGGCGAGCACGGTGGCGGCCTCGGTGAGCGTGAAGCCCTCCCAGTGCACGAGCTGCACGATCTCGGCGAGGTCCGGGTCGAGCCGGGTGATCGCGTCACGGACCTCGACACCCCGATCCGCCGGCGCCCCCTGGGCCGGCGGACCGGTGGTCAGGGCACGGAGCCGGGCGACCAGCCTGCTGCGTCGCACCTGGCCGCGCCGCGCGTTGGCCACGGTTCCGCGCGCGATACCGAACAGCCACATCCGTGCTTGGGCCGGGTCGTCCGGCAGGTCCCCGCCCCGTCGCCAGGCGACGAGCATCACCTCGGCAAGCACGTCGGGTGCGTCGTCGCGTCCCACCCGACGCTCGGCGAACGCGAGCAGGTCGTCGGCGTTGGTCCCCAGGGCGCTGGCCACCGGGTCGACGACGGGCGGAGCCGGGTCGTCGGTCACTGCTCGTCTCCGGCGCAGTGGTCGTCCCCCTGGATCTGGAACCCGTCCACGGAGAGGCCTTGGCGTCCCATCTCCTTGGCGATGGCGCCGTAGACCGCTTCGCTCACGGCGATGCGGTAGCGGGTGTCGTTGTTCTCGTCCGTCGGCGGCAGCTCGCTCCCGTCGATGGAGGCGAGACGGACCTGCGCGTAGGCGGCGTCGAGGTCGACGACCGAGGCGAGGTCGGTGCTGTGGACGTAGCGCTCGGCGGCCGCCACCGTGTCGTGAGGGCCTGAGAATCCGCCGATGATCGCCTCGCACTGGGCCCCGCTCGGCACCGTGAAGCGCAGCTGGGCAACAGCGTCGTCGGCCCACGGGACCTGCCAGTGCGAGTGCACCACCGCGGCCGCCGCACCCGCGCCGGCCAGCACGAGGGCACCGGCTCCCACGAAGGCCGCCGCCCGCGGCACGCGGCGAGGTCGCCCCGGACCCCGCAGCGCCTGCAGCCTCGTCGCCGTCACCAGGTGGACCAGCGCCTCGGACCGCTCGGCCGTCGGCCGGCTCACACCGGGTGCGGAGCCCGCGAGCAGCAGGTCGAGGTCATCGCTGACCTCGGTGGTCGCGTCCGTCGCGAACCCGTCCTGGTCGTCGGTGTTGCGCATCTTGGCCCTCCCTGGACCGAATCCCGGCCTACACCACCTACATGTCCGGCACGAGCCGAGATGACGACACCGTTGGCGGAACGATCGTCCGAGCCTGCCCCGCGAAGACGACCCCCGCGCGTGCAGGCCATGCTGACCGCTGGTCCTCGTGGTGGCTCGGTCGGCCCGTAGGGACACAGCCTGTGAGGACGTCGCAGCGCCCGCGCCGCACTACGGTGGAGCCGACCGACCAAGGAGGCACCTCGTGGAGACGCGCAAGCCTGTCGACCCCACCTCGACCGCGGCCTGGCAGGCGCTGGCCGCGCACCAGATGGCGATGCAGCCGGACCTGCGGGCCTGGTTCGCCGCCGACCCCGGCCGGGCCGAGCGGCTGACCCGCACGGTGGGCGACCTGCACGTGGACCTGTCGAAGAACCTGGTCACCGACGAGACCCTCGACCTGCTGCTGGGCCTGGCCGAGGAGGTCGGCCTGGCCGAGCGGATCGGCGCGATGCTCGCCGGCGAGCACATCAACGTCACCGAGGACCGCGCCGTGCTGCACACGGCGCTGCGCCGGCCGGCGGGTGCCACCCCGCCGCTGGTGGTCGACGGGCAGGACGTGGACGGCGACGTCCAGGCGGTGCTCGACAAGGTCTACGCCTTCGCCGAGAAGGTGCGCTCCGGCGCGTGGACCGGCGTGACCGGCAAGCCCGTCGCGACCGTCGTCAACATCGGCATCGGCGGCTCGGACCTCGGGCCGGTGATGGCCTACGAGGCGCTCAAGCCGTACGTCCAGCCGGGTCTCGAGGTCCGGTTCGTGTCCAACATCGACCCCACCGACATGGCGGAGACGGTCGCCGACCTGGACCCGACCACGACGCTGTTCATCGTCGCGTCCAAGACGTTCACGACGCTCGAGACGCTCACCAACGCCCGGCTCGCGCGGGCCTGGCTGTGGCGCCGGCTGGTCGAGGTCGGTGCCATCGAGGACACCGACGACGCCCGGACCGAGGCGGTGGCCAGGCACTTCGTCGCGGTGTCCACCGCACTGGACAAGGTCGCGGCCTTCGGGATCGACCCGTCCAACGCGTTCGGCTTCTGGGACTGGGTCGGCGGCCGGTACTCGATGGACTCCGCGATCGGCACCTCGCTAGCGGTGGCGATCGGGCCCGACGGGTTCGAGCAGCTCCTGGGCGGCTTCCACACGGTCGACGAGCACCTGCGCCACACGCCGTTCGCGCGCAACGTCCCGGTGCTCATGGGCCTGCTCAACGTCTGGTACACGAACTTCTGGGGCGCGCACACCCACGCCGTGCTGCCCTACGACCAGCACCTGCACCGCTTCCCGGCCTACCTGCAGCAGCTGACCATGGAGTCCAACGGCAAGTCGGTGCGCTGGGACGGGACACCGGTCGTGACGCAGACCGGCGAGGTGTTCTGGGGCGAGCCCGGCACCAACGGCCAGCACGCGTTCTACCAGCTCATCCACCAGGGCACCCGGCTGATCCCCGCGGACTTCATCGCGATGGCGCACCCGGCGCACCCGCTGGTCGACGTCGACGCGCCGGGCCGGCCCGACGTGCACGAGCTGTTCCTGTCCAACTTCTTCGCGCAGACCAAGGCGCTGGCCTTCGGCAAGACCGCCGACGAGGTCCGGGCCGAGGGCACCGCCGAGGCGATCGTCCCGGCGCGGGTGTTCTCCGGGAACCGGCCGACGACGTCGATCATGGCGCCGACCCTGAGTCCGTCGGTGCTCGGCCAGCTCGTCGCCCTCTACGAGCACATCACGTTCGTGCAAGGCATCGTGTGGGGGATCGACTCGTTCGACCAGTGGGGCGTGGAGCTGGGCAAGAAGCTCGCGCTGGAGATCGCGCCGGCCGTCGCGGGGGACCGGGGCGCGCTCGCCACGCAGGACCCGTCGACCCAGGGGCTGATCGGCTACTACCTCACCCACCGCAGGGCTGTGCCCGACGCGGAGTGATCCGGGCCGGGCGGGAGACGACACCTGCCCGTCACACGGACTGGCTAGGTTCGGCGCGTGAGGATCGTCTACCCCAGCACCGACGGGGGCTTCGCCTCCGTGTTCGGGTCCGGCGAGCTGCGGGCCAGGCTCGAGGCGCTGGGCGATCTGTGGATAGCCGACGACGCCCCCGAGCACGACGAGCTGGTGCGCCGGGTGGCGACGAGCGACGTCGTGCTGCTCACCACGCACCTGCCGGACGAGGCGCTGCGCGCGGCGGCCGGGCGACTACGCCTGGTGGCCTTCTCCGGGACCGGCGCCGCGTCCTACGTGTCCCTGCCTCTCGCACGCGAGCTGGGCATCACCGTCACCAACGTCACGCACTACGGCGACCGTGCGGTCGCCGAGCTGACGCTCGCCCTGATCCTGGCCGCAGCCAGGGACCTGCCGGCCGGTGATCGTGCGGTCCGGGCGTGCCGGTGGGAGGAGATCGGCCCGGGTCGGGAGCTGGCCGGGTCCACGCTCGCCGTGGTGGGCTTCGGCGGGATCGGGCGGGCGGTCGCAGCACTGGGCCACGCGATCGGGATGCGCGTGCTCGTGCACGCGCGGTCGGTGGAGGACGAGGCGCTGGCGGCGGTGGCCGGGCGGCCGGCGTCCCTGGAGGAGGCGTTCGCCGAGGCCGACGTGGTGAGCCTGCACCTGCCGCTGACAGCCCAGACCAGGGGCATGATCAATCGTGACCTGCTAGACCGGCTTTCACCAGGCTCGATCCTGGTGAACACCGCGCGTGCCGAGCTGATCGCCCCGGGCGCCCTGGCTGCGCGCCTGGCCCGCGGAGACATCCGGGCGGCGCTCGACGTGTTCGACCCGGAGCCGCCGGCCGCCGACGACCTGCTGCTCAGCTCGCCGGGGACCGTACTGAGCCCGCACGTGGGGTTCCGCACACCGGGCGCGGTGGCTCGGATGGCCGAGGGCACCGTGGCGAGCGTCGAGGCCTTCGTGGCGGGCGCGCCGGTGAACGTGGTCACCTGACGGGCCGTCCTACGCTGGTGCGATGAGCCCGGCCCGCGAGCTGCCCGACAAGGTCAGGGTGGATGCCTGGATCTGGTCGGTGCGCCTGACCCCGACCCGGACGGCCGCGGCGACTGCGTGTCGTGGCGGGCACGTCCGGGTCAACGGGGACCGGGCCAAGCCGGCGACGCTCGTCGGACCGGGGGACGAGGTCCGGGTCCGGTTGACCCGCCCCGGCGGGGACGGCGTGGAGCGGGTGGTGGTGGTACGCCGGGTCCTGGTGAAGCGGGTGTCCGCGACGGTCGCAGCCGAGGCGATGGAGGACCGGACGCCGCCGCCCCCACCTCGCACCGAACGGCCGGCGGCGGTCGCGGTGCGCGAGCGCGGCGCGGGGCGGCCCACCAAGCGCGAGCGGCGCGCCATCGAGCGGCTCCGCGGACACTGAGCGACTCGCCTATGGGGCCTCGTCAGGAACGATCCTGGGGTGGCCCGGACGGGCGGCCGCGGCTCGGTCGCCCGTGCACCGCGCTGAGGATGCGTCCTGACGAACCCCCAGACGCTGCCCCGGGGCCGCCGAGCCGCCGTCCGACGGGACCCCTGGTTCAGCCGGGCGCGAACTCGGATCGACCGGATCTCCGTACCGGAGCGAGCGTGCGTCCACTCTGCCCGGCATTGTCCGCCGACACCCGTTCTTCGAGATGCCGTATTCAAGCGATATGTTGAGCAACTGATATGTTGAATACGTGTCCGACCCGCTGAGCGGCATCTTCCAGGCACTTGCCGACCCGACCAGGCGCGCGATGCTCGAGCGCCTGGCAGGCTGTGACCTCACGGTCGGCGAGCTCGCCGAGCCGTTCGCGATGACCGTCCAGGCGGTGTCGCGGCACCTGAAGGTCCTCGAGCACGCGGGCCTGGTGGTGCGGGGCAAGGAGGCGCAGTGGCGCACCGCTGGGCTTGACCCGCGACCGTTGCGGGAGGTCCTGGGCTGGGCGGCCCGATTCGAGCACTTCTGGGACCGGCGACCCGCTGTGGCCGCGCCGAACGCAGGCTGAACTCGGGAAGGCCGGGAAGGCCGAAGGCCGGGAAGGTGCGACCTGGGATGCGCTAGGGCCCGTCGAGCCCGTCGAGCCCGTCGACGGCCACCTGGTCGGGGCCATCACGGGGACCGTTGCGATCACGGTCGAGGTAGGCACGGGAGCGCGCCGGGCTGGCGCACAATGGGCGTGCGCCCGCCGTGGCCGCCGCCCCGGCCCGCCGTCCGTCCGTCGATCGCCCGAGGAGATGCCGCAGTGGACCCCGCCGCACGCCCGCACATGAACGTCGAGTCCTTCAACCTGGACCACCGGGCGGTGGCAGCGCCGTACCTTCGGGTCGCCGACCGCAAGGTGCTGCCGGGTGGGGACGTGCTCACCAAGGTCGACGTGCGCTTCTGCCAGCCCAACGTCGAGCACCTCGAGATGCCGGTGGTGCACTCCCTGGAGCACCTGGTGGCCGAGCACGCACGCAATCACACCGACTCTGTCGTGGACTTCTCGCCGATGGGCTGCCAGACCGGCTTCTACCTGCTGCTGGCCGGGGAGTGGGAGATGTCGGCGGTGGCCGACCTGCTCGCGGCGACCCTGACCGACGTGCTCGCGGCCACTGAGGTGCCGGCGGCGAACGAGGTGCAGTGCGGCTGGGGCGCCAACCACACCCTCGCCGGCGCACAGGACGCCGCACGCCGGTTCCTCGACCGCCGTGATGAGTGGCGGCAGGTGATGGCGTGACCGAGGTGCTCGTCGTGGTGGCGATGGTGCCGGAGGCGGAGCCGCTGCGGGCCGTCGCGGACCACGTTGGGCCGACCCGGTCGGTGGGCCACGCCGAGCACACCGACCTGAGTCTGGCCGGTCGCCGGGCGCTGCTGGTGCGGACCGGGATCGGCGCCGTGAACGCCACGGCGGCGGTGGCCGTCGCGCTGCATGAGGCGGGGCCGGTGCCGGTGATCAGCGCCGGCAGCGCCGGCGGGCTCGGCGCCCAGGTCCGGGTCGGCGACGTCGTGGTGGGGGAGCGGTACCGGTTCGGCGGGGCCGACGCCACGGCGTTCGGGTACCAGCGCGGGCAGATCCCCGGGATGCCGGTGGACTACGTCGGCGAGCCGCGCCTGGTCGAGGCGGCGCGCGCGGTCACCTTCACCGACGGTGCGGTGCTCGTCGGCACGATGCTCTCCTCGGACGCCTTCGTCGACGCCCGCACGGTCGACGAGGTTCGCGCCGCCTTCCCCGACGCGCTGAGCACCGACATGGAGAGCGCGGCGATCGCCCAGACCTGCTATCTGGCCGGGGCGCCTTTCGTCTCGGTGCGCGGGATCTCCGACCTGTGCGGGCCGGTGGCGGGGGAGGACTTCCGCACCCACGTCGACGACGCCGCGGACCGCTCGGCCACGGTGGTGACGGCGATCCTCGCGGCCCTCTGACGCCCGTCGGTGGGTCCCGGTGCTCGCGATCGTGCTCGGGCGCGGCTGACCGCCGCCGGGCGGCTCGACATCGCGCCCCTCACGGTTCGATGTCGAACACCACCGCGCCGAACGGTTGCGCGTCGCTGACCTCGACGTGTGTGACCCGTGCGTGGCGGGGCCCCTCGTGGGCCCAGGCCACCACGGCGTCCACGTCGGCGGGGTCACCCTCCAGGTGCGCCTCGACGGCTCCGTCGCTGCGGTTGCGGACCCAGCCGGCCAACCCGGCGCGGCGGGCCTCGCCGGCCATCGACCAGCGGAAGCCGACCCCCTGGACCAGGCCGTGCACCACCACCCGTCGCGCGATCACTGCACCAGTGTGCCGCGGGTGGGAATGCGAGGGCACCCCTGCGACGCTATACCCTGGGGGGTATACGAGTTCCGAGGAGGAGCGATGGCTCAGAACGAAAGCACCACCGACCGGATCGTGCGCGTGGTCGTCGGGGCTGCGGCCCTTGCCGCCGGCTTCGCGGTCGGCATCTCCACGGGCGGCGGCATCGCGCTCGCCGTCGTCGGGGCGATCGCCCTGCTCACCGGCGCGACGGGCTTCTGCCTGCTGTACCGGGTGTTCGGCTTGAGCACGCGCCGGGAGTCGAAGGCGGAAACCGCTGCCTGAACCGGCCTGCATGATCGGCGCTTCTCGGCCCGGGCCGGCGCGACGTGCGCCGGCCCCGGCCGAAACACGGCGATCATCCGGCGGTCCTAGGCTCGGCGGGTGACCGATCTCGACGACCACCCCGGCGTCTCCCGCGTCCGCTCTGCCCTTGCCGCTGCCGGTGCGACCGGCGAGGTCGTCGTGCTCGACGAGCACGCACGGACCGCCGTCGCCGCCGCCGAGCAGCTGGGCGTGACGGTCGGCCAGATCGCCAACTCGCTGGTGTTCGCCGTCCCGGACGGCGACGGCGGGCGGGACGCGGTGCTGGTGATGACCTCCGGCGCCCACCGGGTCGACACCGGCGTCGTCGCGGCGCTCCTCGGGGTCGAGCACCTCGAGCGCGCCGACGCGGACCTGGTACGCGAGCGCACCGGTTTCGCGATCGGTGGGGTGGCGCCGGTCGGTCACGCCACCGCGCTGAGCACTCTCGTGGACGTCGCGCTGGGCGAGCACGAGCAGGTGTGGGCCGCCGCGGGGCACCCGCGCACCGTGTTCCCGACGACCTTCGACGAGCTGGTCCGGATCACGGGCGGACGGCCGGTGGTTGTCGCCTGACGCCTCAGGCCGAGCCCGTCCGCGACCAGGCGAGTGCGATCGCGAGCACCAGGAGGGTCGCACCGACACCTGTCAGCACCCGCCGAAGCGCTTCAGGCGACCGCGTGTCCCCGGCCACCGACGCTGCACTCGCCCACCCGCTCCAGCCGGGAGCCAGCAGTGCGGCCACGCCCAGCGAGGCGAGCACGGCGACCATCAGGACCCAGCCGCTCCACCCGCCGTTGGCCCAGGTCACGACGGTCAGCACCAGCGGCACGGCGACCAGCGCGAGAGTGCGCATCGGGGGGAGGGGTCCGCCGGCGGGTGCGACCATGAGCCGAAGGCTAGCCGGGTCGGGCCCGCCCGATCAGGAGCTCACGTCGGCGGTGGTGAACCGGGCCCACGCCGCAGTGGTGAACACCACGATGTACGCGAGGGCGGACAGAACACCCGGCCCCATCGCGGTCAGGTCCAACGGGTCGCGCAGCAGCTCGCCGTAGTCGAACCAGAAGTGCGTGGGCAGGAACCGGTGGATGGCCGACAGCTGCGAGATCTGGTCGAGGATCTGGCTCACCACCGTGAGCACCAGCACCACGATCCCGGCGGCGATCGGCTGCTCGGTGAGCGTCGAGGCGAACAGCCCGATCGCCCCGAGCGCCGTCAGGCAGAGCGTCAGGTACAGGCCGACCAGGGCCAACCGGCCCAGACCGGCGCCGAAGCCGAGCGTGGTCCCGGACAGGGTCACGAAGTCGCCGCCCCCGAACAGCGCCAGACCGGACACCGCACCGACGGCGGCGACCAGGCAGGTCGCCGCGAGTGTGAAGACTGCGATCCCGCCGAGCTTGACCAGCACCAGGCGGGTGCGGGCCACGGGCGTGACGAGCAGGTAGCGCAGGGTACCGAGGTTCGCCTCGCCCGCGACGGCGTCGCCCGAGATCGCCGACACCGCGATGGGCAGGAAGAACGGGATCTCCACGGTGAGCGCGGCGAGCCCGACGAACAGCCCGTTCTGGGTGATCTGGCCGAACAGGAACGTGTCGCCCGCGGAAGACCCGGACACCTTGATGACCACCGCGATGAGGACAGGGACGCTGGCCAGGATCAAGCCGCCGATCCAGTTGCGGCGTCGTCCGAAGATCAGCCACAGCTCGGAACGGAAGAACCGGCCGAGCGCCCCGCGGGCTCGAGAGGGTGCCACCACCTCAGCCGCTGACATCGAAGCCCTCCCCGGTGAGCGAGACGAACAGGTCCTCGAGGTCCGTCGCCGAGACCCGGAATCCGGACACCGGCACGCCGGCGTGGACCAGGCCGGCGACCAGGTCGGCCGGCGCCGCGGAGCCGAGCTCGGCGCTGGCCCCGGGGGGCTCGACCGACACGTCGGCCAGGCCCTGCGCGGTGAGCACCTGCGCCGCTGCAGCGGGCTCGGACGTGGTCACGACGGCGCGCGGTGCACCCCGCGCGTGCAGCGCTTCGAGGGTGTCCTGGGCGACGAGCCGGCCGCGGTGCATGACCCCGACGTGCGTGCAGACCTGCTCGACCTCGGCCAGCAGGTGGCTGGACAGCACCACCGTGGTGCCGCCGCGAGCGAGCTCGACGAGGAGCCCACGCACCTCGCGGGTGCCCTGCGGGTCCAGGCCGTTGGTGGGCTCGTCGAGCACCAGCAGCTCGCGCGGGCGCAGCAGCGCCGCGGCGATCCCCAGCCGCTGGCGCATGCCGAGCGAGTAGTGCCGGTACCGCTTGCCGGACGCGGCGGCCAGCCCGACCCGGTCCAGCGCCGTGTGGATCCGGTCCGAGGCGGAGGCCGGCGGCCCGGTGCGGTCCGCGGCGTCGAGCCGCATGAGGTTGTCCCAGCCGGACAGGTAAGGGTGGAACGCAGGGCCCTCGACCAGCGCGCCGACCCGGGGAAGCACGTCGGCTGCACCGTCCGGCATCGCGTGCCCGAGCAGTCTGGCGCCGCCTGCGGTGGGCCGCAGCAGGCCCAGCAGCATCCGGATGGTGGTGGTCTTGCCGGACCCGTTGGGTCCGAGGAAGCCGTAGACGGAACCGTGGGGCACGACGAGGTCGATCCCGTCGACGGCGAGCTGACCGGACCGGAAGCGCTTGGTCAGGCCTTCGGTGACGACCGCGGCGGGTTGCGCCCCGGCGTCGGCCACCCCCGCGGTCACCGGGTCGCCGCTGCGGCGGCCTCGAGGGTCTTGGCGTCGACGGCGCCGACCAGCACCCGGCCGTCGTCGGTCAGGAGCGCGGACACCAGGTGGGAGGTCAGCAGCCGGCCCGAGCCCCAGGGCCCGGAGACCTCGGGCAGGGCCGCGACGACGGCGCCCAGGTCGCCCACGCCCGACGTGCCGGCGGTGCCCGACTGACCCGGCGGCGTCGCCAGGTTCGACACGCCGGCCAGCACGAGGACGCTCGACCAGCCCTTGCCCACGACCTGCGGGCTGGGGGTGTCGGCGCCGGTGGCCGGGGCGGCGGAGGGCGCGCCCGAGTCGGAGGCGGTCTTCTCCTCGACCGTCGCACCTGCGGGCGGTGTGAACGCGAACACGCTCGGGTCCGGGGGGGTGAAGCTGACATCGGTGAAGCCGACGGTCAGCGCGGGCTGCCCAGTGACCGTGGACGTCACGGTGACCCGGGTCGGGACGCGCTCGGCGGCGTCGATGGCGATCGTCACGGAGCCGACGAGGGTGCCGGCGTCCTTGGGCGTGAGGACCAGCTGGTACGCCGGGCGTCCGGCGACCGTCACGTCCGCGCCGCTGGTCACGGTGGTGCTCGGGTCCAGGGCGGCGAGGACCGCCTTGCTCAGCTGTTCGGGGGTGAGCGAGGCGAGCGCCGCCCGCGGGTCGGTGCCCGCCCACTGCTCCGGCTGCTTCGACGGGTCGCTGCCGGACGCGGAGTGGTCGGTGCCCACGAGGTGCGTGACGGTCCGTTCGGCCGAGGACCAGATCCAGACCTGCGTGCCGTCGGTGATCACGTCGGTCTCGCCGAGCGTGCCGTGGACCGCGACGCGCGCACCGTCGTGCGAGCCCCAGACCCGCATCGTCGTGGTGCCGGACAGCACCGAGGTCAGGTCGGCGGCGTCGTGAGGCCCGCCTCCCGCCTGGGCCATGCTCGGCAGGGAGGGCAGCCCGAGGTCGGCGACGACGCGGACGGTGCCCTGGACGGCGGAGGCTGTCGCGCCCTGCAGGTCGGTGAGCAGCTGCTGCGGCGTTCGTGCGGGCAGGTCGGTGCCGGCGGCGGCTACCGAGGGTGCCAGCAGGGTGGCGGCGATCACTGCCGCGCCGATTCCGGCGGGCAAGGTCCAACGCAGGGCTCCGCGGATCATGTGTCCATCCTCGACCCGGGCCGGCCGGTCGTCGACCGGCTCCGGTGTGGGTCCGGTGAAGGTCAGGCGGGCGTGGCGACCTTGGCGGCCACCGCGAGCGCCGCGGACTCGGCGTCGCCGCTCGCTCCCAGGTCCACGACCAGCCCCATCTTGGCGATCATGTTCACCATCGGCGGGCCCATGTGCGAGGCGGCGACCGCCTGCGCGTGGCGCTCGAGCAGGAACCGCGCGATCCGCGCGTGATGGCTGCCGTGCGGGCCCTCGTCGTGCAGCACGTCCCAGCCGACCGCGTCCTCGGTCCAGTCCACGACCGCGCCGTCGCGCACCGTCACCGTGGCCACGGTGGTCGCCTTGCCCCAGCTGTGGTCGACCCGGCGGCCGGGAGCCACGGGGATGCAGACGACGACGCTGCCGGGTTCGGCTGCCATGGATACCTCCTGGGGTGTGTCGGTGACGGCTCCCACTCTCTCACCACCGTCGGTAGGTCGGTCGGGACGGACCGCTCCGTCGCCCGCGCGGCGTCCCGGAGGGGCGCCCGCCGCCCGGCCCGTTACCCGATCGTGACCTTTCAGTAGCCCAAAGCATCTTGCCTTCGTTGGGAGTTTGGTCCCATCATTGCAGTCAGACATCCGACATCTGACGTCAGGGAGGACGCCATGACGAAGATCGCGATGCTCCACACGAGCTTCGTGTTCGTGAACGTCGAGACCCAGATCACGGATCTGATCGGCGAGCTCATGCCGGACGACGAGGTGATCCACTTCGTCGATTCGGACGTCCTGGCGACCGTGATGCGCGAGGGCGAGATCTCGCCCGACAGCGAGGCCCGGATGGTGCTGCTCGCGGAGGCTGCCGAGCACGCCGGGGCGGACGTGATCTTCTCCGCGTGCTCCTCGCTCGGCCCCGCGGTGGACAGTGCGAAGTCCCACGTGAAGATCCCGATCGTCAAGATCGACGACGCCATGACGCGCACCGCGGCGCTCACGGCGAGCACCGTCGGCGTGCTCGCCACGGTGCCCACCACGCTGCCGCCGACGGCGAACCTCATCCGGGGCCACGCCCAGGAGGCCGGCCGGGAGATCACGATCCTCACCCAGCTCGCCGAGGGAGCCTTCGAGGCCCTGATGAGCGGCGACAAGGACCGCCACGACGCGCTCGTGCGCGCCGGCGCGCAGAAGCTCGTCGAGCGCGGGGTCGATCTCATCGTGCTCGCCCAGGCCTCGATGACCAGGCTGGCCGACTCGCTCGCCGAGCAGACCGGCCTGACCGTCCTGTCCAGCCCGCGGCTCGGCGTGGAGTACCTCGCCACCGTCGCCCACCCGGCCGCCGTGGTGCCCGCCCCGTGACCACCTCCATGCCACGCGCGGTCGACGCCGCGGCCCTCCTCGACGCGCTGCCGGAGCCTCTGGTGGTCCCGGGCGCGATCGAGCGGATCGCGGAGCACGCCCGCCGGACCGGTACCCGGACGGTCGCCCTCGACGACGACCCGACCGGCACGCAGACCCTGCGCGGGGTCCGGCTGGTCTCGCGGTGGACCGACGGCGACCTTCGGTGGGCGCTCGGCGCCGAGCCGGGCGTGAGCGTGGCACTGACGAACACCCGCAGCCTGTCCCGGCCGGATACGACGACCCTGGTGCACGAGCTCGCGTGGTCGCTCGAGCGGCTCGCCACCTCCGAGGGCTGGCCGCTGCGCCTGGTGGCCCGCGGTGACTCGACCCTGCGCGGCCACGTCCCCCTGGAGACCGACGTGCTGGCCCAGGTCGCCGCGGCCCACGGGCGGCCGTACGACGCGGTGCTGTTCACCCCGGCCTACCTCGAGGCCGGCCGGATGACGGTCGATGACGTGCAGTGGGTGGACACGCCGGACGGCTGGATCATGGCCGGCGACTCTGAGTACGCCGCCGACGCGACCTTCGGCTATCGGAGCTCGGACCTGCGTGACTACCTGGACGAGAAGTCCGGTGGCCGGTGGCCGGCGCAGCACGTGACGAGCATCTCCCTGGAGACGATCCGCTCAGGCGGCCCCGAGGCCGTCCTGGACCGGCTGCTCGCGGTGACCGGTGGATCGCCAGTGGTGGTCAACGCCGCCTCGGTGCACGACCTCGAGGTCGTGGCGCTCGCGGTGATCGAGGCCGAGGAGGCCGGCCGGCGGCTGCTGCACCGCCTCGCGCCCTCCCTGCTGCGGGTGCTCGCGGGGCAGCCGGAGTGGCCGGCGCTGACCGACGCGGAGCTCGCTCCGGCCTCCGGGCACGGCCTGGTCGTGGTCGGCTCGCACACCGCGAACACGACCCGCCAGCTCGCCCGGCTCGAGCAGCTGCCCGGCCTGAGGTTCGTCGAGCTGGACGTCGCCGGTGCGCTCGCCTCGCCCGACGCGGCGCGCGCCGAGGTGTCCCGCGCGGCGGGCGCCGTGATCGACGGCCTCGCGGTCGGCGACGTGGTGCTGCAGACCGGACGGACCCTGGTCACCGCCACCGGCGGCCGCACGAGCCTCGAGGTCGCCGGGGCCGTGTCGACGGCCGTCACCGAGGTGGTCCGGGCGGTACGCGCGGCGAGGTCGTTGGGCTTCGTCGTGGCCAAGGGCGGGATCACCTCGCACGACGTGGCCGTGCACGGCCTGGGCATCGCCCGTGCCGTGGTCGCAGGTCAGATCTTCGACGGCGTCGTGTCCGTGCTGACGACCGTCGAGGCCGACGTGCCATCGGGCATGCCCTACGTGGTCTTCCCGGGCAACGTCGGGAGCGAGGGCTCCCTCGCGTCGGTCGTCCGAAGGCTCAGGTCGACGAGTGCGGAAGGGGGTGCGTGAGCAGCCCGGAGCTCACCTGCTTGTCGTCTTGATCGCTCGAGGCAGAGCGAGATCACCAACAACGAAGTTCGTGGACACAACGAAGGACGAGACATGAAGCGAATGCGCATCACCGTCGCAGCTACTTTGGCTGCCGCTGCACTGGTCCTGGCCGGCTGCAGCTCGACCGGCTCGGACTCGGGCTCGACCGCCGACGGCGGCGGCTCGACGGCCGCGTCCGAGGGTTCCTACGTGTTCCTGCCGAAGTCCCTCAACAACCCCTACTGGGTGGACGCGCGCAAGGGCATGGAGGCCGAGGCCGAGAAGCAGGGCGTCACCGCCGAGTTCCTCGGCCCGGACTCTGACGACGCGGCCAAGCAGGTCGCGATCTTCGAGTCGATCCTGGCCAAGAACCCGCTCGGCATCGCGGTGTCGCCCAACGACCCCGCGAGCGTCAAGGACGTCATCTCCCGCGCGCGGGCCCAGGGCATCCCCGTGATCGCCTGGGACGGCCCCGTGCCGGACTCCGAGGTCCAGGGCTACATCGGTACCGACAACGTCGCTGCCGGTGAGACGGCCGGCAAGGCGCTCATCGACGCCATCGGTGGCAAGGGCAAGGTGGCCGTGGTGATCGGCAGCCTCAGCGCGACCAACCTCAAGCAGCGCCTCGACGGCCTGACCAAGGCCCTGGACGCGAACCCGGACATCGAGATCGTCGCGACCGAGGAGTCCGGTGAGTCGATGGCGGACGCCCAGACGATCGCCGAGACGATCCTGCAGGCGCACCCCGACCTGTCAGCGTTCGTCGGCATCGGCGGCTCGGACCTGCCCGGCATCGCCGGCGCGCTGAACTCGTCGAGCACCTGCGGGACGGTCAAGGCCGTCGGGTTCGACGTCGTGGACCAGGGCATCGAGGCAATGCGCAACGGCTGCGTCGACGCCCTGATCTCCCAGAAGCCGTACGGCATGACTGCTCAGGCGCTCGACGTGCTCATCAAGATGCACGAGGGTACCTGGGACCAGGCCGACGGGTTCGTCATCGACACCGGCGTCGTCGTCGTGACCCCCGACACCCTCGAGGCGTTCCTCAACGAGGGCCCGCACTGATCAACGCGTCCGGCCCACCTCATGCGTGAGGTGGGCCGGACCCGATCGGATTGGAGACGGCGATGTCTGCGGTGGCAGTCCGCATGCGCGGCATGTCGAAGCGGTTCCCCGGCGTGATCGCGCTCGACCACGTCGACCTCGAGGTGCGACGCGGCGAGGTCATGGCCCTCGTGGGCGAGAACGGCGCGGGCAAGTCGACGCTGCTGAAGATCCTGGCGGGGATGTACACGCCGGACGCCGGTGTCGTCGAGGTCGACGACGAGGTCGTGCAGTTCGGGACGCCGCGGCTCTCCGCGGCGCACGGCATCGCCGTGATCCACCAGGAGCTCAACCTGGCGCCGCACCTGTCGGTGGCCGAGAACATCTGGGTGGGCCGCGAGCCCCGGAACCGTTTGCGGCTGGTGGACTTCGCCCGGATGCGGACGGACAGCGCGGCGCTGCTGCGCGATCTGGGCATTGCGCAGGACCCCGACGCCCTGGTGGGTTCGCTGAGCATCGCACGACAGCAGATGGTGGAGATCGCCAAGGCGCTGTCCGCCGACGCGGGCATCGTGGTGATGGACGAGCCGACGTCCTCGGTCACCGACGACGAGGTCGACGTGCTGCTGGACATCGTGCGGCGCCTGCGCGACCGAGGTGTGGCGGTGGTCTACGTCTCGCACCGGCTGCGGGAGATCTTCGACGTGGCCGACCGCATCACGGTGCTGCGCGACGGGCGCAACGTGGGGGAGATCCTGCAGACCTCGGCGAGCACGCCGGCCGAGGTGGTCAACCTGATGGTCGGCCGCGACATCGACCAGGTCTTCGGGCACCGCCTCGAGGCCGTGCCCGAGGCACCACCGGTGCTCTCGGTGCGTGGGCTGCGCTCGGGCCCTCGGGTCAAGGACGTCAGCTTCGACGTGCGCGCCGGCGAGATCCTCGGTGTGGCCGGCCTGGTCGGAGCCGGCCGGAGCGAGTCTGCACGCGCGGTCTTCGGGATGGAGCCGGTCGAGGCCGGCGAGATCGTGATGGACGGCGAGCCGGTGCACTGGCAGAACCCGATGGAGGCGATCGCCGCCGGTGTCGCGCTGGTGCCCGAGGACCGCAAGGGCAGCGCGCTGTTCCTGGACCTTCCGGTGAGCATCAACATCGTGTCGGCCTGCCCCGAGCGGGTCTCCCGGTTCGGGTGGCTCAACTCGGGCTCCGAGCAGCAGCTGTCGCAGCGCTACGCCGAGCAGCTCAACCTGCGCACCAACGCCCTGCCCCAGCCGGTGCGCTCACTGTCCGGGGGTAACCAGCAGAAGGCCGTCCTGGCCCGGTGGCTGGCGACCGGGCCGCGCATCCTGCTGCTCGACGAGCCGACCCGCGGCGTGGACATGGGCGCCAAGGAGGAGATCTACGGGCTGATGCGCACGATCGCGGCCACCGGGGTGGCGATCGTGATGATCTCCTCCGAGCTGAACGAGGTGTTGGGGATGAGCGACCGCGTGGTCGTTCTCCGCGAGGGCCGGGTGGCAGGCGAGCTGTCCGGCGACGAGATGAGCGAACGCGCGGTCATGAGCATGGCGACCGGCGTCCACGAGAGGGGTGTGGCGTGAAGAGCGATGTGCTGAGGGTGTCGCCGGCCGAGGACGTGCCTCAACACCGACTGATCCGCAGGCTCCGCAGGATCGTCGGCGCGAAGGAGTTCGGGCTCCTGGTGGCCGTCGTCGTCCTGGTGGTGTTCCTGGCGAGCCAGTCACCCAACTTCCTGACCGCGGGCAACCTCACGGTGGTCTCGCGGCAGGTCGCCCTGGCGCTGTTCATCAGCACGGGCATGACCTTCGTGATCCTTGCGGGTCAGATCGACCTGTCGGTGGGCTCGGTGGTCGCGCTGGTGTCGGTGAGCACGGGGCTGCTGCTGGTCGACGCAGGCCTGCCCCCGGTGCTGGCCATGCCGTTGGCAGTGGTCGCCGGCGCGCTCGTCGGTCTGTTCAACGGGACGGTGTTCGCCTTCTCCCGAATACCGTCGTTCGTGGTCACGCTCGGGACCATGGCGATGGCCAGCGGTCTCGCGCTCGGGCTGACCACGGGCTCGACGATCAGCGGCTTCCCGAGCGCCTTCCTGTTCATCGGGCAGGGCCGGTGGCTCGGCATCCCCGTGCCGGTCTGGCTCGCCGCGGTGGTCGCTGTGATCGCGCACCTGGTGCTGACCAAGACGGTGTTCGGCCGGCACGTGTTCCTCATCGGGAGCAACACCGAGGCCGCGGTTCTGTCAGGAGTTCGGGTCCGCGCGGTGAAGATCGCGGTCTTCGTGATCTCCTCCTCGCTCGCGGCGGTGGCCTCGGTGGTCGAGACCGCACGTCTGAGCGTGGGGCGCCCGGATGCCGGCTCGGGCTACGAGCTGGTCGCGATCGGCGCTGTGGTGATCGGCGGGGCAAGCCTGTTCGGTGGAGAGGGCTCGATCCTCGGGACCGTGCTCGGGACCACGCTGCTCGGGCTCATCCTCAACGGCCTCATCATGCTCAACATCTCGGCCTACTGGCAGGAGATGTTCAGCGGAGCGATCATCATCTTGGCCGTCGCACTGAACATGCGTCGACGGGGTGGGCGCGCGGGTGGGCGTGGCGGTTGGGCGGGGATCGTTGGCCCGGATCCAGAAGAGACCATCGGTGTAGGATCCAGCGCGTTGTCGCCCCCTTCTCCTGGAGACAAATGGCTCGCCGCCCGCTGGCAGAAGGCCTTGCGGAATCTCTTCAGGAATCGATCGTCGAACGGCGTCGTACCCGCCCGGTTCCCAGGTTCCGAACGAGAACGAGTTGTCCCGGGAGCTCAGGGCTCAGCCGGCCAACGGTCCGGGAAGCGATCAAGTTTCTGCAGGCGAAGGGGCTCGTGCGAATCGTGGCCGGGCGCGGGACATTCGTCTCGCCGACGGCGGAGTGGTCCCTGTTGGACCCCGTGCTGTTGGTCGCACGGTCGAAGCTCGAGTCCGATGGCTCGACGTGGTCGCGCCAGCTGCTCGAGGCGCGGCGATTGGTCGAGGTCGGGGCGGCGGGGATCGCGGCCGAACGGCGGACCGCGGAGGATCTGGCCACGCTGGGCCGGCTGGTCACGACTCGATGGCCGAGGCGGCTGCCACCGGTACGTCGTGCAGTTCGTGGAGGCCGACATCCGTTTCCATCGAGTCATTCTCGACGCGACCGCCAACTCCTTCATCGGAGCATTGTTCAATCCGCTCGAGGAGGTGTTGCGACTCACCAGGTATCAGACGTCCGCGCACAGCGACGTGAGAAAGCATGCGATGGTCCAGCATGAGAACATCCTGCGTGCGCTGACGTCAGGAGACTCGGCCGCTTCTGCCGAAGCCATGAGTCGCCACATCGACCAGACCGAGTCGGACTTCGTGCAATTTGTCACCGACCCGGCGCAGTCGTTGTTCGACTTCCGTGCCGACCCGCCCGACGGCGAGGCGGCACGAGCAGCAGTCCAGTCCGTAGCAGAGATCGTTGAAGGAGACATGATGAGAGTTCTGGTCACCGGGTCCCGCGGCAAGGTCGGCAGCGCAGCGGTGCGTGCGCTGCTCGCGGCCGGTCACGACGTCACGGGATCCGACCTCGGTCGGCACGACTTCGACCGGATGCTCCCCGGGGAGCCCGACTACCAGCAGGCGGACCTCACCGACGCCGGCCAGGCGTTCGCGGTGGTGCGTGGTTTCGAGGCGGTGGTCCACGCCGGCGCGATCCCGGAGCCGACGCACAACCCGCCTCACGTCGTGTTCCAGAACAACATCATGGCGACCTTCAACATGCTCGAGGCCTCGGTTCGCTGGGGGGTCAAGATCTTCGTCAACGTCTCGAGCGAGACGGTCCCGGGCTTCTTCTTCCCCGAGCGCCCCGACCTCCCGGACTACGCGCCGGTGGACGAGGAGCACCCGATCCGCCCGCAGGACCCGTACGCGCTGTCCAAGGCCTTCGGTGAGCAGCTCTGCGACGCCGCGGTCCGCCGCAGCGACCTGCGCTGCGTGTCCCTGCGGCCCAGCCACGTGCAGCACCCGGGCAACATCGAGCGCAACCTCGGTGCGCAGGTGCGCGACCCCTCGCACCTGAGCCCGAACCTGTGGAGCTACGTCGACGCCGACGACCTCGCCGACGCCATCGTGCTCGCCGTGGAGTCGGACCTGCCCGGCCACGAGATCTTCTACATCGCCAACCCGGACAACGTCGGCAACCGGGACTTCGCCACGATCCTGCACCAGTACTACGGCGACAAGATCGAGCTGCGCGAGCTGGCGCGCCCTGACTCGTCGGGCATCAGCTCGGCGAAGGCCGAGCGCGTCCTCGGCTGGAAGGCGAAGCGCTCGTGGCGGGACTACCTGGACGAGGAGGGGCACCTCATCCAGCGCTGACCTGACCCGCGGGGCGTCCAGCTCCGTTGGAGGTGCGGCCCCGACTGCTTCCGGTGCGGTCGGGGCCCACCTGTCAGTCGAGGAACAGCGCGCGCAGCCTGCGGGTGGTGACCACCACGCCGATCGCGACCAGGGCGACGTAGTACCCGACGTGCACGGCCGTCGCGCCGTCCAGCTCACCGGTGGTCAGCCCGCGGATGAGCTCGACCCCGTGCCACAGCGGCAGGGCCTGGATCAGCCACTGCAGCGGCTCGGGGTAGACGCTCAGGGGGAAGAACGTCGCGGAGAACAGGAACATCGGCAGCAGGACGAAGGTGATCCAGTCCATCTGCTGGAAGGTCGACATGTAGCTCGTGACCGCCATGCCGAGGCTGGCGAAGCCGAAGGCGATCAGCAGCACCGCAGGGAGCGTCAGGATCGCCGTCCACGACAGGTTCAGGCCCATCACCTGCATCACGGTGAGGAAGCCGGTCGCGTAGACCACGCCGCGCAGCAGTGCGTACGCGATCTCGCCGAGCGCGACGTCCAGCGGCCCGAGCGACGTGGCCATCATCGCCTGGTACAGCTTGCCGAAGTGCATCTTGAAGAAGACGTTCCAGGTCGAGTCGTACACCGCGCCGTTCATCGCCGAGACGGCCAGCAGCGCCGGGGCGATGTACGCCGCGTAGGGGATCTCGCGACCGGACGGCAGCGCGACGTCGCCGATGTAGGTGCCCAGGCCGACGCCCATCGCGAGCAGGAAGAACACCGGCTCGAAGAACCCCGAGACCACCACCACCCAGGTGCTCGACCGTGCCGCGAGCAGCCCGCGGCCGAGCACGGCCTGGGCGTTGCCGGCGTACAGCGCGCGCACGCCGCCGGAGCGGGTCGGTTCCTCGGTCCTCGTCGTGGCGCTCATCCGCGCATCCGTCTGACGAAGACCCGGCGTGCCACGACCCAGCCGCCCACGACCAGACCGATCAGCACCGCGAGGTGCACCGCCACGGTCGTCCCGCTCATCGGCGCGCCGTAGGAGACCGCCCGGCCCAGCTCGCTGGCGTGCCACAGCGGCGAGACCCAGCCGATCCAGTGCAGCCAGACGGGCAGGGTGTCCAGTGGGTAGAACGTGCCGGAGAACAGGAACATCGGGGTGAACACGAAGCGCTGCACGGCGGCGAACTGGCCGGCGTCGTCCCGCAGGCTCGCCGAGTAGGCCAGCAGCGGCAGGCCGAACGCGAACCCGCCTAGCAACCCGAGCAGTGGCAGCACGGCCACCGCCCAGACGTTGCCCACTGCCCCGAAGGCCCAGATCAGCAGGGCGTACGCGGTGGACACGAACAGCATCCGCGCGCCGACCGCGAGCACCAGACCGCCGACCACCTGGGCGGGCGCGATCGGAGAGGCGTTCATCCCCCAGAAGATCCGGCGCCACTTGAAGCCGGCCATCACCGTGTAGGTGAACTCCTCGGTGGTGACGGAGATCGCCGCGGTCGCCAGCAGCGCAGGCGCCACGAACGTCACGTAGGGCACCGGGCCGTCGGGCCCGAAGCCCACCGGCACGTCCAGGAACGTCGCAAGCCCGAGGCCGAGACCCAGCAGGTACAGCAGCGGCTGGCCGAGCCCGCCGATCACGATCGTCCAGCCGTAGGAGCGCATCGCGCGCAGCTGGTGCTCGGCGACGTACAGCGCGCCGAACCGGCGGGGGCGCACGGCACCGGCCAGGGCGGCCCCGGTGGCCTCGTCG
The DNA here is from genome assembly GCA_963783005.1 of uncultured Actinomycetota bacterium. Lineage (GTDB taxonomy): Bacteria > Actinomycetota > Actinomycetes > Actinomycetales > Cellulomonadaceae > Actinotalea. The sequence continues at coordinate 190,431 of CAWALY010000004.1, forward strand.
AGCGCCGTCATTCGATCAGGCTCCGTCCGGTCAGGCGCAGGAACACGTCCTCCAGGCTCGAGCGGCGCACCAGGCTCGTGGTCGGGTGCAGGCCGAGCCGGGCGACCTGCTCGAGCACGGCCTCGCCGTCCGCGGCGTACACCAGCACGCGGTCGGGCAGAGTCTCCACCCGGTCGCCCAGGTCGGCGATCCGCTCGGCGGCGGCCTCGTTGTTGCGCGAACCGAACCGGAGCTCGACGACCTCGCGCGAGGAGTGCTCGCGGATCAGCGACGCCGGGCTGCCCTCGGCCATGATCCGGCCGTTGTCGACCACCACCAGCCGGTCGCACAGCTGCTCGGCCTCGTCCATGTAGTGCGTCGTGAGCACCAGCGTCGTGCCGCGCTCCTTGAGCCGGAACAGCCGGTCCCACAGCACGTGCCGCGCCTGGGGGTCCAGGCCGGTGGTCGGCTCGTCGAGCATCAGCACCCGCGGGTTGTTCACCAGGGCGCGGGCGATCGTCAGGCGGCGCTTCATGCCGCCGGACAGGTCGTCGACCTTGGACCGCGCCTTCTCCTCGAGCTGGGCGAAGGCGAGCAGCTCGTCCGCGCGCCGGCCGCACTCGGTGCGCGGGATGCCGAAGTAGCGCCCGTAGACGATGAGGTTGTCGCGCACCCGCAGCTCGGTGTCCAAGTTGTCCTCCTGGGGCACCACGCCGAGCTGCGAGCGGATCTCGGGGCCGTGCGTGTCCGGGTCGAGCCCGAGCACCCGCAGGTCCCCGGCGGTGCGGGTCGACACCGCGCCGATCATCCGCATCGTCGTCGACTTGCCGGCGCCGTTCGGGCCCAGCAGGCCGAAGGACTCGCCGGGCGCGACCTCAAGGTCGATGCCGTCGACCGCGACGAGCTCGCCGTAGTGCTTGGTCAGGCCGGTGGCGGTGATGACGGGGACGGGCACGAGCCGGAAGGTTACCGCCCGGTACCGACAGCGGGCACGACGTTTCGCCGCGGTCGCCCGGCCGGGTGACGGGTGCCCGCCCCGACCGCGGCTTGGCTAGGGTGTCGCCGTGCTCCCCGCCCCGCCCCGCACCCGTCCGGAGCCACGTCCGTGATCGGTCACACCTCCGGCAGCGAGCCGCTCGTCCGCCTCCCGGACGGCACCGTCAAACAGGTCTCGCCGCTGACCGGCACCGTCGTGTGGACCGTGCCCGGTCGCGGTGGCCGGCCGCACCCCGTGCCCCGACGCGACCGGATCGAGGTCGACCGCGCCGAGCACGACCGGCTGTGCGCGTTCTGCTCGGGCCGCTACCTGGACACCCCGCCGGAGAAGTCCCGTCTCGTGCTCACCGAGGACGGGCCGCGCACCGTCGAGCACCTGCCGGCGGCGCGTCTGGACGAGACGGTCGCCGAGCTGCGGCTGGTGCCCAACCTCTACGAGATCCTGTCGGTCGAGTACTGGCGGGCGAACCACGGCTACCAGCCCTCGCCGGAGCTGCTGACACGGGCGACCGCCTACACCGCCGACCCCCTGGGCCGGGCGCACGTGCTCGACATGCTGGGCCGACGCGCTGCGGCGACCGGACTGTCCGGGGTGTGGGCCACCGAGCCCGAGGCCGAGCGGCTGGCCCAGGCCATCGACCTGTTCGCCGGGTCGCACGACGTGGTCGTGCCCCGCCGCCACCTGGTGGACGGGGCCCGGTTCAGGGACGAGCTCGCGGGTTCGGGGAACCTGACGCCCGAGGAGCACCTGCGCTACCTGGAGTTCACGGTCGCCGCGATGCGGTCGCAGTACGCCGCCCAGCCCCATGCGCGCTACGTGGCGGTGTTCCAGAACTGGCTGCGGGCCGCCGGCGCGTCCTTCGACCACCTGCACAAGCAGCTCGTCGCGATCGACGAGTTCGGGCCGCAGACCGAGCGTGAGCTCGCGCGCCTGGCCGCCGAGCCGGACGTGTACACCACGGCGATCCTGGACCACGCCGCTGCGCACCGGCTGGTGGTCGCGGAGAACGAGCACGCGATCGCCGTCGCCGGGGTGGGGCACCGCTACCCGGCGCTCGAGGTCTACTCGCGCAGCCGCCACCACCTGCCGTGGGACCACACGCCGGCCGAGCTGCGCGGGTTCTCCGACCTGCTGCACGCGCTGCACGCCGCGACCGGCGCGGACGTGCCCACCAACGAGGAGTGGCACTACCGGCCCCCCAGCGCCGCCCAGCCGATGCCGTGGCACGTGGTGCTCAAGTGGCGGGTCTCCACGCTCGCTGGGTTCGAGGGCGGCACCAAGATCAACGTCAACACGATCGACCCCTACACGCTGCGCGACCGGATGGTCGCCGAGCTCGCGACGCTGCGCGCCGACGGGCGGGTCGCGGCGCACCCGATCGGCGACGAGTGCTCGCACGACCTCGGGGTGCTGCGCTACGCGGACTGACGGGCGACCTCTACGGAGCGCTGGCATGCTGGGTCACGTGCCGACGCGGCAGGACGAACCGGAACGCTCGCATGGCGTGATGCTGTGCGGGGATCGCGCCCGGGTGACGCCCACCTGACCCCGAGCGTCTCCGGTGGCGGGCCCGGAGCAGAGTGATCGACGCGGGCCCCTTCCACCACCACGCCATCCGTTCAGGTGGCCTGGAACGAACTGGTCCGCAGCAGCTGCATCGGACCGCCAGGCATCATCAGGCTCAACGGAGGCTCCGCATGCAGATCTACGTTCACACCGACAACAACATCGACGGAACCGGTGAGATGGCGGCCCACGTCGAGCGCGAGGTCGCGACCGCCCTGTCGCGGTTCAGCGACCACATCACGCGGGTCGACGTCCATCTCAGTGACGAGAGCGCAGGACGGGTCACCGATGCCGACATCCGATGCGTGATCGAGGCGCGGCCGGAGGGTCAGACCCCGGTCACCGTGACCGACGATGCAGGCAGCGTGGACGCGGCCCTCAACGGGGCCATCCATCGGCTGGACCACCTCCTGGCCAGCCATGAGGGCCGGCAGCAGGACCAGGACGGCCGCGCCTCGATCCGTGGCCACACCAACCAGTGAGGTGACCGGGCAGGGACGTTCGGCTCTGTTGACGGGCGTCGGTCCCTGCAACGCCGCCGGGGTGGCTCAGCTCAGGCGTGCTGGTCCGCGACCGGTCCTGGTTGAACGGACCAGTCGGCGGGTTCGTCGTCGGTGTCGTCGTCGGCGATCGCCTTGGTCTGCTGCACCTTGCCCGGCTTGTGGTGCTGCGGCGCGTAGACGGTGTAGACCTGCATCGGCTCGTCGCCGATGTTGGTGATGTTGTGCCAGCTGCCGGCCGGAACGATCACGCACCAGCCGTCCGTGACCTCTTGATCGAACGTCAGCTCGTCCCTGGCGGGTCCCATCTGAGCTCGACCGCGGCCACCGTCGAGCCTGATGAACTGGTCGGTCTCAGGGTGCCTCTCCAGTCCGATGTCGCCGTTGACCGGGATCGACATGAGGGTGACCTGCAGGTAGCTGCCGCTCCAGGCGACGGTGCGGTAGTTCGGGTTCGCGCGCGTCTCGGACTCCAGGTCGAACGCCTGGGGACGGGGACCGACGTCTTCGATGTTCATGGTTCGACGGTAGCCCCAGGAGGCCAGCTGGCGCGCTCGGCTACCTGACGGCCGGACCTCGGCGCCCCGGGTCGGCGTCCGCGGCGCGGACGGCCCCGCACGGTTCGGTCCCTGAGCGTCTCCTCGCCGCGTGGGGCGCCGGAACCCGTCGGCGAAGCGCGCCTCGCCGAGCGCACATCGGCGTGGCCGAGCATCGGGCCAGCGCGGGCTGCGTCAGTGAGCGCTCAGGAGCTCGGGGCGGGAGCGGACCCGATGGCACCTGGCTCGCGCCACCGGCGCCACCGGCGCCAACGGCGCGACCGGGTGGCCAACCTGTGGCCCGCGCAGGGCGCGTTGCGCGCGCACACGTGGCGCCGAAAGCGCGCTGATCTGCAGATCGGCGCCCTGTGCGCGAGGTGTCAGCACTCTCCTGATGCGCGTGTCGGCAGTTCAGTTCGGGGCGATGTTGATGTGGCCATCGCGCCGTCGCGGCTCGTCATGCGGGCACCTGGTCTCGCCGGCTGCTCTCGGCCGGCTCCCGGCCACAGGGTTCCGATCCGGAACGGGATGGAGCAGGCGAGTGCGAATACGGCGAGGTGACTCCAGAAGTACAGGGCGACCCAGAGGCCGCGGCTGGTGTCCAGCGCGAGCTCGGCGCCGCCGATGTGGCTGGCAGTGAGCGCCCAGACCGGGATGGCGGAGAGCGGCGGAAGACTGGCGAGGATCCGGAGCCAGGTCCGACGACCGGCGATCGCATAGCCGCCGCAGATCGCGAACGCGGGGATCGCGATCGTCCCGGCGCCGATGCCGCCGCCGAAGAACCCATCGAAGTCCAGGGTCACGATCGGCGGGAGTAGGACAGCACCGAACAGGAACGGCGAGAGCACCAGCCAGCGTCCCCGAGGAGCGCCGCCGTGTCGCCAGAGGTACAGGGCGAAGCCCAGCAGGCCTCCGACGAGGACTCCGGGGGCGAGGACCCAGACGAAGGTGCCGAGCCAGGTCACCTCCGATCCCTGACGGGTGGCCACCTGCGCCATGAAGCCACGCAGTCCCGCGGCCCAGGCGAGTCCGCAAACGGCCCCACCGACGATGTGAGGCTTCATGACCTTGGAACGGGCCTGGCGAGGAGCAGGCAGACGACCATCAGCACAGCGAAGGCGACGTACTGGGGGCCAGGGCCCTCCGAGCCGAGGATCGGCAACACCAGGGCGTTCGGCACGACCTGGATCCAACTGGCCGCCCATGCCCACGGCTGGCCTCGCCGGAACGGACCGAGGAGCACGACCAGGCTCAGGACGTTCAGGGCCGTGAAGCAGACGAACGCCAGTCGCTCATCATCCCCATCCGCGATGAAGAAGATGCCTGCCAGGTGGATCACGGCCAGCGCGCCGGTCAGAGCGACCAGCACCCAGAAGGCGATACGGGCCGTCCGGGGCCCGACGGTGCTCCGTTCGGCTGCCTGCGTCGTTTCGGTCGGTGCGTTGGTCGGCGTCACGATCTTGCTCCGTCCTGCTGTCAACTGGTGGGACGGCTCAACGCTAGGAATCCGAGTGGCGCCGCCGCATCGGGCGCCGCACGCCACCCGACTACGTGCTGTCACGTGGTCGCGGCGCGGGCTGTCCGCATACCGCGTAGCCGCACGCGGGTGCCATGATCGGGACATGTCACGCGCGACCGCACGTTGGCTGGTCGCCGCGGTCGTCGTCGTCACGGCCGCGCTGGAGGTCGCGGCGGTCTCGCTCGCCGCGGGCGTTGCGCCGCTCGGCCAGCCGCTCCTGTACGCGGTCTACGAAATCGTTCAGGTGGTCGCCGCCGCCCTCATCATCTGGAGCTACCCGCGCCACCCGATCGGCTGGCTGCTCGCCGTGTTCGGCCTCGTCAACGCAGTCTTCGCGGATCTCGCCCTCTCGTACGGGGAGCGTGGCAGCCTCCAGGGGTGGCCGGGCGCGACCTACGCCGAGATCGTGAGCCTCGCCTCCTGGGCCCTCAGTGGTCTCGGGATGATCCTGCTGTTCCTGCTGTTCCCGGATGGTCGCCTCCTGTCCCCTCAGTGGCGGTGGGTACCCGTCGTCGGTCTGGTGGGCGCAGCGCTCGCCATCCCCGGCTGGGCGCTCAGCCCGCGACTCGGGCACGACCTTTCCGGTGGGGTCAACCCGCTGGCCACAGAGGCGTTTCAGATCGAGCCAGTACGCGTGGTGGGAACGGCCCTCGTCTGCGTCGCGCTGGGGGCATCGGTGGTGGCCCTCGTGATCCGCTTCCATCGCTCGCGGGGGGTGCAGCGCCAACAGCTCAAGTGGGTGCTGTTGGCGGGCGGCCTGCTCGCGATCGTGCTGCCGGCGTCCGCCGCCCTCTGGATCGCTTGGCCGCCCGTGCAGTACGGGCCGGCGCTGGCGCTGCCGCTGCTGCCCATCGCAGTCTGTGTGGCCATCATCCGGGAGCACCTCTACGACATCGATCTGCTCATCAGCCGGACCGTCGCCTACGTTGCGCTCACTGGCGTACTCGGCGCCACCTACGCCGGTGTCGTCCTGGCCGTGGGCACGGTGGTGGCCTCACCGGTGGCGGCGGCGGCCGGTGCGCTGGTGGTGGCCGTGGCGTTCTGGCCCCTCCGTGCCCGGATCCAGGACGCCGTCGACCAACGGTTCCGCAGGGCACGGCACGAGTCCAGGCGGGTGATGATCGACTTCGTCGACCAGCTGCGCAGGGGCGAGTCGGACGCGGCCGGTGTCGAAGCGGCCATGCGCACGGCGACCCACGACGAGGACCTGGCGGTCGGGTTCACCTCCGCCGGCACCACCTACGACGTCGACGGCCGGCCCCTTCCGCTGGAGGCCACCCCCGGACGACGCATCACGGTCGTGGGCACCGGACCGCACGTCGCCGCTCGCGTCCGCCACCGCGAGGACGACGAGCGGATCGTCGCCGACGTCATCGACGCGGGCCGGCTCGCCCTGGAGATCGCCGCGCTCCAGGTCGAGCTGCGGCGCAGGCTCAAGGAGCTCGACACGTCTCGCGCCCGCATCGTTGCCGTCGCTGACGAGGAACGCCGACGGCTGGCCCGCGACCTGCACGACGGCGCCCAGCAACGACTGGTCTCGATCGGGCTCGACCTGCGTCATGCGCAGCACGTGCTCAACGGCAGTGCGCCGCCCGAGGTCGACCGAACGCTCAACGGCGCGGTGGCCGAGCTCGGTAGCGCGATCGACGAGCTTCGCGAGCTTGCGACCGGCCTGCGTCCGGCTTCGCTGGACCAGGGGCTCGGGACGGCCCTGGGAGAGCTCGCCGCACGCTCCTCGATCCCCGTCGACGTTCGTGGCGTGGCCGAGAGGTTCCCCCGCGAGATCGAGGCAGCGGCCTACTTCATCGCGTGTGAGGGTCTCACCAACGCGGTCAAGCACGCATCGGCTCGGCGGGTCGTGCTGGGGTTCGCCCATGACGAGGGAGACCTCGTGCTGACCGTGTCCGACGACGGCGTAGGCGGCGCCGATGCTCGCCGCGGCAGCGGCCTGCTCGGGCTCATCGATCGGGCCCGGGCCCACAACGGCTACCTCAGCATCGACTCCGGCCCCGACACCGGTACCCGACTGACGGCGAGGCTGCCGTGCGGGTGATCGTGGTCGAGGACCAGGCCCTGCTTCGTGACGGGCTGGTGCGACTCTTCACCGACAGGGGCCACGACGTGGCCGGCTCGGCCGGGGACTCGGGCGGTCTTGAGGAGCTGGTCGCGAGCACCGATCCAGACCTCGTCGTGCTTGATCTGCGGATGCCACCGACGTTCACCGACGAGGGGGCGACCGCAGCGCGACGGCTGAAGGGCGACCGACCCGACCTCGGCATCCTCCTGCTGTCCCAGCACATCGACAGCTCCAGTGTGGTGGACCTCGTGGCTCAGCCGGCCTTCGGCTACCTGCTCAAGGACAGGGTCTTCGAGGTCGACGAGTTCATCGACGCCGCCGAACGGGTGGCCGGGGGAGGCTCGGCGCTCGACCCCAAGGTCGTCTCCGCTCTCATCGCCCCGCAGCGAGGGGGTTCCCTGGCTTCGCTGTCCTCAAGGGAGCTCGACGTGCTTCGGCTGATGGCCGAGGGTCTTACCAACAGCGGGATCGCGAACCGACTCTTCCTCAGCACCCGCACCGTCGAGGCCCATGTCGGCAACCTGATGACCAAGTTGGGCATCAGCCAATCAGACGAGCGCCACCGACGGGTGCTTGCGGTCCTTTCTTACTTGCGCGCCACCCGCTGATCGTCCCCGAGTACTCCGCGGACCCGCCGTCCTCGCCATCGGCACCACGGACCCAGCCCCGCTGTCGCGGAACGCGATCGGCGACGACGGCATCGAGCGCGTGTGCGGCGCCGGTGACGGGACGCCGTCCGGCCCGTTGCCGACGCCACACGCCAGGGGACCTCCGCCGCGGGGCTACAGGTCGGCCAGGCGTGGGACGACGGGTGCGACGACGTCGTGGACCCACGCGGCCGTCGGCGTCTTGGGCGGCCGTAGGATCAGGGTCTCGACGCCGAGCGCCGCGTAGGGCCGGACCTGCTCGACGAACGCGTCGAGGTCGCCCGCACCCGGCCCAGGGCCGGCCGTCAGCGCCGTCACCCGGATCTCGGACGGATCCCGCCCGACATCGGCGCAGTGCGCCCGCAGCACCTCGAGCTTGTGGGCCATGGCCTCCGGCTCGGAGACGAACAGGTTGCACGCGTCGGCGTACTGCGCGACCAGGCGCAGCGTCTTGCGCTCGCCCGACCCGCCGACCATCACCGTGGGCCGGTGCAGGGGTAGAGGACGGCAGACGGTCTCGGCGAGCTGGTAATGGGTGCCGGCGTAGGGGCCCTCGTGGTCGGGGTCGAACATCTGCGCGCAGATCTGCAGGGTCTCCTCGAGGCGTTCGAAGCGCTCGCGCAGCGGCGGGAACGGGACGCCGAGCGCTGCGTGCTCCCGGTCGTACCAGGCCGCCCCGAGCCCCAGGGCCGCGCGGCCGCCGGAGAGCACGTCGAGCGACGCGACGATCTTCGCCAGCACCCCGGGGTGGCGGTAGGTGACCCCGGTGACGAGCACGCCGAGCTCAGCTCGGGAGGTGTGCGCCGCGAGGAAGCCCAGCGTCGTGTACGCCTCGAGCATCGGGTCGGTGTGCGGGAACCCCGCCCGCTCCATCTGGAAGAAGTGGTCCATCACCGAGACCCAGGCCACGCCGGCCTCCTCGACCGCCTCGCCGGTGCGCGCGAGCTCGTCACGGAGCCGGTCCGGCTGGACGCCGTCGAACCGCATCAGGTGGACCCCGACCCTCATCGCCACGTCCCTTCGCCTGCCGGAGCGCCCGCCGCCCGGGCGCGACCTTCACTGTCGCACCGGCCGGCCCGACCCGCGAGCGGGTCCGCAGCCGAACGTGCCCGACCCGCGAGCGGGTCCGCAGCCCAGGTGGTGTCATGGGGGAGGGAGGGATCGGCATGCCTCGTCTCGGGCTGAGTGCCACGGTGCTGGACGCTCGCGACCCCGTCGCGCTCGCCGGCTTCTACCAGGCGTTGCTGGGCTGGCAGGTCGTCACCCAGGAGCCGACCTGGTGCATGCTACGCGCGCCGCACGGTGGCGCGGGACTGTCCTTCCAGCTCGACCCGCTGCACGAGCCACCGACCTGGCCGTCCGAGACCGGCGTGGGCCAGATGCAGATGCACCTCGACATCGCAGTCGACGACCTGGCCGAAGCCGTGTCGCTCGCGGAGTCGCTAGGCGCGCACCTGGCCGCCTGGCAGCCCCAGGACGACGTGCGCGTCATGCTCGACCCCGAGGGCCACCCGTTCTGCCTCTTCCCCCACGCGCCGGCGCGCTGAGCGCGGCGCGGCCGGGCGGGCTCCGCCCGTCGGTCTGCGCGCCCGGCGCAAACGTCTCGACGCGTGTCGGTGGTGGGTCGCAGACTGGGCCGCGGACCTGAGCGGAGGCGACGCCGGGATCCTCCCGACGACGTGCAAGGGGCAGCTTCATGACCGAACCCACCCGGGCGACCACCGCGCAGCCGGGCGCCGAGCCGGCCCCGGAGGCAGCCGCGCCTCCTGCGACCATGAGCCGCCGCGACCGGCTCGCGGTCGCGATCCTGCTGGCCAGCACGTTCGTCGTGATCCTCAACGAGACGATCATGGGTGTGGCCCTGCCGCGGCTCATGACCGACCTGGACATCACCGCGGCGACCGCCCAGTGGGTCAGCGCGGCGTTCATGCTCACCATGGCCGTGGTGATCCCGGTCACCGGCTTCGTGCTGCAGCGGGTCACGACCCGCGCCGCCTTCGGCGCGGCGATGGGCCTGTTCTCGCTCGGCACCCTGGTCAGCGCGCTCGCTCCCGGCTTCGCGGTGCTCGTGGCGGGCCGCGTGGTCCAGGCGTCGGGGACCGCGATCATGCTGCCGCTGCTGATGACCACCGTGATGACGGTCACCCCGCCCGCATCCCGGGGCCGCACGATGGGCAACATCTCCGTGGTGATCTCGGTCGCCCCGGCGATCGGCCCCACGATCTCGGGCCTGGTCCTGACCGTGCTGCCGTGGCGCGCACTGTTCGCCATCGTGCTGCCGATCGCACTGCTCGCCCTCGGGGCGGGTCTGTGGCGGTTGCCCACGCTCAACGAGCCCCGGTACGCCCGGGTCGACGTGCTCTCCGTCGTGCTGTCCGCGCTCGCTTTCGGCGGCGTGGTCCTGGGCCTGAGTCGGTTCGGCGAGGCCGCCACGGGCGGTGCCCTCGCGGCGTGGCTGCCGCTGGGGGTCGGGCTGACGGCCCTGTCGCTGTTCGTCGCACGCCAGCTGTGGTTGCAGCGCAGCGACGCTGCGCTGCTGGACCTGCGGGTGTTCGCCTCGCCGACCTACGCGGTGAGCGTCGGGCTGATGGGCCTGAGCATGCTCGCGCTCTTCGGCACGATCATCCTGCTGCCGATCTACACCCAGCGGGTGCTCGGGCTCGACGTGCTGGGCACCGGGCTCCTGATGCTCCCGGGCGGGCTCCTCATGGGCCTGCTCGCGCCCGGCGTGGGTCGGCTGTACGACCGGATCGGTCCGCGGCCTCTGCTCGTCCCCGCCGCTGGTGTCGTGAGCCTGTCGCTGTGGGGCATGACCCTGTTCGGCGAGGGGACCGCGCCGTGGTTCGTGCTGGTGTGCCACGTGGTGCTCAGCATCGGGCTCGCGCTGACCTTCACCCCGCTGTTCACCGCGGCGCTCGGCGCTGTGCCGCAGCCGCTGTACTCGCACGGCAGCGCCGTGGTGGGCACCGTGCAGCAGGTGGCCGGCGCAGCCGGCACGGCCCTGTTCGTCACGGTCCTCACCGCGACCGCGCTGTCGCGGCAGGCGGCGGGAGCGGGGGAGGTCGCGGCGACCGCAGCCGGGGTGCACGCCGCGTTCCTGGTCGGGGCCGTGCTCAGCCTGGCAGCGATCCCGACGGCGCTGGCAGTGCGAGCGGTGCCGGCCGGGAGCCCGGGGCCCGGCTGACCGCCGCAGAGGCGGTCGAGCGGGTCGACGTCCTCGGCGAGCTCGGCGAGCATGTCGGCGGACACGGCGGCCCGGTGTCGCCGACCGCAGCGAGGTGGCCCGCCCGCCCGGGGCCCCCGTCCGGGCTCAGTCGTTGCTCGGCTCCACCTCGGGGATCGCCTCCGCCTCGGGGATCGCCTCCGCCTCGGGGGCCGCCTCCGCCTCGGGGGCTGCCTCCGCCTCGGGGGCCGCCTCCGCCTCGGGGGCCGCCTCCGCCTCGGGCATGGGCTGCGTCGCGAGCTCCGGCTCCGCTCGTCGGCCGAGCGCCGACCCCGCGAGCCGCGGTTCGGGCGGGTCGCCGTCCTCGACCGCAACGACGTCGCACACCACGACCGTGACGTTGTCGTGCGCGTCCCGGGCCAGTGCCGCGGCGACGAGGCGATCCACCGCCTCGTCCGGGTCGGCGGCGTCGACGAGGGCTGCGAGCACGCTCGGCTCGTCGACGTAGTCCGTGAGGCCGTCGCTGCACAGGAGCCAGCGATCCCCGACCTGCGCGTGCTGGTGGGTCACCTGGAGCTGCGCGGCGTCTTCCGAGGTCCCGGCCAGCACCTGGGTCAGCAGGTTGCTCTGCGGGTGCTGCCACGCCTCGGCGGGGTCCAGCACTCCGGTGTCGACGAGCAGCTGGACGTACGAGTCGTCATGGCTGATCCGGCTGCCGATGCGGCCGCGCACCAGGTAGGCCCTGGAGTCGCCGATGTGCGCGACGCGGACCTCGTCCTCCGCGCAGAAGACCGCGGTGAACGTGGTCGCGAGCCCGATCAGGCGCGGGTCGCGACCCGACTCCTCGGAGAGCGCGGCGTTGGCCGAGCGGACCAGCGCGCGCAGCGCGGCCTCGTCGAGCTCGGCGACCTGCTTGCCCTCCAGGCCGTGGACCACGACTCGCGTCACCACGCGCGAGGCGACGTCGCCGCCCGCGTGGCCGCCGACCCCGTCGGCGACCAGGGCGAAGTCCCGGGCGGCAGCTGCCGCGTCCTGGTTGGAGGTGCGGTGCGGGCCGGTGATCGACAGCAGGGCGCTGCGCAGGGCTGGTCTCATGCCGCGGACCAGTGTTCCAGGACCCGCGCGTCGGCGTCCGGGTGGTCCTGCGGACGGCGCCGGTGGCCGGTCAGCGCCGCGGGCCGGACCGGCCACGCCTGGGCGCCCGCGGACCCGGAGCCGGGCGCGAGGACGGCGGTCACGGTGCCATCCTGCCGTGCCGCGGTGGGAGGGCTGCAAGTGTCGGCCGTGCGGCAGCCCGCGCGGCGGCTGCACCACGGTCCACCCGCTGCGCACATCCGTGCATTTGTGCTGACATGACCGACTGAGCCCAAGGTCACGCTTCCACGGTCGCCGCTGCGCCTAGCGTGCGAGACGACACCGTTGTCGAGCTCCCGCTGGGGTGACCCGTGATCCGCGCGCACAACCCGGAGGACGCCGTTCGTGGCGTTCCGACCGACCGTCCCCACGCCTCTTCACGCCGACGGTGGCTCGCCGCCGCCCTCGGCGTCGGAGCCGCGCTGAGCCTCACCGCCTGTGCCTCGTCCGGGGCCGAGAGCGGCGAGATGCACGGTGGCGAGGCGAGCCTCGTCCTGCCCGACCTGTCCGGTGTGACCACGCTCGGCGGGATCTCGGGTACCGCCCTGCTCATGATCGGCCTGCTCGTCACCCTGCTGGGCATCGGCTTCGGCGTGGTGGTCTTCGTGCAGATGCGGACCATGCCGGTGCACCGGGCGATGCGCGAGGTCAGCGAGCTGATCTACGCGACGTCGAAGGCCTACCTGATCCAGCAGGGCAAGTTCCTCATGGTGCTGTGGGCGTTCATCGCGACGGTCATCATCATCTACTACGGCTTCCTGGTCGGCTTCCCATGGGGGCGGGTGGCCGTCGTCATCGCGTTCAGCCTGATCGGTATGGCGGGCTCGTACTCGGTGGCGTGGTTCGGCATCCGGGTGAACACCTACGCGAACTCCCGTACCTCGTTCGCGGCGCTCGCCGGCAAGCCGCTGCCCGTGCACCGGATCCCGATGAAGTCCGGCATGAGCGTCGGCATGGTGCTGATCAGCCTCGAGCTGTTCATGATGCTGATCATCCTGCTGTTCCTGCCGCGGGACCTGGCGGGGGCGTGCTTCATCGGCTTCGCGATCGGCGAGTCCCTCGGCGCCGCGGCGCTGCGGATCGCCGGCGGCATCTTCACCAAGATCGCCGACATCGGCTCGGACCTGATGAAGATCGCCTTCAAGATCAAGGAGGACGACGCCCGCAACCCCGGCGTCATCGCCGACTGCGTGGGCGACAACGCCGGCGACTCGGTGGGCCCGAGCGCGGACGGGTTCGAGACCTACGGCGTGACGGGCGTCGCGCTGATCACGTTCCTGCTGCTCGGCGTCGGGGACCCGAACGTCCAGGCCAGCCTGCTGGTATGGATCTTCGTCGTCCGCGCGGTGATGCTCATCGCTTCGGTGGCCTCCTATCTGATCAACGACATGTGGGCGCGGGCGCGCTACGCGAACGCCACCAAGATGAACTTCGAGCACCCCTTGTCCACGCTGGTGTGGCTGACGTCCGTGATCAGCATCGTCGCGACCTACGCCACCACCTACTGGGTGATCGGCGGCTTCGAGGACGGGCTGTGGTGGAAGCTCGCCACGATCATCTCCTGCGGCACGCTGGCCGGGGCTCTCATCCCCGAGCTGGTCAAGGTGTTCACGTCCACCACCAGCCGTCACGTGCGCGAGGTCGTCAAGAGCTCGCGCGAGGGAGGCGCTTCGCTCAACATCCTGTCCGGCCTCGTGGCGGGGAACTTCTCGGCCTACTGGCTGGGCATCACGATCGTCGGCCTGATGGGTGGCGCCTTCCTGATCTCCAACCTGGGTCTTGACGCGTTCATGCTGGCGCCCGCGGTGTTCGCGTTCGGGCTGGTGGCCTTCGGCTTCCTCGGCATGGGCCCGGTGACCATCGCCGTCGACTCCTACGGACCGGTCACCGACAACGCGCAGAGCGTGTACGAGCTGTCGCTGATCGAGGACATCGAGAACGTCGACGACGAGATCAAGAAGGACTTCGGCTTCCAGGTCCAGTGGGACACCGCCAAGCGGATGCTCGAGGAGAACGACGGCGCCGGGAACACGTTCAAGGCCACGGCCAAGCCGGTGCTCATCGGCACGGCGGTGGTCGGTGCGACGACGATGATCTTCTCGATCATCATCAGCCTCACCAACGGCCTGACCGAAGGTCTGTCGAACCTCTCGCTGCTGCACCCGCCGTTCCTGCTCGGCCTGATCACGGGCGGCGCGATGATCTACTGGTTCACCGGGGCCTCGATGCAGGCGGTGACCACGGGCTCCTACCGTGCGGTGGAGTTCATCAAGGACACCATCAAGCTCGACGGGGTGACCAGGGCCTCGACGGAGGACTCCAAGCGCGTCGTCCAGATCTGCACCCAGTACGCCCAGCAGGGCATGCTCAACATGTTCCTCGCGGTGTTCTTCGCGACCCTGGCGTTCGCGTTCGTCGAGCCGTACTTCTTCATCGGGTACCTCATCTCGATCGCGATCTTCGGGCTCTACCAGGCGATCTTCATGGCGAACGCCGGCGGCGCCTGGGACAACGCCAAGAAGATCGTCGAGGTGGACCTGCACGCCAAGGGCACCGCGCTGCACGACGCGACGATCGTCGGCGACACCGTCGGCGACCCGTACAAGGACACCTCGTCGGTCGCTCTGAACCCGGTCATCAAGTTCACGACGCTGTTCGGCCTGCTCGCCGTCGAGCTCGCCGTGAGCCTGACCTCCGAGGGCAGCCACGTGCTGGTCTACGTGCTCGCAGCCCTGTTCTTCTTCATCTCGACGTTCTTCGTGTACCGGTCGTTCTACGGCATGCGCATCAAGACCCAGATGGCCGGGGACGAGTCGCTCGCCGAGCCGCCGGGCTCGGACGGGTCGAGTGCCACCCAGCACGATCTCGTCGACCAGGGAGCGGGTGAGTGACCGTGTCCGTCGCGATCAAGTACGCGGGGGCGTTCGTCGAGGACGGACGGGTGGGGGGCCACGACGCCGGGGCGACCCTGGTGCGGCGCCTCATGAGGGTGTTCCCGGGCGCGAAGCTGGTGGGCGGCCGCGCCCGGCACGCCGAGGGCTTCGACGTCGTGCCGCTGGAGTACCTCGACCCGGCCGAGACCGTGGTCATCAACATGGACGTGGTCGACTCGATGGCCGTGTGGCGGACGCTGTCCGTCGGCGGGGGCCAGCCGCGGATCATGAACTTCGTCTGGTGGAACACCTCGCAGTTCACCAGCGAGGTGCAGCGCGCGTCGCTCGCACTGTCGTGCGCGCTGTTCCCGACGTTCGCCAACTCGGAGCGGACCGCCACCGAGATCCGGGAGATCGTCTCCTCGCTCACGGTGCCCCAGCTGGCCGAGAAGTCGAAGATCGGGTGGGCCAACCTCGGCATCCGGCTCGAGCACGTGCAGGCACGCGAGGAGCCGACCGTGCCGATCGTGCTCTACCCGGCGATCTACCTGTCGGACCGCAAGCAGCCGCAGCTGTTCCTCGACGTCGTCGAGCGGGTGCACAAGCGCACGCCGATCAACGTCGAGGCCCGGCTGCACGAGTCGCACCTGATCAGCGAGAAGGCCATGCGCCTGTCCCGCAAGGACTGGGCCTGGGTGGGCCCGCTCACCGCGACCCGCGAGGACTACTACCACCACCTCGCCCGGACCACGGCGTTCCTGGCCACGGCGGTGGACGAGTCCTACGGCCTGGAGTACGTCGAGGCGCTGGTGGCCGGCGCGGTCGGGGTGTTCCCGGACCGGCCGTGGGCCAGGGCCCTGCTACCGGACGGCTACCCGTTCCTGTACCGCGACGCCCGCGAGGCCGAGGACATGCTGTTCCGCGCGGTGACCGACACCGCCGCCTGCCGGGCCGAGCTGGACCGGGTGGCCGGTGGCAACTTCGTCGCCTGGCTTCGTCAGCGGCACGACGACTCGCAGTTCGAGAAGCAGATCGCCGACGCGGTCGCGACCTGGTTCGGCGAGGGCTGAGCTCACAGCCGGGCTCACCACGGCCGCCCCGATCTGCGGACCGGGGCGGCCGTGCCGCGTTCGGACGCGGCCGCAGCGCGTTGTCCCGGGTGAGGGCCCGCCGTGGACTCGAACCACTGCGCGATGTCGAACATCCGTCGGTTCGAGTCTGCGCGGGAAGTCCGCGTGCGTACGGGCCTTCCCGCGGCGGGCCCGCCTCAGGCGCCGGCGGCGGTGAGCAGGTCGAGCTCGGCGGGGGAGAGGGTCAGCTCGAGGGAGGCCACCAGCGGGGCCAGCTGGGCGGTGGTCCTCGCGCTCGCGATCGGCGCCACGACGGTGGGGCGACTGCGCAGCCACGCGAGCGCGACGCTCGCCGGCTGACCCCCGTGGCCGGCGGCGACCTCGTCCAGCGCGGCCAGCACGCGGCGGCCGCGGTCATCGAGGTACGCGGCCGCCTGGCGGGCGCGCGGGCTGTCCACGTCCGGGCCGCCGTCGCGGTACTTGCCGGTCAGGAAGCCCCTGGCCAGCGCGAAGTACGGCGTGACACCCAGGCCGTACCGCTCGGCGCGGTCGCGCAGGCCGCCCTCGAACGCGCGCTCGACCAGGTTGTAGTGCGGCTGGAGCGCGACGGGACGGTGCAGCCCGTCCGCGTCGGTCGCCGCCATCCAGGCGTCGATGCGCTCGGGGGAGTAGTTCGACAGGCCGATCCAACGCACGAGGCCGTCGTCCACCAGGGCGGAGAACGCCCCGGCGGTCTCGGCGATCGGGGTGTCCGGGTCGTCGAAGTGCGCCCAGTACAGGTCGATCCGGTCGGTGCCGAGCCGGCCCAGGGACGCCTGGGCGGCGGCCCGCACGGTGCTCGGTGCAAGGCCGCGGAAGTCCGGGTGCTGGCTGACCTTGGTGGCCACCACGACGTCGTCGCGCCGGCCGCGCGCGGCGAGCCACCGGCCGATCACCGCCTCGCTCTCGCCGCCGGTGTGTCCTGGCACCCACGCGCTGTAGGCGTCGGCGGTGTCCACCAGCGACCCACCGCCCGCCACGAAGGCGTCGAGCACGGCGAACGAGGCCGCCTGGTCCGCCGTCCAGCCGAACACGTTGCCGCCGAGCGCCAGGGGCGCGATGCCGAGGTCAGAGCTGCCGATCCGCACGTGAACTCCTCTCAGGGGCCCTCCGGTCGAGCGTGCCCTCATCGGGTGGCATGCGCGGGGACCCTTCGCGCAACCGCTCCCGGCCCAGCCGCATTCCGGGTGCCTCGGGGAGGGACCAGGGTCGGTTCAGGGCATCCCCCGATGGCCCCGGCCGGTGGCCCGCTGCGAGCGTAGGGACGACCAAGGAGGAATGATGCGCAGAACTCTCGGGCTGGTGCTCGCCGCGGCGGCGGGGCTCGCCCTGACCGGATGTGCCGTGGTCGCGGGGCCGACGGACTCCGAGGACCGTGACGTCGGCGACGTGCGTGCCGTGGAGCTGTCCACCAGCGGGGACCTCGTCGTGGTCCACGGTGACCGGCCCGCGCTGACCGTGACCGCCGCGAAGCCCGCGCTGCCCCGGCTGACCAGCGACGTCACCGACGGCCGGCTGGTGCTCAGCAGCGACGGCGCCTTCGTCACGGGACGGATCGCGTACCTGCTGGAGACCGACCACCTCGACGACGTGGTGATCAAGGGCTCGGGCGACGTGACCGGCAGCGGTGTGACCGCCGACGAGCTGAGCGTGCTGGTCCAGGGCTCCGGCAACGTCACGCTGGACGGCCTCGACGCCCACCGCGTCGCGGTGCGGATCGAGGGATCCGGGGACGTGACCCTCTCCGGGACGGCGGACGAGCTCGATGTGCGGGTCGCCGGCTCGGGCAACGTGCACACCTTCGACCTCGAGGTCGCCTCGGTGACGGCGGAGGTCGCCGGGTCGGGGGACATCCAGACCGGGGTGACCGGCACGCTCGACGCCCGGATCGCCGGCAGCGGCAGCGTGATCTACCGCGGTGACCCGCGGGTCACGTCGCAGGTGCTCGGCTCCGGCGACGTCCGCCAGGACTGACGCGCGCGAGGGCCGGGTGGGGATGTCCCACCCGGCCCTCGCGCCGTGTGCGGTCAGTGCCGCGAGCGTCCCGCGCCCTGGATCGTCAGGGTCAGGTACTGGCCCTTCTGCACCACGGCCGGGTCGGCGACCGGGGTGTGGTTCTGGGCGTCGAGCAGGTACACGCCGCGGCCGAGGAACGGCGCCGGGATGATCCCCGAGGACTCCTCGTCGACCGTGTCGAAGATCGACCCGCCGGGCAGGAATCGCTGCGGGTCGAAGTCGGCCACCCGCCGGACGGTGTCCTTGCGGACGTCGTACTGCCAGATCCCGGCGAGGTAGTCGTTGCCGCCCGGGTCCTCCTGGATCAGCACCGAGCCGTGGTCGACGGTGATGTTGTCCATCATCTTCGGGCCGCCGGTCGCGCCGGCCGGACCCTCGAGCAGCATCTCGACGGTGCCACCGAGCTCGGGACGCGCGGCGTCCCGGAAGTGCAGCACCCACAGTCGGCTCTGCTTGGTCATGCTCGCGGTGGTCACGAAGTAGAAGTCGTTCGGGTGCTGCGGGTCCCAGGCGCCGTCCTCGGGACGGTCCCACCCGGTGCCCTGACCGGCCGGGGCGAGCTCGAACGGCAGGCGTCCGCCGGGCACCGCCTCGGCGCCGGACTCTGCAGGCAGCGCCGGCACCGAGACGACCGAGGATGTGCCGTTCGTCAGCCCAGCGCGCTCGACGGGGTTGCCGGTGCGCTGCTTGGTGCCGGCGTAGACGTGCACCTCGCCGCCGCCGGTGTCGGAGGTGCCCGCCACGACGGTGCGGCGCCCGGTCGACGGGTTCGCCACCACGTTCTCCCAGGCCGCGTTCCCGAGTGCGGGCAGCTCGTAGCTGTCGCCGGTGTCCAGGACGTGCGCGAACGCGCGACCGCCGCCGGTCTCCTCGCCGTTGGTGAAGATCCGGCCCGGGTAGCCGGTGCGGGTGCGCCGGTCGTAGAACGCCGAGGCCTCAGGCAGGTCGGCCGAGCACATCCGGGTGATCGGGTCCGTCGAGACGGTCCAGCCACCGGCCGCGTCCGAGACCAGCAGCCGCTGGATCTGGTCGGTGCCGGAGAGCACCTGCAGGGTGCGCTTGTCGATCACCCAGCGGGAGATGAACGACCCCGTAGCCCCGTGGGTGCGCACCAGGCCCTCGCCGGCGGACAGCTCGTGGTTCGAGATCAGGGTGAAGGTGCCGTCGTGGTTGTCGAAGGCGCCGAGCCCGTCGGGCAGGCCGCTCATCGGGTAGCCGGCCACCGTGTCACCGGCGGTCAGCACGCTCGCGGTGCGCACGCCCGGGGCCGCGGGGACGAGGTAGGGCGCATCGCTGCTGGACGGGCCGGTGGTGGTGGCGGGCCGGCCGTGGGTGTCGGACCGGTCGTGAGCCGACGCGGCGCCGGCAGCGGACGCGACCAGGCTCGCGGTCAGCGCCACGACCGCTGCGCGTCGAACGGGGTGACTCATCGGTTCCTCCTCATGGGTGGTGGTTCACAGCGGACGCTAAGGAACCGGGACGAAGGTCCTCCCTCGTTCGGGTGACGTCGCGGTGAACGTTGGCCGTCCGAGCCTCAGCAGATCCCCGGGCTCCTCCCACCGGATCTCCAGGCCGACACGTCACGGTGGGTGTCGGACATCCACCTGGAGGGACGTGCGCGATGAGCGAGACCTGGTTCCCCACCCCCACCACACCCAGCGGCCGTGCAGCCGGCATGCGTCAGCTCTCCCGGCTCACGGCAGGGCTCTCCATCGGGGCCATCGCCGCCACGGGGGTCACCGCCGTCGCCGTGGGCGTGCACCAGCTGGAGGTGTCGGGCGTGCAGCTGCTGCCGACGGTGCTCACGGGCGGTGGCGAGCTCGGTGGCGGCGAGCTCGGCGGTGACGACGGCGCGAGCCGTGCGGTGGTACCGGCGGTCCCGTCGGGCTCCGGTGCGCAGCCCGGCCTGATCCAGGTCGCCCCCGGCGGTGCCGCGCACGCGACCACCGGCGGGTCGTGATGGTCGCCGCTGCCGACTGGCGGGCGCTGGGAGTGCTCGTCCGCCTGGTCGTGACCGACGACGAGGCCCTCGAGCCGGCCAGGGCGATGCTGGAGGCGCACCTGGCCTCGCTCGACCTGGCGTGCAGCCGATTCCGCGACGACTCCGAGGTGATGGCCCTGGAACGGGCCGGGGGCCGCCCGTTGCGGATCAGCGAGACGCTCCTGGACGCGCTGACGGTAGCGCTCGCGGCGGCCCGGCTCACCGACGGCGACGTCGACCCGACGGTCGGCCGGGCGATGGTCGACCTCGGCTACGACCGCGACCTGGAGCTGCTGGGCGAGGTCGCGGCGCCGCCCGTGGTGCGCCCGGCGCCCGGCTGGCAGCAGATCGAGCTCGACGTGGAGCGGCGTACCGTCCGGGTGCCTCCGGGCGTGCTCGTGGACCTCGGCGCCACCGCCAAGGCGCGGGCCGCGGACCGGGCCGCCCGAAGCCTGACCGAGGCCCTGGGCACCGGCGTGCTGGTGAGCCTGGGCGGCGACGTGCGGGTGGCCGGTCCGGCGCCCACGGGTGGATGGCTCGTGCGGGTCCAGGACCGCGCGGGCTCGCCGGAGGCGGAGCCCGAGGGCGAGGTGGAGACCATCGGTCTGACCCAGGGCGGCCTTGCCACGTCCAGCACCTGGGCGCGGCGGTGGGTCAGGTCCGGCGCGACGCTGCACCACATCATCGACCCACGGCTCGGGTTCCCCGCGTGGACGCCGTGGCGCACCGTGACGGTCGCGGCCGCCTCGTCGGCCCTGGCCAACGCCGCGAGCACAGCGGCGGTGATCCGGGCCGAGCGCGCCCCGCAGTGGCTGGCCGACCTCGGGGTGGCCGCCCGTCTGGTGACCCGCGACGGCGCCGTGACGACCGTCGGAGGCTGGCCGGTCCGGGAGGTGGCGGCATGAACCCGCTGTGGATCGCGAGCCGGGCCACCGGGGTGGTGGCGCTGGTGCTGCTCACCCTCGTGGTGGTGCTGGGCATCGCGGTGAGACGGATGGCCGGCGGCGGCTCGCGCACCCCACGCTTCGTCTGGGTGGGGCTGCACCGCAACGCCACGCTGCTCGCCACCGTGCTGGTCGGGGTGCACGTGGCGACGGTGGTCGCCGACTCCTACGTCACCGTGCGGTGGACCGACGCGGTCGTGCCGTTCCTGGGTTCCTACAAGCCGTTCTGGCTGGGCCTGGGCACGGTCGCGCTGGACCTGATGGCGATCCTCACGGTCACCAGTCTGCTGCGCCACCGCATCCCGGTGCGACTGTGGCGGGGGCTGCACTGGCTGGCGTACCTGTTCTGGCCGGTCGCGCTCATCCACGCGGTCGGCATCGGCACGGACATGCGCACGCGGCCGGGGTTGGTCCTGATCGCGGGCTGCGCGCTCGCGGTGGCCGGTGCCGGGCTGTGGCGGATGTCCGCCGGACGTGCCCACCCGGCCCCCTTGCGGGCCGGCCACCATCTGGCCGAGCTGCGCGCCCGCGGTGCGGACGCCGACCGGGTGCGCGCGACGACGAGGTGAGGACGATGACCCAGACGGCGGCCCCACGCCCCCGGACCATGCGCTCGGCCACGGCCCTGCCACGCATCCTCGCGCCCGCCGGGCGCGGCGGCCTGCGCGACCACCTCGCCCGTCACGGCGACCTGCCGCACGTCTCGGGTGCCGAGCTGCTCGACGCCGTCGAGCGGTCCGGCCTGAGCGGACGTGGCGGTGCCGGCTTCCCGACCGGGCGCAAGTGGCGCGCGGTGGCCGGCGGGCCGGGCCCTCGGGTGGTGGTGGGCAACGCGTCGGAGGGCGAGCCCGCGAGCTCCAAGGACCACGTCCTGCTGACCACCAACCCGCACCTGGTGCTGGACGGGCTCCAGGTCGCGGCGCGGGCCGTCGGGGCGAGTCGGGTGCTGCTGTACGCCGAGCCGGACGCGGACACGTGGGACGTGCTGGGCAGCGCGCTCGCAGAGCGGGACGATGGCCGGGCCGTCGAGCTCGTCCCCGCCCGCCATGCCTTCATCGCCGGCGAGGAGAGCGCCGTCGTCGACGCGATCTCCGGCGGCGCGGGGCTGCCCAGGGCCAAGCCGCCACGAGTCTTCGAGCGTGGGGTGGACGGGCGGCCGACGCTCGTGCAGAACGTCGAGACGCTGGCACACGCTGCCCTGGTCGCGCGCTACGGCCCGGGCTGGTTCCGTGGGCTCGGCACGCGGGACGAGCCGGGCTCGATGCTCACCACCGTGCACGGCGGAGCCGGCGACCCCCGTGCCCGGACGGTGGCCGAGGTCGAGATCGGCACGCCCCTCGAGGCGTTGGTGGACCTCACCGGGGTCCAGGCCGTGCTGCTCGGCGGCTACCACGGCACGTGGTTGCCGGTGGAGGCCGCGCGGACCGTGCGGCTGTCGCGGGCGTCCCTCGGCGAGGCGGGCGGGGCGCTCGGCGCCGGCGTGGTGGTGCCGCTCCCGGCGGCCACGTGCGGGCTCGTCGAGACCGCGCGGGTGCTGGTCTACCTCGCCGCGCAGTCGGCAGGTCAGTGCGGGCCGTGCCTGAACGGGCTGCCCCGGATCGCGCTCGTCGCGGAGGCGCTCGCGCAGGGCCGTGCCGTGCCGCGCGACATGGCCGACCTGCGCCGGTGGGGCGACCTGGTGGTCCGGCGGGGCGCCTGCGCCCACCCGGACGGGACCGTACGGTTCCTGGCCAGCGCACTGGCGGTGTTCGAGCGCGAGGTCCAGCGCCATCTTGCCGGGCGGTGCTCGGCCACCGACGATCGCCCGGTGCTCGACGTCGGGAGGGTCTGATGGCCACCGAGCTGCTCATCGACCGGACCCGCTGCGTGGGTCACGGGTCGTGCGCCGAGCTGCTGCCCGAGCTGCTCACCCTCGACGAGTGGGGCTACCCGTCCAACCCCGCCGGCCCGGTGCCCGAGCACCTGCAACGGTTCGCCCGCCGCGCGGTGACGACCTGCCCCGTGCTTGCGCTCCGGCTGGCCGAGGGCGCGGCACGGCGCTGACGCGGTCAGTCCCCGCCGCGGTCCGCAGCGGCGGGGACGAGCACGACCATGGGCGAGCGCGCCACCCAGTCCTCCACGGAGAACGGCTGCTCGGCGTACCAGGGCTGCAGGCGCCACGCCTCGGCGACCACGCGCAGCCGCTCGGCGCGCTCGGCTACCTCGTGCGCGGTGACGGCCAGATCGCGCCCGGGATCGCGCAGGTGGAGCACGGCGCGCGGGTCCTGTCGCAGGTTGGCCAGCCAGTCCCTGGTGCCCGGCGTCCCGGTCACGACGATCCGCCCGTCGACCACCACGTACCAGGTCTCGACCCGGCGCACCTTGCCGCTGCGGCGCCCGGCGGTGCTCAGGTCGCACGTCCCGGTGGCCGGCACGGCATCGGCGTCCATCCCCGAAGGCTAGGGCCGCGGCACCCCCGTCGGGCGGTGCACGCGGGCCCGCGCCGGATCAGATCACCGACCTGCCCACGGTCGTCGCCCACTCGGCGCCGCCGGGCTCGGGTGCCGGGCGGTCGAGCCCCCAGCGGCCCGCGTCGAGCACGACCGCGAAGGCCACCGCCAGCCTGGACAGGCCCACCCCGGTCAGGGGCAGCGCGCCACGGTCGGCGAGCCGGCTGATCCAGGCGTCCAGCAGTGCGGCGTCGGGCTCGTGCCCGAACACCCGGGCCCAGGCCTGGCCGGCGAGCCGGGCCAGCTCGGCGCGGTCCGGTATCGGATCACCCGTCCACCACGACGTGCGCTCGTAGGCGCCGGCCCAGGTCAGCGAGACGTGGACGTGGTCGGTGTGGGGGCTCGGGCCGTGGTAGGCGTGCCACGACGCGTTCGCGTCGGAGTTCAGCCAGATCTGCTCGTTCCAGATGAGGTACATCACGCCGAGCCGACGGGCGTTGTAGGCCACCTTGCCGTCCGGTCCGACAGCCGTGAGCCACTGGGCGAACGCGTCCCCCGCGGCCTTCTCCTCCGGCACGCCGACGCTCAGGGCCCAGTCGAAGGCGCGGCCCTCCTTGTGCTCGCTCGTAGGGCCGACCGAGCAGTCCCGGCTGATCCCCGACAGGTGGCCTGCGCCGAAGTAGCTGATCGCGAGACGCGCGAGGTACTCGGTCCCGGGCTTCGGGGTCGGGTCGCAGAACACCTGCGGGTCGTACGCCGGGAAGACGTCGACGGTGGCGTACGGCACCGTGAGGGGTGAGGGCCCCGCCGGCATGGTGGTGAGCACGGCGAGCGGGGTCATGGTGGACACTGCCGCCCCCATGGCGCCGGCGGTCGGGGCCGAGACGACCGGTCCGCCGATCGAGGGTGACGCCGCAGGTGCTGCCCTGGGCGGTGTGCCGGTGCTCTCGGGCTGCCCGGCAGGGTCGGGGACGTGCACCTCGGGGGACGCACCTGCCGGGTCGCCGGACGACTGCTCGGGCGGTTCACCCGAGGGCAGGTCGGTCGGCCCCGTGGAGGGCTGGTCGACGGGCTCGGTGGTGGGCTGGTCGGACGGGTCACCCGAGGGCTGGTCGACGGGCTCGGTGGTGGGCTGGTCGGACGGGTCACCCGAGGGCTGGTCGACGGGCTCGGTGGTGGGCTGGTCGGACGGGTCACCCGAGGGCTGGTCGACGGGCTCGGTGGTGGGCTGGTCGGACGGGTCACCCGAGGGCTGGTCGACGGGCTCGGTGGTGGGCTGGTCGGACGGGTCACCCGAGGGCTGGTCGACGGGCTCGGTGGTGGGCTGGTCGACGGGTTCGGTGGTCGGCGGGTCGACGGGCTCGGTGGTCGGCTGGTCGGTCGGTCCCGGGCACGGCTCGCCGATCATGCCCTGGCCCGCCTGGTCATCCGTGACCTGCTCGTCCGCCGGCGCGCCGGCCGTCACGGCGGGGGCCGCGTCGTCGCACCCGGTCGGGAGGTCGCTGCCGACGGCGGAGGCCGCGGGGTCCACGCCCGCGGCGGGCTCGCCCGCAACCGCGACACTCGGGGTGGCGAGCACGAGGGCCACCGCCATCGCGGTGCCCGCCAGCCTGAGCATCGTGCGCATCGCTCTCCCACGACCTGGGCGGTGGTGCGGCGGAGCCGTCACGATCGAAGCTCGGGGGCGCCGCAGCCAAGTCTGGTGCGACAGTACGCCCGCCGGTCACCGGCGGAAAGTCCCGTTTGTCCGCTTTCACCCGACCGGGTCACTCGGACGGCGCAGCCCCGTCAGCCCGAGCTCCCGGTGGTCTCCCGGGCGAAGGCGTCGGGGCCGGTCTGCGGGCCGGTGAGGTCGTACATCGTGACGTAGTCGACGGTCTGTGAGGCGTAGGTCGACTCGACCCAGGACGTGATGGCCCGGGCCTCGTCCGAGCCGCCCATCTGGGGACCGAACGTGCCGCCCGCGATGAACCAGTGGATCTTGCCCGCGGCGACCAGCTGCTGGAACTCCTCGAGCGTCGGGGAGGGGTCCGAGCCGTTGAAGCCGCCGATCGGCATCACCGACCGCCCCGTGGCGAGCTGGTAGCCGGCCGCGGCGTTCGAGCCGACGGCCGCGGCGACCCAGGTGTAGCTGTCGGCGTCCTCCATCAGGAGGTCGGTGACCTGGGTGCTGGGCTCCGACCCCTCGAGCAGGCGGCCGATCCCGCCGAAGCCTGCGAATCCCCGGCCGAGACTGCTGCCACCCAGCGCGCCGAGGCCGCCCGACGCGCCCGCGGCTCCACCGCCCTGACCGGCCACCTGTCCGGTTCCGACACCCGGCGGGAGCCCCGGCCGGTTCTGCCCTCCCGGCGCGGTGCCACCCGGGAGGCCGCCCCGGTTGCCCGGACCCCGTCCACCCGCAGCAGCCGGGCGGAAGCCTCCGAAGAAGCCGTTCACCGTCGGGCCGGCCGTCACGATCGATCCGTTGTGGGCGCTCCCCACGGTCTGCACCGCGTACGCGCTCGGGCCCAGCAGCACCGCGGCCACTGCCAGGCCGGCGGCGGCGGGCGCGAGCCGCCCCAGCCGTCGCACCCGTCCGGGCCGTACCAGCCCGGTCACGACGATCCCCGCGCCGGCGAGCACGCCGAGGGCCAGCACCGTCGGGCGCAGCCAGGGCTGCCAGGTCGGTGCGTGGCCCAGGAGCACGACCGCCCACGCCGCGCTGCCCAGGACGGTCATCACGAGCACCACGACGGCGAACGGCTCGTGCCGGCGCTGCCACAGCGCCTGCGCCCCGATCGCCACCAGCGCGGCGATCGCCGGGGCGAGTGCGACGGTGTAGTAGGCGTGGAAGATCCCCGCCATGAAGCTGAAGGTCAGCCAGGTGACCACCAGCCAGCCGCCCCAGACCAGGACCTCGGCCCGGTGCCCGTCGGTGCGCGGTGCGCGCCTGGTGAGCCACAGCACCGCGGCGCCGAGCACCAGCGCGGCCGGCAGCAGCCAGGCGATCTGGCCACCGACCTCGCCGCCGAACATCCGTCCCAGGCCCGTCGCGCCCCACCCGTTGCCACCGCCCACCGACCCGGTCTCGTCGCCCGTGATGCGACCCAGCCCGTTGTAGCCGAACGTCAGCTCGAGGAAGGAGTTGGTCTGCGAGCCGCCGATCCACGGGCGGTCGGCGGCCGGCACGAGCTCGACCAGCGCCACCCACCAGCCGCCTGCGACCACCATCGCGAGCACGGCCAGGACGCCGTCGCGGAGCCGCCGCGCCAACGGGACAGGGGCGGCCAGCAGGTATACGAGAGCGAATCCCGGCAGCACGAGGAAGGCCTGGAGCTGCTTGGTCAGGAACGCCGCGCCGACCAGGGCGCCGGCGGCGAGCATCCACCGGGTCCGTCCGTCCTCGACCGCCCGGAGCACCGCGGCCGCGGCGAGCGTGAGGAGCAGGACGAGCAGCGCGTCGGGGTTGTTGAACCGGAACATCAGCGCCGCGACGGGTGTCAGGGCCAGGGTCGCACCGGCCAGCAGGGCGGCGGCGGCCGAGTGCCTGCGTCGCACGCTCGCGTACAGCACGCCAACCGTGACCAGACCCATCAGGGCCTGCGGGACCAGGATCGACCACGAGGAGAGCCCGAACAGCCGCACCGAGAGCGCCATCACCCAGATCGACAGGGGCGGCTTGTCCACGGTGATCGACGCGGCGGCGTCCGACGCGGCGTACAGGAACGCCTTCCAGCTCTGAGAGCCCGCCTGCGCCGCAGCGGAGTAGAACGCGTTCGCCCAGCCGGACTCGGCGAGGTTCCACAGGTACAGGCCTGCGGTCACCGTGAGCAGGGTCAGGAGCGCGGGGATCTCCCAGCGGGGGCGCGCCGGGCGGGTGGCGGCGCCGACCGGCGGGTCGGTGGGCACCGGCACCTCGGGCAGTGGGCCGACAGTGCGAGCCGCGTCCCCGGGCAGCACGGCCTCGGCGGCCCCGGGGGCGAGCTCCGGCCCGGTCGCCGTCAACGGGTTCCTCCGATCGGGAGCGCGTCGGGCCGGGGGGCCATCACGGCCGGTCCGGTGCGGGCGAACACCCAGTGCCGCAGCAGCGTGAAGCGCAGCACCGTGGCGGTGAGGTTGGCGAGCACCAGCACGGCCAGCTCGGTCGCCCGCGAGGGCTGCGCGGCGGCGTGCAGCCAGGCGAGGGACCCCGCGGTCAGGGCCCAGCCGAGCACGAACACGACCAGCCCCTGGCCGAGATGGCGCCAGGCGCCGTCGCCGCCGCGGACGCCGAACGTGAGGCGTCGGTTGGCGGCGGTGTTGGCCAGCGCGGTGATCAGCAGGGCGGCGAAGTTCGCGCCCTGCGGCCCCAGCGGCCCGGCGAGCAGCAGGTACAGCAGGGCGAACGCGGCGGTGGACGCCACGCCCACGACGGCGAACCGGATGAGCTGCCCGGTCAGGCCCACCGGCGCGACGTCCGCCCGCAGGTGCTCGCCGACCTCGCGCAGCGGCAGGCGTCCGGCGATCAGGTCACGACCCACCCGCGCGATCCCGCGCAGGTCGGCGGCCGCGGTGGCCACGACGTCGACGCGGCTGTCCGGGTCGTCGACCCAGTCCACCGGGACCTCGTGGATGCGCAGCCCGGACCGCTCGGCGAGCACCAGCAGCTCGGAGTCGAAGAACCAGCCGTCGTCGCTGACCAGGGGCAGCAGCTCGCGGGCCGCGTCGGCGCGGATCGCCTTGAAGCCGCACTGGGCGTCGGAGACCTTGAGTGCGAGCGTGCCGTGCAGCAGCACGTTGTAGGCCCGGGAGATCAGCTCCCGCCTGGGCCCCCGCACCACGTGCGAGCCACGAGCCAGGCGGGTGCCGACCGCCAGGTGCGAGTGGCCGGACACCAGCGGGGCGACCAGCGGCATCAGCGCGGACAGGCCGGTCGACAGGTCGACGTCCAGGTAGACCAGCACTGCCGCGTCCGAGGCGAGCCAGGCGGTGCGCAGCGCACGACCGCGGCCCTTGGCGTCCAGGTGTCGGAAGGCGACGCCCGGCAGGCGGGCGGCGAGGTCCGCGGCGAGGTCCGCGGTGCCGTCCGTCGACGCGTTGTCGGCGATCGTCACACGCGCGGGGTACGGCACGTGCTCGTCGAGGAACTCGCGCACCCGGCGGACGGCGCCCTCAAGGGCCGCGATCTCGTTGTACACGGGGATCACCACGTCGAGGACCGGCGGCCGGGAAGGCTCGGGCGCCGGGACGGGGGCCGGCCGTTGAGCGAGTGAGGTCATGGCGACACGCTGGCCAACGTCCGTGCGAGGACGCTGGGGTCGACCTGTGCTCCTGCTGTGGATCGGCCGCTCAGCCCGCCGCGTACGCCTCTGCGCGGGCGACCTGCTCGGCGGTGGGCCGCACCCCCGTGTAGCGCACGAACTGCTCGAGGGCCTGCAGCGCCATGATCGCCCCGCCCGCGATCACCCGGGCGCCGGCCTCACGCGCCAGCCTCACCAGCGGGGTGTCGGCCGGCAGGTACACCGCCTCGAGCACGGCGCCGGCAGCCCGCACGGCGTCGGGCTCGAAGGCCAGGTCGTGCTCCGCAGGGCCGCCGGACATCCCGATCGGGGTCGCGTTGCACAGCAGCGTGGGTCGTCGGGAGTCGAGCCCGGCCGACCATGCGACGCCGTACCGCTCGGCAAGGGCTCGGCCCGCGGTCTCGTTGCGCGCCACGACCACGCCGTCGTCGAAGCCCGAGTCGACGAGCGCCGCGAGCACGGCCTTGGCCATGCCGCCGCTGCCGCGCAGGGCGAACGACCCGCGGGGCACGTCGTCCAACAGGGCCCGCACCGCGAGGTAGTCCGTGTTGTAGCCGGTGAGCACGCCGCCGTCGTTGACCACCGTGTTCACCGAGTCGATCGCCGCGGCGGACGGGTCGAGCGCGTCCAGGAACGGCATGCAGGACTCCTTGTACGGCATCGACACGCTCACCCCGCGGATGCCGAGCGAGCGCACGCCCGCGATCGTCGCGCCGATGTCGCTCGACGTGAACGACTTGTACAGGAAGTTCAGACCCAGCTCGGCGTACAGGAAGTTGTGGAACCGGTTGCCGTGGTTGCCCGGACGGGCGGCCAGCGACATGCACATCACGGTGTCGCGGTCGACGACGTTCATGGTCCGACCCTAGGGCGCGGCGGCCCGCCCGCGCGGGGCGGGCAAGCCCCCGCCGCCGTCGAGTCGGGGCCGAAGTCGCTCCCACGCGCGGCTCGACCGTCCTAGGCTCGAAGGGACGGAGGCGTCACTATGGCGTGGGAGAGCATCCTCGACCGGTTCCGACCGGTCGGTGCGCCGGGCCCGGCCGGCCCGGCAGGTGTGCCCAGCCAGGACGCGTCCGGCCCGGCCGGTGAGCTGGCCCCCGTCTTCGCCGCACTCCGGCCCGACGTCGAACGCGCCGCCGAGCTGGTCGCGACCGCGCGCGCCACGGCCGGTCGGGCGGTCGCCACCGCGCGCGAGCAGGCGGCGGCCACCGTTGCGGCCGCCCGCACCGGCGCGCCGGCCGAGCGCGACGCCGCCCGGGCCGCCGCAGAGCGGGAGGTCGTCGCCGAGACCGACCGTCTGGCGCAGGAGGCCGCACAGCAGGTCGCCGCGCTCGCCGAGCGCGGCGAGCAGCGGATGCCCGACCTCGTGGCCCGCGCCGTGGCCCGGCTGCTGGGGGAACCGACATGACCGCCGACTGGGTCGCGGCGTCCGTGCGGGCCAGGGCGATGGCCCGCCGTCGTGCGGGCGCCGGCGCGTGCCGGCGGGCCGCCGCCGCCCCTGACCTGGCCGCCGCGATCTCGGTGTTCGCCCAGACCCCGGCCGGCGAACGGCTCGCCGGCTGCACGACGGTCGCGGAGGCCGACCGTGCCGGCATGGCCGACCTGGTCTGGTCGATGCGGGTGCTGGCCGGCTGGATCCCGGCCAGGGGCACGGCGGTGGTCCGGGCCCTGGCCGCGGGCGTCGAGCGGGCCGACGTGGTCGCGCTGGCGGCCGCGCTCGCGAGCGCGCCGGCCCCGGGCGACGGCGGCGGGTCGTCGGGCGTGGACCCGCCGGACGCCGGGGTGCTCGGTCCGCGGGAGCCCGAGATCGAGCTCGGCGCCCTGGCCACGGCCTGGCCGCGGCTGCGTACCGCGACCTCGACCGCTCAGCTGCACGCCGAGCTGCGCCGTTCCCCGTGGGGCGACCCCGGCGAGCCTGCCGACCTGCCCGACGTGCTCGGTGCGGTGTGGCTGCGTCGCGTGGCCGGCGAGGTGTCCGCGACCCGGCCATGGGCCCGCACGGCAGCCGGGCTGATCGCGGCGCGCCGGGTGCTGCTCGGCTCCGGCCCTGCGCCGCGACTGGTCAGGGTGCTGCGGCCGCTGGTGGGGGAGGCCTGGCAGCGCGCGCGCACGCTCGAGGCGCTACGCGACGCGCTGCCCCGGGCCGTGGTGCCCGCGCTGGCCGACGTCACCGGGCCGGCGGACCTGTGGAGGGCCGAGGCCGGGCTGCGCGCGCGGATCCAGGCGGACGCCTTCACGATGCTGCGGCGGGCGGCACCGGGCCCCGACGTGGTCGTGGGTGCGATCGCCGTGCTCGCGGTCGACGCCTGGCGGGTGCGCGCCGCGCTCGCGGCGGCGGCCGTCGGCGGGACGAGCGAGGTGCTCGATGCCGTGGCGTGAGGCGCTGAGCCCGATCCGGATGCAGCGGATCGGCCTCGTGGCACCCACCGCGCGGTGCCGGGAGATGCTCGTGCAGGTTGCGCGCTCCGGGGTGGTCGAGCTCGACCTGCCGGGGGCCCCTGCAGAGGGCGGGCACGAGGTCGACCGGGCGGTCGACTCCGCGGTGCTGTCCGCCCCGACGACCACGGACGGGCCCGACGGTCGCCTCGCGGGGCTGGTCGGCTGGGTGCCCTCGCGGGAGATCCCCGGCCTGCGCGACCGGCTCGCGACCTGTGACGCCGCCGTCGTGCCGCTGGACCGGCCGCCGGGTGTCGAGCCTCCGACGCTCCTGACCGGGCGGCAGGCCTCGCGCACCCTGGTCGACACCTACGGCACCGTGCCCTACCAGGACGTCGACCCCGCAAGGCTCGCCGGGCCGGCCTACGTCGTGATGTTCGGGATGATGTTCGGCGACGTCGGGCACGGCGCGATCCTCCTCGCGCTCGGGCTGGCGCTGCGCGCGAAGGTCTGGTCGCGGCTGGCGCCGCTCGCCCGGATCTGGGCGTTCGTGGTGGGCGCCGGGGTGGCGGCGATGGTGTTCGGCGCGCTGTACGGCGAGTTCTTCGGGCCCACCGAGGTGTTCCCGGTGCTCTGGCTCGACCCGCTGGCCAGCCCGATCCCGCTGCTCGGCGCGGCGATCGGTCTCGGGGTCGCGCTCCTGGCGGCGGCCTACGTGCTGGGCACGGTGAACCGGGTGCGCGAGGGCGGCTGGGGTTACGCGCTGTACGCGCGCACCGGGCTGGCCGGTGCCGCGCTGTTCGCGGCGGCCGGCATGCTGGCCGGCGGCCTGCTGGCCGGCTGGGGGTGGCTCGTCGCGGCCGCGGCCGTGCTGGGCGCGGCCGCCCTGGTCCTGGTGACCGTCGGGCTGCTGGCCGAGACCGGCGGCGGTGCCGCCGGCGCGATGCAGGCGGTGGTCGAGCTCTTCGACACCGTCGTGCGGCTCGCCTCGAACGTGGTGTCCTTCGCACGGCTGGCGGCGTTCGGCCTGACCCACGCGGCCCTGCTCGGCCTGGTCTGGCAGGGCACCCAGGCGCTGTGGGGGCCGGGCTGGCGGATCGCCGCGGCGATCGTGCTGTTCGTCGTCGGCAACGTGGTGACCTTCGGGCTGGAGGCCCTGGTCGCCGGGATCCAGGCGTTGCGCCTGGAGTACTACGAGCTCTTCTCGCGGATCTTCACCGCCGAGGGTCGGCCGTTCCGGCCGTGGACCCCCATCACCGAAGGGAACCCGTCATGACGTGGCTGCTGGCCGTCCCCGTCGTCGCGATCGTCGCCGTGGCGGTGGTCGCGTTGCTGCGCCGTCGCACGCCCGGCGGTCTGCGGCTGCTCGTCGCGGTGGACGCGATGGTGCTGGTCGGCGCCCTGGTGCTGCTGGCGGTGGCGCTCGCGGCGTCCCCGGCGCAGGCCGGCGTCGTCACCGCGGCCGAGGCGAGCACGACCGGCGGGATCGGTGGGTCGGCGCTGATCGCCGCCGCGATCGCGGTCGCGGGTTCGTCGATCGGTGCGGCCTTCGCGGTCGCCTACACCGGCTCGGCGGCCCTCGCAGCGATGAGTGAGCGGCCCGAGATCTTCGGGCGGGCGATGGTGGTCGTCGGCCTGGCCGAAGGCATCGCGATCTACGGCCTGGTGATCGCGATGATCATGATCGGCAGGGCGTGATGGTTCCCGCCCCCGGGGGTGGCGGCGCAGACCCGCTGTCCGGCACCCGCACCGGCACGGTCGCCGTGCTGGGCGAGGCGGTCCTCGTCGAGCCGTACGCGCTCGCCGGCGCGCGCGTCCTGCCCGCCGGGACGCCCGCGGAGGTCCGCGCCGCGTGGCGCGACCTGGCCGACGACGTGCTCGTCGTCCTGCTCACCCCTGCGGCCTCGGCGGCGCTCGGTGACCCGGCCGACGGCCCGATGACGGCGGTGCTGCCGTGAGCCGATGGGAGGACGAGCTCGCGCCGGTGCGCCGGGCGCTGGCCGACGCCGCGCGCCGCGACGTCGACGAGCTCGGCGAGGCCGCCGGTCGCGAGACCGAGGCGCTCGCCGCCCGCGCGCGGGCCGACGCCGAGGAGATCCTCGAGGCCGCCCGGGCGGACGGCACGGCCGCCGGGCGTGCCGCGGCGGCGCTGGTGGCGGCGCGCGCCCGCCGCGAGGCGCACCGGGTGGTGCTCGCGGAGCGCGAGCGGCTGCGGGCAGAGCTCGTCGATCGCGTCGTGCGGGCCGCGGCCGGGCTGCGCGACGGACCGGACTACCCGGCGCTCGTGGCACGGCTCGAGGCGGTCTGCCGCGAGCGTCTCGGACCAGGGGCCGAGGTGTCGCCCGGGCCCGGTGGCGGTGTGGTCGGCGTGCTGGGCACCCGTCGGCTGGACCTGAGCCTGCCGATGCTCGCCGAGCAGGCCGCGCTCGCGGTGCTCGAGGAGGCGGACGACCCGTGGAGCTGAGCACCGGGACGGTCCGGCGGGTCAACGGGCCGCTGGTCGAGGTCGACGGCCTGACCGGCGTCGCGATGCTGGACGTCGTCCACCTGGGCCCGGACCGCATCGCGGCCGAGGTCGTCGGGCTGGCCGGGGAGCGCGCCACGCTGCAGGCCTACGAGTACACCGGCGGGCTGCGCCCCGGTCACCGCGCGGAGCCGACCGGCGATCGGCTCTCCGGCCTGTTCGGCCCGGGCCTGCTCGGCCAGGCTTTCGACGGGCTGCTCCGCCCGCTCTCGGGCGCGCCGGTGTGGCTCACGCCCGATCGCGACGTGGGCGCGGGAGATCGCAGGTGGCGGTTCGAGGCGCGTGTCGCGGTGGGGGACGAGGTGGTGCCCGGCACGGTGCTCGCCGCCGTGCCCGAGGCCGGGCCCGTCGAGCACCGGGTGGTCGCCCCGGCGGGCCTGCGCGGGCGGGTGACCTGGGTCGCGGACGGTCCGGTCACGGTGACCGAACCCGCTCTTCGGGTGGACGACCGGGACGTCGCGCTCGCCGAGCGCTGGCCGCTGCGGGTCGCGCGCCCGTTCCGCGAGCGACTCTCCGAGGTGGTGCCGCTGCACACCGGCCAGCGGGTGCTCGACCTGCTCTACCCGATCGCGCGTGGCGCCGCGGCCGCGGTGCCGGGGGGCTTCGGCACCGGCAAGACGCTGCTGCTCCAGCAGATCGCCAAGTGGAGCGAGGCGGACGTCGTGGTCTACGTCGGCTGCGGGGAGCGGGGCAACGAGATGGCCGAGGTGCTCACCGAGCTCGCGCTGGTCCCGGACGAGCGGACCGGCGGCCGGCTGGTGGACCGCACGGTCATCATCGCGAACACGTCGAACATGCCGATGATGGCGCGCGAGGCGAGCATCCACAGCGGTATCGCGGTCGCGGAGTACTTCCGCGACATGGGCTACGACGTGGTGGTCATCGCCGACTCGACCTCCCGCTGGGCCGAGGCGCTGCGGGAGTTCGCCAACCGGACCGGCGACCTGCCCGCCGAGGAGGGCTACCCGGCGACCCTGGCCTCGGAGCTCGCGGCGTTCTACGAGCGCGCCGGCCGCGTGGTCACCCTCGGCGGGAACACCGCGTCGACCACCGTGATCGGCGCCGTCTCCCCGCCCGGCGGGGACATGACCGAGCCGGTCACCACCGGCACGCAGCGGTTCATCAGGTCGCTGTGGCTGCTCGACCGGGACCTCGCCTACGCCCGGCACTACCCGGCGGTGAGCTGGGCCGGCTCGTTCGCCCGGGACACCGACGCCGTCGGGGCGTGGCACGCCGCCCGCGGCGACCCGGGGTGGCGCTCGCGCCGTGCGACCGCCGAGGCGCTCCTCGCCGAGGCCGACCGGCTGGCCTCGCTGGCGGAGGTGATCGGGACCTCGTCGCTGCCCGCCCACGAGCGCGTCGTGCTGCTCGCCGGCCGGCTGCTGCGCGACGCCGTGCTCCAGCAGAACGCGCTGTCCGGCAACGACGCGTCGTGCACCGCGGCGAAGGGTGCGGCGCTGCTCGGCGGGGTGCTCGACGTGGTCGACGCGTGCCAGCGCCTCGTCGCGCGCGGCGTGGCCGCCACCACCGTCGAGGAGGTGGACCTGGCCGACCTCGTGCGGGTGCGCGAGGAGGTCGGCCCGGGTGACGCCGACGGGGTCGCGCAGCGCTGCGCCGAGGTCCTGGCGAGGCTGGAGGAGCAGGCATGACTGCGGAGACCGCCCGGATCGGCTTCGGCGACGTGCGCGAGCTGCGTGGCCCGCTGCTCGTGGTGGGTGACGTGGACGGCGTCGGCTGGGACGAGTTCGCCACGATCGACCTGCCGGACGGCTCGGTGCGGCACGGCCTGGTGCTCGAGGTGGACCGGGACCTCGCCGTGCTGCAGGTGCTCGAGGGCACCGACGCGATAGCGCCGGGCGGCGTGTGGGTGCGGTTCTCCGGCCGGCCGCTGCAGGTCCGGGTGGGCGCGGACTGGTACGGGCGGGTGTGCAACGGGCGAGGCGAGCCGCTGGACGGCGGCCCGCCGATCGCCGGGGAGCCGCGACCGGTGGCCGGCTGGCCGCTGAACCCGACGCGCCGCGAGCCGCCCCGCGAGGCGGTGCTCACCGGGGTGTCCGTGCTGGACACCCTGACCACGCTGGTCCGCGGCCAGAAGCTCCCGATCTTCTCCGTGCCCGGGATGCCCCACCTGACGCTGGCCACCCAGATCGCGGCCCGCGCCACGACCGCGGGTGAGGGCTTCCGCGTGGTGTTCGCCGGGATGGGCCTCACGCACGCCGACATCGCCTACGTGCGCGACCGGCTCGAGGAGCGCTCCGCCGCCGGTGAGCTCGTGCTGCTGCTCAACGCCGCCGACGACCCGGTGATCGAGCGGGTGCTCACCCCGCGCATCGCGCTGACCGTCGCCGAGCACCTCGCGTTCGAGCGCGGCGACGACGTGCTCGTCGTGATGTCGGACATGACCAGCTACGCCGAGGCGGTCCGCGAGGTCGCCGCGGCCCGCCGGGAGATCCCGGCGCGGCGCGGGTACCCGGGGTACCTGTACTCCGACCTCGCGGGACTGTACGAGCGCTGCGGGCGGATCCAGGGCCGGCCGGGCTCGGTGACCGTGGTGCCCGTGCTCACGATGCCTGCCGGGGACATCACGCACCCGGTGCCCGACCTCACTGGGTACATCACCGAGGGCCAGATCGTGCTCGCCCCCGAGGTCGCGGCGCGCGGGGTCTACCCCCCGGTGGACGTGCTGTCCTCGTTGTCCCGCCTGATGCGCAGCGGCGCCGGGCCGGGGCGCACCCGCGACGACCACCTGCCGGTCGCGGCCCAGGTGCTCGCCGCGCTGGCCCGCGCGCGCCAGGCCGCCGAGCTCGGCGAGCTCGTCGGGGTCTCGGCCCTCAGCGAGACCGACCGTGCGTACCTGGCCTTCCGCGAGACCGTCGAGCGCGACCTGTTCGCCCAGGGCACCGACGAGGGTCGCGAGCTGGCCGACTCGCTGGACCGTGCCTGGGCGGCGCTGGACGTGCTGCCGCGGCGGGAGCTGACCATGCTGCCCGCGGCGATGGTCGCCGAGCACCTCGGGGGTGCGCGATGAACGTCGGGCGGGCGGCGCGGGTCCGGGTGCGGCGGCGGCTGGCCGTGGCACGGCACGGCGCCGAGCTGCTCGACCGCAAGCGCCGCATCCTGGTCGAGGAGGTCGAGCACCTCGAGCTCGTGGCCGAGCGCACCGGCGAGCAGTGGCGGGCGGCGGCGGTCGAGGCGCGTCGCTGGGCCGGGCGGGCCGCCGGTCTGGACGGCCCGCTGGCGATCGGCGCCGCCGCTCCGCGGAGCGCGGCGCAGGCGTCGGTCGAGCTGGGCGGTGTGATGGGCGTGACGTTCCCGGTGGACTCCTCGACCGTGTCGCCCGAAGCGCGTGACGTGGGCGGATCCTCCGCGCTGGCCCTGGCCGCCCGGGCCCACGTGGAGGCGCTGGACGCCGGGGTCGCGCACGCGGCGGCGCGGCGGGCCGCGGCCGCGGTGCGCGCCGAGCTGGCCGCGACCCGCACCCGGCAGCGGGCGGTCGAGCGCCGCTGGGTGCCGCGCCTGGAGTCCGAGCTGGCGACGATCGAGCGTGCCCTGGCCGATCTCGAGCTCGAGGAGGGACTCCGGCTGCGCTGGGCCGCCGGGGCCTCGGCCGGACAAGGGAGGGTGGACCGATGAGCACCGCACCCGTCGGCACCGTGCTGGTGGCCGTCAACGACTCCGAGCCCGCGTTCGCCGCGGCCCGGGTGGCGGTGGCCTACGCCGCGGCCCTGCATGCGCAGCTGCGCGCGCTGACCGTCATAGAGCCCTTCGAGCACGCGGCGTCCTACGGGGGCGCTGCCGGCATCGCACCCGACGCCGCGACGCACGGGCGTCTGCTCGAGGAGGGCGGCGTCGCCGCCCTGCACCACGTGACCGCCCTCGCCGAGCGCGTGGGCGTGGAGGTCAGCGGGACGATGCGGCACGGCGCGGTCGGTGCCCAGATCCTCGCCGAGGCGACCGCCTGCGGGGCGGACCTGGTGGTGCTGGCCAGGGTCGCGCGTCCGGGGCACGCGCTGCCCACCGTCGGCTCGACGACTCTGCGAGTGCTGGAGTTCGCTGCCGTCCCGGTGCTCGTGGTGCCCACCGAGGCGCCCGCTGCCGTCGCCCACGCCCTGCGCTGACCGGCCGCCCGGCGCGGCCCGCGGGCGACCCGGGGTGCCGCGCCCTAGGGTGGCGCGGGGAGGGGCCGCCATGACCGCCATCGACGACTTCCGCCGCTTCACCGCGGTCGACTCGGTGCGCCCGACCGTGCGCGGCCTGCGCGCCGCGGTCGCCGGCGAACGACTGGAGATCGACGCCGTCCGCGACGACGTGGTGCGCATCCGGATGAGCCGCGGCGGGGCGTTCGACGACCCGCCCAGCCAGGCAGTTGTGGCGAGTCCGCTCGACGTCGAGGTCCGCACCGACGTCGGCGCGACGGCCGCGACCCTGACCACCGCTGCGCTGGTGGTGCGGCTCGGGCTCGACCCGTTCACGCTGGTCGTCGAGCGCACCGACGGCAGCCCGGTGTTGCGCAGCCACGTCGCGGACGACGGCACGCCGTGGACGTACGCCACGCTCAACGACGCCTGGGTGTCCCGGCGCGACCTGGGCCCGGGGCAGGTGTACGGCCTGGGCGAGCGCACCGGGCCCGGCGACCGCCGCGGCCGGGAGCTGGTGGGTTGGAACGTCGACGTCCTCGACCCGCACCTCACCGCCGAGTTCACCGCGCGCTGGCCGGCCGACGACCCGCGCGCGCACCGGGACTCGGCCTCGTTCGACCCGTACTACGTCGGGATCGGTGTCTGGTACCACCGGGACGCGGCGACCGGGGCGGTCGCCGGCTCGTTCCTGGACAACGCCTACCGCACCCGGTTCGACCTCACCGGCGACCACGTCGACCTCGAGCTGGGAGCCGAGGGCGGCCAGTGGTGCGAGTACGTCATGGCCGGTCCGGCGGCGACCGACGTGCTCGAGGCCTACACCTGGCTCACCGGGCGGGCTCCCCTGCCCCCGCTGTGGGCCCTGGGCCACCACCAGAGCCGGTGGCACGACTACACCCAGGCGCAGGTCCTCGAGCTCGCCGACCGGATGCGCGGCGTCGACGTGCCGTGCGACGCGTTCTGGCTCGACATCGACCACATGGACGGGTACCGCGTCTTCACGTGGGACCGGCAGAAGTTCCCCGACCCGCAGGGTCTGGCCTCCGGCCTGGCCGAGCGCGGTGCCCGGCTGCTGACGATCGTCGACCCCGGGGTGAAGTCCGACCCGGGCTGGGCGGTCTACGACGAGGCCGTCGAGCGCGACCTGCTGTGCCGCACCGAGGGTGGCGACATCTACCTCGGGCACGTCTGGCCCGGCGACACGGCGTTCCCGGACTTCGCCACGCCCGAGGCACGGGCCTGGTGGGGGGATCTGAACGCCGCGCACGTCGCCACGGGGCTCGCGGGCATCTGGAACGACATGAACGAGCCGGCCACCGGGTCGATCCCGCCGGACCGGATGCGGTTCGACCACGGACGATCCGCGCACGAGCGGTACCACAACCAGTACGCCCTGCTCATGGCGATGGGCACCACGACCGGCCTGCGGGCGGCCCGACCCGACCTGCGGACCTTCGTGCTCAGCCGCGCGGGCTTCGCCGGGATCCAGCGGTACAGCGCCACCTGGACCGGCGACAACCCGTCGACCTGGGAGTTCCTCGCCCAGTCGATCCCGATGTCCACCGGTCTGGGACTGTCCGGCCAGCCGTTCGTGGGGTCGGACATCGGCGGGTTCGCCGGCGACACCGCGGCCGAGCTGTTCACCCGCTGGATGCAGTACGGCATGCTCACGCCGTTCGCGCGCAACCACTCGGAGATCGACCGGGTCGACCAGTACCCGTGGTCGTTCGGCCCCGACGTGCTCGACCGGGTGCGCGAGGCCGTCCGGCTGCGTTACCGGCTGCTGCCCTACCTCTACGCGGCGTTCGTCGAGGCCTCGGCGACCGGCATGCCCGTGCAGCGACCGCTCTGGCTCGCCGACCAGGCCGACCCGGCGCTCGCCGACGTCGACGACGCCTACCTGCTGGGCCCGCACCTGCTGGTCGCCCCGGTGCTGGCGGCCGGTGCCACCGAGCGTTCCGTGCGCCTGCCGGCCGGCCGCTGGTACGACTGGCACACCGGTGCCGCGTACACCGGCGGCCGCGAGGCGGTGCTGCCCGCGCCACCGGACCGCGCGCCCCTGCTGGTGCGGGCCGGCGCGGTGGTCCCGACCTGGCCGCAGGCCCCCGCCTCGACCGCCGGCCACCACCCGGACGTCGTCGAGCTGCACCTCGCGGTGCCCGCCGGTCCGGGGCCGGTGGTGTCGATGCTCCAGGAGGACGACGGGCTCACCACGGCCGCCGACGGTGGCGCGCTGTGGCGCACCACCCTGACCGTGCAGCGCAGTGGCGACCGGGTGCACGTGGGTGCGTCGGTCGAGGGCGCCGGCTACCCCGAGCACCGCCGCTCGGCGTTCCGCCTCGTCGTGCTCGGTGAGCTTGTGGCGCAGGTCCGGCTCGACGGGGTCGCGGTCGACGGCGACCAGGACGGTTGGTTGCTGCCCTGCGGCACCGCACCGTTCGAGGTCGTCGTCGACCTCAGGGCGTGAAGCCCGTACGGCCGGGCGGCGGCCGCTCGATGGTGGGCCACGCCTTCTCGATCTCGGCGTTCAGCTCGGCGCCGAGCAACAGGGCGAAGGCCGTGACGTACACCCACAGCAGCAGGACGAGCGGGGCCGCGAGGCCCGCGTAGGTCGTGCCCTGCGTGAACGTGGCGAAGGTCGAGGTGTAGATCCGCAGGCCGAACCCGGCCAGCAGCCACAGCCCGACGGCGAGCACCGCGCCGGGCAGGTCGCGGCGCCACGGCGTGTGCCAGCCGGGCGCGACCTGGTACAGCCACGTCAGGGCCACCACGACGAGCACGACGACGCCGGTCCAGGCCAGGACCGGCCAGAGCCGGGACAGCCCGGGGTCCAGGCCGAGGGCAGCGACCGCGTCGGCGGTGAGCCGGGGACCGATCACCAGGAGCGGCAGCGCGGCGACCGCCGTCACGACGCCCACCAGCGTGATGGCGAGTGCCACCGCACGGCGCTTCCAGGCCGGCCGCAGGTCGGCCTGGTCGTAGGCGATCCCCACGGTGCGCAGCAGGACGTTCGCGGCCCGCGAGGCCGACCACAGGGTCAGCAGGACACCGAGCGAGAGCACGTCGCTGCGCCCCTCGCGCAGCAGGTGGTGGACGGGTGTGGCCAGCACCTCGTCGACCGTGCTCGGGGACAGCACGGTCGCCAGGCCGTCGAGGATCCGCT
The DNA here is from genome assembly GCA_963783005.1 of uncultured Actinomycetota bacterium. GTDB lineage: Bacteria > Actinomycetota > Actinomycetes > Actinomycetales > Cellulomonadaceae > Actinotalea. The sequence continues at coordinate 231,361 of CAWALY010000004.1, forward strand.
GCTCGAGATCCGCCAGCTCGCCAGGATCGAGACCGTCGAGCACGAAGCCCACCGAACCGAGCACGGCGAGCAGCAGCGGCGGCAGCGAGAGCACCACGAAGAACGCCATCTCCGCGGCGAGCCCCGGCACGTGGTCGTCCATCGAGTCGAGCACGGTCCGGACCGTCAGGCGCCACAGGCTCGCGCCGCGTCCGGAGCGTCCGTCGGCGGGCAGGACCCTCGACACGACGTCGTCCCGGGTGACCCTCATCGCCTCAACCCTCCCGCACCCGGCGGGTCGACGCACCCGCGAGCCCCGGCGTGGCGGTGGGCCGGGCACCATAGGGGGGTGCGGACGGTGCAGGCGCTCGAGGACGGGCAGGCGGCGGCCTGGGTCGTGCGCCGGCTGCGCATCCCCGACGGCGCCACCGCGGGCGCGGTGGACACCGTGGTGCCCGCGGGCTTCGCCGGCTACGCCCGGCTGCTCCACCCGGTGACGACCGAGGAGTCGGAGACGACGTGGGCCGACGCCGCGACGCTGCTCGGGCGGCGGGTGCACGCGCTGACCGGATGGTCCGAGCTCGCCGAGGCGGGCATCGGTGAGCCACCGGTCGGCACGCTGCCGCCGGAGCAGCTCGCCGCCCTGTGCGACGTGCTCGCGGAGCACACCCGGACGCCCGCGGAGTGCACGTTCGCGCTGCCCGAGCAGTGGCCGGGCGCGGGCGGTCGCGCGCCTCACGCCGGCACCGTCCGACTCGCGGGCGGTGACCACCTGCTGGTCGCGGGCCCGCTCGACGCGGCGGTGCCGCTCGCCTTCAGCGACGAGCCCGGGCGCTGGTGGGCCCGGTCGCCGGCCGCGTTCTGGCCGCAGGACCGTGCCTGGTGCGTCGTCACGGCGCCGGACCGCCGGTGCACGCTCGTGGGCGCGAGCGTCGCCGCGGTCGAGGACCTGCTCGGCGCCGCCGAGCTCGAGGCGTGGCCGGTCCGGGGCTCGGATCGGCTGCCCGCCCCGGGCTGAGGGACGGGGCGGGCAGCCGCCGTCTCACGGACGCGTCACAGCGGGACCTCGCGCAGCGACCCGTCCGCGACGTCGAACACGAACCCGCGCACCGCCGAGCGGTGCGGCACGGCGGGTTCGGCGGCGAGCCGGGCCGCGGACTGGCGCACGTCGGCGTCCAGGTCGGTGAACGCCTCGGCGGCCCACAGCGGCTTGACCCCGGTGTCGGCCTGGATGGCGGTGCGCAGCTCGTCGTCGGCGAAGGTGAGCATGCCGCAGTCGGTGTGGTGCACCAGGACGACCTCGGTCGTGCCCAGCAGCCGCTGCGAGATGGCCAGGGAACGCAGGACGTCCGCGGTCACCACGCCACCGGCGTTGCGGATCACGTGCGCCTCGCCCTCGGACAGTCCCAGCAGCCGGTAGACGTCGAGCCGCGCGTCCATGCACGCCACGACCGCCACCCGGCGTGACGGCGGCATCGGCAGCGGCCCGCCGGTGAAGGCGTCGGCGTAGCCGGCCCCGGCGGTGACGAGCTCATCGGTGACGGTCATGGTGCTCCTCCGGTCGGTGACGGTGTGGTCGGCCCGCGGCGGCCGGGCGCCGTCGCGGGCTCGCCGAGGTGGACCTCGGTGTGCGCGCTCGCCCCGGGAACGAGGTCGAGGGCGAGCGAGTGCAGGGTGTCGGCGACGTCGAACAGGTCCCCGGACGAGGCGTCCGGGAGATCGAGCACGACGGTCACGCCGCGCGCCGACGGGCGCGGCACGGGACGGCTGGGTGCCATGGGGTGCTTCCTGGTGCGAGCCGCGCACGCGCGGCTGAGGTCGTCAGGGCTGGGGGACCGGCTACGGCCGGCAGCAGCACATTCGACAGACCAGGGGGCGCGGGGCCGTCAGGCTCCGGGCAGGGGCGAACGCGCCTGGGACCAGGTCGGCTCGCATGGCACGGGACCTTCGCACGCGGCGCCCCTCAGGCACAGCCCGGGCCCACATGGTGGGACCGAGCCGCGGACCGTCGGGGGTCGAGCGGTTGCGGTACCTCGGGCCCGGGCCGCTAGCGTCGGCCGCATGCCCGCTGACACACCACGCCAGGTGGCCGACCGCTGGGTCGAGACGCTCGCGGACCTCGATCCGGCCGTGGGGACCGCGCTCGGCACCCGGCCGGGTGACACCCGGATGCCGGACCTGTCGCCGGACGCACTCGCCGCACGCGCGCAGGCGGCTCGCGGCGCGCTCGCCGAGCTCGACGAGGCCGAGACGGCCGGCCCGTCGACGGCCGACGACCGGCGTTGCGCGACGCTGCTGCGCGAACGGCTGCAGACCGCGCTCGGGCTGCACGAGGCGGGGGAGGACCTGGTGAGCCTGCGTCCGATCGCCTCGCCGGTCCACCAGCTGCAGAGCCTGTTCCTGCTCATGCCGACGGTCACCGCCGAGGACTGGGAGGTGGTCGCGGCACGGATGGCCCGGGTGGCGCGGGCGGCGGCGTCCTACCGGGCAGCTCTCGTCCACGGCCTGGACACCGGGCACCGCAGCGCACCGCGCCAGGCCTACGCGGTCGCGGGCCAGCTCGAGGCGTGGGTGGCCGACGGCTGGTTCGCGGGGTTCGTCGCGGGCGCCCCCGACCGGGTGCGTGGCGCGGCGGGCCGGGCGGCCGACGCGGCGACGGGTGCCGTGGCCGAGCTGGCCGCGTGGCTGCGCGGCACCTACCTGCCGGCGGCGGCGGGAGTGCCGGACGCGGTCGGGCGCGACCGCTACCAGCTGTCGGCGCAGCAGTTCCTGGGCACGACGGTGGACCCCGAGGACGCGTACGCGTTCGGCTGGGCGGAGCTGGACCGGATCTCGGCCGAGATGGCCGTCGAGGCCGAGCGGGTGCTGCCCGGTGCCGACGTCGCCGCGGCCTTCGCGCACCTGGACCGCGAGGGCCCGTCGGTCGAGGGCGTCGAGGCGGTGCGGGACTGGCTGCAGGCCATGATGGACCGCGCGATCGCCGACCTGGACGGCTCGGTGGTCGACATCGCCGAGCCGGTGCGCCGGGTCGAGGCCCGGATCGCTCCGTCCGGCGCGGCCGCGGCGCCCTACTACACCCGACCCTCGCTGGACTTCTCCCGCCCGGGGCGTACCTGGCTCCCCACGCTGGGCCGGACCCGTTTCCCGCTGCACGACCTGGTGAGCACCTGGTACCACGAGGGGGTCCCCGGGCACCACCTCCAGCTGGGCACCTGGGCCTCGCGGGCCGCCGAGCTCTCGCGTTTCCAGGTGAGCCTCGGGTCGGTCTCGGCGACCACCGAGGGCTGGGCGCTGTACGCCGAACGGCTCGTGGACGAGCTGGGGTACCTCGCCGACCCCGGAGTGCGGCTGGGCTACCTGGACAACCAGCGGATGCGCGCGGTGCGCGTGGTCATCGACCTCGGCATGCACCTCGGCCTGACCGTCCCGGCGGACCAGGACTTCCACCCCGGGGCGCGGTGGACCCCCGAGCTGGGTCGTGAGTTCTTCGCGGCGCGCAGCGGGTCGCCCGCTGCCTTCGTCGACTCCGAGGTGGTGCGCTACCTGGGCTGGCCCGGCCAGGCGATCAGCTACAAGCTCGGCGAGCGGGCCTGGCTGGCCGGGCGGGCCGCGGCGCGCGCCGCGGCCCAGGCGCGGGGGACGAGCTTCGACCTGCGCGCCTGGCACACCGCGGCGCTGGGCCTGGGGTCCCTGGGGCTCGCCGACCTCGAACACGAGCTCGCGGCCCTGTGAGTGGCGGCGGCTACGCGGGTACCTTCGGCGGATGACGCCGTCCAGGCAGCCGCCGAGCCCTGCGGCTCGCGACGATATCGTGCCGCGGGTCGTCCGGCTGCTCGAGCCCTGGACGGTTCTCGCGCTCGCGGCGCACGCGGTGGCCGTGGAGATGGTCTCCGCCTGGACCCCGGCGGCCGCGGTCGCGGTCGTCGTCCTGGCGGTGCTCGGGGGTACCGGCCTGGCCGGGTGGCAGTCCCGATGGGCGGTGGTCTTCCGGTTCGCGGTCGTCGTGGGGCTGGCGTTCGCCCTCATGGCGCTGCAAGGCGAGGGGTCCGGGTACTTCCTGCTGTGGATGTTCGTGGTCGCGGCGGTGTACCCCCTCGTGCTGCCCGGTCTGGCCGGCGCCGCGGTCGCGGTCGTGGTCCCCGCCGTCTACCTGGCTCTCGTCCCGTTGGGGGCGGCGGACGGGCCCCTCCCGGTGGCCCTGCTGCGCGCGCTGAGCCTGGTGCTCATCGCCGTGGTGGTCCACGCGGCGTCCGAGGCGCTGCGCGACTCCGCTGCCGCCCGGGCGGACGCGGTGGCAGTGCTGGACACGTTCGGCGACGTGGCTCCGATCGGCATGGCGCTGGTGGACACCGAGCTGCGGTTCAGGCTGTCGAACCCGATCTTCACCCGGATGTGCGGCTGGCAGGACGGCGAGCTCCCGGGCCGGTCGGTGCACGAGATCGGCCCGCTGGTGCCCGGCCTCGTCCATCACCTGGAACGCGTGCGCGACGGGCACCCTGCGCCCCCGCTGGAGGTGATGTGCGCCGGGCGCTGGTGGACCCTGCAGCTCTTCGCCGTTCCCGGTTCCGACGGCCTGATCGGGATGGGCGTCGCCGCCATCGACATCACCGAGCAGCGCGAGGCGGCCCGTGCCCTGGCCCACTCGGCGACCCACGACGCGCTCACCGGGCTGCCGAACCGGGCGCTGCTGGCCGACCGGCTCGAGGTCGAGGTGGCCAGGGCCGCGCGCCGCCGCGAGCCGATCGCCGTGCTCTTCTGCGACCTGGACCGGTTCAAGGAGGTCAACGACTCGCTCGGCCACGCCGCGGGCGACGAGCTGCTTCGCGCCACTGCCGACAGGCTCCGGCACGCCGTTCGGAACGGGGACACCGTCGCCCGGCTCGGCGGCGATGAGTTCGCCGTGCTGTGCGCCGACCTCGCCGATACCGCGGCTGCGGTCGCGGTGGCCGAGCGGGTCCGGGAGCTCGTGCGCCCGCCGGTCCGCGTCGGGGAGCGGGAGGTGAGCGTCACGATGTCGATCGGCGTGACCGCCGGGGTCCCGGACGGCACCGGGGCGGCGCAGCTCCTGGCCGACGCCGACGTGGCGATGTACGAGGCGAAGGACGCAGGGCGCGACCGGGTGGCGGTGTTCGACCCGCGGCAGCGGGCCGGGGCGCGGCAGCGCTTCGAGCTGCACGCCGCGCTGCGCGACGCGGTCGACCGGGAGCTGATCGAGGTCGCCTACCAGCCGGTCGTCGCGCTGGACTCACGGCGCGTGGTCGGGGTCGAGGCGCTGGCCCGCTGGACCTGGGCGGGCGGTCCGGTGTCGCCGTCGACGTTCATCCCGATGGCCGAGGACCTCGGGCTGATCGACGAGCTGACACGTCAGGTCGTGGCGCAGGCCGTCGGTGCTGTGCGGCGCTGGCGCGCCGAGCTGTGGCCCGAGCTGGTCCTGTCGGTGAACCTCTCCCCGATCCAGCTCGCCGAGCCGGGTGCGGTGGCGACGCTCGGGGGCATCCTCGCCGAGCACGGCCTGCCGGCCACTGCGGTGCAGGTGGAGGTCACCGAGAGTGCCGTGATGGCCGACGTCGCGGCTGCGGGTGCACGCCTGGAGGAGCTGCGCGAGCTCGGGGTGCGGATCGCCCTGGACGACTTCGGGACCGGCTACTCCTCGCTCGCGCTGCTGCGGGACCTCCCGGTCGACGTGCTCAAGATCGACCAGTCGTTCACGGCCCGCCTCCCGCGGGACGTCGCGATGGTCGGCTTCATGGTCGACCTGGCCAGGGCGATGGGTGCGACGGTCGTGGTGGAGGGCGTCGAGACCCCCGAGCAGCTCGACGCCCTGCGGCCGCTCGGCTGCGACGCTGTGCAGGGATTCGGCCTGTGGCGCCCACTGAGCGCAGAGGACCTGCGCGCCGTGCTGGTCGAGGAGGCGGCTCGCTCGGCAGGCGCCGGCTCCACCTAGTCCACGAGCGCTGCCTCGACGGCCGCCTCGACGTGCAGCCGGGCGGTCGGGAACACCGGTACCGGGCTGTCGTCCGCGCCGACGAGCAGCTCGATCTCCGTGCACCCCAGGATCACGCCCTGCGCTCCTGCAGCCACCAGCCTGGCGATGACCTGCCGGTAGGCCTCGCGGGACGGGTCTCGCACCACGCCCACCACGAGCTCGTCGTAGATCACGCGGTGAACCAAGGCGCGGTCGGTCTCGTCCGGGATGAGCACCTCGAGACCGTGGGACGTCAGGCGGTCGCGGTAGAAGGCCTGCTCCATGGTGAACGCGGTGCCCAGGAGCCCGACGCGGTGCACGCCCGCGGCGCGGACGGCGTGCGCCGTGGCGTCCGCGAGGTGCAGCAGCGGCACCTCGGTGGCCGCCTGCACCCGGTCGGCGACCTTGTGCATGGTGTTGGTGCACAGCACCAGCAGCTCGGCGCCGCCCGCGGCGAGCCGGGCCGCCTCGGCGGCGAGCAGGTCACCGGCCTCATCCCAGGCGCCGGTCGCCTGCAGTCGCTCGACCTCGGCGAAGTCGACCGAGGAGAGCAGCACCCGTGCCGAGTGCAGCCCGCCGAGCCGTTCGCGCACCAGCTCGTTGGCCAACCGGTAGTACTCGGCGGTCGACTCCCAGCTCATCCCGCCCAGCATCCCGATCACCCGCACGGCAGGCTCCTCCCTGGGTCGCGCCCCGGGCCCGAGCCTAGGTGGTCACCAGCAGGTGGTGCTGCTCGTGTCACCCGAGGGACACACGGTCGCCGAGAACGTCGCACCGGCGGTCGACGACGGCGTCCCGGTCGCCCGCCACAGGTTGGCGCGCGTCAGCGTCGCCCGGGACAGGTCGGTGCCCGTGACGGCGGTCCCCACCAGCAGCGTGCCGGTGGCGTCGGCGCGGGAGAGCGACGCGCCGTCCAGGAGCGCGCCGGTCAGGTCGGCGCCGACCAGCTTCGAGCCGGCCAGGTTGGCCCCGCGCAGGTCGGCGCCGGGCAGCACCGCGCCGCTGAGGTCGGCCCCGCCGAGCTCGGCGTCGCGCAGCACCACCACGTCGTGGGCGATCGTGCCCAGCAGGTCGGCGTTGGTGAGCACCGCACCGCCGAGCACCGTGCCGGTCAGGTGCGCGCCGGACAGGTTCGCATTGGTGAGGTCGGCGGACGTGAGGTCGACGCCGTCGAGCGTGGCGCCGGACAGCGAGGTGGCCTGCAGCCGCGCGCCCGTGAGGTCGACGTCCAGCAGCGTGGCCGAGGTGAGGTTCGCGGCGTTGAGGTTCGCGCCCGACAGGTCCACCCCGCGCAGCGTCGCGGCGTGCAGGTCCAGGCCGGCCAGGCCCAGACCCGACCAGTCGCCCACCAGGGTGGCGCCGGCCAGCTCGCACGCAGTTCGCTCGTCCGCCGTGACCGTCGTGCAGTTCGCCGGACTCGTGGCCGGCGCCGTGCTCGCGCTGGGCGCGGCGGGCGCCGGTGTGGCGGATGCCGGGGCCGCGGAGGTGCTGGCGCTGCTCGGTTCCGGGGTGCTGGCGCTGCTCGGTTCCGGGGTGCTGGTGCTGCTCGGTTCCGGGGTGCTGGTGCTGCTCGGTTCCGGGGTGCTGGTGCTGCCCGGTTCGGTGGGCGCGTCGGTGGGACCCGTCGCGGCGTCGCCGTCCACGGGATCGTGCGTGCTCGCACCGCGGGCGTCCGACGCGATGCCCGACCACGGGTGTGCCGCGGCGGGCGGTGGGGGCTTCGCGCTCGCGGCGAGGGGATCGGCGGCCGCGGGTGCCGCCAGCCCACCGACCAGGAGGCCGAGCGTCGCCGTGGCCGCGGCGGCCCCGGTCGACAGGGTGGCGCCGATCCCGCCCGCCGTGGTGGCCAGGTCGTGCAGCGGCACCGATCGCAGGCCGGGCAGGCTCGTGAGCGCGGACAGCGGGCCCGTCGCGAGCCGGAGCTTGCCCAGCCCGACCGCGAGGAACGCGCGGACCACGGCGGGGTCGAACTGCGTCCCGGCGCAGCGCGCGAGCTCCGCGCGGGCCTGCGAGGCCGGCATCGCGTCCTTGTACGAGCGGGTGGACGTGATCACGTCGTAGGTGTCCGCGACGGCGATGATCCGGGCACCGAGGTGGATCTGCTGACCGGCGAGCCCCGCGGGGTACCCGGCGCCGTTCCAGTGCTCGTGGTGCTGGTTGATGCCCGCCGCCCATTCGCCCAGGAAGTCGGTCAGCGGGGCGGCGAGCTCGAGCCCGGCGGTCGGATGGGTCGCGAGGACCTCCCACTCGGTCGAGCTGGGCCGTCCCTGCTTGGCCAGGACCGGAGTGGGGATGCGCAGCTTGCCGATGTCGTGCAGCAGTGCGGCCCAGCGCAGCCGCGCGGCGGCCGGCTCGGGCAGCCCCATCTCCTCGGCGATCAGGGAGGTGTAGGCCTGGACCCTCTCGGAGTGGCCGCGGGTGTTGTGGTCGTGCAGGGACAGCGCCGCGACCAGGCCCAGGAGCGCGGTGGTCGGCTCCGTGCCGGGCTCGGCGCGGCGAGCCTGGACGTCGGCGATCTGGCGCCGCAGCGCGGCCGGGGAGTGGGTACGCAGCGCGACGGCGAGCCGGGACGGCGCGCGGTCCGGGAACACCAGGGCCATGGCCAGCATCGCCGACAGGGGCAGGAGGCGGCGGGTCAGCCGGCCCAGGGCCAGCACCAGGAGCGTGGCCACGGTGATCTCGCCGGCGAGCCACACCCACGGGTTCAGTCCGAGCCGGTCGGCGGGGAACCAGGTCGCCGCGGCCCAGCCCATCGCGATCGCCAGGGCAGCCGGGAGCGCCACGACGCCGAGGCGCACGACGGCGGCGAGAACCGGGCGGGGTCGCCAGCGGTCGAGATTCGGGTCGTCGTAGTTCTGGGTAGGCCCGGACGACACACCTGAAGATCGGTCGTCGGGGGCCCGACATTGATCGACCGGACGGGTGAGCGTTCACGGCGGTGCCCGGCCTCGTCGGGGTCTGGCGCGCTGCCGCGGGCGGGCGCACACTGGTGATGAGGGCGGTCTCGCGACGGGGGGAGGGACCATGGAGCGAGTGATAGCCACCTACCACATCGGCGTGCACGACGTGGATGTCCTGGAGAGCCTCGACGACGACGACGCGTGGTACCACCTGGTGGTCGACGGGCTCTCCCGGGAGACCGTGCTGTCCGCACCACCGGACCTCGACGAGGCCGCCGAGCTGATCCTGCTCCCCGCTCGCGGGGAATGACCCGGACGGTTCACAGCCCCGCCACAGGTTCCTGGGCGGCGATCTCCAGCGTGCTCGGCGAGCCTGCGTCTGTCACAGACCCGGCCCCGGGTGCTCCTTCTCCATCGGGGACGGTGTGAGGAGGCGCGGGATGGAGCCGCAGGACAGGTTCGTGCCGCTGGAGCTCGACGCGGTGGTGCCCGGCGAGCCGCCGCGTCACCTCGGCTGGATCCTCGCGACGATCGCGCTGTGCGCGGCGATGGTCCTTCTCGCTGCCGGTCTGGTGCCGCTCGCGCTGGCCGCCGGGTCGCCGAACCGCGCGTCGGAGGTCGGCGTACCGACGAATGCGGTGCACACGACCGGCGTGCCGACCAGCACCCCACGCCCGGCCGCGGCCGGCGCGGTCGCGGTGCGCACAGGCTCCGCACAAGCCGCGCTCAGCACCCCCTGAGGCCGCGCGTCGAGCCTGGAGCCCCAGACCCACGGGTGCGGGTTCCGCCTCGACGCCCGGCGGCGTTGCCGGGACCGTCGACGGCACGGTTCCCGGAGGTGTCGCACCCGGCCTCGACCCCGTCGGTCGCCCCGACCGGGGGCAGCTCCCCGATCAGGACGGCCAGGTCGGCCCGGGTGGCCAGGTCGGCCCGGGTGGCCAGGTCGGGCTGGTCGCGCCCGGCGACGGTATGGGCGACGGCGGCACGGGCACCGACCCGGGCGGTGTCGCGGACGGTTCCACGACGGGGCTCCGACCGATCGACGCAGCCGACGCGAGTCATCCGACGTGCGACGTGGGCCGACACGGCGCACAGTGGGGGAGAGGCCGCGGAACGCCGAGCTCCTGCCCTCCCTGAGCAGTCCCGGCGCCGGCCGGACGACACAACAGGGAGGTACTGATGACACACACCACCGCCGCCGCCGGCGCCGAGCGCGAGGTCGCTCAGCCGCTCGTGGAGAGCTGGACCTGGACGCGGGTGCTCTTCGCCGAGCGCACCACCACCTCGGGCGTGATCTGGCTGATCGTCCGGGTGCTCCTCGGGTGGCAGTGGATCGACGCCTCGATCGGCAAGTTCAGCAGCTATGGGGCGTGGAGCAGCGGTTCGGCGGTCCAGGGCTTCGCCAAGGGCGCGCTCGGCAACATGACGGGCGAGCACCCCTCCGTGATCGCCGGAACGTTCGGCTGGAACAAGGCGTGGCTCACCTGGGTCGCCGACACGGGTTACAAGTACATCGGCCCGGTCATCCCGTTCCTCGAGATGACGGTGGGCGTGCTGCTCATTCTCGGACTGTTCACCGGCATGGCCGCGGCCGTGGGGCTCCTGATGAACCTCAGCTTCCTGTTCGCGGGCAGCGCCGGGGTGAACCCCGCGTTCGCGCTCTCGGCCGTCGCGCTGATCGTCGCCTGGCGGGTCGCCGGCAACCTCGGCCTGGACCACTGGGTCCTACCGCTGGTGGGTGTGCCGTGGACCCGCAGGACGGACACCGCCGAGCCCGTGGTGGTCGAGCGCGCCCGATGACCGGCGCGGGGACGCGGACGGTCAGCCAGCCGGTGCGCCGTCGCCGTCCGCGTCCGGGTCGCCGGAGATGTCGCCGGTGAGGTAGCGCGTGATCGTCGGGCCGACGGCCCGGGCGATCCGGTCCGGCGAGACCTCGGTGAGCTCGGGCACCTGCAGGGCCAGGCGGCCCATCGCGAGCCCGGCGATCTGGCTACCTACCAGGGCCGCCCGGAAGCGGGCGTCGTCCCCCGTCGCGAAGCGCTCCACCACGCCGAGCACGCTGCGCGAGACCATCGCAGCGAGCGCCTCGGAGGCGCGCTGGTGCGACAGACCGGTCCGGAGCATCGCGAGCAGACCGTTGCGGATCGGCGCGGTGTCCCACGCGCTCAGCGCACGGCGGACCAGCTCGGTCCCCAGGTCCGGGTACTTGTCGAGGTCGGCGGTGACCGCCGCGATGTCGACGGGCATCTCGAGCGAGGCGTCCAGCAGCTCGTCCTTCGAGCCGAAGTACTGGATCACGAGCGCGGGGTCCACCCCGGCGGCTCGGGCGATCGCCCGGATCGTCGCGCGCTGGTAGCCGACCGCGGCGAACTGGCGCCGAGCCGACTCCAGGATCGCCCGACGGGACTCGCCGGGCGCACGACGTGGGCTCACCGCGCAGCGTCCCGGGCCAGCACGGCCATCCGCTCCTCGATGGTCGCGGGCACGCTGACCAGCTCGGCCAGGACGCCGGCTTGCGCCAGGACCGCGCGCAGCGCCGCCTCGTCGCCGTCGGCCACCCGCACGGACCGCCCGGACAGGGTCACGGCAGCGCCGGTCGGCTCGAGGGCGGCGAAGGCGTCCGCCCAGCGCTCGGTGCGCACCTCGACGGCCGTGGTGCCACCGACGACGTCCTCCTCGCTGCCGGCGCCCACCAGCCGGCCACCGGCCATGAGCAGCAGGCGGTCGCACTGCTGCGCCTCCTGCATGTAGTGCGTGGTGATGAGCACCCCGACCCCGGCCTCGGCGCGCTCGCGCACGGTGTCCCACAGCCGGGCGCGGGCGAGCGGGTCCACGCCGGACGTCGGCTCGTCCAGCACGAGAACCTCGGGGTCGTGCAGCAGCGCGCACACGAAGGCCAGGCGCCGCTGGGCGCCCAACGCGAGCGAGCCCACCAGCGCATCGGAGCGCTCGGCGAGGTCCGGCGGCAGCTCTGGCACCGACGCGCGGTAGGCCCGGGCGGTGAACTCGAGGTTCTGCGCGACCGTGAGGTCGTCGTAGAGTCCCATGCCCTGCGGGACGTAGCCGACCCGCATGCGCGCCTTGCGGCTCGGTGGGCCGCCGAGCAGACGCACCTGGCCGTCGGCGGACCCGATCAGCCCCAGCAGGGCGCGGATCAGAGTGGTCTTGCCGGCGCCGTTGGCGCCCAGGAGCCCGACGACCTCGCCGGGCTCGACGTGCATCGTCACGTCGTCCACGGCGAGCAGGTTGCCGAACCGGTGGCTGAAGCCGCGGGTCTCGAGCAGGGCGGGGCTCATGCCGCCACCCCCGCGCGGCGGGCGAGCGACGCGGCGATCACCACGTCCTCCAGGTCCGGACTGATCGGCGAGCCGACCGGCTGCTCGCCGGGGGGCCACCACTCGTGGTGCGTGCGGCCACGCCGCCACGCCCGCTCGGGGTGCACCGGGTCGGCGGTCGCCACCACGGAGCCGACCAGCGACGCGAGCGCCTCCTCCGGCGGCGCGGACAGCAGCACGTGCCCCTCGTCGAGCACCATGAGGTGTCCGCACCGCTCGGCCTCGTCCAGGTACGTGGTGGACATCACCACGCCGGCGCCGCCGGCCGCCGCCAGGGAGACCAGGCGCCACAATTCGACCCGGCTGACCGGGTCGACCCCGGTGCTCGGCTCGTCGAGCACCAGCAGGTCCGGCTCGGCGACGGTCGCCATGCAGAAGCCCAGCTTGCGCCGCATGCCGCCGGACAGCTGCCTGGCGAGGCGGTCGCGGGCCGAGTCCAGGCCGGCCCGGGTGAGCAGCTCGTCGGCCCTCGCCGCCACCTGGGCCGTCGACAACCCGAACGACCGGCCGACGAACTCGATGTTCTCCCGGACGGAGAGCTCGGCCCACGAGCCCGAGCTCGCCGGGAGGTACCCGATCCGGTGCGGCTCGGGTGCGCGCACGCTCCCGGAGCGGGGGAGCACCTCACCGACCAGGGTGCGCAGCAGGGTCGTCTTGCCCGCGCCGTCGCCGCCGACGACCCCGATCACCTGGCCCGGCTCCACGGTGAGGGTGGTGTCGACCAGGGCGTTCGTCGCCCCGAACCGCACGGTGACGTCCGTCAGCCCCCAGGTCATCGCGCGGCCGCCCCGACGTGCTCCCCGTGCGCGTGGCCGCGCCGCCTGGTGGGCGCCAGGTCGCGGCGGAAGCGCAGCACCGCACCGGTGAAGATGAGCAGTGCCATCACGGTCAACGCGCCCAGCGGCAGCCACAGCGAGTCGATCGGCGCACCGCGCAGCATGACGCCCTGGGAGATCATCGTGAAGTAGGTCAGGGGGAGCCCGTAGGCGATCCACCGCACCCCGGCGGCCATCGCGTCCAGCGGGAAGATCATCCCGGACAGCAGGATCTGCGGCAGCATCAGCATGAACGCCACCTGGATGGCCTGCCCCGCGTTCTGCGAGATCGTCGAGATGAACACGCCCAGGCCCAGCACGACGAACAGGAAGATCGCGGCCCCCAGCGCGAACACCGCGACGTTGCCGTTGAACGGGACGCCGAACAGCCACACGCCGAGCACCGTGACCAGTGTCATGTCGAACGCGGCGAGCAGGAAGTACGGCGCGATCTTCCCGAGGATCACGGTGCTCGCCCGGATCGGCATCACGGCGAGCTGCTCGAGCGTCCCCGCGGTGCGCTCACGCACCAGGCCGATGCTGGTCACGATCGTGCCGATGAAGGTCAGGATCAGGCCGATGATCGCCGGGATCATCACCCAGGAGGTCTCCAGGTCGGGGTTGAACAGCACGTCCGCGGTGACCTGGTCGCCCATCTTGTTCAGCACCGAGACGGTCGCCTGGGCGGCGAACAGGTTGGAGCCGTCCACGAGTACGGTCACAGGTGTGCCGTCGGCGACGAACGCCACGTCCACCCCGCGGCGCTGGACCATGTCGTGCGCGTCGGCCGAGGTCAGCGCGGTGTCGGTGCTCGTGACGTCGAAGAAGTCGGGGAGCATCCCGGCCACCTGGTCGGCCTGCGGGCCGACCACGGCGGTGGCGACCGAGTCCACCGAGAAGTTCGCCGCGTAGCCGAAGATCACCAGCAGCAGCAGCGGCATGAACACGATCATCGCCACGGTGCGCCGGTCACGCCGCAGCTCACGGAACTCCTTGACCACCATCGCTCGCATGGCGCCGACGGTACGCCGCTCGGAGCCCCTTATCAACAAGCGTTGAGAATGGGCGCGCCTCGCGCCGGCGGCGGTTCCCGGGTGACGATGGCCCCATGAGCGACGACGTCGGCGGGCCGCCCGCGGGGCCGCCCCCGGCCTCCCGGTGGCACCCGGCACCGCCACCGCCGCGCCGCCGCGGGGCGCGGGCCGTGGCCGTGGTCGCCGTGGTGGCTCTCGCGCTCGCACTGCTCGGCCAGCGGGTGGACGCGGTGCGCTCCTGGTGGGGCGACGTGTGGCCGGCGGTCGATGCCCCGGACTACTCCGCCCTCGTGGTGCGCGCCGGGCCGGACACCCTGCCGGCCCCGGTCGCGCCGAGCAGCGAGCGGCCCACGCCCGGCTTCGAGGAGCAGGCGGCCCGCCTGCGCCCGGCGGTCACGGTGCGGTCGACCGACGAGCCGTACGAGCTGCTGGCGACCTGGACCGCCCCGGACGGCACCGAGCAGCCGGTGGCCTGGTCGCCGTGCCGGCCGATCCATGTGGTGCTCAACCCCGACGGCGCGCCGTCGGACGCCGAGGACCAGCTCGTCGCGTCGCTCGGGGCCATCTCGGCCGCGACCGGTCTGGAGCTCGTCTACGACGGCACGACCGACGAGCCCGCCTCCAGCGCGCGCGAGCCCTTCCAGCCCGAGCGCTACGGCGACCGGTGGGTGCCGGTGCTCGTCGCGTTCGTCGACGACCTGACGCACGACGGAGAGGCAGTCGCCGGCCTGACCGGCAGCCGCACGGCGCGGCTCGGTGACGGTCCCGGCATCCGGCTCACCGCGCAGGTGCGGCTGGACCGCGGCACCCTCGCCTACCCGTCGTGGTCGGGGCTGCCCGGGTGGGCCGTGGTGCTGCGCCACGAGCTGGGGCACGTCGCCGGCCTCGCGCACGTCGACGACCCCCGCGAGCTGATGTACCCGGAGACCGGGTTGCGGTCGACCTTCGCCGACGGCGACCTCGCGGGGCTGGCCGTCCTGGGCGCGGGGGAGTGCTCCTCGGACTTCTAGGGCGCACCCGGATCCTCGAGCGCCGCCAGCTCGCGGAGCGCCGTGCTCAGGGCCTCGGCGATCGCGCCACCCTCGGGGACGACGTCCGGGTCGGTCACGACGGTCACGGTCAGCCGCCCGGCGTACGACAGCGCCGCGAACGCCACGGCCACGTTGCCGGCGACCACGCCGAGCGGCGCGATCCGGCGCACCCGGTGGCCGCCGAGCACGAGGACGTCGGGACCGCGCAGGTTGGTGAGGAACGCGTTGACCAACCGCTGGCGCTCGACGAACCACCGGAACAGGCCGAGGGCCGCCAGGAGCCGGAACGCCGGCGCGAGCAGTGCCAGCGAGGCGCCGCGCGAGCGCGTCTTGCGCGCCCGCGTCGAGCCCGCGACCTGGGCGAGCCGCGCGGCGGGCTCCCCGGTGAGCGGCACCCGCACCGGCATGACGCCGACCGCGTTGCCGAGGTCGGCCCCGCCGGACGCGGGCCGCGCGGAGACCGGGACCGAGACCACCAGCGCGCCGGGGTGCTCACCCCGGCGGCGCAGCGCGTCGCCCATCGCGGCGGCGGCCGCGACGAGCAGGGCGTCGTTGACGCTGGCGCCCGCGGTCCGTGCGCCGGCGCGCAGCGCGGCGAGGTCCACCTCGGCCAGGTGGGCGGCCCGATCCGGGCCGCAGGGTGCGTTGAGCGAGCAGCGCGGGGCACCGCCGGGGCCGTGCTCGAGCTCGGCCCGGCCCGCCCGGGCCCTGCGCAGGGAGGCGGGGACCCGGCGAAGCCCCCGCCAACGCTCGGACCACGCGTCGCGCAGCAGCGTCCACCCGTCCGGTGCGGCGGGAGCAGGGCGGTCATGGCGCCGGGCCCCGGCCCCGGCGGGGCCGCGGCCCCCGTGCGCCCCGCCCGCCCGGCCGTGGCCTTCCTCGGGCGGGTCCGCCAGGCCGGCGAGCACGGCCAGCCCGCCGATGCCGTCCGCGACGACGTGGTGCATCGACAGGACCACCGCCGCGGTGCGGCCCCGGTGGGTGAGCACGACCGCGCGCCACAGCGGGCCGTCACCCAGGGGCCGGCCGAGCTCCCGTGCGGCCGCCGCGACGAGCGACGCGTCGTCGTCGGCCGCCACCTCGCGCACCTCCACCCGGTCGGCGGTCGAGCCCGGCCAGGGCTCCCAGTACGGCCGCCCGAAGCCGACCGGCGGGCGTCGCAGGCGCTGACGGAAGCGCGGCACGGCGTCGAAGCGGGCCGCCAGCAGGTTGGCCAGGGCGTTAGGGTCCGGGCCGTCGAGCATGAGCACCGCGCCGACGGTGCGCGGCGCGGGTCCGACGTCGGTGGCGAGCTCCACCGCGTCGGCCGGGCTGATCCTGTCCACGGTGCCCACGGTGCGAGGATGCCATCCCTACGCTCAGCGGTGGCCGAACCTCAGCTCCCGGTACGCCATCTGGGCGGCGGTGAGCACCACGAGGACGGCGAACAGCACGCCGGACAGCCGGGGTGGGATCGCGAACGCCAGGTAGACGCCGCCGAACGACGCGACCATCGCCGACAGCCCGACGACGGCGGCGACCCGGAGGTCGACCATCCGGCGTCTGGCGTTGGCGACGGTCCCGGCGACCGTCGTGGGGACCATGACCAGCAGGGACGTGCCCTTGGCCAGCAGGTCGCCCACCCCGACGAGCACGACCAGCGCCGGCACCACCACGATCCCGCCGCCGACGCCGAACAGCCCGGCCGTCAGCCCCATCACCAGCCCCACCGCGAGCAGCAGCAGCACGGTCGGGAGCGTGAGCGCCAGCTCGGCGCTGCGGGACGGCACGGCTGTGAACATCCGCGCGGCCACGATCACGAGCAGCCCGATGAACATCCAGCGGGACACGTGCTGGGGCAGGTGGTGCAGCAGCCGGACCCCGAGCCAGGACCCGACCACCCCACCGACGGCGACCAGCGCGCCGATCACGAGGTCTGCCTCGCCGCGGGAGAGGTAGGTGATCGCGCCCACCAGGGACGTCGGCACGATCGCCGCGAGGGAGGTGGCAGCCGCGGTCCGCTGGTCCATCTTGGCCAGCGTGACCAGCAGGGGGACCACGATGATGCCGCCGCCCACGCCGAACGTGCCCGAGAGGACCCCGCCCAGCACGCCGACGACCACCAGCATGCCCCAGCGCCGCGACCGCTGCTCGGTGGGTGGCACCCGTCGATGCTACGTGGCCCCGGACCTCCGCGTGGCCGCTCGGGGCCCGGACCGACCTCCGCCGGCACCGGGCTCAGCGACGCTCGAGCAGCACCAGCGTCTCGAAGTGGTCGGTGTGCGGGAACATGTCGAACACCCTGGCCCGCCGCGGCGCGTACGAGCTCATCACCGCCAGGTCCTTGGCGAGGGTCGCCGCGTTGCAGCTCGAGTACAGGACCCGCGCGACGTCCGAGGCTTCCAGCCAGCCCGCCAGCTCGCCGATCCCGCGGCGAGGCGGGTTCACCACGACCAGGTCGGGGCTGACCTGCGCCGCCCGCGCGAACGCGACGGCGTCGCCGGCCTGGAACCGCACTCCGCCCAGCCCGGCCTCGTCGCGGCTGAGCAGGGCCGAGGCCACCGCCTCGCCGCTGAGCTCGACCCCGAGCACCTCCCTCCCGGGCCGTGCGACGTGCAGCGCGAACCCGCCGACACCGCAGTACAGGTCCCACACGCTCGCGGCGTCGAGGTCCGCGGTCCAGGCCCGCGCTTCGGCGTACAGCGCCCGGGCCACCTGCGTGTTGGTCTGGAAGAAGCTCTGCGGACGCAGGTGGAGCACCACGTCGCCCAGGGGCACGGCGAGCGCCTCGCCTGCGAGCGCGATCTCCCGGGGGCCCTCGAGCACTGCCTTGTGCTCGGGCTGGACGTTGACCGACACGACGGTCCGGGCCCCGAGTGCGTCCAGCAGGCTCGGCAGGTGCTTGCGGATCCGGGCCAGCGCCTCGGTGGAGCGCAGCACGAACCGCACCATCAGCCCATCACCCTCGGTGACGAGCAGGTACTTGAGCTCACCGCGCCGCGCAGGGACGTCGTACGGGGTCAACCCGGCCCGCGCGACGAAGGCGGCCAGCTCCGGTAGCGCGGCGACGATCCCGGGGGTGTGCAGCTGGCAGCCGCGCAGGTCGGTGCCGCGCCCGGCCCGGTCGAGGATCCCGAGCGTCGGGTCGGCGGCGGTGCCGGCCACGGCCAGCTTCGCCTTGTTGCGGAACCCGTGGTCGGCGCTGGGCACGGGGGCGAGCCAGGTCAGCCCGTCGTGCTCGCCGACCGCGGCCCGGGCCCGCTCCTGCTTCGCCGTGAGCTGGTCGGGGTAGCCGACCGGCAGAAGCGCGCAGGAGCGGCACAGCGCCGCGTCGTAGTAGTCGCACTGCACGGCCGGAGGCTACGCCGCGCGCCGCCGCGTCGGCGACCGCGCCTGCCTCCACCGTGGCGCCGGCTCCACCGGCCCTGCCTCCGCGCCGGCGCCGACTCAGCGACCGGCCCTGCCTCCGCCGCGCCCGGTCAGGTCAGCGAGGCCGTGTAGATCGCGGAGATCGACTCGTCGAGCATGCGGTCGAACTCCTCGTCGTCCTGGTCCACCCGCAGACCCTCGGTGAGCGCGCGCGAGAAGCTGGCGATCACGCCGTGGTTGCGGGCCAACCGGGCGGCGGCCTCGGCACGTGTGTACCCGCCGGACAGCGCCGCCACGCGCAGCACCCGCGGGTGGTCCACCAGCGGTGTCCACAGGCCGTCCTCCTCGGGCAGCGTGAGCTTGAGCATCACCTGCTGCTCGGGCCGCAGCCCGTCGAGCGCGCCCATCAGCCCGTGCAGGAGCAGGTCCTCGGCCTGCGCCTTCTCGGGGCTGTGGATGTCGATCTCGGGCTCGATGATCGGCACGAGGCCGGCGTCCAGGATGTGCAGCGCGAGGGCGAGCTGCTGGTCGACGACGGTGCCGATCGCGTCCTTGTGCGCCAGCCGGATGACCGAGCGCATCTTGGTGCCGAACACGTGGTGGCCGGTCGCGCGGGTCAGCATGTCGTCCAGGTCGGTGATGGGCTTCATGAGCCGTGCGCCGTCGGCCTCCTCCTCCAGACCCTTGTCGACCTTGAGGAACGGCACGACGTGCTTGACCTGCCACAGGTACTCGGCGGCGCCGAGGCCCTGGACGGTCGACTCCATGGTCCGGTCGAAGAGGATCGCGCCGATCACCCGGCCGCCCTCCGACGGTCCGAGCCCGCCCAGGCTCGGGCCACGGCCGAACGACGGACTGGTCATGATCCGGGTGCGCATCGCATGGACGAGCGTGAACATCTCGGCCTCGTCCGCCCAGGACCCGATCCCGTACAGGTGCAGGGCTCGGGGCGTGGACCCGCCGCTCTGGTCCAGCGCGGCGATGAACCCCTGACCGGTGGCCATCTGCTGGAACTGGTCGGTGGCGATCTGCCCGTCCGTGGTCATGTCAACCTCCCCCGGGGCGCAGGACGGCGGCCCTGCCGTCCCACCCTCAGTTTCTCTCCGTTCCGCCTGCACTGCCTCCCATCGATCGTGCACGTGTGTGCACCCGGCATCCGCGGGCGGCGTACGCTCCGACGCAGGGGAGGAGCGATGACGCACGACGATGCCGCCGACGCGGACCCCACGGCTGCGCACCCCGCTGGCGGGCGTGCCGAGGTGCGCCCCGCTGTCGGCGAGCGTGCCGAGGTGCGCCCCGCTGTCGGCGAGCGTGCCGAGGTGCGCCCAGCGTCCGCGCCTCGCGTCGCCGACGCTGCCGCGATGCCGGACCCGACGCGGCTGACCTACCGCTACCTGCGCGTGTCCGTGGCGGTCATGGGGCTCCTGCTGTTCGTCGGCATCGGGCTGGACGCCGCGTCGGGTGGCGAACGGTTCGGCTCGATCAGCGGCTACTTCTACTCACCGGTGCGCAGCCTGTTCGTCGGCGCGCTGGTGGCGATCGGGCCGGCACTGATCGCGATCAAGGGCCGCCCGGGCTGGGAGGACATGCTGCTCGACCTCGCGGGCGTGGTCATCCCGGTGGTCGCCCTGGTGCCGGTGCCACGCGAGCTCGGCCAGGCCGTGTGCGGCCAGGGCGCCGAGCGGTGCGTGCCGCCGGATCTGGTACCCGGGGTGGTCAACAACGTGACGGCGCTCGCCGTGATGGGTATCCCGGTGCTGGTGTTCGCGTGGTGGACCGGGCGCCGGGCACCGGGCGGTTCCACCTTGGCCGGGCTGCTCGCCGCCACCGGCGCCTATCTGGTGCTGGTGGTCTGGTTCTGGGCGTGGCGCGGGACCTTCCTGGTCGCGGCGCACGACGTCGCGGCCATCGCGTTCTTCCTGCTCACCGCCGCGGTGGCGTGGATCAACGGTCGAGGGGTGCAGACCCGAGTCACCGCCCGGGTGCTGACCCCGATGCGCTACGCCCAGGCCTACCGCGTCATCGCCGCCGTGATGATCGCCACCCTGGCGGCCGCGGTGGTCGGCTGGACCCTGGACTCCGCCGGGGTGTGGACGCTGCCGTTCGGCTGGGTGTTCGTGGCCGAGGCGATCCTCCTCGCCGCGTTCATCGTGTTCTGGCTGCTCCAGACCGCCGAGAACTGGGACCAGGAAGCCACCTCCCTGTAGCAGCTCCTCCCCGCTCCCGCCGGCTCCGTCTCCCGCCGGCTCCGTCTCCCGCCGGCTCCGTTCTCGCTCCTCCTCCCCGCGAACTCTCGCGCCACCCCAGCAGAACGCCCCCGTCGCGCGTCTTGGTCGGTGAAGGATGACCTCGGGAGGCAGACGTGGGCTGGCAGGACGACCTCGACACGCTGGCGCGTGAGCGTGGCTCGGCGCTGGTGGCCTACGCGTACCTGCTCACCGGCGATCGACCCACGGCCCAGGACCTGGTCCAGGACGCGTTCGTGCGCACGTTCGTGCGGCTCGGCGCCGGGCACGACGCCCAGCGGCTCGAGTCGTACGTTCGACGCGCGATCCTCAACGCGGTGCGCGACCGGTTCCGTCGACGCAGCACGTTCCTGGGCGTCAGGTCGCGGTTGGTCGAGCCACCGCTCGGCGACCCGGACCAGACCGCGATCGACAAGGTGGACGTCGAGCGCGCGCTGGAGCGCCTCACCCCGCGGGAGCGTGCCTGCGTGGTCCTGCGGCACTACGAGGACCTGCCGACCGCCGAGATCGCCGAGCAGCTGGGCCTGAGCCAGGGGGCGGTGCGCCGGTACCTCTCCGACGCCCGTGCGCGGCTCGGGGCGCTGCTGGCTGACGGGTCATCCGAGGACGACAGCCGGACCGAACCGGTCCGACTCACCGCGAGGAGGACCCGATGAGTGAGCGCTTCGACTCCGGGCTGCGCGAGCTCGGCGAGCGGATCGGCCGCGAGCACGACGACGTGCTGAACGACTGGACCGCGCAGATGACCGCCCGCGTCCGCCGCGGTCGGCGGGTCCGTACCGCCGCGCTGGCCGGCGGCCTGGTCGCGGCGCTGGCGGTCGTGGTGGTCGGCGGCTCGATGCTGGACCGCCGTCCCGCACCCGTTCCGCCGGCGACCTCCCTCGCCCCGAGCCCCGCGCCGACCTCCGCCACCACCCCCAGCCCCACCTCGGGGACCACGGCACCCCTCACGGGCGTCGACGTGGTCGCGGGCTGGCGCGAGCTGGGCGTGGACCCGGCACTGTTCGGCAACGCGGTGGTGACGGACGCCGTGTCGGTGGGCAGCACCGTCGTCGCCGTGGGCTGCGACGAACAGGCCGCAGGGTCCGGCTCCACGGCCGCGACGGACGCGCCGATCTGGACGAGCGACGGCAGCTCGTGGACGCGCGTCGGGCCGATCGAGTCTCCGATGCCCGGCCAGCCGTTGACGTGCCTGTCGCAGGTGGTTGCCACGCCGTACGGGTTCTTCGCGGTGGCATGGTCCGCGTTGCTGCACTCCGACGACGGCCTGACCTGGTCCCCGGTCGAGGTGCTCCCCGCACCCGAGGGTTACCCGGTTGGCAACTACGTCGTCGCCTCGGTGTCCGGCGACCGCGTCACGGTCGTCACGTCCAGTCCTGCGGGCGCCGAGTCGACGGTCGCGACGCTGTGGACCACCACCGACGGCCACGTGTGGCAGGAGGTCGCCGCCGGCGTCCAGCACGACACGGCAGGCGTAGGCGACAACCCGGCGGTGGTGTTCGACAACGCCAACCTCACCCGGATCGTCGACCACGACGGCGTGCTGGTCGCGGTCGGCGCATCCCCCGGTGGCGAGTTCGTGCCGACGGCGGCCGCGTGGACCTCGACCGACACCCTGACCTGGACGCCCGCGACCGTCGAGGCTGCCGACGACTGCTACCTCGTGGACGTCGCGGAGACGGGATCCGGCCTGCTCGGCGCCGGTTGGTGCCCCGCGACCGGCAACCCTGCCGTGTGGGCGTCCACGGACGGACGCTCGTGGCACCGCGTCGCGGCGCCGCAGGTCGCCCTCGACCCCGGCACGGGATTCGCCTCGGTGACCGGCATCACGACCATCGGTGACCGCTTTGCGATCGCGGCCCGGGTGTTCGACGCCGCCGCCGACACCGACAACTGGGCCCAGTGGGTCGGCTCGCCGGACACCGGCTGGGAACACGCCGGCGACCTCGCAGTCCCGTACCACCAGACCTCCGACCTCGGGTTCTGGCCGACCAGCGGCGCCGGTACGCAGCCCAGGGTCGTCCTCACCCAGCAGCCCTGAGCATCCCCGCCGCCAGCGGTTCACGCCACGTCGAGCACGCCTTGCCCCATCCCCGGCGATTCCTCACGCTGCGGGGCCAAGCTCGGCGGGTCCCCACTCGGCGTCCTATCGGGTGGGTCCCCACTTGGCGCCCTATCGGGCGCTTCGCCACCCGGCGCCCCGCTGATCACCCGCCCGTCGCGCGTCGTGAACTCATAGCGCACGGGCCCGCTCAATCGACGGATCAAGAGGTCGAGCGCGTGGACCGACTGATGGTGGTGGCTGCACAGCAGCACACCGTTGTCGACCGACGTCGCTCCGAGGTCGCGGTCCCACCATCGGATGTGGTGGACCTCGCAGTACGCGGCGGGCACGTCGCACCCGTGCCAGGCGCACGCGCGGTCGCGCACGATCACGGCGCGGCGCTGCGCGCCGGTGTACAGCCGCTGCGTGCGGCCCAGGTCCATCGGCAGCCCGTCGGCGGACATCACGATCCGGCCGATCTCGCAGTCGCACAGCATCCGCGCGAGCTGCGACATCGCCACGGGCATGCCGCTCTCGAGCATCGCCGGGGGCACC
Organism: uncultured Actinomycetota bacterium; assembly: GCA_963783005.1. Classification (GTDB taxonomy): domain Bacteria; phylum Actinomycetota; class Actinomycetes; order Actinomycetales; family Cellulomonadaceae; genus Actinotalea. The sequence continues at coordinate 254,613 of CAWALY010000004.1, forward strand.
GGCGCGCACGTCGCGGCCTCCCCCGCCTCGCCACGGCGCTGAGCCTCGCGGAGCTCGACGAACGTGCCCGCCGGGACGAGCAGCGACACGCTCGGGCGGTTCGCGACGCCCGAGACCCGCGCGTCCGCCACGTCCTGCCCCGCGTCGGGCAGCGGCAGACCGTTCGGGTCGCTCCGGCGGGCGCGGACGCCGGCCATCCCGGTCGTCGCGCGCTCTGCGAGCGCGACAAGCGCGTCGGCATCGGCCTGGGGCTTGTCGCGCTCCTCGTCGGGCGCCATGCCGACCGCCGCGATCGCCACCCGCAGCGACTCGGCGGCCAGGTGGTCGAGTCGGCCGCGCAGGAACGTGCCCTCGGGCTGGTGGGACATGACGAAGAACCTCGCGCGCCGCTGCGCCGCCACGCTGCGCTCGACGGCCTCGGGCTCGTGCTCGGCCACGACGCGTGCGACCGAGGCGGTGAACTCCTTGACGGTCTGGCGCCGCGCGAGCCCGACCAGGCGCTCCTGGACCTCGGGACTCGCCAGCGCCGCACGCGCCCGGTCTCCGGCGTGGGCGCTCGCACGCGCGAGCGCGTCGACGTGGGGGAGCGGCACCTCGCCGTCGCGGACCGCCCGGGCGACCGCCGGCAGCGCGACCAGCGCGTCGGCCTGCTGGACCTCCCGTCGAGCCTCGCCGAGCCCCGTCCGCGTCGTGCGTGCCCGGGCCGACTCGAAGTCGCGGTCGCCGGGCCGCACCGACGTCTGCGCGGCCCGCTCCGCCACCAGGAGACCGGCGCGCACCGTAGCCAGCGCCCCCGTGAGCCGATCCAACGCGCGCAAAGCCCGGCCGCGGTCCCGCCCGCTCCACCGCTCGTACCCACTACCGGCCGATGCCAGCTCCGCAGCGCGCTCGACCAGCGCATCGAGGGAGCCGAGCATCGCCGACGCCGCAGGTGCGGGGTCGGCGGGCGAGGCATTGCGGTCGAACACGCGTTCGATCATACCGGCTCACACCGAGGTGATCAAGCCTCTGACCAGCGGAAACATATCCACAGGCCGTCGCCCAGCGGGGTTCTCCACAGCCCTTCCGGTCCGCGCGGCCCGGCGCAGACGCGCCGCCGCCCGCAGATCCTTGACGCCGCCGGCTTACCGAGTAACCTCCTCACCATCGGTCGGAACTTACCGAGTAAGCCGCAGGGGGCCAGCATGTCCGTCCGCCAGGGGATCCTCGTCCTGCTCGCCGAGCAGGGCATGCACGTCTCCCAGCTCAAGACCGAGTTCGAGGCCCGCACCGGCGGTGCCTGGCCGGTCAACATCGGCCAGGTGTTCACCACCCTCCAGCGCCTCGAGCGCGACGGGCTGGTGGAGAAGGTCCCGCACCAGGGCGCGGCCGAGCCCGAGCGGTTCCGGCTCACCGACGCCGGTGCGGCCGAGGCAAGCGCCTGGTGGAGCCGCCCGGTCGAACGCGGCGCGCCCGCACGCGACGAGCTCGCCATCAAGCTCGCCCTGGCAGTGACCGCGCGCGGCGTCGACGTCCGGGCGGTCGTCCAGGCCCAGCGCACCGAGACCATGCGCGCGCTGCACGACTACACCCGGCTCAAGATCGGCGGCCGATCCGCCGCCGCGACGGAGCCCACCGCCCCTGCCGCCCCCCGCGGCGCGGACGCCGCGCCCGTCGAGCCCGTCAGGGCGACCGCACCCCCGCCCGCATCGGCCCACGGCAGCCCCGACGAGCTCGCCTGGTCCCTGGTGCTCGACCACCTGGTGTTCGCCACCGAGGCGGAGGTCCGCTGGCTCGACCACGTCGAGACCCGGGTCGCGCGGGCCGCGGCGGAGCAGCGACCGGACGGCATGCCGTCCGGTGCGGGGCGCACGGCGTCGGCGCAGGGGGCCGACGCCGCGCCGCCGCCGTCGCTCACGTCGAGCCCAGACCCAGCAGCACCTGCGCACCCCGGCGGCGCCCGGAGCGTCCGATGAGCGCCCCGCTGGGCCCGGTCCTGCTCACCCTGCGCGGCGTCCACCGCACCCACGGCGAGGGCCCGACCGCGGTGCACGCGCTGCGGGGCGTGGACCTCGACGTCCGCCTGGGCGAGCTGGTCGCCGTGATGGGCCCCTCCGGCTCCGGCAAGTCGACACTGCTCAACCTCGCCGGCGGGTTGGACACCGCCACCCGCGGGGACGTCACGCTCGCCGGCTCGGACCTCGGCGCCCTCGACCTGCACGGGCGCGCCCGCCTGCGCCGCCGCGCGGTCGGCTACGTGTTCCAGGACTTCAACCTCATCCCCGCTCTCACGGCGGTGGAGAACGTCTCACTGCCGCGCGAGCTGGACGGCGTGGCCCCGCGGCCCGCGCGCCGGGAGGCGCTCGCCGCGATGGCCGAGGTCGGCATCGACGACGTCGCCGACCGCTTCCCCGACGAGCTGTCCGGCGGCCAGCAGCAGCGCGTCGCGATCGCGCGGGCGCTCGTCGGCCCGCGGCGGCTGGTGCTCGCCGACGAGCCCACCGGTGCCCTGGACTCCGTGACCGGCGAGGACGTCATGCGCGTCCTGCGGGCCCGGGTGGACGCGGGCGCCGGCGGGCTGCTGGTCACCCACGAGGCGCGTTTCGCCGCCTGGGCGGACCGGACGGTCTTCCTGCGCGACGGCCTCGTGGTGGACGGGACCGGGAGCCCGCCCGGCCCCGAGTCCCTCCTCGCCGCCGGCCTCGCCGCGGACGACCAGTGATCCGCCGCGCCTGGGCGCGGTGGCGGGTCGCCGCCCGGATCGCCCGACGTGACGCCCGGCGGGCGCGCGGCCGGACCGCACTGGTCGCCGCCCTCGTCGGCCTGCCGGTGCTGGTCGGCACGGCGGGCTCGGTCCTGATCGCCTCGGCGAACCCCACCGACGCGACCTACGTGCGGTGGGTGCTGGGCGACCACGGAGCGCAGGCGCGGGTGGACACCCCGTTCGGTGCCGACGTCGACCAGGACGCCGTCGGACGATCCGGCGGGGGCAGCTCGCCTCCGAAGGGCGTCCCGCTCGAGGACTTCGAGGCCCAGCTCCGAGGCGTCCTGCCCGCCGCGGACGAGCTCGCCCGCACGGTCACCGGCCAGGCCCGTCTGGAGACGGCCGGGCGCCGTCTGCCCTCGCGGATCGAGGTGACGGCCCTGCCGGAGCAGGACCTCTCGGGGGTGTTCCCCACCGTCGAGGGCTCGTTGCCCGCCGGGACCGCCGGGCTCGCGATCTCGCGGCGGTGGGCCGAGATGCTCGACGTCGGGATCGGTGACCGCGTGACGCTCGACACCGGGGACGGGCCGGTGCGGGCCGTCACGGTCACCGGCATCCTCGCGCGGAGCGCGTCGGGGCCGGAAGCCGTCACGGGTCCGGGCGGGATCACGCCCCCGACGATCGTGAACGAGGACCTCTTCACGCGGTCGGAGTCCTGGGTGCAGTGGTACGTCCTCGGTCCCGCACCCGTGACCTGGGACGACGTACGGGCGATCAACCGGATCGGCTCCACGGTGACCAGCCGTGCCGTGCTCGCCGACCCGCCGCCGCCCTCCGAGACGAACCAGAACGTCTCCTCCGTCGACTCGTCGACCGTCGCGATCGCCGTCGCCGTGGCGCTGCTCGCCCTGGTGGAGGCGGTGTTGATCATCGGCCCCGCGTTCGCCGTCTCCGCGAAGCGGTCCCAGCGCCAGCTCGCCCTGCTGGCCGCCGCCGGCGCCGACCGCGCGACGATGCGGCGAACGCTGGTCCTTGCCGGCGTGCTGATCGCCGCCGCCGCCTCGGCAGCGGCGGTGCCGGCCGGACTCGGCGTCGCGGTCGCGGTCCGGCAGGCCGTGCACTGGGCGGGCAGCCCGTTCTCGCTGCCCGATCTGCGGATCGAGTGGCTGTGGCCGGGCGCGTTCGCGGCGGTCGGGGTGCTGACCGCGGGCCTCGCCGCCTCGTTCCCGGCCCGTCAGGCGGCGCGAGTCGACGTGGTCGCCGCCCTCGGCGGACGGCGCGCGGAAGCCCGCCCGCGACGCCGCGTGCCCATCCTCGGGGTCGTCCTGGTGCTCGCGGGCGTCGCGGGCGTGCTGGGTGGCGCGGCGGCCGGGCGGCAGGAGGTGCTCGTCGGGTCGCTGCTGGTGCTCGAGCTCGGCGTGGTGGCCGCCTCCGGCGCCCTGGTGTCGATCGCGGCCCGGCTCGCCCCGCACCTTGGCGTCGCCGGCCGGCTGGCGTTGCGCGACGCGGCCCGGCACCGGTCGCGCACCGCCCCCGCGGTCGCCGCAGTGCTCGCCGCGCTCGCCGGGGTCACGGCCGGGGCCGTCTACCAGGCGTCGAGCCGGGCGGTGGACGCGCGGAGCTACATTCCTGTGGCGGCCGTCGGAACGGTCACCGTCTCGTTCGACGGGCTGCCGTCCAGCGCGGACGTCGACACCCTCGTCGCCGACGGCGAGCAGGTGCTCCGTGACACGCTGCCGGTCGCGGACGTCCAAGTGGTGCGCGTCGCGGTGCCGAGCGAGCCGGTCGACGGCTTCGTCCAGGTGGACGCCCTGCCGGACCCGGCCCGGCTCTGCCCGCTGTGGTCGATGACCAGGGCGCCCACGGCCGAGGAGGAGGCTGCGGCGGCGCAGGACCCGCGCTGCAGCGGCGGTCCCGGCGAGGCGGGACCGGTGTTCTGGTCGGACCCCGTGACCGGCAGCACGACGATGGTCGACGACGGCTCTGTGGTCACGGCTCTTGGGTTCGACGCCTCGCCTGCTGCGGCCCGTGCGCTCGCCGCTGGGCGGGTCGTCGTGCCGTCGCCGAGCCTTGTCTGGCCGGACGGGACCGCCCACGTCAAGGTGTCCCACGTCACCGGGACGACCGCTCGGGCGGATGCCTCGGCACAGCTCCCGGCGACCGCTGTGGACCTGCCGAACATGCCGGGCGGGCTGATCCTGCCGCCGTCCGCCCTCACGCCGTTGGGGCTGACCGCGAAGCCCCTCGGCCTGGTCGCCGCCACGACGCGCGAACCGGCCGGGGCGGAGGAGGCCGCGGCGAGTGCGGCGATGAACGACCGCCTTCGCGGCGCGGCCACGCTCACCGTCCAGCGCGGCAACCCCTTCACGCAGACGGACCTGGTCCTGCTCGTCCTCGTCGGCGCTGCGGCCCTGGCCGCGGTGGGGACCACCGGGATCGCCGTCGCCCTCGCCGCGGCCGGCTCGGTGCCGGACCTCGCGACCCTCGCCGCCGTCGGCGCGCCGCCGCGGATCCGCCGGCGCTTCGCCGCGGGCCAGGCCGGGGTGATCGCGATGCTCGGAGGTTGGCTCGGAGTGGCCACCGGGCTCATGCTCGCGTGGGGGCTCGTCGCCATGGAGCGAACCGCCTACGGCCACCCGATCTGGGACCTGGTGGTCCCCTGGCCGACGATCCTCGCGATCGTCGCCGTGGTCCCCTTGTCCGCCATGGCGCTGGGCTGGCTCACCACGCGCTCGCGCCTGCCCGTGGTCCGACGGTTGGCGAGCTGATGGACGACGACCGTGCTCTGCGCCGCGACGCCCTGCTGATGCGCCTCGCGCTCGCGCGCTCGCGTGCCGCCCACCGCCGGTACACACGTCGGCCGGCACCACTACGGTCGCACCGTGAGCTCGTCGCCGTTGGTGCCCGTCGGCCCGGGCGTGCTGGTCGCGACCGGCCGCGTGATGCGCACCACGACGACCCTGGTGGTCCGTGACAGCCGCGGCGTGCTGGTCGACCCGGCGTGGCGGCCCGACGAGCTGACCGCGCTCGCCGACGGCCTCGACGCGCTCGGTGTGCGCGTCACCGGCGGGGTGAGCACCCACCCGCACCACGACCACCTGCTGTGGCACCCGCGGTTCGGCGACGTGCCGCGCTGGGCCTCGGCGCGCGCCGTCGACGCGGTGACCGCCCACCGCGCCGAGCTGCTCACCGACCTGCTCGCCGACCTCCCGGCCGATGGCGAGGCGTACCCCGACGACGTGCTCGCCCTGTTCGGCGCCCTCACGCCGCTGCGCGGCACCGAGGCGGTCGGCTCGGTCGTCGCCGTGCCGGCGCCCTTCGGCCCGCCCGGGGAGGCCGGTGACGCCGGCGATCCCGACGTCGACCCAGTCGAGCTGCTCACCCACGACGCGCACGCCCCCGGCCACGTCGCCGTCTGGCTGCCCGCCCGCGGCGTCCTGCTGGCGGGAGACATGCTCAGCGACGTCGAGCTCCCGCTGCCGTTCGACCCCGACGACCTCCCGGCCTACCTCGCCGGCCTGGACGTGCTCGCCCCGTACGTAGCGCGCGCCACGGTGCTGGTCCCCGGCCACGGCACACCGACGTACGAACCGCTCGCCCGCCTCGACGCAGACCGCGGCTACCTCGACGACGTCCTGGCCGGCCGCATCCCGGACGATCCCCGCCTGGCGGACCCCGAGATGGCCCTGGTGCACGAGCGTCTCGTCGCGCTCGCGGCCGGGTGACCCGTTCACCCGGTGGTGTGAAACCTCGGCCGCGGCCCCGCATCCGGGTGCTGGCAGAGCCCGGAATGCCCACCCTGGTGGGGCCAGGGACCGCTACCTTTCGGGTCCATGACCGACGCACCGCTCACCGATGAGCACGGCCGGCACGAGCCCCCCACCGCCGGCGACGAGGCGTCGACGCTCCTCGGGTTCCTCGACTACCAGCGCGCCACGCTCGAGTGGAAGACACGCGGCCTGGGCGCGGACGGCCTCGCGGCGCAGCTGCACCCGACCACGATGACGCTCGGCGGGCTGCTCAAGCACATGGCCTGGGTCGAGGACTGGTGGTTCTCCCAGGTGCTCCACGACAACCCGGTTCTGCCCCCGTGGGACGAGATCGACTGGAGCGTAGACCCGGACTGGGAGTGGCACTCGTCCGCGGACGACGGCCCCGAGGAGCTGCGCGCGCTCTGGCAGGCCGCCGTCGAGAAGTCCCGCACGCTCACCGAGGCGGCCCTGGCCGGGGGCGGCATGGGGCGCCTGTCCACCTGCGTCTTCGACGACGGTCACGCGCCGAGCCTGCGCTGGATCGTCACGCACATGATCGAGGAGTACGCGCGGCACAACGGTCACGCCGACCTGCTGCGCGAGGCGTTCGACGGCCAGGTGGGCGAGTAGTCACACGTCCACCAGGCGCAGGTGGATGCGCGCCTCGTCGCCGACCTCGAGCCGTTGTGCCCTGCGCACGGCCTTCTTCAGCGGCAGCACGAAGGTCCCCGCACTGGTCGACGGGAAGATCGAGGTGCGCCACACCGTCGCGCCGACCCGCACCTCGACGCGCAGCGACCCGAACCCGCGGGACACGTGCTCACCGGCCTCGAGGACCTCGTCGGCCAGGGCCTCGGGCAGGTTGACGAACACCCAGGAGTCGGCCTGGCGGGCCTCCCAGCGGTACAGCGTCGCGGTGAACTCGTACTCCACCGCGGTCACGCTACCGGCGCCCGCCGACGCCCGGCCGTGGCCTCACGCAGGCGCGCTCAGCAGGTCCAGCGCGAACCGGCCCCACTCGGTGGGCCCGTCCGGCCCGAGCATCGCCGGGCGCCACGTCTCGTCCCACCAGCAGGCCACCCAGCCGATGTCGTGCGCGGCGGTGTAGTCGGCGAGCCGGCGACCGTACCCGTCCGCGCTGCCCACCAGGTAGCCGTCACCCTGGGCCGAGTCGAGGTCGGTGAACCCCCACTCGGTGATCATCACCGGGTACGTCTGCGCGACGTCCCCGAACCACCCATCCCATCGTGTCGCGGAGTGCGCGGGGTAGATGTGCGAGGCGTAGACCACCTGGTCGTCGTCGACCGGGCGGTCGGCGACCCATGACAGGTCGCGCGCGTAGTCCACCCCGCCGACGATCACGGGCTGGGCCGCCCCCGCGTCGCGGATCGTCGCCACGAGCTCGTCCGCGGCCTCGCGCCAGTCGTCGGCGGAGATCCCCTCCGGCTCGTTGAACACCTCGAGCAGCACGTGCGGGGCGGGCGCGACGAACGCCGCGACGGTCGACCAGAAGTCCACCGTCAGGTCCCAGGTGTGGGCGTACGTCTCGGGGTCGAGCGGCGCGGTGCCGGTGCGCACGTTCCCGATCGAGTGCCAGTCGACGATCGCGTACAGCCCCGCCTCACCGGCCCACTGCACCGCGGGCCCGAGGTAGCGCCACAGGTACTCGTCGTCCTCGAGCCACCAGCCAGGGTGCACCGGGATCCGGACCACCGTCGCGCCGGTCGCGGCGATGTCGGTGAACAACCCGGCGTCCAGCTCGCCGTCCTGGGCGAGCAGGTAGGGGTCGCGGATCATCACGCCGTGCAGCAGCACGTCGCCCTGCGGCCCGACCAGGTGTGCCCCCTCGACGTGCAGGGCCGGCAGGGCCACGTCCCCCTCGACGTGCTCGGTGTGCGCCACCGCCAGCTTCAGCGAGCCGCCCACCCCGAGCGCGGCGAGCACGACCAGGACCACGACCAGGGCAGCGGCGGCGATGCCGATGCCCGCGAGAACACGACGCATGCCCTCCATGGCAGCCCAAGGCTCAGGCCGTGGACCGGGCCCAAGGTCCCCGGGCCGCGTCGGCCCTCGGCCGTGCCCGGCAGCCCGCGCCGTGCCCCCCGAGGCCCCGCAGCGCCTGTGGGCCCCGCTGCGCCCTGGGTGAACGCGCTGGCCGACGCGGCGTGCCCGAGCGTTCCATGGGGTGTGACCGAACTGCCGCCCGCCGACGACGCGGAGCTCCTGGACGCCTACTCCGCAGCGGTGGTGCGTGTCGCCGAGGCGGTGCTGCCTGGGGTCGCGAGCCTGCAGGTGCGCGGCCCGCGCGGCGGCGGGTCCGGCAGCGCGAGCGTCCTGACCTCCGACGGCTACCTCCTGACCAGCGCGCACGTCGTCGAGGGCGCCGAACAGGCGACGGCGGGGTTCTCGGACGGCTCGCAGACCACCGCGGACGTCGTGGGCCGAGACCCGCTGTCCGACCTGGCGGTGCTGCTCGCGCGCGGTGACGTGCCGGCGCCGGTGGTGCTCGGTGACGCGGCGACGCTGCGGGTGGGCCAGCTGGTCGTGGCGCTCGGCAACCCGCTCGGACTGTCCGGCAGCGTCACGGCCGGCATCGTCTCCGCCCTCGGGCGGTCGCTGCCCACCCGCGCCGGCCGCGTGATCGACGAGGTGATCCAGACCGACGCCGCGCTGAACCCGGGCAACAGCGGGGGAGTGCTCGCCGACAGTGCCGGGCGGATGGTCGGCGTGAACACGGCCGTCGCCGGCGTCGGCGTGGGCCTCGCGGTCCCCGTCAACGCGACCACCCGGCAGATCGTGGACACGCTCATCGAGCGTGGCCGGGTGCGCCGGGCGTGGCTCGGCATCGCCGGCGCGCCGATCCGATTGCCGGCCGAGCTCGCGGCCCGGATCGGTCGGCCGACCGGGGTCTCCGTCGCCCAGGTGGTCGCGGCGAGCCCGGCCGCGCACGCCGGGATGCGACGCGGCGACGTCGTGGTGGCGATCGGCGGCCAGGAGGTCGCGACCACCACCCAGATCCAGGCCCTGATGGTCGAGGCCGCGATCGACCGGCCCGTGGAGATCACCGTGTGGCGCAACGGGGCGCTGGTCGACGTGGTCGCCGAGCCCCGCGAGCTCCCGGCGGCCTGACCGGGTGCGTTCACGCACAAGGCGGCGTGGCCGTTGCGTGCGGGTCGGATGAGGTGGCCCATCCGGCGCGCCTTTTTCACCCGTCACGTGATCCGCGTGGAGTGCTCGGTAGGTGGCGCCGGCAATGGCGCGGCAGCCGGCGCGGCGAGGGTCGGTGGGGCCTGGATCGCCGTCCGCACTGCGGACGGTCCCGCACGGGTCGGTGTCTGGGCCGGCCTTCGCCGCGTGGGGCGCCGCGCACCCCGCTCGTCCCGGAACGGTGCGTCGCGCGCGGCTGACAGTCAGTCGGTGGGCGCCCCAGGCACGCCCGCCGCGGCCTGGGCGGACTGCGGGGTGGACCCGGGCTCGCCGGCGGGGATCGGCTCGACGATCACCGCGGTGCCGTACGCGCACACCTCCGAGAACTGGTTCACAGACCCCGCGTCGAACCGCATCATGCAGATCGCGTTCGCACCGCGCCTCTCGGCCTCGGTGACCATGCGGTGCATGACCTCCTGGCGGCTCTCGTACATGATCCGGGTGTACTCGGTGATCTCCCCGCCCCCGATCGAGCGCAGGCCGGCGGTGAAGCTGGTGCCGATGTTGAGCGCCCGGACCGTCAGCCCCATCACCTCACCCAGCACGGCGGTGATGTGGTAGCCGGGGACATCGTTGCTCGTCACGACGATCATGCGCTCATCCTGCCGCGCTCCTGCTCCGCCAGCCGCTCGGCGCGAGCCTTGACCCCGCGCAGCATGTCGCGCGACATCACCAGGTCGGCCGGCACGATCGTCAGCGCCGCTCCGGCGGTCAGCCACCACGGCCGGGTCGTCCACCGTGAGCGGAAGTGGAACCGGGTGCGTCCGTCACCCGTCGGCGTGAGCACGAACGCCCACGACCAGTCGGCCGCGGCCCGCTTGCGCCAGCTCAGCGGCAGGTGCGTCGTGGAGTGCAGGACCAGCGCGCGTTCCGGCTCCAGGCCCTCGACGATCAGCCCGCACTCGGTCTCGGGCGGCCCGTCCGGGATGAACGTGCCGATCTCGATGTGCTGGAGGTCCGGGACCAGCTCGTCGGCGCTGGGCCCGTTGGCGGGGAACAGCAGCAGGTCCACCCAGCGCGCGGTGTACCAGCCGGCCCGGCCCCAGCCCATCTGCACCAGCCAGGGCCAGACGTGCTCGGGTCCGGCGTCGATCGTGATCGCGTGGTCGGTCACCGCGGTCGGCGTGGGGACGATGTCGTCCCCGGGCAGCGCGAGCGCTCGCTCGGCGGGTGTGGAGCCGTAGGTGCGGCCGAGTCGGTAGGCCAGCGCCTCGAGGGCGGCGACGATGCCGATGGCGGCGACGAGCGGGCGCAGCAGGTTCCGGTGAACGGTCATGGGGGACTCCACGTGTCGAGCCACCAGCACCACGCTGGCCTGCGCGAATGCTCCCGCCGGTGGCGCGCCCCCGGCATGAGCCGTTGGGCCCATGACCGAGGGTGCGAACCGGTGCCCCGGATCGGCTTCCGGCCGGCGTCCGGCGGCACCTGGTGGCGGACGCCCTGAGACGCGTCAGTCCGAGCCGGCGAGCTCGGCGTCGAACCACGCGAGGGTCGCCGTCATCCGCTCGGCCCGGCGACGGCCGAGCTCCCGCGCGATCGGTAGGGTCAGCCGGCCGGGGATGGTGTCGAGCCGGTGCTGGATCCGTTCGCGGCACACCGACAGCTCACGTGGCCCCCAGGTGAAGTCGCGAGCCATGCCGACCACGCCGAGCATGTCGAGCATGTCGGCCTCGCGCAGCAGCAGCGCCTCGGGGCTTCGGACCGGTCGGACGTCGCGGTAGTCGTGGTGGGAGATCGCCTCGAGGAGAGCGGCCCGGGCCGCGCCGTCCAGCGCCCAGCCATCCAGCCTCCCCTCGACGACCTCGGCGGACCGCGTCGCATGGTCCGTGCCGGGCACCGCGTGGTGGGCGAAGGCGCCCCAGTCGTGGGTCCAGGCCGCCAGCGTGAGGACCCGGTGGTCGTGCGGGACGTCGGGCCCCACCCGCGCGGCCAGCGCGAGCAGCCGGTGCGCGTGGTCCACAGCCCATCCCTCACCCAGCCCACGCATCTCCGCCTCGAGAGAGGCGACGAGGTCCTGAGGTGCGTCCGTCATGCATCCGTGGTCCCGCACCGCGGGGCGAGGTGCGAGAGTCGTTGGTCCCGGCTTGGTCAGCCGCCGCGCCGCGCCCGCAGCACGACGTCGTGGACGTGGTGCGAGCTCGCGGGCGCGCCCGACCGTGGTCGGGTGGACAGCACCTCCAGCACCCACCCGCCGTCCAGGTGCCGTGCCACGTCCTCGGGCTGGACCCAGCCCTCCGGGTCCCAGCCGTGGTCGGCGGCTTCCTGGGACGGAGCGTGGCCCACCACGAGCAGGGTCCCGCCCGGCGCGACCGCGCCGAGCAGCCCGCGGATCGCGGCGCCGTCGTCGGTGTGACGCAGTGCGGGGTAGTGGGTGGTCACCAGGTCGAACCCACCGGGCTCGGGTGGGCCGTCGGCGATGTCCACCAGGCGCCAGTCCACCTCGACGGCCGCGACCTGCGCGGCGCGGCGGGCCCGGTCCAGCGCGACGGCGGAGATGTCCGTCGCGGTCACCCGCCAGCCCTGGCCGGCGAGCCAGATCGCGTCCGCTCCCTCGCCGCAGCCAACGTCCAGCGCGCGCCCCGCCGCCCGGCCGTCGAGCTCGGCGACCAGGGTGCCGTTCGGCGCACCGCTCCACACCTGGTCGCGCTCGGCGTAGCGGGCGTCCCACTGCTCGGGCGTGACGGGGCGCTCGCGGTGCGGGTGGTCGTGGGACACCCCGGCCTCCTGACGACGGACCGGTCCTGGTCGGCGGACCGACCAGGACCGTACCTGCCTGCGGCTGCCCGCGCGACGCCGCGCCGCCCGGGCGCGGCGCGCCTGGAGGGGCGGCGCCAGCGTGGCGGGGAGCGCCCGCTCCTCCGCGGTGCGACGGTGCCGCCGTGCTCACTGCAGACGACGTGCTCAACGCGAGGGTGGCACGCCGTCGGTGAGGTCCACCGGGGTGAGGTCGACCGACACGCTCAGCCGTGACTCGGAGGCCTCGGTGAAGATCACGCCGCGCAGGGGCGGCACGTCGGCGTAGTCCCGGCCCCAGCCCAGCACGACGTAGCGGGAGTCGACGACGGTGTCGTTGGTCGGGTCCACCTCGACCCATCCGGCACCGGGCAGCCAAGCGGCTACCCACGCGTGCGACGCGTCCGTGCCGAGCAGCTTCTCCTGCCCCGGCGGCGGTTGGGTCTCCAGGTAACCGCTCACGTACCGGGCCGGCACGCCGTGCAGGCGCAGTGCTGCGATCGTCAGGTGCGCGAAGTCCTGGCAGACCCCCGCTCGCTGGGCGAGCACCTCGTCGTGCGTGCTGGTGACGGTGGTCGAGCCGGGCAGGTAGCTCATCTCCGCGTGCACCCGGCCGGTGAGGTCGGCGAGCACCTCGGCCAAGGGGCGGCCGGGTGCGAACGACGGCGCCGACCAGGCCCGGACCGGCTCAGTGAAGGCCGCGTGGTGCGAGGGGAGCAGCGCCTCGCGCAGCGCCGCCAGGGCGTCGTTCGCACCGCCGACGCCGTCGGTGGCCTCGGCCGTGCCGCCCGGGCGCACCGCCCGAGCGACGTCCTCCCAGGTCGCCCGGGGCAGGTCCGCGCCGGACCGGTCCGCGGGCCGGTCCACCGTGACCAGGGAGCGTGCGGTGACCACGAGCTCGGAGTGCGACGTGGTCACCGCGAAGTACGACGAGGTGTTGCCGAAGTAGTCCACGTGCTCGGCGGTGTCCGCCGGCGCCGGCTCGACCTCGAGCGTTCGGCGATGGACGCGCTGCTCGGGCAGCTCGCGCGGGAGGAGCACTGCCCGGCCGTAGGACGAGGTCACGGGCTCGTCGTAGGTGTACGCCGTGCGGTGCACGAGCTCGTAGGTCCGCGCGGTCATCGCAGCCCCCACTGGTCGCCCAGCGCCCGGCTCGCCGGACGGTGGGCGAAGTGCGCCGCGGCGACCTCGTCGGCCAACCCGGCCAACCGCCACCGCAGGGACTCGAGGATCTCGGCGAGGTGCTCGCGGCGGTCACCGACAGCGGCCGAGGCCGGGCGCGGGTCGAGCTCGCCGGCCAGGTCGAGCAGGTCCTGGACGAGCCGGTCGCGGGCGTCGGTCGACGCGGCCGGGACGTGGGCGAGGTCGTCGCGCAGCCGGTCCAGCTGGAAGACCAGGGAGCGCGGGTTGCGGGTGTCGCCGACGAGCAGGTCGAGCACGCCCGGCAGATCGGGTCTGCGCGAGTGCTGCCGGCGGTAGGTGATCGACGACTCGTGGGCGATGAGCAGGGACTCCAGCACGTAGCTCTCGACGTCGTCCGGGCGCACGGTCGTGACCGTCGCGTCGAGGCTCTCGACCAGGTACATCGAGCGCTCCAGCCGGCGCCCGGCGTCCATCAGGTGCCAACCGGGGTCGCGGAGCATCCCCTCGCCGGCCACCCCGGCCACCGCGAGCAGCGCCTCGAGCAGTCGGTCGAGCACCGGCAGGAGCCCGGTGGTCGAGCCGGGGGCACGCTCGGCGGCCGCCTCGACCTCCAGGGCGCGCTCCATGCTCGCCAGCGGCAGCCAGAAGTCGTTCGACATCTGGTCGCGCACGGCGGCGGCCGCGTCGGCCAGGTGGCGCACCGACCAGGCGACCGTGCCGGCCTCGTCGCGGTCGAGCAGCAGGGCGCGCAGCCGACGGCGCTCGCGGTCTCCGGTGAGCGGCGAACCGCCGTGCGGGGCCTGCGGCCAGCCGCCGGGGTGGTGCGCGCCGATCGCGTCGAGCAGCACGGCCAGGGCCCTTCCCCCGGGCGTCGCGGGACGGCGCGCGTAGTCGTACCAGCGGTCCACGACCGCGCGCAGCAGACGCACGGTGTCCCCGGCGCGCTCGGCGTAGCGGGTGAGCCAGAACAGGTTCTCGGCGGTGCGGGGCGGCAGCGAGACCGTGCGGCGCGGCAGCAGCTCGTCGGGGGCGCCCGTCGCCCACGGGTCGGCCGGGGCCTCCACGTCCGCCGAGATCACCCACACGTCGCGCGCCACCGCGCCGCGCGAGCCGGAGACGACCTCGGCGCCGGGAGGGGCGACCAGCGCGAGGCCGCCGGCCAGGACCTGGTAGCCGTCGCCGTCGGCCACCGCGAAGGTGCGCAGCACGCTGGACCCACCTCGGGACGGCGTGCCGGGCCCGCCGACACCGCCGTCGGTGACGGTCGCGCCGGGCACCGGCTCCTGGGCGGTCCAGCGCAGCGGCTCCGCGGCGATCCGGGCGGCCAGCTCCTCGCGCGCGGCGGCGTCCAGCGTCCAGCCGAGCACCGGGTGGGTGCGATCGCCGCTCATCAGCACCAGGCGGTCGAGGTGGGCCAGCGTGTGCGCCCTCGACGCGGTTTCGCCGCACCACCACGTGCCGGGCGAGGCCAGCGTGAGGTCCTCGCCGAGCACCGCGCGGGCCACCCTGGGCAGGTACGCCGCCAGACCCGGGTGCTCCAGCACGCCGCTGCCCACCGGGTTGACCACCGCGAGAGTGCCCGCGCGCAGCGCGTGCACCAGCCCCGGCACGCCCAGCCGGGAGTCGGCACGCAGGTCCAGCGGGTCGCACCACTGCGCGTCCACGCGCCGCAGGATGACGTCGACCGGCTCCGGGCCGGCCATCCCGTCCAGCCACACCCGCCCGTCGCGCACCACCAGGTCGCTGCCCTCGACCAGCGGCACGCCGAGCATGGTGGCCAGGTACGCCTGGTCGAAGGCCGTCTCGGAGTGCGGCCCCGGGGTGAGCAGCACGGTCTGCGGGCTGTCGGAGCTGCCCGACGCCATCGGTGCGGCCGCGTCGAGCGCGCGCCGCAGCGCGTGGAAGAACGGCCCGATCCGCCGGATCGGGGTGCGGCGGTAGACCCGGGCCATCGACTGGGCGACCACCCGGCGGTCGACCATCGCGTAGGCCGCGCCGGACGGCGCCTGGGCCCGGTCGGCCAGCGCCAGCCACGCCCCCGACGAGTCACGTGCCAGGTCTACGGCGTGCAGCACGAGCCGACGCGGCCCCGGACCGACCAGGCCGTCCACTGCGCGCAGGAAGCCCGGGTCGGCCAGCACGAGCTCTGGCGGGATGAGCCGGTCGGCCACCAGGGTGCGGGGGCCGTAGAGATCGGTGAGCACCGCGTCGAGCACGGCCGAGCGCTGGGCCACGGCCGTCTCGAGGCCCGACCAGGACGCCTCGTCGACCACCATCGGTACCGGGTCCAGCCGCCACGGGCCGCCCTCCGGCGAGCCGTAGGTGACGCCGCGGTCGGTCAGGAGCGCCGTGGCCTGGCGCCGCGCGTCGGCGAGCGCCGCGGGCGTCGGCGGCGGGGTGTCCTCGGGCAGCCAGGACCAGTCCGGCTCGGGCTCACCGCCGGTGCGCACGGTGGAGGGCACGTCGGTCATCGAGCGCCCACCCCCCGTCCGGTCGGCCGTGCTGCCCGCACGCTACCGGCTGGCCCTGGCCGGATCCGACACCCGCCCGGCCCCAGTCACGTTCTCGGCGTCCTCTCCGGGCCGGCCGCGTCCGGGTGCCCGGGTCCCGATCTCGGGTCCCCTCCCGGTCGGCCGCGTCCGCTGAGCGCCGAACCGCTCGTGCGGGGGCCCGGCCGGGGCCAGGATGGTGGGGTCGACGAGGGAGGTCGAGATGGGTTCGAAGAACGTGAGGGGCGGCGGTGGGAAGCGGCCCGGTCTGCTCCGGCTCGTGGCGATGGGCCTGGCGATCGCCGCGGTGGTCAAGGAGCTGCGGATGCCGCCCGAGGAACGCACCTGGCACGGCACGATCGCCGGGTTCGTGCCCTACGAGTTCCGCATGCCGACCCTCGAGCGGGCCAAGGAACGCTGGTGGAACCCCGAGGGCAAGCACCTGTTCGGGCCTCAGGTGTTCGGCGTGGGCTGGACGGTGAACCTGGGCCGAGCGGTCGCGCTGATCAAGGAGCGCCTGGCCGAGTCCTGACGGGCACGGGGCGCTGTGGACGGGTCCCGTGCGCGCCGAGGCTCGCGGCTACCGCGGCTGGAGGTGCAGCGCGACGATCGGGATGTCCGCGCCGCGTTCGATCGGCCGCCCGAGGGTGTCCTCGACGACCGGCCGCAGCTTCGCCCACGCCTTGGTGTGCCGGCGTGCGTAGTCCTCGAGCGCGGCGTCCGCCGCAGTGTCGTCCAGACGTTCGGCGACGGCCGGGACCGGGCGCCGGCTGCCCACCCACACCCGGGCGTTCGGGTTGGCCATGAGGTTGCGGAACCACTGCGACCTCGTGCCGAAGCCCGAGACGATGAGGTAGGTCGCCTCGTCCGGGTGGCCGAAGGTCTCGAGCACGACGTACCTGCGGGCGCCGGACGTGCGACCGATGTGCTCGACCATCAGCATGCGCGAGCCGAGGATCGCTCCGAGCCGCGCCCGGTAGAGCCAGATCGGTGTGCGCATCAGCCAGCGGATGCGCAGTATGCGGCCGCCGACTGCGGCGACGCGGGGCGAGACGGGTGTGGTCATGGCTGGCCCTTCGGTTGGTCGGGACGGGACTCGGGCGCCTGGCCGCCGAGGCCGGTCGCGTAGATCGTGAGGATCTCCGCGCCCCAGCGGGCGGTGCCCTCGCGAGACAGCGGGTCCGTGCCGAGCACGTCGGTCACGTGGCGGCGCAGGATCAGCGTCCCGAGGTCGTGAGTGAGCAGGACGGCCGCCCGGACGCCCGGGTCCTGGCCGGGGTCGGCCACCCCGGCCGCGACCATCGCGTCGAGCGTGGCGACCGCGACGTCGTACAGCCTGCGGAACAGCGCGGCGCCTGCCGGCCCGCCGTCGACGAGCATGCGCCCGAGGTAGTCCGTCACGGCCGAGCCCGGCGGGAGGTGGCCGGCGACCGTCTCGGCGAGCGACCGGAGCTCGGCCGGGTCGGGCCGCGGCGACAGGGCGACCTCGGCCAGCATCGCCTCGAAGACGGCCGCGACGTGCGCGTCCACGGCGTCGTGCAGCCCGTCCTTGGAGCCGTAGTGCTTGACGACGAGGGCGGGCGAGACTCCCGCGGCGCTCGCCACGTCGCGCAGCGGGACGCCGTCCGCGCCGCGCTCGGCGAACAGCCGCAGGGCCTCGTCCCGGATCCGGGCCCGCGCGGTCCGGTCGTCCGTCAGCCCGTCGACGCCGTGGGGTGAATACACGTTCACCATAGTAAACGACAGTTCACTCCCGGTCGAGCCGGGCGGTTACTCCCACCGGAACGTGCGCACCGCGACCACGGCGAACACCGCGGCGTACCCGCACATCACCAGCAGGGGCTGGAGCGACGGGAACATGCCCTGGACGGTGCTCGTCATCGCCTGCACCGCGGCGCCCGTGGGGGTGTACCCGCTGATCCGCTGGAGCACCTCGGGCATCGCCGGTTGTGGTAGCCAGAGGCCGCCGGAGAAGGTCAGCGGGAAGAACAGCACGTTGCCGATCGCAGCGGCGGCCCGCGCCGAGCGTGCCATCGCCCACCGTCCTCGGCGTCGTGGAACCGGTGCCCGGTGAGTGCGAGGAAGGCGTCGTCGAGGGTCCCGGAGGCGATCTCGAGGTCCGCGGGCCGCACGCCGACCCGGTCGAGGGCGAGGACAGCGTCCACCACCGCCTCGGGTTCGCCGGTCACCTCGAGTCGGTCTCCGTCGCGCACCACGCGGCGGACCGACGGCAGGCCGGCCAGCACCGCGTCACTGATCGCCCCGGTGGGCCGGAACGACATCCGGGTGCCTCCGCCGTGCTCGTGGGCGAGCCGGGCGGGCGTGCCCGCGGCCACCACGCGGCCGTTGTCGATGAGCGCGACCCGGTCGCACAGCTGCCCGGCCTCCTCCATCGAGTGCGTGACGAGGACGACCGTGACCCCGCGGTCGCGCATCGAGCGGATCAGCTCCCAGGTCTCCCGGCGGGCCGCCGGGTCCCTGCTGCTGCTGGACGCCGACCTGCTCGTGGAGCCGGTCGCCCTCGGTCGCAGGGTCCAGGCCGAGCACCTCGATCCGGCCGGCGTCCGGTGTCCGCAGGCCGGCGACGCACTCGACGGTCGTGGTCTTGCCCGCCCCGTTGGGTCCGAGGATGCCGAACACCTCGCCGGCCTCGACGGCCAGGTCGAGATCCCGGACCGCGACCAGGTCCCCGTACGTCATGCGCAGGCCTTCGACGGTGACGACGCTCACGGGACACACCCCCGGCGACCACGCGGTGGGCCACACCGTCCTCCGGGCCCGGATCGGGTCAGTCGGTGGCGGGCGCGCCCTCGAACAGACCGATCTCGTTCCCGTCCGGGTCGAGCACGGCCGCCCACCAGCTCGTCGCGTCGATCGCCGTCTTCTCGCGCACGACGGTGCCGCCCAGCTCGACGACCTTCGCCACGGCGTCGTCGACGGAGTCGACCTCGACGTAGCTGCGTGGGCTCGTGTTCGACGCGTCGCGCGCGACCAGCCCGCCGCCGCTGATCTTGTTGGGCGCCTGCCACATGGGGTATCCCTCGAAGCCGGGCGCCTCGGCGATCTGCCAGCCGAACACGGCGCCGTAGAACGACGACGCCGCCGTCATGTCGCTGACCGGGATCTCGATGTGCGTGATGTCACCGTGTGCCATGGTTCCCTCCTTGCTCGGGGTCGCCGCCGTCGGCGGCCGAGACCGTGACGGTACGTCGCCCCTGCGACATCCGTCCTAGGCCGACGTGGACCCGCGCGCCACGCCCTGCCGCTCCAGCGCCGCGATCAGCGACGCCGCGTCGTGCGGGCCCTCGTGGCGCACCCGCCCCACGAAGAACGTCGGTGTGCCGCGCGCCCCGCCCTCCTCCGCGCTGAGCACGTCCTCGCGCACCCGGTCGGCAACGGTGGGGTCGTCCAGGTCGACCACGAACGCGTCCACGTCCAGCCCCAGCTCCCCGGCGTACCCCACCAGGTGCTCGCGGCCCAGCCGGTCCTGGCGGGTGAACAGCAGGTCGTGCATCTCCCAGAACCTGCCCTGCCGGGCCGCGGCCTCGGCGGCGACGGCTGCGAGGGCGGCGTGCGGGTGCACGTCCGGCAGGGGCAGGTGTCGCACGACGTGGCGCAGGTCGTCGCCGAAGTGCAGCCGGAGCTCCTTGGCCACGCCCGTCGCCTTGGCGCAGAAGGGGCACTCGAAGTCCAGGTACTCCACGAGCGTCACGCGCGCGTCGACCGGTCCGCGGATGTGGTCGCGCGCCGGGTCCACCTCGGCGGCGAGCTCGCGCGGCAGGTCGGCGCTGCGCTCGCCGAGCAGTACGGCGGCGAGCCGGAAGGCGAGCGCCCCGAGCCCGGTGGCCAGGACACCGGCGGCCAGCACGCCGATCGCGGCGTCGTCGCGTACCCGGGGATCGTCGAACGCCAGGCCCACCACCAGGAGCGAGATCGTGAACCCGATGCCGGCCAGCGCCGCGCCGCCCACCACGCTGCCGGGGCCCACGCCGCGCGGCAGCCGGCCCAGGCCCAGGCGCACCGCGAGCGCGGTCCCGGTGCAGATGCCGACCAGCTTGCCCACCACGAGCCCGAGCACCACGCCCCAGGTCACCGGCGAGCGCACGGCGTCGGCCAGGGCACCGCCACGCAGCTCGACACCGGCGTTGGCGAGCGCGAACACCGGTACCACCAGGTAGCTCGTCCACGGCTGCAGCAGCCCCTGGAGCCGCTCGTTGACCGGCACCGCGCGCACGATCCCGCGCTGGGCGGACCGCCCCACGCTCGCCATCGGGGACTGGCGGAACGCGCGCACCAGCCGTGCTGCGCCCTCCACCGCCTCCCGCCGGGGCGCGGCCGCGGAGACCAGCAGACCGGCCAGCATCCCGGCGATCGAGGTGTGCAGCCCCGACGCGACGGTCGCGGCCCAGAGCGCGCCGAGCACCACCAGGTAGGGCGCACCCTGCCAGACCCCGGCCCGCGCGAGCCCGCCCAGCACGGCCAGGAACACCACGGCCAGCGCGAGCGCGCGCAGGTCGAGGTGGCCGCTGTACGCGATGCCGATCACGGAGACCGCGATGATGTCGTCGATGACGCTCATGGTCAGCAGGAACAGGCGCAGCTGGGTGGACAGTCGCGGGCCGACGATCGCCAGGGCGCCGAGCACGAACGCGGTGTCGGTGCCGATCACCGCGCCCCACCCCAGCGCCTCGGGGCTGCGGCCGTTGACCGCGAGGTAGAGCAGTGCCGGCACTGCGGCGCCGAGCACCCCGGCCACCAGGGGGACCACGATCCGTCGCCGGTCGGTGAGCTCGCCGAGGGCGAGCTCACGCCGCACCTCGAGCCCCACCACGAAGAAGAACAGGGTCATGAGCCCGTCGTTGACCCAGCCGTGCACGCTCATGCCCAACGTGGTGTCGCCGACGGTCAGGGCCACCCGCGTCGCGAGAACGTCGTGGTACGCGGCCGACCACGGCGAGTTCGCCCAGGTGATCGCGGCGAGCACGCCGGCGAGCGCGAGCGCCGCGGTGCCGGACTCGCTGAGCAGGAAGCTCCGCAGCGGCGCCGACGCCCGCGCGACCAGGGGCGTGCGTTGCGGCGCCGGCTCCTGGGCCACGAGCGGCAGGCGGGTCATGCGGGCGTCCGTCCGGGAGGTTGGCCGCGCGTCAGGGCGCGTGCGGCCTCTCCGTCACCGTATTGCGACGTTCGCCGACGTGAAAAGTGTTCGGGCGGGCCGGATCTCTCAGGCCTCGACGAGCTCGCGCACCGGCACCGCGCGCCGGACGACCACACCACCCACCGGCGCTCCGATGTCCGAGGCGATCACCGGGCACTTGACCTGGAGCAGGCTGAACACCCGCGGGCCCGCGTCGCTGAGCGACTCGTAGTTCGCCTGGCCCTTGGCCAGCACGACCGGGGCGGAGGCGAACACCCGCCGGAACTCCGAGGAGCACATGTCCAGGCTGGTGCCCGGTGCGTCGCACCCGATCTCCACGATCCGCGCCGAGGTGCCCAGCCCGGCGGCGAACGCGTCCGTGCGCGTCGCGTCGTTCAGAGTCGGGCCCGACTTGACCGCGTAGGTCACCGGCAGCCGCAGCGTCTCGATCAGGACCCGGTCGAACACGGTCTCGCCGGCGTTGTCGG
The DNA here is from genome assembly GCA_963783005.1 of uncultured Actinomycetota bacterium. GTDB lineage: Bacteria > Actinomycetota > Actinomycetes > Actinomycetales > Cellulomonadaceae > Actinotalea. Next base: position 276,242 of record CAWALY010000004.1, read on the forward strand.
CCAGGTAGAGCACCCACGGCGCGCGCTCGAGCTCGGCGCGCAATGCCGCCAGGTGGTCGATGGCGAGGGGCGCGGCCAGCACCCGCTGGGTGGCGGCCCACAGGTCCGCGACGGTCGGGACGTCGTCGGTGGGTCCGGCATCGATGATGTTCCCGGCGATCGCGACCCGGACGGCGGCCGCGAGCGGGTCGGGTGCCGAGGCCACGCGCTCGGTCAGCCACGGGTACAGCTCGAGCGCCGCGCGCGTGGTGGCCTCCTTGTACGCGAGGTACGGGTCGCCGTCGCCGAGCTCGGCGCGCAGGGCGCGGTGGACCAGGTCGGCGATCCGCGGGGGCTCCAGGCCGCCGTCGACCTCGCCGAGCAGCTCGAGCGCGCTCCGCACGGCGTGCTGCTGCGCGACGGCGTCCGCGCCGGCCAGGCGCGCGGCGGCGACCGCCTGGCGTACGAAGCAGGGATAGCAGTCCAGGTGGGTTCTCACGGGCCCCATCGTCTCAACCCCGCATGGCCCGGCACCCGGGGCGGAGGTCCCTGGCTCACGTCACAGAACCGTAAGGTCGTCGATCTTGTTCGCCGCGGAGCGTGGTGCGAATAGGGGGTGCCCGAGGCCGCGAGGCCTACCCGACCACGCTCATTGGAGACCGACATGCGTTCGTACCCATCCCTGTCCCGAGGTCGCAGGCTCGCCGCCCTGGCGAGTGCCGCTGCGGCCGCGGCGGTGCTGTCGCTCGCCGCCCCGGCGTCCGCGCACGAAGGCCCTGGTTCGCCGGGCGCGGTCTTCGTGCAGCTCAACGACGAGACCGGCAACGAGATCGCGGCCTACACCCGCGCCGCCGACGGCACCCTCACCTACGACGCGACCTACCCGACCGGCGGCCTGGGCGGCACCCAGGTGGGCGCCCCACTCGACGCCCTGGCCTCCCAGGGCGGCCTGGTCCTCGACCAGCGCCACCGGCTGCTGCTCGCGGTGAACGCCGGTAGCGACTCGGTGACCTCGTTCACCGTCCGCGGGGCCACGCTCGGGCACGCCACCACTGTGCCGTCCGGCGGGCAGTTCCCGTCCAGCGTGGCCGTGCACGGCGACCTCGCCTACGTGCTGAACGCCGGTGGCGACGGCAGCGTCTCCGGCTTCACGATCCGCCACGGCGCGCTGACCCCCATCCCCGGCTCGACCCGCAGCCTCGGCCTGGGTGGCACGAACCCGCCGGTGTTCATCGACTCCCCGGCCCAGGTCGGTTTCAGCGGCGACGGTCGCACGCTGATCGTGACCACCAAGAGCCACAACGAGCTGCTCACCTTCCGGCTCGACGGCGCCGGGCTGCCGTCCGCGACACCCACGGCGACTGCGTCGGCCGGCGCCGTGCCGTTCTCCTTCGTGGTCGACCGGCACGGGCTGGTCCAGGTCACCGAGGCGGGCACGGGGGCGACGAGCACCTACGCCGTGACCCGCAGCGGCGGGCTCCGGCCGCTCGGCTCCTCGGCCAGCAGCGGCGGGGCGGCCCTGTGCTGGAACATCGAGGTCGGCGGGACGCTCTACGGCGCGAACGCCGGGTCCGCGACGCTGTCGGCCTGGCGGGCTCCGGCCCGGCACGCTGCGGTGCTGACCGAGGCCGTCGCCGCCACCACCGGCGCCGGGCCGATCGACCTGGCCGCCTCGCGTGACGGCCGGTTCCTGTACGTGCAGGAAGCAGTGGACGGCACGCTCGGCGTGTACGCCGTCGCCCACGACGGCGCGCTGAGCCGCATCCAGACCGTCACCGGCCTGCCCGCGTTCACCACCACCGGGATGGAGGGCATCGCGGCGAGCTAGCCCGCACCGCCCATCCGGCGGGCCGTACCCCTGCGAACAAGGGGTGCGGCCCGTCGTCGTGGGGCCGCGCAGACGAGCGGAGCCGACGTGGCGGACATCCTGGTCGTCGACGACGACCCGGCCGTGCGAGAGATCGTCGCCGCCTCCCTTCGGGCCGGCGGCCACCGGGTGGCGGAGGCCGCCGACACGGAGGAGGCGTTGGCGGCGATGGGCCGCGACCCGGCCGACCTGGTGGTCCTCGACCTGCCACTGCTGCGGCGGGCCGGGCGTCCCCCGCCCCGACATGAGGTGGTCACCGACCGCGACCTGGTGGTCGACGCCACGCGTCACGAGGCGAGGCTCGCGGGGCGCCCGCTGACCCTGACGGCACGGGAGTTCGAGCTGCTGCGCTTCCTGGTGGCGCACCCGGACGAGGTGTGGTCGCGCGACGACCTGCTGCGCGAGGTGTGGGGCTGGGAGTTCGGCGACCCCTCGACGGTGACCGTGCACGTGCGCCGGCTGCGCGGGAAGGTCGAGGCGGACCCGACCCGGCCGTCCCGCCTGGTCACCGTGTGGGGGCTGGGCTACCGCTGGGAAGTATCCCCTGCGAGCACGCTGAATCCCGCGGGCAGCCCGGCGCGGCCGGTCGCCGCGAGCAGCAGCTCGCCCGCCAGACCGTCGGCGACGGCAAGATCGGCGACGAGCCGCAGGGCCTCGGCGGCCGCGGCCGCCGGCGGTGTCCCCGCAAGGCCCAGCGCCGCCACGAGGTCCAGCGTGTGGACGGTGAGCTCGAAGGACCGGGTCGGCAGGTAGTCGGACAGCCGCATCCCGCCGCCCGCGGTGGTCAGCAGCTCGTCCCCGTCCTTGGCGTCGACCAGCGGCAGGACGCGGGCCGCGATGGCGGCCACTGCGGACGCGGGGTCCTCGCCGAGCGCAGCGCCCGCGGCGCGGCCCCGGTCGGCCACCTCCGGCCCGGCTGCGATCGCCCGGGTGGCGCGGTAGTAGGCGGTGGGGGAGTCCAGCTCGGCGGTCGCCGCCGGCACCCCGAGGTAGGACTCGACGGTGAGCAGTGACCGGCTGGTGTGGCCGACCAGCGCCCGCACGTCCCACTCGCCGAGCCCGGGCACGTCCCACCGCCCGTCGACCAGTGCCGCCGTCGCCACGAACCACGCGGTGGCCTCGGCGAAGACCCGCCGTCTGGCGTCCCATTCCTCGGTCATGGCCCGACTCTAGGCACGGTGGGGTCCGGCGTCCCCATAGGGTGCGCGGTGGGAGGTGGCCCGGATGTTCGAGCGGATGCGGCAGGAGCAGGTCGCCAGGGTGCGCGAGACGTGGTCGGGCCGGCTGCCCGAACCCGGCCTGGACGAGTTCGCGGGGCGCCTGGTCGTCTTCCTGGCGACCTACCTCGCCTTCGCCCTGGCGATGACGGTGGTCGTGGTCCTCGCCCTCGTCGGTGGGTTCGCGGGCCTGCTCAGCGCCCCGGTCCGGCTCGCGGTCGTCCTGGTCGTCGCGGTCCCCCTCGCGTGGCGCACCCGCCAGGCCTTCGTGGCCGCTCGCCACACCGCGGCCGCGCACCTGGACGTCACCGCCGCGGAGGAACGGCGGCTGCGGATCACCAACCCGGCGATGTTCGACCGCTCTCTGCAGGCGATCCGCGAGTCGCGCGGCGGGCGGTGACCGCGGCCGACCTGCTGCTGCCCGGCCACGGCGCACCCGCCTGGACGACCGCCACCGAGGAGGAGTGATGGCCTACACCCGCGACTCGATCCCCGACCAGACGGGTCGCACCGTCGTGGTCACCGGCGCCAACGGGGGGCTCGGCCTGGAGACCGTCAAGGCGCTCGCCGCCAAGGGCGCCCACGTCGTGATGGCGGCGCGCGACCGGGCGAAGGCGTCCGCGGCCATCGAGGAGATCCGGCGCGAGACGCCCGACGCCCTGCTGGAGCCGGTGGACCTCGACCTCGCCTCGCTCGCCTCGGTCCGTGCCGCGGTCGAGCAGATCCTGGCCGAGCACCGGCGGCTGGACATCCTGATCAACAACGCGGGGGTGATGGCCACCCCGGAGCGCCGGACCGACGACGGCTTCGAGCGCCAGCTCGGCGTCAACCACCTCGGCCACTGGGCGCTGACCGCGCTGCTGATGCCCGCCCTGCTCGCCGCCCCGCGCGCCCGGGTGGTCACGGTCACGTCGACCGCGCACCACATGGGCCGCCCGCTCGACCCGGCGAACCCACACCTGCACGGCCGGTACACACCGTGGGGGGCGTACGGGCAGTCGAAGCTGGCGAACTACCACTTCGGCCTCGGGCTCGACCGCGAGCTGCGCCGGGCCGGCCGGCCGGCGCAGTCGCTGGTCGCCCACCCCGGGCTGTCCCACACCGACCTGCAGGTGCGCACGGTCCGGGAGGGCGGCACCGGCCGCTCGGGACAGTTCTGGCGGTGGCTGGCCGCCGCGACGGGCATGCCACCGGCCCGCGGCGCGCTGCCCCAGCTGCGCGCCGCGACGGACCCGCAGGCGAACGGCGGCGAGCTGTACGGGCCCCGCTTCGTCAACAACGGCCCCGCCGTGCGGCTCCCGGTGCTGCGACCGGGCGCCGACGCCGCGATCGCGACGTTGTGGGCCGTGAGCGAGCGGGAGACCGGCATCCCGATGGTGGTGTGACCTGATCGCGGCTGCTCGCTAGGCGGCCAGCTGCAGTCCCCGAGCGGCGATCGCCTCGGCCCGGGCCGTGTCCAGCACGCCGGTCGCCACCAGACGCCGCAGGACATGGTGCTCGCGGGCCGCCGCGCGCCGCGGGTGGGCGATCGGGTCGTCCGCGCTGGGCGCCTGCACGAGCCCGGCCAGCATGGCGGCCTGCCCCCAGGTGAGCTGCGACGGGTCGACGCCGAAGTACCCGTGGGCGGCCTGCGTCACGCCGTAGTAGCCGTGGCCGAAGTACACGGCCGACAGGTACATCCGCAGGATGTCGTCCTTGGAGTAGGCGTGCTCGAGCTTGAACGCGAGCTCGACCTGCTGTACCTCGCGCCAGATCGCCGAACCGCCCGGGTGGTAGAGGTTCTTGGCCAGCTGCTGGGCGAGGCCGGCCCCGCCGACGTCGCCGGCCCCGCGCACCGTCGACCAGACCACCCGGGCGAGCGCGACCGGGTCGACGCCGGGCGTCGAGCGGAACCGGGAGTCCTCGGTGGCGATCAGCGCCTGCCCCACCCGGTCGGGGGCGGGCAGGTCGGTCAGAGCCGCCGCGCCGTGCGCGGCGAGGATCGCGTGCACCCGCCCGCCCGCGTCCGTGACGGCCGGCGTCGCGGGCCACAGCACCGCCACGGCAGCGACCGCGAGCAGGATGGTGCCCGCAGCGACGCCGAGCGCGGCGCGAAGGCCGCGTCGTGCGCGGCGGGGCGCGGCGGCGTGGCCGCCGGGATGCGCGCGGCCGACACTCGTCCCGGTCGTTCGGGTGAGTGTTCGGCCGTCGAGGATCCGACTCTCGTGCACGTTCATCGACATTAGGCACCCGTCGGCGGCAGCGCGCGCCCAGCGTCCCGTTCCACACGGTCTCCCCTCGAACCCCAACCGCAGTGCGCACTCGCGCGTCTAGGACGTGACCCGGACAGCGGAAGCATGACCGCCGTGGCGCCGTAGGCGAGCGCGCCGTTCTGGATCACCGTCTGCCCGAAGGAGTGGGACAGCGGCAGCACGCACAGGTAGGTGTCCGGGTTCTCGGCGTCGGCGCGGAACAGGGTCTCGCCGATCAGCGCGCCGTCGCGCATGGTGCGGTGCCGCAGCTCGGCGCCCTTGGGCTGGCCGGTCGTGCCGGATGGCCGGACCGATCTCGCACCGGACTGGTTCCGTCGCGAAGCGAGGACGCGCACCACGCGGCCGGCTGCGACAGTCGAGCCCTACGATCCAATGTGCAGATCGCGCACCAACCTTGCGCAGACTGCGCACATAGTGCGAGTCTTGACAGATGTCCCACGGCACGAGGACGGTGCCGGCCGAGTCCCTGCAGCCGAGGGTGACGCCGCGTCTCGTGATCGTCGCGGACGACCTCACAGGCGCTGCGGACAGCGCGGCGCATCTCGCGAGCGCTACCGAGGTCGTCCTGCTCGTCAGCGCCGATTCCGAGTGGCCGGAGGCCCCGGTGGTCGCACTCGACACGGACAGTCGTCATGCCGGCCCGGCGCAGGCGGCGCGAAGGGTCGCCCTCGCGGTCCGGCGGGCGGTGTCACTCGGCGCCGTGCCCCTCAAGAAGATCGACTCCATGCTGCGTGGCAACGTCGCCGTGGAGGTGCGCGCCGCTGCCGATGCTTGGGCGCGCGGCGGCCCGGCACCCCTCGTGGTCATGGCGCCGGCCTTCCCCGCCGTCGGGCGGACGACGGTCGGCGGGGTCGTCCACGTCGGTGACAGGCCGCTGTCCGGCGCGGCGTACGAGGGTGACCTCGTCCGTCTGCTCGCGGCCCAGGGTTTCACGCCTGCGCTCGTCGGTCGTCCGGCCTCGGTGGACGACGTGGTCGCCTACCTCAGGGCAGCGGTGGAGCGCGGCGCGGATGCCGTCGTCGTGGACGCCGAGTCGGACGAGGACCTCCGCTGTGTGGTCGTCGGTGCGCTGGCCAGCGGTCTCCCCGTTCTGTTCGTCGGTACGGGAGGTATGGCTCGGCCCTTCGCCGAGGTCGTGCGTGACGGACCAGGACGTGCGCCGGCCGTCGTACCCGACGGCCCGATCCTCTTCGTCGTGGGCAGCCACTCACCTCAGGCGCGCGCCCAACGTCGTGCCCTCGTCCAGATCGGGACCGCCGAGGCCACCTGGTCTGAAGGGATCGAGCCTGCGGAGCTCTCGCGCACGATCGGCGCCGGTCTCGGCCGCGGCGCCGTCGTCCTCTCGCCCGACGTCCGCGTCCCGGTCGACCTGGAACGGGCGCGCGAGGTCGCAGAGGGCCTCGCCGCGGCCGCCTGCTCCGCTCTCGGCGCCGTTTCGACCCTGGTCGTCACGGGCGGCGAGACGGCGCGCGCGATCCTCACCCGCTGCGGGATCGACCGACTCCAGGTGGCCGGCGAGCTCGAGCCCGGCGTCGTCCTGGCAAGCGCCGAGGGCCGGGATCTCAGCGTGGTGACGAAGGCCGGCGCCTTCGGCGACGACGGTGTCCTCGTCCGCTGCCTGCCCGCCAACCCGACTCAGGAGGCTTGACCATGTCCTTGCCCATCATCGCGATCACCATGGGGGACCCGGCCGGTGTCGGCCCCGAGATCATCGTCAAGGCTCTGGCGAACCCAGAGATCTACGACCTCGGTCGCCCCCTCGTCATCGGCGACGCCGCGCGCCTGCGCAGGGCCGCCGAGATCTCCCAGGTCGAGGTCGAGGTCGAGGCCGTCGACAGCCCTGAGGACGCGCAGTACCACTTCGGGGTCATCGACTGCATCGACCTCGACTGCGTCCCGGCCGACCTGCCGTTCGGCGAGCTTTCGCCGATCGCCGGCCATGCCGCGTACCGGTTCATCGAGCAGGCCACCCGGTACGCCATGGAGGGGCGGGTCGACGCCATCTGCACCGCGCCGCTCAACAAGGAGGCGCTGCACGCGGGCGGGCACCACTTCCCGGGCCACACGGAGATCCTGGCGGAGCTGACGGGGACGCAGGAGGTGTCGATGCTGCTCAACGCGCCGGACCTGCGGGTCATCCACGTGACGACACACCTCGGGCTCATCGACATGGTCAGGACCATCGAGCCGGGCCTGGTCGAGCGGACGATCAAGCGTGGCCACGACGTCCTGGTCAAGGCGGGGATCGAGAACCCGCGAATCGCCGTGTGCGGGATCAACCCGCACGCCGGTGAGCACGGCTTGTTCGGCTACGGCGAGGAGGAGGAGAAGGTCGCTCCGGGCATCGAGGCGGCGCGCGCCCAGGGCATCGACGCCCGAGGCCCGCTGCCCGCCGACACGGTGTTCTTCAGGGCGCGCCGGGGCGACTTCGATCTCGTCGTCGCGATGTACCACGACCAAGGACACTGTCCGGTCAAGGTGCTCGGCATCGAGAGTGGCGTCAACATCACCGTGGGGATGCCGGTGGTCCGCACCAGCGTGGATCACGGGACCGCCTTCGACATCGCCGGGCGCGGCACGGTCGACGAGGGGAGCATGCTGGAGGCCTTGCGTCAAGCCGTCACCCTGGCGCCGAAGCACCAGGAGCCCCTGGGCGGATGAACGCGGCGCGCAGGCGGGAAGAGATCGGGCAGATCCTTCTGGAGCGTCCGGCCAGCGTCGAAGAGCTGGCGCAGCTGCACGGCGTGTCGTCGTCGACGATCCGACGTGACCTGGCCGCGCTCAGCGCGGGCGGCCAGGTGGTGCGCACGTACGGCGGTGCCCTTGCTCCTGCACCCGAGGAGCAGAGCGTCGCTGAGCGCCAACATCTCGCCATCCACGAGAAGCGGGCCATCGCGAAGGCCGCGGCGCGACACGCCCGGGACGGTGAGTTCCTGCTCCTCGACGCCGGCACCACGGTGGGCGCCTTGGCGCAACAGTTGCGCCACGGGAGGTCACTGACGGTGGCCACGAACGGCGTCACCAGCGTGCGTGCGCTCATGAGCGCCGCGTCGGTCGAGCTGATCGTGATAGGCGGAGCGTTGCGCAGGGTCAGCGAGGGGATGATCGGCCCCCTCGCCGAGGCGATCGTGGTCGGGCTGTCAGCCGACGCGGTGTTCCTGGGTGCGGACGGCGTCGCGGCCGACCGGGGCGTGTGCGAGGGCACCGCCGAGCAGATCGCCCTGAAGCGGCTGATGGTCGAGCACAGCTCTCGCGTCTACGTGCTCGCGGACTCGACGAAGCTGGGCAACCGGGCTAGTCACTGGTGGCTGCCGCTGGACCGGCCGTGGACGTTGATCACCGACTCGTCGGCGTCGCGGGATCGGCTGGCTCCGTTCCTGGCCCGTGACGAGGTGACCGTCGAGGTGGCTGACCCGGCCCGATAGCGGCCGACACGCTCTGCCGGGCCGACCCCGGCAGAGCGGGCAGGCGGCGGTGTCGGATACATGGGCGTGGCTCGATGTGTGGCCCTCGCGGTCAGACCAGCTTGCGCTTGAGGATCTTCCCGGTCGCCGTCGTCGGGAAGGAGTCGACGACCTGGACGAGCCGCGGGTACTTGTAGGCGGCCATCTGCTCCTTGGCCCAGGCGATCAGCTCGTCCGGGGCCAGCGACGCGCCCTTCTCCAGGATGACGAACGCCTTGATCTCCTCACCGTGCTGCTCGTCCGGCACCCCGACCACCGCCGCGAGCGACACGGCGGGATGGGTGATGAGGACCTCCTCGATCTCGCGCGGGTACACGTTGAACCCGCCGCGGATGATCATGTCCTTCGACCGGTCGACGATGTAGTACCAGCCGTCCTCGCGCCGGGCGAGGTCGCCGGTGCGGAACCAGCCGTCGTGCATGACCTCCGCGGTCGCCTCGGGTCGGCGGTAGTAGCCCTTCATGACGTTGTGGCCCCGGATCGCGATCTCCCCGACCGCCTCGGGGGAGTCGGGCACCTCGTCCCACCCGCCCGGCTCGATGAGGGCCATCTCCACGCCGGGGATGGGCACCCCGATGGAGCCGGGTCTGGCCGGTTCGCCGAACACGCTGAAGCTGGCGACGGGCGAGGTCTCGGACAGGCCGTAGCCCTCGAGGATCGTCACGCCGAACCGCTTCTCGAAGTTCTGGTGGACCTCCACCGGCAGCGCAGCGCCACCGGAGACGGCGACCCGCAGCCGGCGGGCGATCGCCTCGACGTCGACGGACTCGTCGAGCGCCCCGAGCAGGGCCCAGTACATGGTGGGCACCCCGGCGAAGAACGTCACGCCGTGCTTGACGATGAGGTCGAGCGCCGGACCCGGGGCGAACCGCGGAAGCATCACCACCGTGCCGCCGTAGGCGAACGCGCCGTTCTGGATCACCGTCTGCCCGAAGGAGTGGAACAGCGGCAGCACGCACAGGTAGGTGTCCGGGTTCTCGGCGTCCGCACGGAACAAGGCCTCGCCGATCAGCGCGTTGTCGCGCATGTTGCGGTGCCGCAGCTCGGCACCCTTCGGCTGGCCGGTGGTGCCGGACGTGTACAGGATCACCGCGGTGTCGTCCTCGTCGACCGCCACCGTGTCGAAGGTAGGGGGCTGTCCCGCCAGGGAACGGCCGAGCGTCTCGGTGCCGTCGATCGGGGAAGCCCCGGCCGGGTCGGCGGTGATCATGAAGAAGTGCTCGCACCCGTCGACCTGCTCGAACCCGCCGAACCCCTCGGCGCCGATCGGCAGCTCCGGCGTGCCCTGGAAGCAGAAGTAGGCCTTCGCCTCGGAGTCGGTGAGGTGGTAGGCGACCTCGCGCGCCTTGAGCAGCACGTTGAGCGGCACCACCGCCGCGCCCGCCTTGAGGATGCCGAAGTACACGATCGTGAAGTACGGCAGGTTCGGGCAGCTGAGCGCGACCTTGTCGCCGGGCGCCACGCCCCGCGAGACGAGCAGGTTGGCGACCTGGTTCGCCGCCGCGTTCACCGCCGCGTAGGTGAGGTGGGTGTCGCCGAGGACGATCGCGTCGCGCTCCGGGTAGCGAGCCGCGCTGGTCTCGAGCAGGGATGACAGGTTGTCCATCGCTGGCGCCTCCGCCGTTGGGGGCTGATGGGCTCAACGTACCGATGCGGCGCTCGGCACGCGCGGTGGGTGCCCCCCAACCGGTCGACCGGCTCGCGCGTCTACCTCTGTGGAGGCGGCCACGGGCGGCGGGTCGGTGTGGCGTCCGCTCGGGCCGGGTGATCTGCCTCCTCGTCCGGGGAGGCGGTGCTCGATGGAGAGGACCGATCCGATGCGCAAGCACCTCGTCCTGCTGTTCGCCCTGGTCCTGGGGCTGGTGGTCGCCGCACCGGCGTCGGCGAGGGTGACGCACCTTCCGTTCACGACCGAGGACCACCTGGTCTCCGCGGTGGACGGCACCACCACCGTCGACGGCGCCGGGAAGATCCACGTCCGCGGCTCGGTCTGGCAGATGCAGGTGGTCAGCGACAGCCCGTACCTCGCCGGCGACGTCTCCGTGGTGATCAACTACAACCTCGACCCGGTGACCATGACCGGGACGATGTGGGGGACGAGCACTCAGCTCCCCGACGCCTTCGACGGCGGGTTCACGACCCACTGGACCGGGACCTTCACCGGCGACGCGACGGTCTGGACCGGCCGGGGCGTCGGTCACGGGTTCGGCGACCTGGCCGGTGTGCAGCTGCGGTACACCGTGGCGTGGGCGCCGTTCGGTGACGTCATGGAGGGCGTCGTCGTCACGCACGCAGGCCGATAGACGCGGTCAGGGGCCGCGCCATTCGATGCCGGGCTTGCTGCTGCGGGGCTACGGGAGCACGACCACCGCGAGCGTGACGGGCGTCAGTTGGCCGGGCCACGTGCCCGACAGTTCGGCCCGTGCGCTCGCGGTGGCCGGTGGCCCCATGCGGGAGGCGTTCGCCGCGGGTCGCCGGTCCACCATCATCAGCAGCCCGCCCGCCTCGATCACCGTCAGTCCGTCCTCGTCGCGCCGCGAGATCGAGCCGACCGCGATCGGCGGGACGGGCGTGCCGGGCGTCCCGCTGCCGCGGACCAGTGCCGTGTGCTCGCGTCGAACCTGCTGGTCACCGTCCTGCAGCATGAGCTCGGCCTGGGACCCGCCGGTCAGTGCGGCGGTCGCCAGGGTGGCGAGGTACACCGGGTCTCCGGTGCCGTCGTACACCCAGCGTGGGCCCAGCACCGAGTGCTCCATCGTGCCGACGAGCGCTGGTTCGCCGCCTGCCAGGGGCGCACCCCGGTACGTGACCGGTACCTGCAGCACCGGCCCGTCGCCTGCCCGCACGAGCAACGTCTCGACGCCCACCTCGCCCTCGGGGTCGTCGAACCGGAAAGCGCCGACGCTCGACAGCGCCCCGGCCTCCTGGGTCGGGTACCACGGCTGGGTCGGCGCCCACGCCTCGATCAGCTCGAGCTTGGACGGGCGCAGCTCAGCCCGGTGCAGGATCGCCATGTCCCTGATGCTACGAGCGGTCGACCTCTAGCCCGGCGCGCCCGTCAGCACAGGCGCCATCGTCGCCGGCGGCCGCTTGGTTGATGGCTCCTGGTCCGGCGGCTGCTTGGCTGATGGCTCCTGGTCCGGCGGCTGCTTGGCTGATGGCTCCTGGTCCGGCGGCCTCGCGAGCGACGGATCCCCGCCCGGCGGCGCGTTGACCGTGCGCCCGCCCCGTCGGTCGAAGCGGTATCGCGTCGGTTCCTCGAGCACCCGGCCGCCCGCCGGCGCTCTCCCTAGTCGCACGATGTGCAGGTCCAGCCGGTGCGCGACGTGGTGGTGGTGGGAGCAGAGCAGGACTCCGTTCTCGACCGAGGTCTGGCCGCGATCGCGGTCCCACCAGCGGATGTGGTGCACCTCGCAGTACGCCGCGGGCACGTCGCAGCCGTTCCAGGCGCACTGGCGGTCCCGGACGATCACTGCCCTGCGCTGCTGGCCGGTGTAGAGCCGCTCGGTGCGACCCAGGTCCAGCGGCACGCCGTCCGCCGACATGACGATCCGCCCGACCTCGCTGTCGCACAGCACGCGGGCGAGCTGTGACATCGCGAGCGGCGTGCCGTCCTCGAGCGTCGCGGGTTCGACCGGCTGCCATCCCTGCGCGGAGCCGGCCTCGCGCCGCTGCTGCGCAGCACGGAGCTCGGCGACGGTCTCTGCGGGCACCAGCACGGACACGGTCGGCCGGTTCGAGACCCCCGAGACCCGCCTGTCGGCGGCGTCCTGCGCAGCGTCCGGCAGGAGCTGCCCCCGCTCCGAGGTGCGGCGTGCGCGGATCCCGGCCGTGCCAGACGTCGCCCGCTCGGCCAGCGCGACGAGAGCGTCGGCGTCCGCCTGAGCCTTGGTGCGCTCGTCGTCGGGTGCCTGGCCCACGGCGTCGATCGCGGTCCGCAGCGCCTCGGCGGACAGGTGGTCGAGCCGCCCCTTGAGGAACGTCCCCTCGGGCTGACGCGACAGCACGAGGAAGCGCTCGCGCCGCTGGGCCTCGACGGTGCGTTCCAGGGCTGCCGGGTCGAACGACGCGACGAGTCGCGCGGCCGAGGCGCCGAACTCGCGCGCCGACTGGCGCTCGGCCATCCGGACCAGCCGCGCCTGCGTCTCCGGCCGGGCGAGCTCGGTGGTGGCCCGGTCGCCCGCGGTCGCCGCGACCCGCGCCAGCGCGTCGAGGTGGGGGAGCGGTACCCGCCCGGCGCCGACCGCGTCGGCGACCGTGGGCATGGCGGTCAGCGTCTCGGCCTGGCGCACCTCGCGACGGGCCTCGCCCAGGCCCGTCCGGGTCATCCTGGCGCGCGTCGCGACGAAGTCCCTGTCTCCCGGTCCGACCGCGCCCTGCGAACGCTGCTCGGTGACCACCAGCCCGGACCGCACCGTCGCGAGCGCCCCGGCGAGCCGGTCCAGCCTGCGCAGCGCACCGCTGCGCTGCGCAGCGGACCAGCGACCACAGCCTTCGACGACGTCCCCGAGGGACGCGGCCGCCTCGACGAGCGCGTCCAGCCGCGCCAGGGCCGCCGCCCCACCGGCCGCCGGCCGCTCGTCCTGTCTGTCGAACACGTGTTCGATCATAGTGTCCGGCGCCGACATGATCAAGCCTCTGACCTGCGGAAACGTATCCACAGGCCTCGCGTCGGCGATCCCTTCCACAGCGCAGTCGGGCCCGCCGCGTGGCTCGCCCGGACTGGCTCCTGCGTGCGCCCGACCTAGGCGAGACCTGCGATGAACTCCTCGCTCGCCGCGGCGATCCGAGCCCGTGCTGTCGCGCCGTCCAGCGTCGCGACCCCGTCCCCGGGCTGCGGCCCGTAGTCGGCGAACGACGCGTGCGAGGCACCGTCGATCACCACGAACTGCGCGTCAGCGGGCAGCAGCGGCCGGGACGCGTCGATGTCGGCCGGCGTCGCGAGCCCGTCCTCCGAGCCGGAGACCGACAGCACGGCAGCCTCGAGGGTGTCGCTCACGTCGCTCGCGGGGTACGACGCCCACAGCAGCAGACCCGCCACAGGGGCGGTCGGATCCGCGTCGTGCGAGTCGGCCGTCATGCTGGCCACCGTCCCGCCGAGGCTGTGCCCGCCGACCACCCACGTTGCCGAGGTCACCGCCGAGCGCGCGTCGTCGAACGCACCCAGGGCGAGGAATGCGATGCCCAGCGGCTGCTTGGCCACCACGACCGTGGTGCCGGCCTCGGCGATCGGCCGCAGCGTGGCGACGTAGGCCCGCGCGTCGACACGCGCACCCGGCTGGAAGAACAGCGCGGGTCCGGCGCCCGGTGCGGTGGGGGTCAGCACGATCCTCGTCGCGTACTCCGTGACCGTGACCGCGTCGTCGGAGGCCATCGCGGCTCGCGCGGCTTCCTGAGGCCCGAACGGCCGCACCCACGCCAGCGCGACGAGCCAGACCAGCACGGCGATCGACCCCGCTACGCGCCCGATCGTGCGCGGCGCCGACCGGCGCCGCTCGCCCCGGCCGCGCAGCAGCAGTGCGACGACCGCGGCGACGGCGGTCGCGCCAAGCAGCGCAGGGTAGACCGGGTGGGCGTGGCGGACGACGTCCCAGCTCGTCACCAAGAGCCAGGCGACGAGCCCCAGCGCGGTCACCGCCAGTACCGTGCCGATCCAGGTCAGGGTGCGTCGCGGGCCCATGCCGCCATGATCGCCGCCCGTGTGCGCGGGTGCGACCCGCACCGCGACCGCAACCGCCGAGCGACACGACCTGCTCGGCGGTTGCGTCCACGCGCGTGGCAGCGGTGCCGCGAAGAAGGCGACGCCGGACCCCAACCGATCCCGCCCGCCATCGGTCTAGGTTGATGACGACGGCTCCGGGAGGCGTCATGGCGAAGCAGGCCGACATCGAGTCCCTGGCCCGCGAGCGCGGCTCGGCCCTCGTCGGGTACGCCTTCCTCCTGACCGGTGACCTTCCCAGTGCGCAGGACGTCGTGCAGGACGCCTTCGTCCGGGTGCTCGGCGGCCTGCGCTCCGGGCGGGACCCCGAGCACCTCGAGGCCTACGTGCGCCAGGTGATCCGCAACGAGGTGTGCGACGGGTACCGCCGGCGCAGGTTCTTCCTCGGCGTGCGGCCACGGCTCGTGGATCCGGGTGCCGCGCCCTGCGACACCGTCGTGACCGAGCACGTCGACCTGCATCGCGCGCTGGCGACCCTGTCGCCGCGCGAACGGGCGTGCGTCGTCCTGCGGTACCACGAGGACCTCTCGGTCCGTGACACGGCCGCGGCGCTGCGAATCAGCGAGGGCGCGGTCAAGCGCTACCTCTCCGACGCCCGGCACCGGTTGGGCGAGCTTCTCGGCGCCGAGCCCCCTGACACGCAGGCCGTGGTGCTGCAGAGCGCGGGCCGCCCAGGACGGAGGAGGACCCCATGAGCGAGTCCGTCGACGTGGGACTGCGCAGTCTGTCCCATCAGGCGTCGGCCCGGCACGACGAGTCGGCCGAGCAGTGGGTCGCACGGCTGGCCATCCGGGTACGGCGCCGGCGCCGGGTGCGCCGGGCCGCGCTGGCCGGCGCGACGGCTGCCGTCGTGGCCGCGCTGGTCCTGACCGGCTCGGCGCTCGGCCGTGTGGACAAGCCGCTGCCACCGGTGGCCCCGGTGGCCCCGACGCCGAGCGCGCCCGCAGCCGCGCGGCCGTTGTACGGCGTCATGGAAGGCTGGCACGACGCCGGTGCGGTCCCGGCCGTGTTCGACCCCATGATCATCACCGACGCCGTCGAGGCCGATGGACGCATCGTCGCTGTCGGCTGCTCTCCGCACGGATGGCCCGAAGGTACCGAGGCGCCCATCTGGATCGGCGACGATGCCACGTCGTGGCATCGCGCCGACCTCGGTGCGCAGGTGATCGGTCACTCGGCGGACATGACGTGCCTGACCAAGGTCGAGCAGACCCGGTTCGGACTCTTCGCTGCAGGATCGTCCCGGCTCGTCGAGCGCTACACCGGTCCGGACGTCGGCTACTCGACGGGGGCCGCGCTGATGAAGTCGCAGGACGTCGAGCCGTGGACCAGGGTGATGCTCGCCGAGGGCGTGCCGGGAGTCGACGTGAACGTCCAGGGCTTCGTCGTGACAGCGGACGCCGTGGTGGTGCTCACGTCACAGATGTTCGACATCTCCTATGGCGCCGCGGGCGTGGCGACCCGCTGGGCCCCGGGCGCGGCGACCTTGTGGACCACCGCCGACGGCGCCTCGTGGCAGCGGGTGGCCGGCGACCGGGCGGCCGTCTTCGACGACGCCGCGGTCTTCGCGATGGAAGAGGTCGGCGGGACGTTCGTGGCCGTCGGGGCCCGGCCCCAGGTGGCCGGCGAGACGATGGACGGCTACTGGTCCGTCGCGGCCGCCTGGACCTCGCCCGACGGGCTCACGTGGCGGCCGGCCACCGTCGAGGGCGGCGCGGGCTGCTACCTGGTCGACGTCGCGGAGACCCCGTCCGGCTTCCTTGGCGCCGGTACGTGCAAGAGCGACGGCCCCGCCCTGTGGACCTCGACGGACGGCGCGTCGTGGCAGCGCACGACGGCGCCGGCGGTCGACCTGCGCAACAACGGGTACGTGCGGCTGCAAGCGATCCAGGTGCTCGACGACACGGTCCTGCTGGCCGGCATGGAGACCGGCGACGGCATCTTCATCTCGGAGCCGCGCGAGTGGCGGGGCTCGCCGGAGGGCGGCTGGGAGCGGATGGACGGTGGGTCCGACCGGTACATCGGCGTTGCCACGCCGTTCGCCGTGGTCGACGGCATCGGCTTCTGGCCGCGGGTCGGCAACCTCATGCACGGTGTGGTGCTGGTCCAGGACTGAGCGGGGCCGTGGCACGGGCGCCCGCCCCGTCAGCCCGCGACGTACTGCGCCAGGTGCTCGCCGGTCAGACCCGCCCGTGCCGCGACGAGCCCGGCGGGCGTGCCCTCGAACACCACGCGCCCGCCGTCGTGCCCCGCACCGGGACCCAGGTCGATGATCCAGTCCGCGTGCGCCATCACCGCCTGGTGGTGCTCGATGACGATCACCGTCCGCCCCGCGTCGACCAGCCGGTCGAGCAGCCCCAGCAGCGCCTCGACGTCGGCCAGGTGCAGGCCGCTCGTCGGCTCGTCGAGCACGATCACGTCACCCTTCTCGCCCATGTGCACCGCCAGCTTGAGCCGCTGGCGCTCGCCGCCGGACAGCGTGGTCAGTGGCTGGCCGATCGCCAGGTAGCCCAGCCCGACGTCCACGAGCCGGGTCAGCACCGCGTGTGCCCCCGGTACCTTCCCCTCGCCGGAGCCGAAGAACTCCTCCGCCTCGGTCACCGGCATCGCCAGGACCTCGCTGATGTTCTTCCCGCCGAGCAGGTAGCCGAGGACCCGGGCGTCGAACCCCTTGCCCTCGCACTCCTCGCACGGGCTCTGGACGGTCTCCATGAAGCCCAGCTCGGTGACGATGACCCCGGCGCCCTTGCACACCGGACAGGCACCCTCGGAGTTCGCGCTGAACAGCGCCGGCTTGACCCCGTTGGCCTTGGCGAACGCCTTGCGGATCGGGTCCAGCAGACCGGTGTAGGTCGCAGGGCTCGACCGGCGCGATCCGCGGATCGCCGTCTGGTCGATGCTCACCACGCCCTCGCGCGGCGACACCGACCCGTGGATCAGCGAGCTCTTGCCCGATCCCGCCACCCCGGTGACCACCACGAGCACGCCGGTCGGCACGTCGACGTCCACGCCGACCAGGTTGTGCGTGCTCGCCCCCCGGACCTCGATCACCCCCGTGCGCTCGCGCACGGCCGGCTTCAGGCGCGCCCGGTCGCCCAGGTGGCGTCCGGTCAGGGTGCCCGACGCGCGCAGCCCCGGCAGGTCGCCCTCGTACACCACCTCCCCGCCGGCCGAGCCCGCGCCCGGCCCGAGGTCGACCACGTGGTCGGCGATCGCGATGGCCTCCGGCTTGTGCTCGACGACCAGCACGGTGTTGCCCTTGTCGCGCAGCCGCAGCAGCAGGGTGTTCATCCGTGCGATGTCGTGCGGGTGCAGGCCGATGGTCGGCTCGTCGAACACGTAGGTGACGTCGGTGAGCGACGACCCGAGGTGCCGGATCATCTTGGTCCGCTGCGACTCGCCGCCGGACAGCGTGCCGGACGGCCGGTCGAGGCTCAGGTACCCCAGCCCGATCTCGACGAACGAGTCGAGCAGGTGGCCCAGTCCCCGCAGCAGCGGCGCCACGCTCGGCTCGTCCAGTCCGCGCACCCACGTGGCCAGGTCGGTGATCTGCATCGCGCAGGCATCCGCGATCGAGATGCCGCGGATCTTCGACGAGCGCGCCGGGGCGGCGAGCCTGGTCCCGTCGCACTCCGGGCACGCTCGGAACACCACGGCGCGCTCGACGAACGCCCGGATGTGCGGCTGCATGCTCGCGACGTCCTTGGAGAGCATCGACTTCTGGATCTTGGGGACCAGGCCCTCGTACGTGAGGTTGATGCTCTCCATCCGCACCTTGCGCGGCTCGCCGTAGAGGAACTCCTCGCGTTGCTCGGCCGTGAACTCGCCGACCGGCACGTCGGTGGGCACCACCGCGCCGAAGACGCGCACGAACCAGCCGTCGGGCGTGTAGCCGGGCACCGTGATCGCGCCCTGGTCCAGCGAGCGCGACTCGTCGACCAGCTGGTCGATCGCGATGTCCGAGACCGAGCCCGTGCCCTCGCACCGCGGGCACATGCCGCCCAGCACGGAGAACGAGCGGGTCTGGGTCTGTCCGGACGTCGTCACGCTGACAGTGCCGCCGTAGTGCGTGGTGTCACCCTCCGCGGGTCGCGCCGACCGCCCGCCGCGCTGCACCGTCATGGTGCCGGTGGCCTGCACGGACGGGATGTTGAACGAGTACGCCTGCGGTGACCCGATGTGCGGGTCGCCGAGCCGGCTGAACAGGATCCGCAGCATCGCGTTCGCGTCGGTCACGGTGCCGACCGTGGAGCGCACGTTGGCGCCCATCCGCTCCTGGTCGACGATGATCGCGGTGGTCAGACCCTCGAGCAGGTCGACATCGGGTCGCGCGAGCGTGGGCATGAACCCCTGCACGAAGGCCGGATAGGTCTCGTCGATCATCCGCCGCGACTCCGCGGCGATCGTGTCGAACACCAGCGAGCTCTTGCCCGAACCGGACACCCCGGTGAACGCCGTCAGGCGCCGTTTGGGGATCTCGACGTTGACGTCCTTGAGGTTGTTCTCCCGGGCTCCTTGCACGCGGATCACGTCGTGGCTGTCGGGTGTCGCGGGCATCGGTCTCCCTCGGTCCGGTGCCCGCCGGGCGGCTGCCGGCGGGCTGGTGTCCGACGGCCGGGCCGGGCAAGGGGTTCCCGCCGACCCGACCGCCAGGGCTAGCGCAGGGCGTAGGTGAGGATGGCGTTCCCCGAGCTCGTGGTGCGCCCCTCCACCAGGCGGAGCCGGGTGAGCGGCACGCTCTCGTCGAACAGCCGCCGGCCCTCCGGCGTGGCGACGGCGTGGACCGTCAGGGTCAGGGCGTCGACCACGCCGGCGAGGAAGAGCGACCGGACGGTCTCGATGCCGCCGACGACGCTGATCGCCCCGCCGTCCTGCTCGCGCAGGCCGCGCACGTACTCGACGGGGTCGCCCTCGATCGGGGTGCTGTTCCACGGCAGCTCGCCGGACAACGTGCTCGAGACGACGTGCTTGCGCACCGGGTTGAGGAACGCGCCGAACGGATCGTCCGTCCCCGGCCAGAACGCCGACCACTCGTGCCAGAGCTTGCGCCCGATGACGACGTCGGTGACCGGGCTGATCGCCTCGGTCATCAGCGCACCCTCCTCGGGGCCGAACGCGTCGAACTGGAACAGGTTCGGGTTCTCGACCACACCGTTCACGGAGCAGAACAGGTGCGCGGTCGTCGTGCGGGTCATGGTGATCTCCTGGCTCATACCAGCTCGGCGCGGCGCGGCGCATCTACTGCGTCGATCGCCGCGGCCCGGGTCATCGCCGGAGGGTATCCCCGAGGCCTGACAACGGCCTCGTCACCGCAGCTGCTGGATCCGGACCATGTTGCCGGCGGGGTCGCGGACGGCGCAGTCGCGCAGGCCGTACGGCTGGTCCGTGGGCTCCTGCACCACCTCGGCCCCACTGGCCTCGATCGTGGCGAACGCGGCGTCCAGGTCTCGGCTGGCGAGGTTGACGCCGAAGTAGCTGCCCTTGGTCACGAGCTCCAGGAGCGTGCGGCGCTCGTCGTCGGTGAGGCCGGGGGTGACGGCCGGCGGGTGGAGCACGATCGCCGTGTCGGGCTGGTCGGGCGGTCCGACGGTGATCCACCGCATCTCGCCCTGGCCGACGTCGAGGCGCACCTCGAACCCCAGGACGTCGCGGTAGAAGGACACCGACGCCTCCGGGTCGGTGTGCGGCAGGAAGCTCGAGTGGATGGAGAGGTCCATGGCCGCCACGCTAGGTGTGGTCGGCGAGCAGCGCTTCTCGATTCCTGACCGGTCGGGTGACCTGCTTGGTCACGCAGGTCGGCAGCCCGGCGGTGGCGTCCGACGCGCGCCGGCGGTAGACGCTGGGCGGCATGCCGACCAGCTCGGAGAACCGCGTCGAGAACGTGCCCAGCGACTGGCAGCCCACCGCGAAGCAGACCTCGGTGACGCTCAGGTCCCCACGACGCAGCAGCGCCATCGCGCGCTCGATCCGCCGGGTCATGAGGTAGCTGTACGGCGTCTCGTCGAACGCGCGGCGGAACTCCCGGCTGAGGTGCCCGGCGGACATGTGCTCGCCCCGGGCCAGTGCCTCGACGTCCAGCGGCTCGGTGTACTCGCGGTCGATCCGGTCCCGCACCCGCCGCAGGCGTGCGAGGTCGCGCAGGCGCTGGGCGTGGGCCTGCGCCGCACGGCCGGCGTCGTTGGTCACGCCTCCGGATGGTGCCACGTGGTGCCGACCCGGGCCACCGAGGGGTGCCGCCGGGATCGGCGCGGCAGGTTGAGCACTCGCAGCACCCGGCTCAGCGTGCCGAACGAGAGCCGACCGCCGGAGCTCATCACGATGCCGCGCAGCGGCATCTGACCGATGACGACCTGCATCATCCGCGCGGTCGTGGGGTCACCGCCGGGGTCGAGGTCCCTCCTGGCTGCCCGCAGGACCAGTCGGCGCAGGCGTCGACCCGGCCATCGCTCGGCGAGGTCGTCGACGGTCGAGTCCTCGTGCCACGGGAGCAGGGGTGCGGGTGCCGGGATCGGGCGGCGCAGCAGGGCGGTGAACTCCGCGTCGCTCGCGGCGGGCCCGGCGGGCGCGGGGACCGGCGTCACGTCGTCGTCGGACTCGATGCGGATCGTCGCGCTCGCGTGGGTCGCACGGGAGGAGGACCCCACCCGGATCTCGAAGTCGCCCGCCTCGACCTTCCACGCCGCATCGGCGACGTCGTAGACCGCGAACGCGCGCCGGCCGAGCTCGACTTCCACCGTGCGGGCCTCGCCCGGCCCGAGGCGGACCTTCGCGAAGCCCTTCAGCTCCTGCGCGGGCCGGTGGAGCGTCGCGACGACGTCGCGGACGTAGACCTGGACCACCTCCGTGCCGGCCCGTTCGCCGGTGTTGGTGACCGTGACCCGCACCGTGTGCTCGTCCCCGGCGCCGGTGACCATCAGATCGGTGTACGCGAACGCGGTGTAGCCGAGCCCGTGCCCGAACGCGAACCGGGGCGCCACCTCGAAGGTGTCGTGGAAGCGGTAGCCGACGTAGAGGTTCTCCCGATACTGGACCTGCGTCGGGTGAGTGGCGAACCACGCGTGCGCCGGCAGGTCGGTGACGGCCATCGGGAAGCTCTCCGCGAGGCGCCCACCGGGTTCGGCGTCGCCCAGCAGCACGTCCACCAGCGCGGAGCCACCGGCCTGACCGCCGAGGTACGCCTCGACGAGGGCGGCCGGCTGGTCCGCCCACGGGACCTCGACCGGTGCGCCGTTGAGCAGGACCACGACCGTCCGCGGACACGTTGCCGTCACGAGGTCGACGAGCGCGTCGTGCGCGGCCGGCAGCCGCAGGTCCTTCCGGTCGAACCCCTCCGACTCGTGGCTCGAGGGCAGACCGACGAGGAGGACCACGGCATCGGCGCCCGCGGCCGCGCGGCGGGCCTCGTCCAGCAGCTCGCGGTTGGTCTCGCCGGTCGCCGCGTCGTACCCGGGTGCGTACACCAGCTCCGCGTCGTCACCGAGGCGTGCGCGCATCGCCGCGAGCGCGGTGTCCAGGCGGGTCGGCGTGACCATGGAGCTGCCGGCGCCCTGGAACCGCGGGCTCTCGGCGAAGGCTCCGACCAGCGCGATCCGGCCGTGAGGCCGCAGCGGAAGCACACCGTCGTTGGTGAGCAGCACTGCCGCGGCCGCGGCCGCGCGTCGGGCGAGCGCGTGGTGCGCGGCGTGGTCCACGGGTGGTGACCCTTCGCGCGCCGACCTCTCGGCCGCGACGCGCAGCGCGAGCTCGACCACCCGGGTGCAGGCCAGGTCCAGGTCGGCCTCGGCCAGCACGCCGGAGTCAAGGGCCGCCTCGACCCTGGCGTCCCACGCCCCCGCGCTGCCCGGCATCTCCAGGTCCAGACCGGCGCGCACGCCCGCGGGTCGGTCGGACGTCGCGAACCAGTCCGACACCACCAGGCCGCCGAAGCCCCACTCGGTGCGCAGGATGTCGGTGAGGAGCGTGCGGGACTCGCCCGCGTGCTCGCCGTTGACGAGGTTGTAGGCGCTCATCACGGTCCACGGCGCCGACTCGGTCACCGCGATCTCGAACCCCGTCAGGTAGAGCTCGCGCAGCGTGCGCTCGTCCACGACGGTGTCCAGGCGCATCCGGTTCGACTCCTGGTTGTTCACCGCGAGGTGCTTGAGGCAGGCGCCGACGCCTTCGGACTGGATGCCGCGCGCCAGGGCCGCGGCTGCCTTCCCGGAGAGGAACGGGTCCTCGGAGAAGTACTCGAAGCTGCGACCGCCGGCCGGGTGCCGCTTCAGGTTCAGGCCCGGGCCAAGCAGGACGCCGACGTCCGCGCCCCGGGCCTCGCGGCCCAGGGCGGCGCCGATCTCCTCCAGCAGCTCGACGTCCCAGGTCGCGCCCAGGCCGACGGCCGGCGGGAAGCAGGTCGCGGGGACCGAGTCGGCCAGTCCGACGTGGTCGGCCGGACCCCTCTGCTTGCGCACCCCGTGCGGCCCGTCGGTGAGCATGAACGCCGGGACGCCGTCGGCCGCCTCGGTGTGCCAGAAGTCCGCACCGGAGATCAGCCGGATCTTCTCGGCGCGGCTCAGCCGCGCGACGATCCGGGCGGCCGCGGGGTCAGGTGGATGGTGCGAGGTCGCCACGGCGCCGTCACACGCCGCTCTCTGCCGGGAGCACGCCCCGCTGGACCGCCCGGACCAGCTCGGCGTGGTCCGCCTCGGTCTGGTCGGCGTAGCTCCGGGCGAACCGGGCCATGGCCCGGTCGGCCTTGTCGGAACGGCCCAGATAGCCCGAGATCATGGACGCCCCGCTGGTCCGGGCGTGGCCCTTGGCGAGCAGGTGCCCGACGATCCCCGCGTAGTCGGTCAGCGCCGCGGCGTCGATCGAGTCCAGGGCGACGGTGCCCTTCATGTTGCGGAACTGGCGCACGTAGTACTGGCGGTCGTCGATGGTGGTCCAGCCGAGCAGCGGGTCGGAGACGGTCTGCAGGGCCTGCTGGTACTCGACCACCCGCTGGCCCTGGTGCGCGTGCCAGGCGCTGTCGCCGTGCACGTACTTGGCCAGCACCGACCGCCGGGCCTGCTTGAGCTGGAGGAACACCACGTCGTCCGGGCTGGAGCCCTCCAGCAGGGCCACGTAGGCCCGCAGCCCCACGGAGCCCACGCCCACCACCTTGTGCGCGACGTCCAGCAGCGTGTAGCCCCCGAGCACCCGTCGCCAGTGCGGGGCGAGTGTCTCCAGGTAGCGGTCGAGGGCCTCGGCGACCTGCTCCGCGTCGGGCGCGTCGAGCCGCGTGATGAGCGGCGGCTCCTCGACGATGCGGCGCTCGCCCTCGCTCTCGGTGGTGAAGCGCGGCAGGGCTCGGTCGCTCGTCCTGGTGCGGGCGCGCGCGGCCGCCCGGTCGATCTCGGCCACCAGGGTGTCCTGCGTGGCGTGGTCGTGCAGCCGGTCGGCGTCGAGGCGCTCGAACGAGCGCAGCATGAGGGGGAGGTCGGCGAGGTGCCCGATCTCCTCGTGGTAGGAGCGGGCGCAGGACAGCACCGCGTCGCGGCAGTCGTCCTCGCTCGCCCCGTTCTGGCGACCGGCGACCCAGATGCTGGCGACCAGGCGCCGCAGGTCCCACTCCCAGGCCCCGGGGTGCGCCTCGTCGAAGTCGTTGAGGTCGAGCACGAGGTCGCGCTCCGGAGACGCGTAGAAGCCGAAGTTCCCCAGGTGGGAGTCCCCGCACACCACCGGCGTGATGCCGGTGGCCGGCAGGTGGGCGACGTCGTCGGCCATCACGATGGCCGTGCCGCGCAGGAACCCGTACGGCGAGGCGACCATCCGGCCCACCCGCACCGGGATCAGTCGCTCCACCCGCCCGTCGTGCGACTCCATGACCAGGGTGATCGGGTCCGGGCGGCCCACCGGCGGCTCCCAGTCGCCCAGCGACGAGCGCGGCACGGTCCTGCGGAGCCGGCGCCCGATCTCGTAGCGCTCGGCGCGGGTGGTGGGCCGGCGCCGGAGCGAGGTGAACTGTTGGCTGTCGGCGTCGGCGAGCACCACGTGCCCTCGGGGCGCGAGCTCGGGCTGCATGACGGCACCTCTCGACGGTCCTGGGCCGACGGTATCGCCGTCGGGTGACGCGGGCACCGGGGCCGGGCGATCGCCTCCCGGTCGGAACATCGGCGGGCCGGCCCCGGTTGCCGCCGATCGTGAGCACTCTCTTCTCGCCCCTGACCCTGCGTGGCACGACGATCCGCAACCGGCTGTGGGTCTCGCCGATGTGCCAGTACTCGTCCGTCGACGGCCGCCCGACGGACTGGCACCTGGTCCACCTCGGGTCCTTCGCGCGCGGCGGGGCCGGGCTGGTGATGAGCGAGGCGACCGCGGTGGCGCCCGAGGGCCGGATCTCGCCGCAGGACGCCGGGATCTGGACGGACGAGCAGGCCACCGACTACCGCCGGATCACAGAGTTCATCCGTTCCCAGGGGGCCGTGCCGGCCATCCAGCTCGCCCATGCGGGCCGCAAGGCGTCGACCCGGGCGCCGTGGCGCGGGCGCGGCCACGTCCCCGTCGAGGACGGCGGCTGGCCCACCGTGGGCGCCTCGCCCCTGGGCTATGCCGACTGGCCGGCGCCCCGAGCGCTCACCGCCGACGAGCTCACCGCGATGCCCCAGGTGTGGGCCGGCGCGGCGCGGCGCTCGCTGGATGCCGGGTTCGAGGTGGCCGAGGTGCACGCCGCCCACGGCTACCTGCTCCACCAGTTCCTCTCGCCCCTGACCAATCTGCGCACCGACGCCTGGGGCGGGGATCTCGCCGGCCGCAGCCGTCTGCTGCTCGACGTGGTCGACGCCGTGCGGGCCGTCTGGCCGGACGACCGGCCGATCCTCGTCCGGGTCAGTGCCACCGACTGGGCGGACGGCGGCCTCGACGTCGACGAGACGACGCGGGTCGCGGCGGAGCTCGCCGAGCACGGTGTGGACCTGGTGGACGTCTCCAGCGGCGGCAACTCGCCCGACCAGCAGGTGGCCGTGAGCCCCGGGTACCAGGTGCCGTTCGCCACCCGCATCAGGCGGGCGTCCGGGCTGCCGGTGGCCGCGGTCGGCCTGATCACCGAGCCGCAGCAGGCCGAGCAGATCCTCGCGACCGGGCGGGCCGACGCGGTGTTCCTGGGCCGCGAGCTGCTGCGCGACCCCAGCTTCGCCCAGCGTGCGGCGCACGAGCTCGGCGCAGACGTCTACTGGCCCGACCAGTACCTGCGCGCCCGCCCGTAGCGGCCGACGCACGGCCGACCCGCGATCTCGGTGCGCGAGTCATCCCATGAATCCTGGACATCTGGCCTGAAAGCGCTTACTCTGGCCACGCCGGGAGACCTGTGCTCCGCCAGCAGCCCTGGCACCCCCCCAACGACGCAAGCCTTGGAAGAGGTATGCCCATGCACGCCTTCACGACCCGACGGACCGAGCTCGACGCCCTGCGCGGCGTCGGCACCACCTTGACCGTCGTCGCGATCGACGGCGACGACTGGGTCACCGCCCACACCGACCGTGGCCACCGCCGCACCCTCGCGGAGGCCGCCGAGACCCTCGCCGCGCTCCGCGCACTGCGGGTCACCGGCCAGGCCCGTATCCGCACCCTGCCCGCCGAGCTCCCGCCCGTGCCGTCCATCGTGGACGCCGTCGTCGAGATCCAGGTCGCGCTCGCCGGCGGCCTCGTGCTCCACATCCAGCCGCACGCCGCCGGCGGCAGCGCCGCGGTCTTCTACCAGGCGACGCCCGAGCGCTGCTGGGTCATCGACCTCGACGACCTGGCGTCCGCCGCGACCACCCTGCTCACCATGACGGCCGAGCGGGTCGGTGACACCGCCTGGGCCGAGCGCCACGGCGTGGCCGCCCGGTCCGTGCGGATGGTGCTCGCCGGCGACAGCCGGTGGCACCTCGGCCTGCTCACCGACGGCGCGTACGTCCTCGCGGAGCCGGACGGCTCCGTGGTCGAGGCGACCGGCCGTGGTGCCGGCGCCCCGAGCGTCGTGGTGCCGTCGTCCCAGACGCTGGCCAAGGCAGCTGCGGACCTGACGCGCGACGCCGCGTCCCTGCTCACGGCGGCCTGAGACGACCGGCCGGGTACCTCGCGGTACCCGGCCCGTCGTCGTTCGCCGTGCCCGGCGCCCTCGTCGCGGTCAGCGGTCCCGGCGCACCCGTCCCTCGTGCCACACCGGCTCGGGCGACTCGACCACCTCACCGTCCGCGCCGAACACCAGGAACCGGTCGAACCCGCGCGCGAACCAACGGTCGTGGGTGACCGCAAGCACCGTGCCCTCGAACGCCGACAGTCCGTCCTCGAGCGCCTCGGCGCTCTGCAGGTCGAGGTTGTCGGTCGGCTCGTCGAGCAGCAGCAGCGTGGCGCCGGACAGCTCCAGCAGCAGGATCTGGAAACGCGCCTGCTGGCCACCGGAGAGCGTCTCGAACCGTTGCTCGCTCGAGCGGGCCAGCTCGTAGCGGTCGAGCACGCGCGCGGCCTGCTCGCGGGGCAGCCCGGTCCGGTGGTCGTCGCCTCGGTGCAGGATCTCCAGCAGCGTGCGGCCCAACAGCTCGGGGTGGTCGTGGGTCTGCACGAACCAGCCGGGCCGTACGCGCGCGCCCAGCCTGGCTCGCCCGGTGTGCCGCACCGCGCCCGGCGCGACGTCGCCCACCGGTAGGTGCTCACGCTCCGGATCGCTCCCGCCGGCGGCCAGCAGCCGGAGGAAGTGCGACTTGCCCGAGCCGTTCGAGCCGAGCACCGCGACCCGCTCGCCGTACCAGACCTCCAGGTCGAACGGCTCCATCAGCCCGGTCAGCCCGAGCTCTTCGCACACCACCGCGCGCTTGCCGGTGCGGCCGCCGGACAGCCGCATCCGCACCCGCTGCTCGCGGGGCTGCTCGGTGGGTGGGCCGGCCTCCTCGAAGCGCCTGAGCCTGGTCTGCGCGGACTGGTAGCGGCTGGCCATGTCCGAGTTGTAGGCGGCCTTCTGCTTGTACATCAGCACCAGGGCCCGCAGCTTCGCGTGCTCCTCGTCCCACCGCCGGCGCAGCTCGTCGAGTCGTGCGAACCGCTCCCGCCGGGCTTCGTGGTACGTGGCGAACCCGCCTGCGTGCGTCCACACCTGGTTGCCCGCCGCGCCGAGCTCGACCGTGACCACGCGGGTCGCGGTGTTGGCCAACAGCTCGCGGTCGTGCGAGACGAACAGGATCGTCTTGGCCGACTCGCGGATCCGCTCCTCGAGCCAGGTCTTGCCGGGCACGTCCAGATAGTTGTCGGGCTCGTCGAGCAGCAGCACCTGGTCCGGGCCGCGCAGCAGGTACTCCAGGGCGAGGCGCTTCTGCTCGCCGCCGCTCAGGGTGCCCAGCGGCCGGTACCTGGCCCGCTCGAACGGCACGCCCATCGCGGCGGTGGTGCACACGTCCCAGAGCACCTCGATGTCGTACCCGCCGGCCTCGGCGTACTCGGCGAGCGCCGACGCGTAGCGCAGCTGGGTCGCCTCGTCCTCCGTCTCCATGAGTGCCAGCTCGAGACCGTCGACCGCGGCCTGGGCGGCCCGGACGCGTTCGGGGGCGAGGGAGAGGAGCAGGTCGGCGACGGTCTCGTCGTCGCCGCCGTGGCCCACGAGCTGGCGCATGGTGCCCAGGCCGCCGGAGCGGGTCACCGCGCCCGCGTGGGGCGCGACCTCACCGGTGACGATCCGCAGCAGGGTGGTCTTGCCGGCGCCGTTCGCCCCGACCAGGGCGACCTTGGCGCCGTCGCCCACCCGGAACGACACGTCGTCGAGCAGCACCCGCCCGTCGGGCAGCTCGAAGCGCACCCCGGCGACGTCGACATGACCCACGGGGGCAGAGTCTGGCCGCGCCGGGCGGCGCGGCCCAAGGTGTTTGTGGGCGGTGGACCGGCCCGCGGCCGACCCGCGGTCAGAACCAGGTGGTCCGGCGGTAAGCCTCGTACTCCGGGCCGAACGCCTCGGCGAGCACCCTGTCCTCGCGGCGCGCGCGGACCACCTGGACAGGGATGAGGATCGCCCAGACGGCCAGAGCCGACCAGCCCTCCAGTGCCAGGAGGGCCAGCATGAAGGCCATCGTGCCGAAGACGTAGATCGGGTGACGAAGCTTGGCGTACAGGCCGGTCGTCACCAGGAAGTGCGCCTCCGCGCGCACGGCGAACGCGCCCCCGAGCTGTCGGCGGGCGACGACCCACAGGACGGCGCACGCCACGGAGAGCGCCGCCGCCACGAACCACACGGGCGCGAGCACGTCCGCGACGATCGCGAGCACCAGCAGGACCAGGTAGAAGGCGAACATCGCGACCTCTGCCGGCCCGAGCTTCGTGGTCACGCAGGCCTCCGCGTCCCCGAGATCCAGCGGCGGAGCAATCGTGGCACCGGCCGGGCCGGTCGGGGGAGCACGCGACAGGAGGTCCGTGAGGCGTGCGTCACGTCAGCCGGTGGCGCCGGGTCAGGGGCTGGTGAGTTCGGCAGCAAGGTGTGTGCTGGATCGGTCAAACTCGCCGGTGCCGCTCGGCCGGCGGTTCTGCCTGCGGGAGCAGCAAGACGATCGCCCAGCCTGCGCCCCGACGTGGTTGAGGCGTGGCTGTCGATCTCGACGACGCCGACCCAGGCGCGCGCGGTGCGCGGCATGTGCGGATGGGTCGTGCCAGCGCAGTCTGCGGGTCTTGAGCGCCGGATGCGGCCTGTTCAGGGCAGCAGATCGAGGTACTGCCGACGCGCGGGCATCGCGTGGATGACGAGCTCATCGCCGGCTTCGAGGACCAGGACCACGGTCTCCAGCAGTCGCGCACCTGTGTCGAAGCCCAGCCTGAGCTCGCGGGAAGGCGGCCCGTCGTCATCCAGCGGTTCGAACCACAACGCCCATTGGGCGGCCTGGATCGCGTCCTCGGGCAGGACGCCGTGCTTGAGCGCGCTGCGGTGGACCTTCACGCCGCGAAGTGCGCCAGGGCCGAGCGGATCGCCTCGGACCTGCTCATCGAGTTCTTCGCCGCCACAGCATCCAACGCGTCGAGCTCCGCGGCGGTCAACCGAACCGCGACCACCTGCATCGGCTCGACTCCCCGACCGGGACGACCCCGACCACGACGCTTGAGCGCCTCGACGTCGTAGCCCGCCTCGGCCTCGTCGGCCCACTGCTGGATCTGCTCGTCACCCACCACTCACATATCGTATGACGAAAATGGCGCGCGATCCAGAGGCGTACCCCCTTCGGGCCAGCGCGACCCGCGGCATGGTCGGACGCCAATCAGCTCGAGTTCGACGCGGCGGAACTCGTTGCTCGCGGAGATGCGGAGCGCCACGACGCTCGACCGGAAAGTGACTGACGTCTGCCACCACGTATCGTCCTCGATCTCGACCTTTGTGAAACCGGCGGCAGCGAGGAAGCCGAAGTGTTCTTCGACCACGGCGCGCCAACGCTCTCCTTCGCGACCCACGCCCGCATCTTGCCCCACGTCGGCGGTCACCGGTGAGACGTGGGCTCTGTCGGAAGCGGCGGCCCGACCAACCAGGCGCACCATGCCCTACGGCAATCGGCAGACCCGCGCGGTGCGCGGCATGACCAGGCAACGGTATGCCGCCATGCTGCTCAGCGGCTGAGAGCGGAACGCTGCGGCAGTGGATACGTTGGTTGTCGAGGCGATGCTGGCCATGGGACGAGGACGGGTGACATGGGGGGCGGCTGCGGTGCTGCTGCTGGGGGCGGGGGCTGCCAGTTGCGGGTCGTACCTGCACGCGGTGGACGACGGGGTGTACGGCGCGCTGGTCCCGACGACGGAGCAGTGGGCTGACGAGAGGTCGGAGGCGATCCCGGGAGGCTTCTCCGCTCTCAGCGCCGACGGCGCGGAGCGTGTCGTGGTGCGGATCGAGGGCGAGACGGTGACGTTCGAGTTGGACGGGGAGACCGCCGTGACCCGGACGGTGGTGGAACGCCGCGCCATCCAGGACAGTGAGGGCTCGGGCCCCTTGAAGGCCGAGACCCAGGTCCTCGCTCTGGGGGAGGAGCCGCTCGTCCTGGGCTCCTTGAGGGTCAGCGACCCGGTGATCTGGTACGCCGGCGGCTACGAGAGCACCGGGGTGGTCGCGATCAAGCCGGGGGACCCCAAAGAGAGGGGGCCGATCGGCCAGTGCACCGCCGCAGACGAGCAGTGCCTGGAGCTGCCTGTCGGCGAGACGCTGGCCGGGGACCCGATCGGTGAGTACACGGGCATGAACGAGCCCGGTTCCGCGAAGAACCCGGTGACCGGCATCCGGGTGACCGCCACCGACGTCGTATACACGCTCGACACCGGGGAGGAGGTGCGCAACGGCCGTGAGGAGGAGTCCCTTGTCCGGGCATGCGCACTCTGGGAGTCGGCGGTGTGGCCGGTCCCGGCCGAGGTCGGTGTCGCCTTCGACGACCCTGTGCTCGTGGAGACCAGTTGTCCCCTGCCCTCCGGCGAGCCGCCCAGCCTCACCGTGATGGAACGGGCCGCGCTCCCCGTGCTCGCGCCGCTGGCGCCACAGTGGGGCGGGTCGTGGTGCCAGCCCGGGCCGGACTGCCTGTGGTTCCTCGACGAGGAGGGCGGCGAGGGCTGAACGCTCCTGCGAGAGCGCTCGGTGCTACGTGAACGGGGTGTACGCGCGGCCTGCCAGGCGCAGTCGTCCTGCGCTATGGCGGCGAGGCTGCCGTGTTCGGTGCCGTCGCCGCGGTGCTCACCATCTTCCTCGGCGTCGCGGGACGCCAGCTCCGTGCCCTGCTCACGTGGCTACCCGCTGCCTGCCTCCTCGGAGCGGCGGGCTTCGCAGCGCTGCACACGCTGCTCTGAGCGCCCCCACCTCCCTCGAGCTTCCCGGCGGGCGCTCTGCCGTAATGCCGGGGCGCGCTCATCGGCGGACGTGCGGCGCGCGGTGCGCGGCCATGAGCGCGCCGTCCGCGCCGACGCGCAACGCTGTGTCTCATGTCGTCCGGCTGGAATATGCTTCTATTTCCTGTTATGGTGTTCCAGAGCGTCGTAGACGTACTGGAACCGTGTTGGGGGTGCCCGTGGAACAGCCCGAGCGCCCGAGCGCCCGCCGAGCCAGGGCAGCGCTCATCGCCGCGGCCACGGATGTGGTGATCGCCGGCGGTGTCGAGGCCCTGACGGTGCGTGAAGTGGCGGATCGGGCCGGCTACTCGGTCGCCTCGCTGTACAACCACATCGACGGTGTCCACGGTCTCCTTGCCGGGGCGCGTCAGAGCATCGAGAGCTCCCTGGTGGCAACTCTTGCTCCGGCCGGAGGCGTCGCTCCGCAGACCGCCGGCGAACTCGTCGATGTGTTCGTGGCCTACGCCTCGTACTTCTGCGAGCGGCCGCACGCCTTCGATCTGCTGTTCGGGTCTTCCTCGGCGGCTCGTGCGGCCGGCAGGGACCCGGCGGTGCGCGCCGGTGAAGCCGAGCTCCAGGCGCTGTGGGGACCCGCGTTCGCAGCACTGGTCGCCGCTGGTGAGCTCGCGCCCGAGAGGGTCGAGCGCACCGCCCAACGCCTCATCTTCCTCGTCCACGGCGCGCTTCTTCTGGCGATCAGCAGTGCGGACCTCGACGTTCGGGTCGTTCGTGAGCAGGTGCGGGATGCCGTGACCTGGGCACTGGCGGCCGAAGCCGCCTACAACAACAGGAGCCAGTCGACATGATCGGTACCACCACGGTGCAGCAGTCAGAGCCGAGCATCTATCGCATCGCCGCCGCGTCGACCGTGGCCATGCTCGCCCTGAGCGCGGTGCAGTTCGCCGTCTTCGCGGTCCGCCAGCCTCCCACCGAACCCGAGGGCTGGCTGACGCTCTACGGGCACAGCCCGGTGCTGGGGTTCGTCCTCGCCGACGGCCTGTACGCGCTGACGCTCGTGCTCGTCTTCCCGCTCTACCTCGCGCTGTGGCTCCGCCTGCGTGCGAGCGCACCGGCCGTTGCGGGCGCAGGGTTGGCCGCCGCCGCGCTGTCGTTGGCGCTCTTCCTTCCGAGCAACGCGAGCGTGGAGCTCGGCATCATCGCGTCAGCCGCGAACGGTGCGACGGGCGAGGCCCACACGGCCGCCGTGGGCGCGGTCGTGGCGCTCCTCGCGCACAAGGCGGGGACGTCCTACGTGGCGTCCTACCTGCTCGGCGCGGTGACGCTCGGGCTGTTCTGGTGGGCGCTGCGAGCCACGGGGGTGTGGGGCCGTGCGGCCGCGAACACGGCCCTCGCCAGCGCCGTCCTCATGATCGTGCCGGCGACGTTCGGGACGGTCGGCCTGATCGCCTCACTCGCGTCGATGGTGCCGTTCGTCTGGTTCAGCGTCATCGCCGTGCACCGGCTACGCAACGACGCGCGCACCCCGACCGCACCGGGCCACCCGAGTCGCGTGAGTGCGGCACACGCCCAGTGACGCGCATCGCGGCAGATCCGCGCGAGGGTTGCGGCCCTCGACGCGGCTCCTACTGGGTCAGCATGACCCGCAGCCCGGCGAGTGCGTAGGGGGTCGAGCCGAGGACCAACCCGAGCCCAACGGCCAGCACCGGGTTCCGCCGGTGGGCGATCCACAGCGCGACCCCGACTGCGACGAGCGCACCGCCGACAACGAGCGAACTCCAGAACAGCGCGGGCGACGTGACCAGGCTCACGACGAAGGGGAACCAGAACCACGGGGTCCGCGCCAGCCACGAGACGCCGCGCCGCGCCTCGGGCCGCGTAGAGACGTCGACGTCCATCTGTTGGCTCCCCGGGACCTTTCGGGACCGCGCCACCAGGAACAGCAGCGTTGCTCTCAGTGTGGACCGCGCCTGCATCTCGAGCCAATGCACCGCCGCCACTCGCTCATCGGCAGGAGCGCGGATCGCGGCATGTACGGATGGGTCTGAGACCGGACCGCGCACGTCCCCGCTCGACGTCGAGTGCCCCGGGTCGCGGCGATCCGTCGAGGCGCACTCCGCGGCCGGCGTGCACGCGTGCCACGCTCGGCGTGCTCGACGGAGCCCGGCCCCGGGCGGCTCACCTGAGGTTCTGCAGCACCACCCCGGCCGCGAGGAGCGCGACCGCACCCGCGATCGCCCAGGTCCGGGCCCGCGACCACAGCGGGGTGTTGGCGGCGCCCAGCACCGCGCCGGCGGCGGTGAACTGCAGGAGCAGGGTCAACCACCACAGCGCCAGCGCGGTGACGGGCACCGTCGTGAATGACCACAGGCCGAGCGCAACGGCGGAGGCGAACAGGAGCCCGGCCAGCGTCCCGGTGAGTAGCCCACCGGTGATTCCCGGTCGTTGGCTCGCCCTGAGCAGCCAACGCAGCAGCACGACCTCCAGCAGGAATGACGCATAGCCGGCGGGAATCCGCGCGAACAGCTGCTCCGGTGCGAGCACCGCAGGGTGGTCGGCGCCCTCCAGCACGCCGGCGAACAGACCGCCGAAGATCACGAAGTCGATGGCGATCGTGACCAGCCAAGCGAGTGCGATCGACGCGACGGTGCGGCGTGCCATGCGGCAAGGCTACGGCGGCAGGAGGGCAGCCGCGGCCCGCAGCTCCCAGCCGTGCACGCCGCGAGGCACGCGGCTACCCGCAACGGCATGCCGCCATGCCGGACAGCGGCGTGAGCGGGCGCTCGTCCTGGCTGCTCTTCTGGCTCAACGCATACGAGCGAGATCTCGTCGGATGTAGCGCAGGTGCGCCCACTCCTCCTCCAGGATCACGCGAATGCAGTCACCGACGCTGGGACGCCAGTCATCGCCACCCCACGGGTTCTCGCGTTCCTCCCCGAGCAGCTCCGCGGTGACCGTGGCCAGGAAGTCGGTGACCAGCCGCTGTCGCTCGGCACGCACCGCGAGGATCTCCTCGTAGACCGGCGGGTCCACGCGGAAGATCGACATGTCGAAGCCCATCTCGTCGGCACCGGTGAAGATCTGGCCGATCTCGTGGAACGGCTGCTGGATTCGCAGGATCCCGCCGCGGAGCCAGGCGTCGGTCGCCAGGATGAGGTGCCGCAGGGTCTGGGCCAAGGACCACTCGTCCTCGGCGTGGGCGTCCACCAGGTCCGGCGGCGTGCCCGCTACCGTCGTCTGCCAGGCGGACTGCACAGCGACCCAGCCCTCGCGCAGGCCCTGGGGCGTCTGCGCCTTCTGCAGCTCGCGGCCCGGGAACTGCCGGTTGAGCTCGGCATCCACGAGCGGCACCACGTCGACCCCATTGACGAAGAGGCTTCCGAAGAACAGGTCGTGGCTGTCGATGTCGAGTCCGTCCACGTCGACGCTGCGCATCGTCACACCGCTGACATCGGAGAATCGGAGGGTGGCGCCCTTGAAGCTCGCCTTGACGAAGGTCGCGCCTTCGAACTCCTTCGTGCCGGAATAGGTCGTCATCGCTCCATCATCACCGCTGTTCGGGGACAGTCGCGCGACCCCGGCACCAACGACGGTCGCGGACAGGTCAACGAACTCGGCGCCCAAGACGGCCCAGCTCGACGTCAGGCAGCGTCGGGATAGGGGAGCGCACATCGGCACGAGCGCGAATCGCGGCTGCAACGGTATGCCGCCATGCCGGACAGCGGCTATGAGCGGGCAACGCTATGCCGCCATGCCATCAGCGGCATGTGCGGATACCTGGGTCACGCTTCCCACCGTGACCGATGACCGCCTTCGCCGGCAGATCTTGGAGCTGGGTCTGGAGGACGACATACCGCTCTGCGAGATCGCGGACGGCTGTCGAGCGGCCGGCCTGATCGCTGACGGGCCAGCGGGTGTCGATGAGCTGGCTGGTGCCCTTGTAGAGCTCGCGCGCGAGGGTGAGATCCGGGTTCTCGTCGGTGCGTGGAACGACCCAGAGTCGCGGCGTGCGGAACCAGATGAGGTCGAACGACTCCTGGTGGACCGGCGACGGTACTCCTCGGCTGAGGAGATCGCTCATGGTCTTGAACGGGTCTTCTACGTGAACCTGGACAACGTCGTCGAGTGAACGGCCATTGGAAGCCGAGCGCGGGCAACGGTCACGGGGGATCCCGGCGCTTCGGCGCGAGCGACGCCTACCATGGCGAAATGCCTGCCCGCCCCGATGACTGGCGCCGCATGGGCCAGGAAGACACCCTGGTCCCGGGCACCCCCGGACGTGCTGACCGCTGGATACGCCACGACCGCGTCGTTCGCCCGCGGCGAGGACTACGAGTGGGTCTGCGCCACCTGCTACGCGGACTTCGCGGCGGAGTTCCACTGGGAGACCGACCAGCAGGCAACCACCTGAGTCCGCCCACCGCGAGAGCGGAGGCGGAACGAGGAATCAGCACGCTTCAGGTGACCCGCGCGGGGCAGTCGCCATGCTGCTCAGCGGCATGGTCGGACGCTCACGCGCCGACAGCGGCAGATCCGGGCGAGCGTAGCCGCCCTAGGCGACCGGAGTAGCTACATGAGTACGACTGAGGTAGCATGAGGTCATGAAACTGAGCATCAGTCTCTCGGAGGACGAGGTCGCCGCCCTCGACAAGTACGCCCACTCGGCTGGGCTCGCGTCTCGCTCTGCGGCGATCCAACAGGCGATCCGGCTCCTGGGCGACCCTGAGCTCGAGGAGTCCTACGCCGCCGCGTGGGACGAGTGGGAAGGCTCGGGTGACGCGGCGACGTGGGAGTCGACCACGGCCGACGGGCTCTTCGATGCTGCGCGGTGAGATCCGCCTGACCGACCTGGACCCGGCTCGGCCCAGCGAGGCGAACAACCGTCGCCCGGCCGTCATCGTCAGCAACGACCGTGCCAACACAACCGCCGCACGACTTGGTCGCGGCGTCGTCACCGTCGTTCCGGTCACCAGCACCGTCGACCGCGTGTTCCCCTTCCAGGTGCTCCTGCCAGCCGACGAGTCGGGCCTTCGAGTCGACTCCAAGGCCCAAGCCGAGCAGGTCAGGTCCGCGTCCGTCGAACGGCTGGGCGCAGTGATCGGCCGGGTTCCCACCCACCTGATGACGCAGCTCGACGATGCCTTGCGCCTCCACCTGCAGCTCTAGCCGCAAGCCATCTCGGCGCGATGAGCGGAACGCCGCCCTCCCGTGCTGCTCAGCGGCATGAGCGGGCACCCGGGACTTCTGCTCGCTCGGGTGACTCCCGGCACGGAGCACCCGACCCCGACTGGAGCGAGCTCCGCCGAGCATGCTCGGCTGGATTCGACAGACGTCCGCGGTGCCGTCCTGGCAGATCCGCAGACTCAGAGCCTGCACGGGAGTGTGCCCCTGACCTGCGGTTGTAGAGCGAGCGCCCCTCTCGCTTGTCGAGCGGATCCGCGCGGGCTCCGATCACCTCACGTCGGGCCCCTTCCGTAGCCAGCCTTCCCGGCCGGTTCCCGCTTCTCGGTCCCCGATGCTCCTGCTTCTCGGATCGGGCAGCACGTGCCCACTCCCACTCGAGGCTCGGACTGCCCGGCACGATGTCAGTTCAAGGACCGCAACCGGACGCCTCGGCGATCCGCGCGCGGGCAGCGGCTGCCTGGCGGACCAGGTGGTCGCGCTCGGCGACGTTCGTGGAGAGGCTGGCGGCCTCGGCGTATGCGTTGGCGGCAGCTCGGAGATCACCGCCCAGCTCATGCAGGTGGCCGCGGACGGCGTGCCAGCGGTTCCGCTTGCCGATCACCTCACGTAGCTGGTCGGTCTCGCGCAACCCGGCGGAGGCACCGCGGACGTGACCGACGGCGACCGCGCGCCCGAGCACAGCTGCAGGGTCGTCGTGGACCGGGTCGTCGGTGAGGGCGACGAGGTCGTCGTACCAGTCGAGTATCTGCGGCCAGTCCGTCTCCTCCGCGCTCGCCGCGTCGTCGTGCAGGGCGGAGATGGCGGCCTCAACCTGGTAGCGGCCGACGCACCGAACCGCCAGAGCGGACTGAAGGACGCGCACGCCCTCGGCGATCTCGCCGGTGTCCCACAGTCCACGGTCCTGTCGGTCGAGCGTGACGATCCGACCCTGCGGATCGAGGCGCGCCGGAAGACGAGCGTGGCTGAGGAGCATCAGCGCGAGCAGCCCGCGCGCCTCCGGTTCCTCCGTGGCGAGGGTGAGCTGGCGGGCGAGCCGGATCGCCTCACCGGCCAGGTCCGTCCGGCCCCCATGGCCGGCCGTGTAGACGACGTAGAGCACGCGCAGCACGACGGCGAGATCGCCGGGCTGGTCCAGGCGACGCCCCGACAGGGCTCGCTTGGCCCGGCTGATCCGCTGCGCCATCGTCGCCTCCGGCACATAGAACGCGTCGGCGATCTCCCGGGTCGTCAGACCGGCGACAGCGCGCAGGGACAACGCCACCTGAGAGGCCGGCGAGAGGTCGGGATGACAGCAGCAGAAGAGCAGGAACAGGGTGTCGTCACCCACCTCGGCGACGCCGCTTCCCCGCTCGGTGTATGTCGCACGCTCACGGCGGCGACGCGCAGCCTCACTACGGCGGGAGTCGACGAGTCGCCGGGTCGCAACCGTGGTCAGCCACGAGCGCGGGTCGCGGGGCGGGTGCTCGGGCCAGACCCGTAGCGCCTCCAGCAGCGCCTCCTGCAGCGCGTCCTCGGCGGTACTGAAGTCCTCGCCCTGCCGGATCAGACCCGCCAGCACCCGTGGGACGAGGGCGCGAAGTGCGCCCTCGTCCCACGGGTGCATCGGCTCGTCGATCACGCCTGGTCAGTCGTCGGACGGCGCCGAGGACATGATCTCCCGGACGTCGATCCACTCGTACAGCGGTGTCCCGCCCGGGCCGGGCTCGGAGGAGACGTAGGCCGCGAGCTCGACGGCGCGCTCGTACGACTCGACGTCGATCATGTACCAGCCCGCCACGAGATCGCTGGTCTCGGGCAGTGGACCGTCGGTGGTCACCGGCGCGGCGTCCGGGCCGCCGTAGCGCACCCAGGTGCGTGCCGGCGTGAGCGCTTGAGCGTCGACGTACTCGCCGTTCTCCACGAGAAGTTCGCTGACGTGCCCGAGGAAGGCCATGTGGGCCTCCACATCCTTCGGGGCCCACTGGTCCATCGGAGGCACGGGACGATGCGGTGCGGGGCCGCCTCGGTAGTGCTTGAGGAGCAGGTACTTCGGCATGGTCGTCTCCTGACTTCGTAGGCCGCGTCCCTCGTGGCCCTTTACCCATGGAGCGGAGCGGGTCAGAGCTTCTCGACATGAAATCACCCATCTAGTGCCCGGGACCGTCGTAGGCATCCGAAGGCGAGGAGACGCGAGGCTCGGCCGGGTCGGCTGCGCGAGGGGTCAGACCCGCAGGGTGGTGCCGCCGCGTGTGCGGCTCCGCTCCTCGGCACTAGCGCCGACAGCGGCGCCCGGGCTTTCCTCCTGACCCTAGAGTCAGCGGCATGGCTGAGTGGGGTTCGGCCTCCGTCACCGCCCGGGTCGCCGTGCCGCCATCGACCGCGAGGCGCGCTAGGGCGAGGGCGCGAGCGACCAAGCGCCCTCGTCGTCAAGCTCGAGGAGCGAGCCGACGTACCTCCCCGTCGGCACGCGGATCCCGGCAAGGACCGGGGGTGTGTGCGTTCGGCACCCACGCGATGGTCCCCCGCCAGGTCTTCGAAGGTGGCCACTGCCGCGACCCGCACCATCTCTTCATGGGATGGCCCGAGCTCGACGTCA
This sequence comes from uncultured Actinomycetota bacterium, assembly GCA_963783005.1. GTDB lineage: Bacteria > Actinomycetota > Actinomycetes > Actinomycetales > Cellulomonadaceae > Actinotalea. The sequence continues at coordinate 315,284 of CAWALY010000004.1, forward strand.
CCGACGTCGTCATGACACCCGGGGGTCGGCACCAAGGCGCACATCGTCGGCAGGTTCGCCAAGGGGATGATGGTCGAGCAGATCGTGCGTGAGTACACCGAGTTCGTTCCCGACGAGCGGATCGTCAGCAAGGCTCACGCGAAGGTGCGATTTGCGGGACGGACCAAGGACGTTGCCAACGGACCGGTCTTCACGTGGCTGTCCGAAGCCAGTGACGGGGGAACGAAGTTGACCTTCGTCATCCTCGAGGAGGACCTCGGCTGGTGGCAGAACCTGCTCGAGTCGGTCAGCGCGGCAGTCATGGCGAAGAAGATGCACAGCAGGTTGACGGCCATCAATACGGGCGTGGAAGGGCATGCGGCCTCAGCGGGTGGCGGACTCAGCCCGTCCGCGGACCTCGTGCCTCTTGGGCGCCCGTTTTCGGCAGGACGACGTATCCGGTCATCGGCCATGACCGGACGGAGCGCCGCGCGCCGCTGGTCGCACCTCGATCGCGTTGAGGGCCGCCCGGGGGTTTGACTCAGCGGATCACACCTTGCTGCCGAGCTCAGGGGCTGGTGAGCTCGGGATCCCGGGTCGACGGCCCCGGCGGGAGGGCGGTGCCTCGGTCGGCGCGCCGGTCCCGGGCGATGTGCTCGGCGATGTGCTCGGCGTCGCGGCCGGCGCCCTGGATCATGGACGACGCGAGCGAGTACTGGAACAGCTGTCCCAGCACGTACAGCCCGGGTTCGGTGGTGCACACGCCGCGCTCGTTCGCCAGGAGTCCGTCGGCGCCGACCACCGCCAGGTCGACCCACGACGTGTCGGGCTCGAACCCCGTGCACCACACGACCGTCGCGACCTCGAGCCGGCGTCCGTCCTCCGTCCTCGGCGCACCGTGGTCGACGCCCGTGATGCGCGGCACCCGTTGCACGCCGGCAGCCGCCAGGTCGGCGGTCTTGACCCGGACCAGCGGACCGCTGTGCGCAAGCACCCGCGCGCGAGCGCGACGACCCATCGGGGTCCGCACCGTGAGCAGGTGGGCGAACGCGGTGAAGACGACGAGGCTCGGCAGCCTGGAGGACCGGCGCTCGATGCGGAACGGGATCTGGCCCGGGTGGCGTCCGGACAGCAGGACCCGGTGGGTGTGCGCGAGCTCGAGGGCGATGTCCGCGCCGGAGTTCCCGGCCCCCACCACCAGGACGTCGCCGTCGGGCAGCTGGGCGGGGTTGCGGTAGTCGGCCGAGTGCAGCTGGGTGATCGAGGCGTCCAGCTCGCGCGCGAACCCCGGGACGCGTGGCGTCGCGTCGAAGCCCGCGGCGACCACCACGCGCCGCGCGAGGATCCGCGCGGAGCCCGTCTCGACGGCGAAGCGGCTTCCCTCGCGGCCGAGCCGGTGGACCCGGGTGCCGGTGCGGATCGGGAGCGCGTGCTCGGCTGCGTAGGCCTCGAGGTAGTCGGAGAACTCCTCGCGGGTCGGGAAGGCCCACGGTGAGCCCGGGTAGGGGCTGCCGGGGAGCCCGCTGAACCGCGCGGGTGTGAACAGCCGCAGCGAGTCCCAGCGGTGGCGCCACGTGTCGCCGACGCGGTCCTGGGCGTCCAGGATCACGAACGGCACGCCGCGGCGGGCGAGGTGGTAGCCGATGGCCAGTCCGGCCTGGCCGCCTCCGACGACGACGGTGTCGATCTGCTCCGTGACCATCGGTCCTCCCCGGGACGCGATCATCAAATTCACCCGAAACGGCTTCGGATCAAAGTAGGATAGGTCCATGTCCTCGCCAGGCACAAGACGCACCTACCGGTCGCGGACCCGGGAGGCCAGGGCGGCCGAGACCCGAGGAGCGATCCTGTGCGCCGCGAGGGACCTGTTCACCGCGGAGGGCTACGCGTGCCCGGTCGCACGCGTCGCCGAGCGAGCCGGAGTCGCGGTCGACACGGTCTACACCTCCGTCGGCCGCAAGCCGGCGTTGATCCGCGCCGTGATCGACATGGTCCTCGCGGACTCGGACGACCCCCTGCCGGCCGAGCAGCGCGGCTACGTGCAGCGCATCCGCGAGGCGACGAGCGCCGCGGCGAAGATCCGGATCTACGCGGCAGCCCTCGCCCACCTGCTGCCCGTCGTCGCCCCGCTCCAGGAGGCCCTGCGGGAGGCCGGCGCCACCGATCCCGGCTGCGCCCGGGCCTGGGCGAGCCTGGACGATCGGCGTGCGGGCAACATGCTCCTGTTCGCTGCGGACCTGCGCAGCACCGGCGAGCTCCGGCCCGACCTCGACGACAGGCACGTCGCGGACGTGGTCTGGTCGATGAACAGCGCGGAGTACTTCACGGTGCTGACCCGGCGGGGCTGGAGCCCCGAGCAGGTCGGCGCACACCTCGCCGACACCTGGATCAGGGCGCTGCTGGAACCCTCCGGCTGACGCCCAACGCGGTCGCCGCGACGATCGCCAGGACCGACGCGGCGGTGGTCCATGGCGTGCCGAGGCCTCGGCTCATGTCGACCAGCGTCGCCGTGACCAGCTGACCGCCGACGACGCTGAGCGTCAGCGCGAAGGTGCCCAGGTGGCGCACCGCCCACGCCGCCGCGACCACGATCCCGGCGCCGAGCGGGCCGCCGAGGTACAGGTACGCCTCGCCCGGCGCGGTGGGCAGCGCGACCCCGGTGAGCCCGCCGGTGACCGCGGCGACACCGACCAGCAGCGAGATCGCCACGGTGCCGCCGGTCGCCGAGGCCAGGCCGGCGACGGTCGGGTCGCCCGACGCCTGCGCCACCGCACCGTTTCCCGCGTTCTGCGCGGCGAGCGTCGACCCGGCGACGAAGAACAGCGCACCGATCACCGCCGACCGCCCGGCTCCGACGCCGGCGTCGCCCGACCCGGCGACCATCGCCAGGGCCAGCCCGGCGGTCGCGGTCGCGGCGGCGAGCGCGCGCCGCCCCGTCATCGGCAGCCGCGCGCGAAGCCCGACCCCGCGGGCGTCGAACGCGAGCCCGGCGACGGTCTGGCCGGCGACCGACGCCACCGAGGCCACCGCCAGGCCCACGATCGGGATGCCGTAGGCGGACGCCAGCACGATGGGGATCCCGCACAGCCCGATCGCGTACCACCACCAGCGGCCGCGGTCGCGCAGGAGCGCCGCGGTACGCGCAGCGCGGCCCCGTACCAGGACGACGACCGCGATCGTCACGAGCGTGCCCAGGTAGGACAGCCAGCCCGCCGTGAGCGCGCCGGCGCCCGCGACCGCGAGGTCGCCGTTGAACCGGCCCTGCGCGGCGATGAGCGCGCCGATCAGGGACGCGACCAGGATCGCCGGGAGGACGAGCACCGGGCTCGCCGAGCGGCTCGTCGTCACCCGGCGATGCTAGCGGCGGCCGCACGGGCCGCGGACGGGCGCCGTGGGACGATCGGAGCATGGAGAGCGGGATCACGGTGGGACCGTCGCTCGTCATCCCTCGAGCCGAGCTGACGGTCCGGTTCAGCCGGTCCTCCGGCCCGGGCGGCCAGGGCGTGAACACGACGGACTCGCGGGTCGAGCTGTCCTGGGACGTCGCCTCCTCCGCGGTGCTCACCGCGGTGCAACGCGAGCGGCTCGTCGAACGCCTCGGGGCCCGACTCGTGGGCGGGGTGCTGACCGTGACGGCGTCCGAGCACCGCGAGCAGCTGCGCAACCGCGCGGCGGCGGAGCTCAGGTTGGCCGCTCTGGTCGCCTCCGGGATCGCCTCGCCGGCCCGGCAGCGTCGCGCGACCCGTCCGACCCGGGGCTCGAAGGAGCGGCGTCTGGCGGCGAAGAAGCAGCGGTCGATCGTCAAGCAGCTGCGGTCGGGCCGGCAGCCGGACTGAGCCTCAGCGCTCCCGGCCGGTCCGGCCGGCGTAGATGCTGCGGTCCTGGGAACGGCGGTTCCGGTCGGCGAGCCAGGCCGGGCGGTGGACGCGCGGCAGGGTCTTGACCACCGCGAGCGTCGCGTACATCAGGGTGTTGAGCGCGACGAAGGTCGCGAGCACCTTGAACCCGTCGGTGTGGATGACCGACTCGGGCAGCAGCATCCCGGTCCGCAGCGCCCCGCCGGCCAGTGCCCGGGCGAGCATCATCGTCCGACCACCACCCGCGTGCCATCGTCCCGCGTGGTCTGCTCGGCGGGCGCGTGCACCACGTGCCCCCAGCCCGCCTGCCGGCCCAGCAGGATGTCGAGCACACCCTTGACGTAGACCACGTCGAGGAAGGTCGCGTACACGAGCTCGGGGATCAGCAGCGCCCCCACCAGGCGTGCCCGCCACCCGCCGTCCCAGACGGTGACCACCCGCTCGACGCAGAAGAGCGCACCCATGCCCATCCAGAACGGGAACCAGATCCAGGCGTCCACGGCCATCACCGTCACGGCGATGAGCAGGAAGTACGACGCGAGCGCGACGACCCCGTAGCCGATGCCCAGCTGCTGGGCCCAGTACCGGAAGGTCTTCGGGGTCAGGCCGTACGCGCTCAGGTTCTCCAGCGCACCGCGCTGCCAGCGCAGACGCTGGTTCCACAGGGTCCGCCAGGTGGGCATCATCTCGGTGACGACGGTGCACTCGCCCGGCGAGATCATCAGCGCGCCGAGCGACTTCAGAGCGATCGTGAGCTCGTTGTCCTCGGTCAGCGCGGCGGTGTCGTACACGTCGCCGTGCACTCCGGGCAGGGACGAGCCGCGCGCCTCGGCCACGGACCGCAACGCCAGAGGGCGGAACACGGAGGCGGTGCCGGTGAGCACGAACACCCGCCCTCGGCGCCGGCGGATGTCGCGGCTGTAGCGGCTGTACTCGTTGCGCTGGAACTGGCCCAGCAGCCCGGCGCCCTCCTCGCCGTAGAACAGGCCGCCGATCGCCATCAGGGCGCGGTCCGCGGTGAGCCGTTGCACGGCGGTCTCGAGGAACCCCTCGTCCAGGCGGGTGTCGGCGTCCATGACCATCACGGCGTCGTTGTCGCCCTGACCGGGGAGCAGGTCGCGCAGGACCTGGTTGAGCGCACCGGCCTTCTTGCGGGTGTTGCCCACGGTCTGGACCACCTCGACCCCGGCGGCGCGGGCGACCTCCACGGTCCGATCCGTGCAGTTGTCGGCGACGACCACGATCCGCTCGGGTCGGTGCGACTGGCCGACCAGGGAGGCGATGGTGCCGGGCAGCGACACCTCCTCGTCGTGCGCGGGGATCAGCACGGTGACGGTCACCGGGCCGGCGAAGGTGTCGGCGGTGGCGGCCATGACGAGCTTCGGGGCCAACGGGTCGGTGCGGGTGTCGGTCGAGCGTCGGGACCGGTTGGAGATCCGCAGCTCGAGCGCCGCGACGGCGGCCGCGAGCAGGACGGCGAGCGCGACGGCGGACAGGGCCACGCGTTGGGTCGGCGCCTCGGTCGCGTACAGCACGTTCCAGACCCCGAGCAGGAGGCCCTCGTCGGGTGCGATCCCGACCGGTGGCCCGATGCTGCTCGCGGCGAGCAGCAGGGTGGCGGCAGCGATCGCGACCAGGCCGAAGATGGTCAGGCCGATCAGCCGGGTGAAGCTCGTCCGTCCGGGCCGGCCGGGGGAGGGTGCGGGTGCGGGCTCGGGTCCGCGGCTCGGGGTCGGCACACCGGCGGGCACCCGCCTCGCGGGTACGCCGGTCGGGCCGGAGGCCGCGACGGACGCGGCGCGCACGGCGACGTCGCGGGGGACACCCTCGACCGTGTCGGTCGGTTCCCGCTCGTCCAGGTCGTGCTCCATCTCGTCCGCCTCTGCCGGAGCCCGGGTGACCGATCGGCAGCGCGGGGGCGCGGTTGAGGCACCTGGCGCGCGGGGCAGGGTGAAGACCTGGGGGGATGCGGTGCGTAGAACCCGGGCGGTGGCGGCGTCGGCCCCGGGTCCTATCCTCGCCGGATGACGTTCCAGGGTTTCGGGGACGAGGCGCTCGCGTTCTTCGAGGGCCTCGAGGCCGACAACACCAAGGCGTACTGGCAGGCCAACAAGGCGACCTATGCGGACGTCGTCCGTGCGCCGATGGAGGCGCTGCTCGCCGAGATCGGGCCGGACTGGGGTGAGGGTCGGCCGTTCCGGCCCTACCGCGACGTGCGGTTCAGCGCGGACAAGTCCCCGTACAAGACCCACATCGGCGCGCGGGTGGGCGAGGACTTCTACGTGCAGCTCAGCGCCGACGGGTTGGCCGCCGGCGCGGGGATGTGGGAGATGGCGCGCGACCAGCTCGCGCGCTACCGCGCCGCCGTCGCCGACGACGCGCGCGGAGGCGCGCTCGCCGGGATCGTCGCCGCGATGCCGCACGAGCTGATGGCGCACGGGCGGCTGGCCACCGCGCCGCGCGGCTTCCCGCGCGACCACCCCCGCGTGGAGCTGCTGCGGTTCAAGGGCTTGGCCGCCTGGCAGTCCTGGGGCGCTCCGGACTGGCTCGCCACGCCCGCGGCGCGGGAGCACCTCGAGGAGTTCTACGCCGCGGCCCAGCCGCTGGTGAACTGGCTGCACCAGCACGTCGGGTCGAGCGAGCTGCCGCGCGACCGCCGGCGCTGAGCCGCAGTCGGGACGTTCCGCCCTCGACGCCGGTGCGCCACGGTCGGGACCCTGGAGGCACACCCGGGGAGGAACCATGACCGTCCTGGTCGCCTACGCCACCCGCCACGGTGCGACCGCCGGCATCGCCGAGCGGATCGCCGAGACGCTGACCGCCGAGGGCGCCCCCGCCGAGGCGCGCCCGGTGGACGAGGTCGCCGACGTCCGGCCCTACGACGCGGTCGTGCTGGGCGCGGCCGCGTACATGTACCACTGGCTCAAGCCCGCCACCGCGTTCGCCAAGCGCCACCGCTCCGAGCTCGCCGCCCGGCCGGTGTGGCTGTTCTCCAGCGGCCCGACCGGTACCGACACGGTGGACCCGAAGGGCAACGACGTCCTGGTCGCGTCGCGGCCCAAGGAGTTCGAGCAGCTCCCCGCCGTGCTCGGGTCCCGCGGCGAGCGGGTGTTCTTCGGCGCCTACGACAGGGACGCCCCGCCCATCGGTCTCGCGGAGAAGATGGCGGCGCGGATGCCCGCGGCCGCGCGCGACGCGATCCCGTCCGGTGACTTCCGGGACTGGGACGCGATCGACACGTGGGCGCGCGAGATCGCCGCGGAGCTGGTCGCCGGGTAGGCAGGACCCGGCCCCGGCGGAGACCGGCGGTCGCTGTCACCCTGGACGTCTCTTGACCCGGGGGAGGCGACAGTGGCGTCGCGACGCACGACGGGGTCGCCATGAGCTGGTACGCCGCGCTCGTCGAGGGCGGCCGTGCGGCGACGATCTGGCTCCTGGTGGGCTTCGTCGTGACGTTCGGGCCCACGCGGTGGATCACGGTCGCGATCCGGCGCCGCACGGCGCGCGCTCCCGAGGGTGAGGCGACGGCGTCGGCGATCAAGGACGTGCACATCGGCGGCGTGCACGTGCACCACCAGGTGTGGGGGATCCTGCTCGTGCTGCTCACGTGTCTGCTCGAGTTCCGGTTCCGGCCCGGGTCGCCGTGGCTGGAGGTGCTGGCGCTGCTGTTCGGGGCGGGCGCCGCGCTCGCGCTGGACGAGTTCGCGCTGTGGCTGCACCTCGAGGACGTCTACTGGTCGGCCGAGGGGCGCAAGTCGATCGACGCGGTGCTCATCGCCGTCGTGGTCGGGATGGCCCTGCTGGCGGGGGCCTCGCCGGTGGGGCTCGGGTCCGAGGACGTCGCGCAGAACGGGTGGGCCGCGACGGCCGTGGTGATCGTCGTGCACGTCGCGACGACCGTGGTGTGCATGCTCAAGGGGAAGGTCGTGATGGGCCTGGTGGGCCTGCCTCTGCCCGGCGTCGCGCTGGTCGGCGCGCTGCGCCTGGCCAAGCCCTCGTCGTTCTGGGCCCGGTGGCGCTACCGCGGCCGCAAGGCCGAGCGCGCCGAGGCCCGGTACGCGCGCGTCGTGGCGCGCCGCGAGCGGTGGCGGGACCTGCTGTCGGGGTCAGCCGACCGTCGGGCCGTCCCCCACGAGTGAGTCCGCCCAGGCGTCGATCGCGGCCCAGTCGCGCAGGTCGCGCAGCACGCTGTGCTTGGGCTTCGGGTCCCTGCCGCCGAACACCGCGATAGCCGCGGGTTGCAGCCAGGCGAGCTTCGCCAGGGCGCTCTCGAGCTGGTCGCGCGACGCGGTCCATGCCTCCGGGTCGTCGCGCCGGGGGCCCATCGCGAAGACGGCGACGGCGCGGCCGTCGAGCTCGGCGCGGTGCCGCCGCAGGAACCGCTGCGCGTCGGCGTGCCAGCGACCCGTGTACAGCGAGCCGCCGACCACGACCATGTCGTACCCGTCGACCGGCGCCCGGTCCCTCGCGGCGCGCAGCGTGGCGTCATGGCCGAGCTCCCGCAGACGGTCGACGACCCGCGCGGCGACCTCGGAGGTCGACCCGTGGCGGCTGGCGTGCGTGACGAGCACGTACATGGTGCACCTCGACCGGTGAGGGGTGGCGCCCGCCAGGCTACGCGCGTGGCGCCCCCGGGGGGCGACGTCGGGGCGCCCGACCTACGCTCGCCAGCATGAGCATCCGACTCGGCTACCAGATCCCGAACTTCACCTACCCAGGTCGGAACCCGGCCGAGATCATGCCCACGGTGGTCCGTCAGGCGCGTGAGGCGGAGGCGGCCGGCGCGGACGCGGTCTTCGTGATGGACCACTTCTACCAGCTACCCGGCATCGGCCGGCCGGACGAGCCGATGCTCGAGGCCTACACGCTCCTGGGCGCGCTGGCCACGGCCACCGAGCGGGTGCAGCTGTCGACGCTGGTGACCGGCAACACCTACCGGAACCCGACGCTGCTGGCGAAGGTCGTCACCACGCTCGACGTGGTCAGCGGGGGCCGCGCGGTGCTGGGCCTCGGGGCGGGCTGGTTCGAGCTGGAGCACCAGCAGCTGGGCTTCGAGTTCGGCACGTTCACCGACAGGTTCCACCGGCTCGAGGAGTCCCTCGCGATCGTCCTGCCGATGCTCCGCGGCGAGCGGCCCACGTTCTCCGGCGAGTGGTACCGGGCCGAGCAGGCGATGAACGAGCCGCGCCTGCGCGACGACCTGCCGCTGCTGATCGGCGGCGGCGGGGAGAAGAAGACGTTCCGGTACGCGGCCCGGCACGCCGACCACCTCAACATGATCTGCAACGCCTCGGACCTGCCGCGCAAGCTCGAGGCGCTCGAGCAACGCTGCGAGGAGGAGGGCAGGGAACGCTCGACCCTGGAGACCAGCTTCCTGGGTTTCGTGATCGTCGACGAGGACGGCGACGCGGCACGCCGGATGGCCAAGGAGGTGCTCGCGTCGCGCGGTGTCGACCTGGACACGGCGGACGACCAGACCCGGCGCGCCGCCACCGAGCGGCTGTTCTTCGGGGCGCCCGAGGACGTCGCCGAACAGGTCAAGACCCGGGTGCTCGACGCCGGGATCGACGGGTTCGTGTTCAACATGGTCGCCAACGGCCACGTGACCGGCGCCGTGGCGATGGCCTGCGAGGCGCTGAGGCCGCTGGTCGAGGCCTGACCCGCGCCCGACCACGCGCTCAGCCCGAGCGCAGTACCTGGCCGAGACGCTCGTGGCCCGCGCGCGGTCGTTCGGCCGCGGCCACCGCCGCCACGCTGGCGCCGAGGGCGAGCACCGAGAGCCCGACCGACCACGGCAGCACCAGCGACGGCCCGGTCGCCTGCCCCGTCAGGCCGTTCAGCCCGAGCGGGCCGATCACCGCCAGGCTCAGGCCGACGCCCGTGGCGATCCCGGCCAGCGCCGGCGCCAGCACCGGGCCGACGAGCTCGGCCAGCACCAGGCGGCTGCCCGACCGGCGCGGCAGGCCCAGGACCCGCAGACCCACCAGCACGCGCGCCCGCTCCGGGGCGCCGCCGGCAGCGGCGAGCACCACCACGAGCACGCCCAGCACGGTGAGCAGGACGGTGGCCGCGGCGAGCAGGCCGTCGAACGCGCCAGTGATCGGGGAGCTGCGCAGGTGGGCGAGCCACCCGACGCGCGTCGTGACGGAGGCGCCCGCGCCGAGGTCGGCCGCCGCCGCGGCCGCACCGGGGCCGGTGACCCAGACGACCGTGGCCGGCACCGGCCGGCCGACGGCCGCCGCGAGCGCGGCGCGGTCGACGACCACCGTTGCGGGCGGGGCCGAGGCATGGTCGACCGCCAGATGCGGTGCCGTACCGACGACCTCGATCGGGAGGGCCTCGTGATCCCAGTGCAGCGTGAGGCCGGACGCGCCCGCGGGCAGGCCGCTGGCGAGCGCGCGCACCGGCCCGCCGGGTGCGGCGGGGGGCCCGCCGGTCAGAGCGGCGAGCCCGGCGGCGTCGGGCAGCGGAGTGGCGTCGAGCAGGGCCGCGGTCGCCCGTGCGTCGAGCGCCACCAGTCGGGCCGAGACATCGGTGCCCTCCCCGAGCACCTGCGTCGCGTCCGAGACCTCGGCGGCGCCGACGGCCGTCACGCCCGGTGCCCGCGCGAGTCGGGCGGTCAGGTCCTCGGGGAGGCCTGGCTCGGAGTGGTCGGTGAGGTTCGCGTCGGCGCCCACCGCCCACCACGAGCCCGCGACCTGGCCCGCCTCGACGGTGGCCCGGACCGACAGGACCAGCGTCAGCAGGGCCGTCACCAGGACCAGCGCGAGCACCGGCACGGCTCCGACCGGCGCCCGGGCGGCCGCCACGAGGGGCACAGGGCCGCGTGACCTGGCCGCGAGCCGCCGCCACGCACGGGCGGCCGGCGGCAGGACCCGCAGGAGCAGCACCGCCACCGCGGCGGACACCAGCACCGGGGCGGCCAGGACCACGAGGTCGGAGCCGAGCCGGCCGGCGGCCGCGGTCGCACCGCGCGCTCGCAGCGTCACGAGCGCACCGGCCGCGAGGAGTGCCACGGCCGCCTCGACCAGGGGCCGGCGCAGTGCCGCACCGCGGCCCACCCTGGCGTCCAGCCTCAGTGCCGGTGGAGGAGCCGAGCTGCGCGCCGCGGTCCGCACCACGAGGGTGGGGATCGCCGCGCACGCGACCACGAGCGGCGGCGCCACCCAGCTCCACGGCACCGGGCCCGGCACGATGACCTGACCCACGGCGATGCCCACCGCCGCACCGACGGCCACCAGGACGAGTGACTCGCCCGCCGCAGCGGCGGCGAGGGCAGCCAGGCTCGCGCCGAGCGTTCGCTGGTGGCTCAGCACCCGAGCGCGCCGGCGCGCCAGGAGCGAGGTCGCCAGCAGCAGCACGAGGAGCGCCGTCGCGACCACGCCCGAGATCACGAGGGTGGCCTGCGCGGACGCCGCGTCGATGCGGCCCAGGGCGTCGCCCAGCAGCTTGTCCAGCCGGGTCGTGACGGTCGGTGCCCGACCCCCGGGCAGGAGCTCGCTGGGCGCCGCGGCGAGCGCGGCGAACGCGTGCGCCGCGTCGGCGGCGTTGCCGGCGTCCACCGCGTCCCTCACCACGCCGTAGGTGACGTCCCAGGTCCAGCGTGCGCCGGGCAGGTCGTAGCGCGCCGCCGGGATGGAGGTGGCGCCGGTGAGGACCGCGACCTCGACCCGTCCCTCGCCACCCGGCACGCGGCGGGGGGTCACTGCGGTCGGGAGCACGTCCCAGACCTGCGCGCCCGGGTCGATCGGGCGGAAGACCCCGGTGACCTTCACGTCGAGGAGCAGGCCGTCAGGATCCTGGACGGTGCGGGTGTCGCCGACGTGGATGTCGAGCGTGTCCGCGACCGCAGCGGAGACGCCCACCTCCACCGGGAGGGAATCGGCCGGCGCCTGGCCGGACCGCGTGGGCGGCACCGGCGTGGACGGTGGCCCACCGGCGACCCAGGTCACCGCGCCGGCCCCCGGTGCGGTCACGTCCGGGGTGCGCGGCTCGTCGGGCCCGGCCGCCGCGTCCACCAGGTAGGCGAACCGCAGGCGGACGGGGAAGCCCTCGGCCGTGCCCGCACGGAGCTCCGGCCCGACCAGGGAGTCCACGGGCGTGGTCAGCAGGCCCGTCACCGTCGCGGGCAGGTTCCCGGTGACGAGCTGGCTCTTGGTCGCCACCTGGTCGGCCGTGCCCAGCTGCAGCTCTCGCCGTCCGGCGTCGTCGTCCCAGAGCGAGATCACGAGCGTGCCGTCCCGGGTGCCCGCGCCGAGGGACGTCCGGAGCTCCGCGGTTGCGGCACGCTCCATCAGCCCGGGGGAGACCGAGGCGAGGCACGTGACCAACGCCACCACGGCGACGCACATCGCCAGCGTGCCGCGGGTCGCCCAGCCCTGGCGCGCGACGTGGGCGACGGGGACGCCACCGCGCCCCGCCGGACGCCCTGGTCCGCGGGGGCTCATGGCGCGTCACCCAGCCGCAGCCCGGTCGAGGCAGCGCGCCTCGTCGCGGAACGGGCTGCCACCAGGCCCGCGAGCAGACAGCCCGCGAGCAGCGCGGCGATCACGGCCGCCTCGGCGGGCCACGGCCACACCCAGTCGGCCGGCGGCACGGCCGAGCCCCCGTCACGGGAGGTCACCATCACGGCGACCAGCACGCGGGCCAGCAGCGCGCCGCCGAGCACTCCGATCCCGATCGACAAGAGGGTGACGAACCCGTGGCGGACGACCCCGGTCGCGTCGAGCAGGCGTCTGGACGCGCCGAAGCCGCGCAGTCGCGCCACCTCGAGCGCGCGCTCGTGTCCGACGGCCAGCTCGCGCGCGGCGGTCCCGGTGGACGCGAGCAGGATCGCCGTCGCGACCAGGAGCCACAGGGCGGCCTGGGCGGCGGCGCGCAGCGGTCCGGAGGCCAGCTCCGCCCCGACGTCCGTGCGGGCGAGGCCCCCGACGGTCGCTGCGACGGCACTCGGGTCGCTGGTGGTGATCCACCACTGGTCCGTGGGAGCGGGCGGCGCGCCGCGTTCCACCAGGGCGCGCGAGAGCGTGTCGATGTCGACGAGCACCGCTTGGTGCGAGGGCGACGACGGGATGTACGGCGTCACCCCCGCGACGACGCCGGGTACCGTCGCCGCACCGATCCCCAGGTCGAGGCGACTGCCCCGGCTCAGGCCGAGTGCGGTGGCGAGATCGGTCGAGCAGAGCACCGGAACCGCATCGACGGGACCGAACCCGGCGACGGTCATGTCCGCGTCGACATAGGTGAGGTCGAACGCCGAGACCATCGCCGTGAGCTGGAGCCCGTCGCCCGCGCGCGCCACCTGCGGGCGCGACGCGAGCGCGCCGCCGCTCCCGAACGCGGTCCACTCGGCGGCCGGGTCCGGCTGGCCGGACCCGGGAACCCGGATCGACACGTCGAGCGTGGTGGCGCCGCCCGCCTGCAGACCGCGGTGCCCGGAGACCCGGACCCGCACGGCGACGACGCCCCACGTCGAGGTGGGCGGTGCGTCGGGCACCGCGACGCTCACCTCGTGGGGCGTTCCGTCGAGGGTGATCTCGGGCGCCGGGACCGCGACGCGCTCCCCGGAGCCCCCCAGGAGCACCAGGGTCAGGTGCGCGACCGGCGACGACGGCCCGTCCGTCGGCTCGGTGAGGCTCCCGGTCACCTCGACCGGGATCGATGCGCCGTGGACCACCAGCATGTCCGCGGCCCGATCGGGCGCCAGCCCGGCGGTGACCTGCGGCCATCCGGTGCCGCCCGGCGGCCGGCCGCGCAGCTCGTCGGGCCGGGTGGTGTCGACACCGACGAGGGTCGCGCCACCAGGCCGCGAGCCGAGGCCGATCGTGCGCCGGGTCGCCGGTGCGACCGTGACCGTCGCCGACGGGTCTGCCGCGGCGACCGCGTCGACCAGCCGTGCGCCCTGCCCGGGCGGGCCGTCGGCGTCGACCACCACGTCGGCGCCGAGGCCGGCGGCCGCCTGGTCGTGCTGGGAGAGCGCCCACGTGGCCTGGACGGACAGCGCGAACGTCGCGGAGGCCGCCGCGAGCGCTGTGAGGAAGACCCCGGCCGTCGCCCGGCCGCGCGCAAGGTGCCAGCCGGCGAGCGGGAGGACCAGACCTCGTCCGCGACGCGCGGCGACCTCGGCCACGCGGGCGAGGTACGGGAGAACCCGCAGGGACACCGCCGCAGCGGCCACCAGGCACAGCACCGGTGCGAGGACCAGCACGGGGTCGGGTGCAGCCAGGCCTGGGTGGTGTGCGCGGAGCTGGAGGTACCCCAGCAGCGCCAGCACGACGAGGATCGCGTCGACACCCGATCGCGCGACGGCGCCCGCGGTGCGCCTGTGGCGCCGGGCCCCCCGGTCGCCCCGGACGGCCATGGCCGTGGCCACCACGGCGAGCGTGAGCGCGACCCCCGCCACGACGGCCACCAGCCCGGCGCTGACGAGCTGGTCCCTCGGGGCCGGGACCGCCCCGTGCACCGTCCAGGCTTCGGAGAGCGGTGCGACGCCGCTGAGCAGGCGGTACCCGGCCGTCGCGAGCGGGACCGCGAGCGCGGCGGCCGTCACGGCCAGCGCCAGCGCCTCGAGCCCCGCCCAGCCGCCCAGCTGCCAGCGGCTCGCGCCGCGGTCGGTGACCAGCGCGGTCTCGGCCCGCCGGCGCGCCGAGACGAGCCGGGACAGCAGCGTCAGAGCGGCGGCCGCGATGGTCGCCACCAGCAGTGCGGCGGTCAGGACGAGAGAAGCCGTCAGGTTGAGCTGACCTCGGGCGTCCGCGAGGAAGCTCGGCAGGGCGGACCGCACGGTGACGTAGTCGACCTGGTCGCCCAGACGCCGGTCGAGCGCACGACGCAGGTCCTCGACCCGGGCCGAGACGGCGCCGAGCTCCTGAGCCCCGTGGGTCAGGTCGGTGTCCGCCACGACGCTCAGCCGGCCGACGGGGGCGTCGGCGGCGACCAGCGTCCCGGGCGCGACCAGCAGGGGCCCGTAGACCGGGAGCCGACCGTCGGCGGTCGACCGGTCGCGGGACCAGTCGCTCGAGCCGTCGAGGTCGACCAGCCCTACCACGGCGAGGAGCGTCCCGGGGTCCTCATCGGTCGCACCGAGCCTGAACGTGTCTCCCACGGTGAGCCCGAGGCCGTCGGCATCGGCCCGGGGGAGCGCGACCTCGAGCGCGCAGCCGTCCTGGCAGGTGTGGTTCGGCCACCGTCCGGCCACCAGGGTGGCGCGCGCGGCGCCGGTGTCGGCATCCAGGAGGTAGGCCAGGCGCACGGGCACACCGGGGAGCTGAGCCGGCGGCGTGGACAGCCAGGTCGAGACGGTCGCGTCGAGCGGCGCGACCGCGTCGAGCACCGTCGCTCGGACCGCGTCCACGACGGCGCGCGCTCGGGGTGGCTCCGGGCCGTACGGTGCGACGGTGCCGACCGCCACGCTCACCCGGTCCGCGCCGGCCGGGCCGCCGTCCGCGCGCGCGGCAGCGGCGTCCAGGGCGCGCTCGCGGCCGGGCCCGACGAGCAGGGCGCTGGTGCCCACGAGCGCCGCTCCGAGCACCATCACCACCAGGGCCGCGGCGAGCACCGGCCACTGAGCGGCGGCCCGCCGACCCGCCGCACCCCCCGCCGCCCCGCCGCGCCGTACCGCGGGCGCCGCCCGCGTCGAGGTGGCCCGGTCAGTCATCCGTGAGCCGGCCGTCGGCGATCCCGACCACCCGGTCGGCGAGGGCGATCATCACCGGGTCGTGGGTGGCCACGATCGCCGTCATGTGCTCGGCCTCGACCACGCCGCGGATCAGCGCCATCACCGCCAGGCCCGTGTCGGTGTCGAGCTGCCCGGTCGGCTCGTCGGCGACCAGCAGTCGCGGCGACGTGGCCAGCGCCCGCGCGATGGCGACCCGCTGCATCTGGCCGCCGGAGAGCTCGTCTGGCCGGTGCTCGGCGTGGTCGCCCAGACCGACGAGGTCCAGCAGCAGGCGCGCGCGGTGCTCCCGGTCCTCGACGGGCAGCCGGCGCAGGCGTAGGGGGAGCCCCACGTTCTCCGCGGCGGTCAGGTCGCTCAGCAGGCCGAACGTCTGGAACACGAACGCGACCACGTCCCGGCGCAGGGTGTCCAGGCCGTCGTCGTCCAGCGACGTGACGTCCGTGCCGCCGATCAGCACCTGGCCCTCGTCGGGCCGATCGAGGCCACCGACGATGTTGAGCAGGGTGGTCTTGCCCGAGCCCGACCGTCCGACGAGCGCCACGAGCTCGCCCGGGGCCACCTCGAGGGACACCGAGTGCAGCGCGTGCACCGCGGTCCGGCCGGAGCCGTACGTGCGTCGCACGTCACGGACGACGACCATCGGATCGACCCCCGGCCCCACCCTGCCCCTTGCGCCGTTCGCTGTGCTCACGGTGCTCACCGGTCCGGCCACAGCGTGACGTGGTCGGCCTCGAGCACCAGCCGCACCCGCCGGGTGAGCTCGAGCGCCTCGCGGTACTCGCGCGGCACCTGGACCCGGCCGGCCCGGTCCATCACCGCGTACTCCTCGGCGATCACCTGCGAGCCGCCGTCCTCGGTGGTCTCGGTGCGCCGCAGCACCTCGGTGCTGGTGCGCCCGTCGCGGATCGCGACGGTGCGCTCGACCTGGTCGGCGACGGCGGGGTCGTGGGTGACGACCACGACGGCAGCCCCGGTGTCGCGGTTGGCGGCGCGCAGGGTGTCGAACACCTCCTGCGCCGTCGCGGAGTCGAGCTCGCCGGTCGGTTCGTCGGCGAGCAGCAGCCGGGGCCGGTTGGCCAGGGCGACGGCGATGGCCGTGCGCTGCTGCTCACCGCCGGACATCTGGGCCGGCAGCCGGCCGGCGCAGTGGCCGACCGCGACGGCCTCGAGGAGCTCGGTGGCGCGGGCGTGACGCGTGCGGCGCGGGTGGCCCGCCAGCGCCAGCGGCAGCACCACGTTGCCGAGCGCGGTCAGGTGCGGAACGAGGTTGCGTGCCGTCTGCTGGCGCACGAAGCCCACGACGTTGCGGCGGTACGCCAGGCGTTGCGCGCGGGGCATCGCGGTCAGGTCCCAGCCGTCCACGCGCGCCCTGCCCGCCGTCGGCTCGTCCGCGCCCGCGAGCACCGCCAGCAGGGTCGACTTGCCCGACCCGGACGGCCCGACGACGGCGATCATCTCGCCCTCACCGACCGTGAGGTCCAGGCCCTGGAGCGCCTGGACCTCGACCTTGCCCTGCTGGTGGATCCGGACCAGGGACTCGCACACGACCAGGGGGCGCAGCCCGTCGTGCGGTGCGCCACCGGCCATCAGGCCTCCCCTCGCCGTCGCTGTCGATCCGGGACGCACGGTACGCCGTGCGACGCCTTTCCGACCGGAGGCGTCCGGTGTGCCCCATCGGGCCGGCCGCCGCTGCGACGCGGGCCACGGCGGCCGAGGGCTGCGTCGTCACCCGGCCCCCCGGCCCGCCTCGTGCGGAGGCGGACCGGGGCGGGGCCGTCCCGGGTCAGCCCAGAGCGGTGCTGATCGCGCTGATCAGCTGTAGTCCTCGATGCCGGCCTCGTAGGTGCCCGGAGCCGGGCCCGTTGCGGTGCCCCCTGCGGTCGCCTGCGTCACACCGGCCCAGCCGCGGCCGTCGCGGTGATCGCGAGTGCGATCACGCCGAGTACTGCACGAATCCTTCTTGTCGGTCCTCGTTCTCTTGGTGGTCCGGCGCCGGCAGCAGTGCCGGTGCCCGGGCGTCGAGCCCTGATCACGTCGAAACGCCCCCCTGCGGCCGTGGCGTCTGCCCTGATCACCCCCTGATCGGCAGGTACCCGGCGGCGGACCCCGCCGGGAGCGCTGGTCGGGCGTCTGCGCCCGTCGATCCCCCTGACCTCCCCCGGGGCGCTCGCGGAGCCGTCGGTCGACGGGCGAGCCCAATTTGTGAGGAAGGTGTACTAATTGCGACAGGATACCCAGCAGGGAGCCGCGCGGGGCGCGTTCGCGGCCGGACGCCAGGTCGTCGCGGGCATTCCCCGCCGCACTACTCAGTGTTACTATCTACCGGTAGTCAGTGTTAGTGAGTAGTGCGGGAGGCGGGTCGTGGGCAAGCGGGTGACCGAGATGCTCAAGGGAGCGCTCGAGGGCATGGTGCTGGCGATCCTGGCCCCGCGGCCCGCCTACGGGTACGAGATCACCGTGCGGCTGCGCGAGCGGGGCTTCGCCGAGATCGCCGAGGGCACCGTCTACGCCGTGCTCGTCCGGGTCGAGCAGCGCGGTCTGGTGGACGTGCAGAGCGTCCCGTACGGCAAGGGGCCGCCACGGAAGGTCTACGCGCTCAACGGCCGGGGGCGGGCGCACCTGGAGGAGTTCTGGCGGATCTGGGGCGTCCTTGCCGACCGGATCGAACGACTCCACGACGAGAGGAGATGACCATGGATGTCTTGAGGCTCACCCCGACGGTGATCGGGGACAAGAGGCGCTGGCGGCAGTACAAGGCCCGCAAGGAGCAGGTCCGCGAGCCGTACCGCACGGTGCTCGACGCGGTGCAGCGCTACACCTACTACCGCGGCCCCGGCACGGGCGACGCCCTGATGTCGCTCCTGGAGGACCTGGCCGACGTCGTCGAGCAGGCTGCCGCGAGCGGCACCGCGATCGCGGACCTGGTCGGGGACGATCCCGTCGAGTTCGCCGAGGGCTTCATCCGCAACTACGCCGACGCCGACTGGGTCGCCAGGGAGCGGCAGCGGTTGATCACCGCTGTCGAGGACGCCGCCGAGGGCCGGGCGGCGACGCGATGACCACCACCGCCGACCAGGGGCCCGCGATCCGCGTGCGCGGCCTGACCAAGTCGTTCAAGGACCTCGAGGTCCTGCGCGGCGTCGACCTCGACGTGGCGCGGGGGAGCGTCGTGGCCCTGCTGGGCTCCAACGGCGCCGGCAAGACCACCGTCGTGCGCATCCTGGCCACCCTGCTGCGGGCCGACGCCGGCAGCGCGATTGTCAACGGCTTCGACGTCGGTGCTCGGCCCGCGGACGTGCGCGCCTCCCTCAGCCTGACCGGGCAGTTCGCGGCCGTCGACGAGATCCTCACGGGGCGGGAGAACCTGGTGCTCGTGGCGCGCCTGCGGCACCTGAGCGACCCCGGCGCGGTCGCGGACGCGATGCTCGAGCGCTTCTCGCTCACCGACGCCGCCCGCCGGCGGGTGTCGGAGTACTCCGGCGGCATGCGGCGACGGCTCGACCTCGCGATGAGCCTGGTGGGCGAGCCGCCCGTGATCGTGCTCGACGAGCCGACCACCGGGCTCGACCCGCAGGCCCGCCTGGAGGTGTGGCAGGCCATCCGCGACCTCGTCGCCGCCGGCACGTCGGTCCTGCTCACCACGCAGTACCTGGATGAGGCCGAGCAGCTGGCCGACCGGATCGCGATCCTGCACGGGGGCCGGATCATCGTCGACGGCACGCTCGCCGAGCTCAAGGCGCTGCTCCCGCCGGCCACCGTCGAGTACGTCGAGAAGCAGCCGACCCTCGAGGACGTCTTCCTCGCCCTCGTGGGTGACCGAGGAGCCGGCCCCGGCGCCGGCACGGACGAGTAGGGGCCAGCAATGACCACGAGAACCTTCCGCGACACCACCGTCCTGCTCGGACGGTCCCTGCGCCACGTGCTGCGCAGCCCGGACACCATCATCACGACGGCGATCATGCCGATCGCGTTCCTGCTGCTGTTCGTCTACGTGTTCGGCGGCGCGATCCAGGCGGGGTCGGGGCCGTACGTGAACTACCTCCTGCCCGGGATCCTGCTCATCACGATCGCGTCGGGGATCTCCTACACCGCGTTCCGGCTGTTCCTGGATCTCAAGGGTGGGATCTTCGAGCGGTTCCAGTCGATGCCCATCGCCCGGCCGTCGGTGCTCTGGGCGCACGTGCTGACCTCGCTTGTCGCGAACCTCGTCTCGCTCGCGGTGGTGGTGGGCGTCGCCCTGCTCATGGGGTTCCGCTCCGGTGCGAGCCCGGCCGCGTGGCTCGCGGTGACCGGGATCCTCGCGCTGTTCACCCTCGCCCTGACCTGGCTCGCGGTGATCGTGGGCCTGTCCGCCAAGACGGTCGACGGCGCGAGCGCGTTCGCCTACCCGCTGATCTTCCTGCCGTTCCTCAGCTCGGCCTTCGTCCCCACCGACACGATGCCGGGCGCGCTGCGCGCCTTCGCCGAGCACCAGCCGGTGACGTCGATCGTGGACGCGATCCGTGCGCTGTTCACCCAGCAGCCCGTGGGCGGGACGATCTGGGTGGCGTTGGCGTGGTGCGCCGGGACCCTGGTGCTCGCCTACGCGCTCGCGATGGTCACCTACCGGCGGCGGGTCGCCTAGCGGCCCGGCTCCTGTGGCCGCTGCGGACGTGCGGGGCCACCATGGGGGGGTCCGCAACGGAGCGACGGGGGTCGGCATGAGCGTGTATCGAGTGATCGACGTGATCGGGACGAGCGGCTCCTCCTGGGAGGAGGCCGCGGCCGAGGCGATCCACACAGCGGCAGGCTCGCTGCGTGACCTGCGGGTCGCGGAGGTGGCCAAGCAGGACGTCGTCGTGGGGGACGACGGCGGCCTGGTCTACCGCGTGCGGCTCCAGCTGTCGTTCAAGTACCGGCCGGACTCCTGAGCGGTCACGCCAGCACCACCAGGACGGCGAGCCCGGACACGACCAGGAACACCAGCGCCGAGCCGAGCACGAACCGGCCGTCGCGGGACGCGAGGATCGCGAAGCCCACCCGGGACTCGCGCACGTAGCGGTGTCGGGACGCTGCCGCCAGCCCGCAGACGAGCCCCACGCTCACCAGCGCGCTGCCGAGCGCTCGCGCCGGGTGGGCGCTCGCGAGCAGGACCACGAGGGTCGTGGCGAGCGTGCCGAGGCCGAGCAGGGTGATCGCGCGCTGGAGGTGCTGGCGCTCGAAGGGCTGCTGGAGTCCCCACACGCGCCCGGGAGGCGGAGCCATGGCGCTCAGCCCGAGGGAGCCACGACGAGCAGCCAGACGCCGGCGCCCAGCAGGAGCACGGCGAGCAGGCCCAGCAGCGGTGCCCCGAAGCCCGGCAGGGGCCGTCGGAGACGCAACGCGCGCTCGGTCGACCACCAGCGGCGTACCCCGAGGGCGCAGGTCGCGACGGCAAGGACCACCAGGCTGAGGGCCAGGCCTTCGCTCGTGCCGCCCGGATGGGACTGGTAGAGCCGGTCCACCGCTACCGCCGCGGCCAGCAGGGTCAGGGCCAGGCGCAGCCAGGCGAGGTAGGTCCGCTCGTTGGCGAGCGTGTAGAGCGGGTCGGGCTCGCTGCCCGCGTCGAAGACGCCGTGCGGGATCCGCGGCTGCGCCGGCCGGTCCTCGAAGTCCATCACCTCGTTGTCCGCCACCTCGTCACGGTAGATCGGACGGCCGGGCGCTGCGCCCCGAGGAGGCAGGCGACGGCAGGTCAGGCGCGTGCCGGGACCGGGCTCCGCACGGGCTCGTCGGTGAAGCCGCGGACCAGCAGCCACCCGGCCAGCACCCTCTCCTGCAGCGCGATCGGCAGCGCGAGCGCGACGTACCCGCAGGGACGCGAGCGCGTCGGTCCCGCTGACGGCGGGCTCCACCGCGCTCGCGGCCAGCGCGGACACGGTGGCGATCACGAACAGCACGCCGGCGGCGAGCGAGGCCCGTCGGGTCGGGATCATCGGGCCTCCTCGAGACCGGCGATACGATGTATGCCTACGGTGTATGACCAAAGGGCATACGGTGTATGGCGCCAAGTATCATCGGTCGCATGGCACGGCGCCCCGACCCTGGCCGCTCCACCCGCAGCACCGCACGGCTGAGCCGTGAGGAGATCGTCGAGACCGCCATCGCGATCGCCGACGCGGAGGGGCTCGACGCGGTGAGCATGCGCCGGCTGGGCGCGGAGCTCGACTCCAACCCGATGTCGCTGTACCACCACGTGGGGGACAAGGGCGGCCTGCTCGGTGCGATGGTCGATGCGGTCGTTGCCCGGATCGCTCCTGACTGGCCCGGCCCCGGCGACCCAGCCTTGTGGGTCGACGACCTGCGCACCCTCGTCCTGGCCGCGCGCGGCGTCATGGTCTCCCACCCGTGGGCCGCGGACGTCATCGAAGGGCGCTCGGCTTCCGGCGCCGTGCTGCTGCACATCGAGCGGCTGCTGGCGATCCTGCGCGGCGCGGGCTGCGACGTGAACCTCAGCCACCACGCGCTGCACCTGCTGGGCAGCCGCATGCTCGGCTTCAGCCAGGACCCGTTCACCGTGCCGGCCGGGCCGGGCCCGGCCTCGCCGGAGCGCGCGGCGCAGTACCGCGCGTGGGCCGAGGCCCTGCCGCACGTGGTCGAGATGGCGACTGCGGCGGCGCACGACGGCGGGATGGGCGGCTGCGACGACGAGGAGGAGTTCGCCTTCGCGCTCGACGTGCTCCTGGACGGCCTGGAGCGGCGGCGTGCGGCGGAGGCGTCGTTCGCCGGGCAGCAGGGCTGAGGGACCTGCGTGGACCCAGCCGAACGTGCAGCGCTCGCCCGGGCCGCGCTGGGCGGCTACCCGAGCGGCCTCGACGCGCCGTCGCGCGCCACCGAGCGCGCACTGGCCCGGATCGCCGAGCCGGCGGCTGTGGTGCTGGTCGAGGGCGTGAGCGACCAGATCGCCGTGGAGACGCTTGCGGCACTGCGGGGGCGCGACCTGGGCCACGAGCGGGTGGTGGTGCTGCCGGTCGGTGGCGCGCACGCGATCGGCCGTGCGGTCGCCCGCCTTCGGCAGGAGAACGCCGCCGCGCGCCTGGCGGGGCTGTACGACGTGGGCGAGGAGCAGGCCGTCCGACGGGGCCTGGGCGCGGTCGGGCTCGCAGGCGCCGACATGGCGGTCCTGGGGCTCGAGGGCATCGACTTCTTCGCCTGCGTCCGGGACCTCGAGGACGAGCTCCTGCGGGCCGTGGGCATGGGTGAGGTCGAGGCGCTCTTCGACAGCCAGGGCGACCTGGCTGCGTTCCGAGCCCTCCAGGGGCAGCCGGCGTGGCGTGATCGGGACGTGGCGGAGCAGGCGTGGCGGTTCGTGGGCAGCGGCGCGCGCCGGAAGCTGCGCTACGCGCGGCTGCTGGTCGAGGCCGCGGCCGCGCGCGACCGGGTGCCGCGACCGCTGGAGTCGGTGCTCCGGGCGGTATGAACGTGGCCGGGCGGCCCGGCGTCCCGGTTTCGGGCCGGGGTCAGGGCACGTTCGCCCCGCCGTTGACGTTGATGACCTCGCCCACCACGAAGCTGGACTCGGGCGAGGCGAGGAAGACGTAGGCGGGCGCCTGCTCCACCGGCTGGCTCGTGCGTCCGAGCCAGGACGAGTCGCCGAAGCCCTCCAGCTTCTCCGGTGGCTGTCCGTCGGAGACCTGCAGCGGCGTCCACACCGGCCCGGGTGCGACCGCGTTGACGCGGATGCCGCGCGGCGCGAGGTCGGCGGCCAGCGCCTTGGTGAAGCCGATGATCGCGAACTTGGTGGACGCGTAGTTGATGATCATCGGCGACGGGTTGTAGCCCTGCACCGACGTGCTGTTGATGATCGTCGAGCCCGGCGGCAGGTGCGGCAGGGCGTCGCGGGTGATCCAGTTCATCGCGTACAGGTTGGTCCGGATGGTGCGGTCCAGGTCGGCCTCGTCCAGCTCGTCGAACGTCTGGTGGTACACCTGGTGAGCGGCGTTGTTGACCAGGATGTCGAGCCCGCCCAGGCCCGCCACCGCGTCGGCCACGAGCCTGCGGCAGAACTCCCGGTCGCGGATGTCGCCGGGCAGCAGCACGCACCTGCGACCCGCGGCGCGCACGTGCTCGGCGATGGCATCGGCGTCCACCTGCTCCTCCGGCAGGTAGGACAGCGCGACGTCGGCTCCCTCGCGGGCGAAGGCGATGGCCACCGCCGCGCCGATGCCGGAGTCGCCGCCGGTGATGAGCGCCTTGCGGCCGGGCAGGCGACCCGTCCCACGGTAGGTGGTCTCGCCGTGGTCGGCCTTGGGGTCGAGCTCCGCGTCCAGGCCGGGCAGCGGTTGCCACGAGGCGTGCGGCTTGATGTGGGAGTGGCGCTCGACCGGGTTGTCGAACGTGAGCTGGTCGGAGGACATGCGATCTCCTTCGCAGGTGTTCTGAGCGACCCGTCGACGCGTCACGCGGCACCGACGCCCTCGGAGAGCGCCGTCGCTCTGGTGCGCCGACGATAGTGGATAACGTTTTCGACGCGCATCAGGAGGACCGACACCCGGGCGGCCCGGGTGGCCCGTTCGGGCCAGCGGCCGCTGGGCGAAGATGGCCGGTTCTGCCGACGCGGAGACCAGCGCCCGGAGCCGAGAGTAGTCCCAGGCGCCCCGCACTCGGCGGGGCCACGGGCGCGAGGAGCTCACCATGCCGTTCATCCAGGTCAAGGTCATCGAGGACGTCTTCACCGAGGACCAGAAGCAGCAGATCGTCCGGACCCTCACCGACGCCATGGTGAGCATCGAGGGCGAGAACATGCGCCCGGTGACGTGGTGCGTGGTCGAGGAGGTCCGCAGCGGCAGCTGGGGGATCGCCGGCAACCCGCTGACCACCGCGGACGTCAAGGCCCTCGCGGCGGGCGTGAGCGTCTGACGTCGACCTCGCTGTGCCCGACCGGGTGGGCGCCTCAGTGGGCCCGCCCGGTCCGGCGTCGTCATACTGAGGAATGGCCTCCCTGGAGTCGGCGCAGACGGCGCTCGACGCAGGCGCTTGGCATCTGGCACGCGACGCCTTCCAGGCCGTCGCCCAGGAGTCCGAGGACCCTCGTGCCTACGAGGGGCTGGCCCAGGTCGCCTGGTGGCTCGACGACGCCGACACCTGCGTGGGCGCACGTGAGGCGGCCTACCGCCGGCACCGCGAGCTCGGCGACGCCCTGGGTGCGGCGCGGGCCGCGACCGCCCTGGCGTGGGACTCGCTGCTGTTCGGCCACGGCGAGTCCGTCGCCCAGGGCTGGTGGGGACGGGCTGGCTTGCTCCTCGGCGAGCTCGACGAGTCGGCCGAGCACGGCTGGCACGCAGTGCGCGAGGCGGAGCTCGCCATCGAGGTCGGCCACGACCCGGCTCGGGCGCTGGCGGCGGGCGAGCGGGCGGCGGCCGTCGCGAGACGGCTCGGCCTGGGAGACCTCGAGGTCGTGGGCCTGGCCCTGCAGGGCCTCGCCATGACGTACGCCGGGGACGTCGAGGAGGGGATGGCCCGCCTGGACGCCTCGGTGGCCGCGGCGACGTCGGGCGACGTGCCCGACCCGATGTGGATGGGGAAGGTCTGCTGCTGGCTCATCGTGGCGTGCAACCAGAACAAGGATGCGACGCGGGCGGCGGACTGGTGCCGGCGGGTGGAGGCCATCTGCACCGAACGCGACCTCGCACCCCTGTTCAACGTGTGCCGCATTCAGTACGCGTCGGTCCAGGTGGCGCGAGGGGAGTGGCGCGAGGCGGAGCACGAGCTGGTCACCGTGCTGGACCGGCTCTCGCTGTCGCGGCGTGCCTCCCGGCTCGAAGCGGTGGTGCAGCTGGGCGAGCTGCGCCGCCGCCAGGGGCGGTTCGACGAGGCCGAGGCCCTGTTCGCCCAGGCCGAGTTCCACCCAGCGGCGATCGCGGGGCGCGCCCGGATCCAGCGGGCCGGTGGTGACCCGGCGGGCGCGTGGTCCACGATCCGAGGCCTCATGGAGCGGCTGCCGCGGGAGACCCGGTTGGCGCGGGCCGACGTGCTGCTCGCCGCCGTCCTTGTCGCACAGGCCGCCGGCGAGGAAGAGGCCGCGCGCGCCTTCGCGGCCGAGCTGCGCCAGACCGCGAAGCTCACCGGCACCGACTCGCTGATGGCGACCGCGTCGGCGGCCGACGCCGCGCTGGCGCCACCGGATGCCGCCGTGCCCCTGCTGACCGAGGCTGTGCGGAGGTTCTGCGCCGCGAACCTGCGCTTCGACGAGGCCCACACCCGGCTCGCGCTCGCCGAGGCGTTGCTGGCGACAGGTGACCGGGCCGCGGCACGGCACCACCTCGCGTCCGCGACGGAGGTGCTCGAGGAGCTGTCCGCCGCGGACGACCTGGCCCACGCTCGCCGGCTGGCCGACGCCGCGGGCACGCAGAGCGGTCCGCTCTCGCCCCGCGAGCGCGAGGTGCTACGGCTGGTGTCGCAGGGGATGAGCAACCCGGAGATCGCGGCGTCGCTCGTGCTCAGCGAGCACACCGTGCATCGTCACGTCGCGAACATCCTCACCAAGCTCGACCAGACCTCGCGCACCGGGGCCGTGGCGTACGCCCTCCAGGTGGGGCTGCTCTGACCACGCGCCGGGCTGCGGTTGCCCGGCGTCGGCGAGCTCTCAGGGTCGGCAGCCCGGCCGGCTCACAGGATCTTGCCCTCGATCACGTCCGGGCCCGGCCCGTCGCCGCCCGGGCCGCCGCCCGGGCCCGTCATCCGGTCCACGAACCTGTTCACCCGGCCGCGGACGACCATGCCGCCGATCACGGCGACCACGCCGACGGCGACCAGGGTGGCGCCGAGCGCGATCGCGATGCCCGCCAGGCCTGCCGCGGGCTCGAGCAGGAACACGACGCCCAGCACGAGCTGAGCGAGGGAGAGCACCACGAGCGCGGCCCGGCTGCGCCGCGCACGGCCCGAGAAGAGCACCGCGGCATCGCCGACGGCGCCGACCAGGAGCCCGATCCCGATCGCCCAGCCCAGGATGGTCTTGGACCCCGAGATGTCGACCAGTGCCGCCACGCCCGCGACGGCCAGGAGCGCCCCGGTGAGCGCGGTGAGCGCGCGCCGCCCGGTCGGCCAGACCGCCATCGCCAGTCCCAGGCCGAGGCGGCCGATCCCGGTGACCACCAGCCACAGCGCGACGACGACGGTCAGCACCGTGACGGTCGCCCCGGGTGCGGCGAGCAGCAGGCCGCCGGACGCGGCGACGAGCACCCCGATCACGATGAGCGGCACCCAGGTGATCGCGGCGGCGGAGCGCATGGCGGCGGTGTCGGAGGTCACGGCACGAGCCTAGGCGCGGTGGCCCACGAGGGCCCTGGCGGCCCGTGGCGAGACCGGCGTTCGCGCTCCCGGTCAGGCGCGACCGGGCCGACGCCGCTTGCCCTTGGGCTCGTCGTCGGGTCGGTCGTCGTCGGTCCCGTCCGCGGGCTCGGGCAGGGCACTGCCGTCGGGACCGACCGCGCGGGCCGCCTCTCGCAGCATGGCGACGAACTCCTCGACGTCGTACGCCGTGCCGGGTTCGAACGGCGCGGGAGCCGGGTCGAGCACCACGACGTCGCCGCCGTCGCTGCGGTCGTGCCACAGCGCCAGGACGTACAGCGCGGGCACCTGGACCAGGCGGACCTCGCCACCGAGCTTCTCCAGCGAGCGGCGCGAGCGCGCGAGCGACTTCTCGACGGACGCGACGTAGGGTCCGTAGTTCAGCTGCCGGACCTGGGCCCCGCCTCCGACCTCGTCGACGTCCGCGAGCGCGACCGCGTCGCCGCCGAGGTGCACGACGTGCCGCCACCCGGAGTGGACGGCGGCCTGAGGTCCGGCGCCCTCGAGGATCGCGTCGAGCCCGAGGTGGAGCACCGGCACCGGCTCGGACACGTCGACGGACATCTCGGTGAACGCTTGCCGGGTGAACCTCGCGGGCAGCAGGTCCTGGGCCACCGCGCGGACGGCGTCCGCGGAGTCCCTGGGCGGGCGTGGGGTCTTGGTCGCCATGGCTCGCTCCCCTCAGCTGCGCACGAAGTAGGTGTGGGTCCACGAGCCGCTGCCCTGGTACGTCCCGCCCAGCGTGCTCACGGCGACGTCCGACGGTCCGTACCAAGGATCGTCGACCGAGACGAATCGCGTCGACCCGACGAGGTAGCCGTCGATCGCGATGAAGTGACCGCCCCCGCCGGACCAGCCGATCCGCAGGCAGACCGGCGTGCCCGCGTCGATCTGACCGCGGACCGTCGCGAACGCCACCGAGCCGGACTGCCACGACTGCAGGTGCCCGACGATCGACAGCGGAGTGGTCAGGACCGACGTCACGTTGCAGTGCCCGGACGCCCCGGCGCCGCAGCAGTCCGAGAACCCGGTGTTGCTCGCGGCGACGCGGCATTGCGACCAGGTGGTGGTGGCGTCGTAGTACGACGTGACCGAGGCCGCGGTCGCTGCCCAGCACCAGTTCGTCTGCTGCTGGTGCTGCATGGTGAAGGCGAGTCGGCGCCAGACCAGAGGGAAGCCCTGGCTCAGCCACGGCTTGTCGAGCACCGTGATGTCCGTGACGATGTCCAGCGGCTGCGGCCAGTCGACCGTGACCACGAAGGTCACGCCGTGGTTCGGGTCGTACGGCGGCGAGTGCGGGCTGATGTTGCGGACGGTGATGTCCGCGGCACCCACGAACCGCGGGCTCGCGTTGGGCGCGTGGATGTCCAGGGCGTACTCCGACGCGGCGATCACGACGACCGAGTCGTGGTCGATCGCGCCCCAGTTCAGGTTGAGGACCACCCGGCCCTTGAGGTTGCGCCAGTACTGCCGCACGGTCTGCGCCATTGCCGCCCCCGAGGTCGCAACGGGTCGTCCGCCGAACGGTGCACCCGCCTGCCCCCATGAACCCACCGTGGCGTGGGGCTGTCAAGAGGTTGGGACCTTCGGCTCTTGCGCGAGGTGGCAGGCGTCTGCTTGTGAGCCGGTGCCGCGGGCCGGGCGCAGAGGGTGAGCGGCACGGGCCGACCGGGCTCAGCCCGCCGCGTGCGCGCTGAGGTAGGCGACCGCGCCGTCCACCGTGACCACCTGCGCGTAGTCCTGCTCGGGCACCTCGATGCCGGTCTCCTGGTACAGCCCGATGGCGAGGTCGAGGATGTCCATCGAGTCCAGGTCGAACTGCTCGCGCAGGTCCTCCGACGGCTCGACGTCGTCCAGGTCCACCTCGGGTGCCACCTGGCCCAGCACCTTCAGCACGGTGTCACGCAGCTCTGCGTGGTCCATGGCAACTCCTCACAGGTCGTCCGGCCGCTGAAGCAGGTCGTCGAGCGCGGCCAGGAAGGTCGCGCCGCGGCGCCCGTCGGTCACCCGGTGGTCGGCCGCGAGCGTGGCGGTGAGCACGGGTCGCACGGCGAGCATCCCGTCGACGGCCCACGGCCGCTCGCGCACCCGACCGAAGCCGACCATCGCGAGCTGCGGCGGGTTGATCACCGGGAATGCCACGTCGACGCCCTGGTCGCCGAGGTTGGTCACGGTGGCCGTCGGGTCGGCGTACTCCGAGGACCGGACCTTGCCGGCCCGCACCCGTGCCACCAGATCGTGCAGTGCGGCCATGACCTCGGGCAGGGCAAGCCGGTCGGCGTCGTGGATCGCCGGCGCCACCAGCCCACCGCCGCGAAGCGAGATCGCCACGCCCAGGTGCACGTGCTCGGCCGGGCGGTGTGCGCCGTCCACCCAGTGCCCGTTGAGCTCCGGCACCGCACGCAGCGCCAGAGCCGTCGCCTTGAGCTGGAGTGCGGCGAGCAGTACCCGCTCGGTCACCGGCACCGACGCGTTGTGGTCGTCCAACCAGCGCGTCGCGCGCGCCATGTCGACGTCCGTGGCGAGGTAGTAGTGCGGGATCTCCCGCTTGGACCTGGCCATCGCCTCGGCGACGGCATGCCGCATCGAGGCCTGGCGCTCGGCTCCGCTGCGCGGGGTCACCGGAGCGGGTTCGTCGACGACGGCAGGGCGCGTGGGCGGGGCCGGAGCGTGCGCGGCGGCCTCGACGTCGCTGGTCGTGACAGCCCCGCCGGGTCCGGTGCCCGCGACCGTGGCAAGGTCCACACCGAGGGCCGCCGCGTGCCGGCGGGCCAGCGGAGAGGCTGTAACGCGGGCGCCGCCCCGGACGGCGCGGGGACGGCGCCGCCGGCTTCGCGGAGGGCGTGGTCGCCGCGGCCTTCCTGGCCGCCCTGGCGGCCGGGCGTGTGCGGGTCATCGTCCGGCGTGGGGCCGGTCCGGCCGCTTCGGCCCCCTCGGCGATCACCGCGAGCGGGGTGCCCACCGGCACCCGCTCGCCCTCCTCGACCAGCAGCTCGGCGACGGTCCCGGTGTCGAAGGTCTCCACCTCGATCACCGACTTCTCCGTGTCGACCTCCGCGACCACCTGGCCGCGCTCGACGTGGTCGCCCACGCCGACCAACCAGCTGACCAGGGTGCCCTCGTCCATGTCGGCACCCAGCGACGGCATCCGGAACTCAGCCATGACCCATCAGCTCCCGGGTGGCGCGCACCACGTCGTCCACCTGGGGCACCGCGGCCTGCTCGAGGTGCCGGGCGTAGGGGATGGGCACCTCGGCGCCGCAGACCCGAGCGACCGGCGCGTCGAGCTCGTAGAACGCACCCTCGACGATCCGGGCGACCACCTCGGCGGACAGCCCGCCGCTGCGCCAGCCCTCGTCGACCACCACCGCGCGGTGGGTCCGTGCGACCGACGCGAGGATCGTGGCGTCGTCCAGCGGGCGCAGCGTTCGCAGGTCGATCACCTCCGCGGAGATCCCTTCTGCGGCGAGCTCCTCGGCGGCGTCCATCGCGCGCGGCAGGGACCCGCCGTAGGCGACGATCGTCACGTCGGTGCCCTCGCGGCGCACGGCGGCGTGGTCGATCTCGACCGGGCCGGCGTCGGCCGCCAGCTCCCCGGACACGCCGTAGAGCGCGCCGTTCTCGAAGATCAGCACCGGGTCCGGGTCCTGCAGCGCGGTCCAGAGCATGCCGCGCGCGTCGGCCAGCGTCGCCGGCGCGAGCACCCGCAGGCCCGGGATGTGCGCGTACCAGCCCTCCAGGCTGTGCGAGTGCTGCGCGGCCAGCTGCCTGCCGGCCCCGGTGGTCATCCGGATCACCAGGGGCACGTTGAGCTGCCCGCCGGACATGTGCAGCATCGTCGCTGCGTTGTTCACGATCTGGTCCAGCGCGAGCAGGCTGAAGTTGACGGTCATCACCTCGACGATCGGGTGCATGCCGCCCAGCGCGGCGCCGATGCCGGCGCCGGTGAAGCCGGACTCCGACAGCGGGGTGTCGCGCACCCGCTCGGGCCCGAACTCCTCCAGCAGCCCCCGACTCACCCCGAAGCATCCGCCGTACTTCCCGACGTCCTCGCCCATGAGGAACGCGGTGGGGTCGCGGTGCAGAGCGTCCCGCAGCGCCTCGCGGTAGGCCTCGCGGAACGTCATCGTGACGGTGGTGGGTGCGGCCCCGGCGCTCTTGGCCTTGCGCCCCTTCGACGCCGTCGTGGTCATCGCACAGCCCTCCGATACACGTCGCGCGTGAGGTCCTCGACCGGCTCGAGCGTCCCGGCCTCGGCGAACGTGACGGCGTCGTCGATCTCGGCGGCGACATCGGTCTCGATCTGCTCCCGGTCGCTCGCGTCGAGCAGGTGGGCCTCCTCGGCCCGGGCCGCGAACGTCTCGATCGGGTCGCGCTCGCGCCAGCGCTCGACCTCCTCCTTGCTGCGGTACAGCTCCGGGTCGTACATGGAGTGCGCGCGGAACCGGTAGGTGCGCAGCTCGAGGAACACCGGCCCGCCGCCGGAGCGTGCGATGTCCACCGCGCGGCGCCCTGCGGCGGCGCAGGCGACCACGTCCATGCCGTCCACCGCCCAGGAGGTCACCTGATAGGTGGCGGCCTTGAGGGCGAGGTCGGTCTGGGACTCCGAGCGCGCGAGCGCGGTGCCCATCGCATACAGGTTGTTCTCGCAGCAGAACACCACCGGCAGCGACCACAGCGCCGCCAGGTTCATCGCCTCGTGGAACTCGCCCTCCGCGACGGCACCCTCGCCGAAGAAGCACGCCGTCACGGCGTCGCGTCCGCTCATCGCGTCCGCCAGGCCGAGCCCGACCGCGAGCGGCAGCCCGCCGGCCACGATCGCGTTGCCGCCGTAGAAGCGCCGCTCGGCGTCGAACAGGTGCATCGACCCGCCGCGGCCGCGCGAGCAGCCCTCCACGACGCCGAACATCTCGGCCATGATCGACCGGGCGCTGACGCCGCGGGCCAGCGCGTGGCCGTGCTCGCGGTAGGTGGCCACCACCGCATCGGTGGGGCGCAGGGCGCCCATCACGCCCGTGGCGACCGCCTCCTCGCCGATGTACAGGTGCAGGAAGCCGCGGATCTTCTCGGCGCTGTACAGCTCGACGCAGCGCTCCTCGAAGCGCCGGATCCCCACCATCTGGGTGAGCAGGCGCAGCGCCTCGTCCCGGTCCAGGTCCAGGCTCAGGTCGAGGGTGGTCATGTCGGCTCCTCTCCCTCGAGGGTGGACAGGTCGCCGATCGGCAGCCCCAGCTCCCGGGCGCGCAGCAGGCGGCGCATGATCTTGCCGCTGCGGGTGTGCGGTAGGTCCCCGACGAAGGCCAGGTCGCGCGGGGCCACCGCAGCGCCCAGCCGCGTGCGGCCGAACCCGATGAGCTCGCGGCGCAGCGTGTCGTCGGGCAGGACGCCGCGAGCCAGGACGACGAACGCCTTGACGATCTCACCGGCCATCGGGTCGGGCAGGCCGATCACGCCGGCCTCGGCGACCGCCGGGTGCTCGAGCAGCGCTGACTCGACCTCGAAGGGACCGATCAGGTGGCCGGAGGACTTGATCACGTCGTCCGCCCGGCCCAGGAACCAGACGTAGCCGTCCGCGTCGCGGGTGACCAGGTCGCCGGTGCAGTACCAGCCGCCCTTGAAGCAGGCCGCGTAGCGCTCGGGCTGGCCCAGGTAGCCGCGGAACATCGACGGCCAGCCGGGCTTCAGCGCGAGCTCACCCTCGACGTCCGGGCCGAGCTGCTCGACCTCGCCGTCGGTGACCACCACCCCGGCGGGGCCGCGGCGCAGCACTGCGATCTCGACCCCGGGCAGCGGGTGACCCATCGACCCGGGTCGGATGTCCGAGGCGAGCGTGTTGGCGATCATGATGCCGCCGGTCTCGGTCTGCCACCACGTGTCGTGGATGGGCAGGCCGAGGGCCTCCAGGCCCCAGCTCACCGCCTCGGGGTTGAGCGGCTCGCCCACGCTGGCGACGAACCGCAGCGCGTCGAGCCCCTCGATCCGACCACCGCTGGCGCGCATGAGGCGCCGCACGGCGGTCGGCGCGGTGTACCAGACCGTCACCCGCTCGTCGCGGAGGATCGCGTACCAGCGGTCGGCCTCGAAGTCGGCCTCGTCGACGATGCTCGTCACCCCACGCGACAGCGGCCCGATGATGCCGTAGGACGTGCCGGTCACCCAGCCGGGGTCGGCGGTGCACCAGAAGACGTCGTCTGCGTGCAGGTCGAGGGCGAACCGGGCGGTCGCCTCGTGCATCACCACCGCCTCGTGCACGTGCACGGCGCCCTTCGGGGTGCCGGTGGTGCCGCTGGTGAAGTGCAGCAGCGCGGGGGTCTGCGGGTCGGTGGCCGCGACGGTGTACTCGTCCGACGCCGCGGCCATCAGGGCGGCCAGGCTGAGGGTGCCGGCGGGCGGTTCGGTGTCGGCAGGCACGTCGACCAGCAGCACGTGGGACAGCGATGGCAGCCGGTCGCGCACGCCCTCGACCTTGCGCGCGTAGCCGGCCTTGGTGGTGACCAGCGCCTTGCCCTCGCCGATCTCGATGCGCTGGCGCACCGGCTCCGGACCGAAGGCGGAGAACAGCGGGCTGGCGACGCAGCCGGCCTTCAGCGTGCCGAGCACCGCGACGTACAGCTCCGGGACACGGCCGCTGAGCACGAACACCACGTCGCCGCGCGTCAGGCCGAGCGCTCCGAGGACGTTGGCGAACCGGTTGGTGCGGCGGCGCAGCTCGGCGTACGTGAGGTCCTCGCGCTCCCCGTGGCGCCCCAGCCAGCGCAGCGCGACGTGCTCGGCGCGAGGTCCGGTCGCGTGCCGGTCCACGGCCTCGTGGGCGATGTTCAGCCCGGCGCCGCCGGGCAGGCCGTCGACCCAGGCGCGGGCCTGCTCCCAGCTGAACGGCGCGGGGTCGGCCGGCAGCAGCGGGGGGACCCGCCAGTCGGCCGGCGTCTTGTGGATCTGGGTGGGGGTCATCTCGGATCACCGCTTCCGGCCGCCACGACGACCGCGACGGCGTGTGTCTGGTCGTGCGCGAGGCTGAGCTCCCAGCGGTCGAGGCCCTGCTCGTCCGCGGCGCGGCGTGCTGCACCGCGCAGGACGATGCGGGGCCGGCCGGGTGCCGGTGCGGCCTCGATGTCTCGCCAGCCGACCTCACCGATGCCGGTGCCGAGCGCCTTGGCCGCCGCCTCCTTGGCCGCGAGCCGCGCCGCCAGACGCCGCACGTCGCCGGCGCAGCCGTCGCGCTCGGCAGGGGTGAACACCCGGTCGGTGAGGTCGGCGCCGCGGCGTACGAGCAGGTCGGCCAGCCGTGTCACGTCGACCAGGTCGACGCCGACCGCGAACGGCCGCAGGCGGACCCGCGAGCCGTCGTCCGGCGGCTCGAGTGGCCGGACACCTGCGTCCATCTGGCCCTCCGCGAAGGAGCCGTACGTCCAGCCTCCCTTCGCCAGAATGTCCTGTCAAACGCCCTTGGTCCCTGATCGGGAGTGATGGGCCCACCGGGCGCACCCGCGAACTTCCTGGGAGAAATGTCCGTGGCGGTTGTCGGATCGAGGCGGAGCCGTTCGTTGTACGGGTGAGTTGCGGCCACAGGGGCCGCCGGATCGAGGAGCTGACGTGGCGCGATACCTGATCTCGTTCGACCGCGGGTGGATGAGCTTCCCCGAGGAGGACCTGCCCGAGGTGGCCGGGGCGGCCCATGCGGTGGCCCGTGAGGCCTTCGACGCCGGGGTGCTCGTGTTCACCGGAGGGATCGGCGACGACGACCCGACGCAGGTGGTCGCCACCGACGGGACGGTCACCGACGGCCCGTACCCCGAGACCAAGGAGATGGTCGGCGGCCTCATGGTGGTCGACGTCCCCTCCCGGGACGACGCCATCGCGTGGGCGGCCAAGATCGCGGTCGCCTGCCGGTGCTCGCAGGAGGTTCGCGAGTTCCTCCCCGACCCGCTCGTGGACGAGTTCCTCGGGCGTTGAGCAGCCCTCGGACCGACCGACGAAGGAGACGATGAGATGCCCAAGTACCTGCTGTCCGTCTACGGACCCGCCGAGCGCAACCAGTTCGGCGACTACCCCGACAAGGAGGCCATGCTCCAGGCGTTCGCGGACACCGGGGCGTTCAACGACAAGCTCGTCGCCGAGGGCTACTTCGTGTTCGCCGACGGGCTGGAGCAGGCGACCACCGCCACAGTCGTCGACGGCCAGGGCGACGAGCCGGTGTTCACCGACGGGCCGTACCTGGAGGCCAAGGAGCACCTCGGCGGCTTCTGGGTCATCCAGGCCCCCGACCTGGACGTCGCGCTGCGCCTGGCCGCGGAGGGCTCGAAGGCCTGCCGCGGCAAGGTCGAGGTGCGACCGTTCCAGACCGAGGAGTCCATCAAGGCGATGCTCGACGCGTGAGCGTCGAGGAGGCCATCACCCGGGCCCACCGCGAGGAGTGGGCCCGGGTGGTCGCCGCCCTGACCCGGCGGTTCGGTGACCTCGACACCGCTGAGGACGCCGCCGCCGAGGCGTTCGCGACCGCCGTCGAGCGCTGGCCCCGCGACGGCGTGCCGCCCAACCCCGGCGCGTGGCTCACCACCACGGCCACCCGCAAGGCCATCGACCGCATGCGCCGGGAGTCGAGCCGCGACGCGAAGCAGCGGGAGGCCCAGATGCTCGTCGACGACGGCCCTGCGGAGCCACGGGGAGCGATCGACGACGACCGGCTCCGGCTGGTGTTCACCTGCTGCCACCCCGCGCTCTCTGCGGAGGCGCGGATCGCGCTGACGCTGAGGATGGTCGGCGGGCTGACGGTGCCGGAGATCGCCCGCGCCTTCCTGGTGCAGGAGGCGGCGATGGGCCGGCGCATCACCCGTGCGAAGGCCAAGATCAAGGCTGCCCACATCCCCTACCGGGTACCGACCGCGGAGGACCTGCCGGCGAGGCTCGACGGTGTGCTCGCCGTGCTGTTCCTCGTCTTCAACGAGGGCTACCTCGCCACCGGCTCCGGGACCGACCCCGTGCGGGCGGAGCTCACTGCCGAGGCGATCCGGCTCACCCGACTGGTCCGCGAGCTGGTCGACGACGAGGCCGGCCGCGGCGAGGTGGCCGGGCTGCTGGCGCTCATGCTCCTGACCGAGGCGCGTCGCCCCGCCCGGCTCTCGGCGGCGGGCGAGCTGGTCACCCTGGACGAGCAGGTCCGCAGCGCGTGGGACCGCGACCTCATCGACGAGGGCCACCGGCTGGTGCGCGAGCGCCTCGCCGCGGTGGCCGCGGGAGGGCCGCCACCCGGGAGGTACCAGCTCCTGGCCGCGATCAACGCGGTCCACACCGACGCCCGCGACGTGCGTGACACCGACTGGGCGCAGGTGGTCGCGCTCTACGACCGGCTGCTGCGCGTCGATCCGTCACCCGTGGTCGCGCTCAACCGGGCGGTCGCGGTGGCCGAGCTCGACGGGCCGGATGTGGCTCTGGCCCTGGTCGAGAGCCTGCCGTTGGACGGCTATCACGCGTTCCATGCGACCCGTGCGGAGCTGCTGCGGCGGCTGGGGCGCCGGGAGGCGGCGCGGGTGGCCTACGACCGTGCGATCGAGCGAGCGGGCAACACGGCGGAGGTCGCGTACCTCACGCGGCGAAGGGGGCAGCTGGGGGCAGGCGCGCAGTAGTGCTCGCGGAGCGGCCCCCGCGCGGCTGTGCCGCCGGTAGGTTCGGCGTATGCGCGGGGGAGGAGGGGCCCGATGCCCGCAGGCTGGGTCCGACTGTTCGTCTGGTGTGTTCCGGTGGCGCTCGTCGCTCTGCCGCTGAGCGCGTGCGGTCCGGACATGCCGGGCACGACGATCGAGGTGAAGGCGGGCCCGGGTGTCTGCGACCTCTCCCGCGACTCCGGCCCCGGCCCGCTCACGCTCTGGGTGAACAACCTCGGTCAGGAGCCCGTGACCGTCTCCGTCGTGGACGCCGACGGCGCCGTGGTGACGACGATCGACGACGTCGGCGAGGCGCTGTGGCGGGTGGGGGCGGCCAACGTCTACGAGGGCGACGTCGAGATCGTGTGCGAGATGGCGGGTGAGCCGGCCATCCGGCGCTCGGTGGCCGTGGGCTGATCGCCATGGGCCCCCATGAGGTTGCCGCCGAGTCGGCGCGGGGACCGGCGGTCGGTCCGGTGCTGCCGTGAGTCGCCGGTCGTTCGAGCTCGCCACGCGCGTGCCGGGGGAGCCGGAGGTGGCTGTCGACTTCCTCGCGGACCTCGCTGCCCATCGCGGCCTGCACGCCTACCTCGAGTCGGCGCACGTGGTGGGACGCGGGTCGTCCGACGAAGGACCGTGGGTCGACTGGCGCGTGGTCGAGCGGCCACGGCTCGGACCCCTCCGGTACCGCATCGGCTTCCCGGCCCGGATGATCCGCACGTCACCCACGACACTGGTGGGGCGGGTGGTCGCGGCTCCCGGCTGCATGCTTGAGACGTCCACGACGGCCATGGCGGTCGGACGGGGGACGGGCGGGTCGCGGGAACCCGCCGGCGCGGAGCTCCGGGAGGTCTGCGTGGTCTCGGCGCCGTGGCCGCTCGTCGGCTACATGACCCGGCACGCCCGGATCGCCCACGAGCGCACTTACGCCCTGATCGCGGGTGAACTGGCCGGGGCCGCGGACGGCTGAGCAGACCAGAGGCCGATCCCGGCGGACGGCGGGCGTCCGTGGTCCTCGGCCCGAGCGGCGTACGTGTGCAGCCGCTCGCCCGCGCTACCCTGGTCCTGGTACTCAGTGTGGCTGAGTAGTGAGGGAGGCGTCCTTGAGCAAGCAGATGACCGAGATGCTCAAGGGGACCCTGGAGGGCATCGTGCTGGCGATCGTGTCCGCGCGTCCGGCGTACGGCTACGAGATCACTGCGTCGCTGCGCGAGCAGGGCTTCAGCGACATCGCGGAGGGCACCGTCTACGCGCTGCTGGTCAGGGTCGAACAGCGCGGGCTGGTCGACGTGGAGAAGGTCCCGTCTGAGAAGGGGCCGCCCCGCAAGGTCTACTCGCTCAACGACGCTGGGCGGGAGCAGCTCGAGGAGTTCTGGCGGACGTGGGGCTTCCTCGCCGAACGCATCGAGCGGCTCCACGAGGGAGGGGCGTGACATGGCAGCGAAGTGGATCGAGCTTTTCACCGGGTCGCTGGACCAGAAGCGGCGCTACCGGCAGAACAAGGCCCGCATCGACGCCCTGCCCGACCCGTACGGGACCGTGGCGAAGGCGTTCCAGCGGTACTTCATGTACTACGGCGGCGTCGTCGACGGCGAGACCGCCCTGACGATGATGGGGGACTTCGCCGACCTGTGGGAGCGCGCCGCTGCGGACGGCACCCCGGTGCGCGCCATCGTGGGGGAGGACCCTGTCGAGTTCGCCGAGACGTTCGCGCAGGCGTACACCGGCAGGCAGTGGATCGACAAGGAACGTGCTCGGCTGGTCAAAGCCGTCGAGGACGCGGTGCCGTTTGAAGGTCGCTGAGCGAGGGCGCGGGGCGCCCGCGATGGCAGTGATGCCAGGTGCCGGGCTGCGGTCGCGGCCTCGCCGTCTCGTCTTCGGTGAGACCGCGACCGCACGCCGGCATCCGTCACGCGGTCAGCGGCACCAGGCGAAGAGGTCGGGGTTGGTCTTGTGCAGCTTGACCACCTGGCCGAGCGAGAGGTAGCTGCCCTCGGGCAGGTCCGCGAAGATGGGGCCGCTCGTGGGGTCCGCCAGCGTCGAGTAGTCGATCTTCTTCTGTGCGGCTGCCTGCAGCAGGCCGAGGTCCTTGAGGGTGCCGATGCCGGCCTGGACGCACGCCGCGCCCTCGTTGGCCGGTGCGGCGGCAGCCGGTGCGGCCCCGAGGCCCGCGCCCAGGGCCACGGCGGCGGTGACGATCGCGATCTTCTTCAGCATGGGACTCTCCGTCGTGTCTCGTGGGCCCGGCCTGTCCTGGGCCTCGTTCCTGTTACGCGGCTGGTAGCCCCGGCAGATGCAGCCGTTTCGCATCCTGGACGCGCGCTGTGCAATGCCGAGGTCTGACCGCCCTCGCACCGCGTCCGCCAGCTCGGTCGGGTCGCCGAGGGAACACACCCCCCAACCGGGCGCCCGACCCGTGCGTCTAGGTGGATGAGGGCGGTTCGGGCACCCAGCGAGAGGGGCGGATCGATGATGAACGCCAACCCACGCGGGCTTCGTCTCCGGTCGTGGTGCGGGACCGGTCCTCGACGATCACGCATGCTGGTCGCGGCGCTGCTGGTGGTCCCGTTGGTCGCCACCGGATGCAGTGCGTCGCCAGAGGCGGCGACCGCCTCCACCACCGCTTCCGCAGCGGAGCGCCCCGTGTGGGACCTGGTCGTCATGGGCGACTCGGTACTCAACGGGATCGGCTTCCTCGTCTCGCGCGCGGTCGCGGACGCCCAGGACGTCGACATCCGGCAGCACACCTGGATCAACCCGGACCTCGGCAGCTACGCCAAGGGCGGGGAGCGCAGCGCCGACCTGCTCGAGCGGCTGCGGACCGACGAGGGTCTGCGTGCCGACCTCAGCGAGGCGGAGATCATCGTGTTCGACGTCCCGATGGGCGGCCTCAACGACACCTGCACGGGCGACCCGGGCGGCGGGACGGTCGAGACTGCGGAGGCATGCATGGCCGAGGGGTCGGCCGCCTACCGCGCCGATGTCGGTCCGATCTTCGACGAGCTGGTCGCGCTCCGGGACCCGTCCGAGGCGATGATCCGGGTGACGGACGTGTGGCAGTTCTTCTACCCGACGTTCCAGGCCGCCGGCACCTACGACGTCGCGCGTTCCACGTGGCGGGAGATGAACGGCGCGGTGATCGGCGCCGCCGACCAGCACGGCATCGCGGTGAGCCGCGCCTATGACGCGTTCACCGGCCCGGAGGGCGATCGCGACCCGGTGGCGGCAGGTGACGTCGTGGGCGACGAGGTCCACCTCACCGATCAGGGCCAGGCGCGTCTCGCGGAGCTGATCGTCGAGCTCGGGTTCGCGCCGCTCGGCTGATCGTTCACGGCACACGGCGGAGCGGCCCGGAGGCGGTCGACGGCGCCGTCCTCCCGCGACGTGCCGGTCGAGGGACGTTCGCGGTCCTCACCGAGCCGCGTTGATGGCATCCATGATCGCCTGGACCACCTGCCGACCAGCCGGGTCGTCGGTCGGTAGCTGCGCCCAAGGATCCTGGCTGGGGTCGAGGAACAGTGGGGTCCCGTGCGTGCCGCCGGGAATCGTCACCAGCGTGACGTCGTAGCCAGCCGCGCGCAGGTCGTCCGCGGCGTCCTGGGACTGCCACACGGGACAGGTCTGGTCGTTCTCACCGGCCACCAGGGTCACCTTGGTCCCGGCGGCAGGCATGACCCCGAGGGCCTGGCCCTGAGACTCGTAGTAGCACCCCTCCATGGCCACGACGGCATCCGGGTCGCGCCTCCCCTCGAAGCACGAGGCCAAGGTTTCGTCCGTGCCCTCGCGTGCGCTCGCACTGGAGATCAGCACGATGCTTGCCCCGAGGCTGTGCCCTACGAAGGTGTAGCCCTGGTCCAGGTTGCCGCCGTAGTCCCCGGCGACGCTGCGGGCGTACTGCATGGCGCACACCAAGTCCTGCTTCATCTCCGTCTCCGACGAGGTGGACCTGAAGTCGGGGACGAAGACCACGACTCCCTGTCGGGCGACCTCGGTCGCCAGGACGTCCCAGTCAGCCTTCGTGCCGCCCGTGCCATGGATGCCGAAGACGACCGGCCACGTTCCGTCGGCGTCCGGCGCCCACACACCGATCTCCTGCGTGTCGTCGCGCGAGATCACGTCCGATGAGACCTGGTAGGGCGGCCCCTCGGCGCCTCCGCCGCAGGCGACCAGGCTGACGCCGCCGACAACCGCCGCCATCGCGACCATCGTGCTTGCCAGATGCATCGACCGCATCGCGCACCGCCGCTCCTCGGGGGGTCCCCCGAGGACCACGGCGGCCCCCGTGGCCCCCCGTCACTTGCGACGCTACTCGCGGGTCGAAGGCGACACGCCGAGTGGTCAGGTGCCGTCGCCGGCGTATGCCTGACGCGGGCCTCCGGCGCGTCCGGCTCACTCCTCCGCGGCGAGCGGCAGGGAGCGGACGCTGCGGAAGTGGCGGGGCTGCCCGTCGACGGGGTCGGTGAAGGCGACCTCGGCCGCGAGGAGCTGCAGGGGCTGGCGGAAGTCGTCGACCGCGATGTCGCGCACGACGGGGTACAACGGGTCGTCGACGATGGGGATGCCGAGCTCGAGCAGGTGGAGCCGTAGCTGGTGCGTGCGGCCCGTGCGGGGTGTGAGTCGGTAGATCCCGTCGGCTCCCACCTGGCGTTCCAGCGCGATGTGCGTCTCGGCGTTGACGGGGGCACCGGGCACGACCTCGGCGCGCCAGATGCCGCGCTCCTTGCGGATGTGGTTGCGCACCACCACCGGGAGCTCGAGATCGGCGCGCAGCGGTGCGAGCGCCTGGTAGGTCTTGGCCACGGTGCGCCGTTCGAAGGCCGTCTGGTACGGGCCCCGCCACCGGCGCTCGGTTGCGAGCATCAGCAGGCCCGACGTGACCCGGTCGAGGCGGTGCAGCGGCGACAGCTCCGGCAGCCCCAGCTGGGCGCGCAGCCGGACGACGACGCTCTGCCTCACGTGCCCGCCGCGCGGGATGGTGGCGAGGAAGGGCGGCTTGTCGACGACGACCAGGCGCTCGTCGCGGTGCACCAGGTGGATGCGACCGGGCACCCTTGGCTCGTCGCGAAGGTCGCGGTGGAACCAGACGAACCGCTGCGGTGCGAACGGGTCGTCGTCACGCACGACACGGCCGGCCTCGTCGACGAATCGTCCCTGCGCGAGCATCCGCGGCACGTCCACGTGCTCCGGCAGGCGATGCCGCAGCCAGGCGCCCATCGTCGTCCACGGCGCCGGAGCCTCACGTTCGCGGACGGGAGTGCAGAGCCGGGCGGCGGCGAGGCCGTGGCGTGCCGGGAGCGGGGATCGGGGAGGCACCGCTCGATGGTACGAGGCGGTGCGGGGGAGGTCCGCCTGGCCCGGGGGCTGTCCTGCGAGTCTTCGCGGTGGGTGGGCCTCTGGTGGGCGAGCGCGACCCGCGCGAACGATCGGCGGCCATCGTCGAGAGCTTCCTGCGTCGGGATCTGCCCTGGTCCCCGGTGAGCGCCGCGGAGGCCGTCGTGCTGGCGTTCACCCGCCGTGGCGGCGCACGCATCCACTGGCGATGCTCGCGCTCGCCTTCGGTGTCTCCATCGTGGTCTACGTCGCCTCCATCGCCGGCAACGCGGGCGGACCGATCACCCTCGCCTCGATGGCTCTACATGCTGCTCGTCGATGCGGTCTTCCGTTGGGGGGTCCGGTCGGGAGGTGGTCGCCGGGTCGGCGATCGTCCTGGCCACCTACGGCATGAGCACGGCCGTGGACCGCGCACAGATCGGCGACGTGGTCTTCGGTCTGGTGGTGCTGATGCTCCCAGCGGTTCTGGGCGCTTCGGCGCGGGTGCGTGCGGCTCAGCCCATCGAACCGCTCACCGCCCGGGAGGAGGAGGTGCTGCGCGCAGTGGCCCGGGGCCTGACGAACGTCGAGATCGCCGACGAGCTCTACATCAGCCTCAGCACCGTCAAGACGCACCTGGCCAGCCTGATGGGCAAGCTCGGCGCCAGGAAACTCGAAGGCAGAGCCCGCCGAGGAACGCCGCCAGCAGCCCGCCGACGCCAAGGCTCCCCGCCCGCAAGCGGCCGGGCGGGGAGCCCCGATCCTTACGACAGCTTTCCGACTCCGCTACCCACGGCGTCTCGCGACCACCTACGGGACGTCGGATCGGGCCGCCTCCCGGAACAGGAGGCGGGAGTCATCGGCGGTGATGAAGCGTTGCTGCTGCAGTGACCTCAGGTCAGCGCCGACCGCCCGGACGTAGACCCCGTGGTTCG
Source organism: uncultured Actinomycetota bacterium (assembly GCA_963783005.1). Taxonomy (GTDB): domain Bacteria; phylum Actinomycetota; class Actinomycetes; order Actinomycetales; family Cellulomonadaceae; genus Actinotalea. The sequence continues at coordinate 357,990 of CAWALY010000004.1, forward strand.
GGTACAGCGTGTCGATCGTGGACTGCGCGAAGGGCACCTCATGGCCCGCGATGAAGCAGAACGACGCGCCCGTGGACGTGCCACTCCAGGTGCTCACCGGGACGTCGAGATACGACGAGCGCAGGCCGCCCTGCACGTTGCCGTACTGGTCGAGCACGGGCGCGCCATCCTGGACGAGTATCGGGTCGGCGTGCGGCGGAGCGATGCCCTTGCGCACCCAGTCGTCCAGGTTGCGCAGCGCTGCGTCGAAGAAGATCCAGCTGGGGAACCGGCTGCGCGGACCCTGGTCGCAGGACATCGGGGGCACCGCGCGGCCCGCCTTGATGATGTCGGCCGGGGCGGCGGAGTAGTACAGCTCGTCCGGGGTGGCGTGGCCCGCGCCGGCCATCTCGTAGTGCCGATACTGGTCGCCGACGACGTCGCTGTCAGCACGCCGAGCGCCGATGCCGTACAGGTAGTCCGACTGCGACATGATCCGCATGATCGGCACCCCGACGTTGCTGAACTGCCGTCTCGCGTCGGTGGCGGGCGGCGCCGGTTCGCACTGGTTCATCGGGTATGCGCCCGCGAACGCGCCGCCAGCGACGGCGACGATGTACGCGTCGTAGACCGGCTTGCCCGCGGACTGCACCACGAGCGGGTGTATCGCGTTGATGTAGTTCACCAGGTAGCCGCCGGTCTGGGAGTAGCCGAAGCCGTAGGCGTGCTCGACCTGGCTCGCATGGTGGCTGTACCGCAGAGGGTTGGAGGCCGCGGAGCTCCTCAGCCACGCGCCCACCTGGCTGTAGACGTCCCAGATCAGGCCGTTCTCGGTGCTGCGGGAGCTGTCCGCTGCGACAGTGGTGCAGTTGCGCGGGTCGTCCAGCGGCAGCGGGTTCGCGAACGAGAGCGACGCGTACCGGGCCGGGTCGAAGGTCTTCAGCGCGTCGATCGCGATCGGCTTCGCGGTGATGCCCACCCAGGCGTCCCCGTTGGCAATCATCTGCCGGTGTGCGACTGCCCAGCCGATGTTGAGGTCGAACAGGTTGGACGGGTTCAGCATCTCGACGACGACGTTGCCGCTGAAGCGGTGGCCCGTGGTCGGCATCCGCACCAGTACCCGCGTGGTGTACGGCGCGTCCGCGGTTCGCACCACCGCCGGGCCCGTGGCTGGCCACGTGTAAACGTTCGCGGTGCCGCTGACCAGGTACTCCTGCTCGGTGTAGTGCTCCTTCGCGAGGTTCTCCGGTACCAGCTCGTGGTCGGCGGCGCCGAACGGGTAGGACTGTGCGGTGACCGGCAGCGGGCCGGTGACCTGCGGGATCGCGACCCCCTGGCCGGAGTCCGGCGCAGAGGTTGCGGCGCTCGCTCCGCCGGCAACCGTCACGACGGCCGACGTCGCCAGCGCCAGGGCGGCGAGCGCACCGGCCGGTCCACGGGTTCTTCTCATGAGTGCTCCTTCAATCGACGTCATCGACGAGCGGCGCGGCATCGTTGCCTCGCCTCGATTCGGGTCACACGGCGCATGACTGGAGTCACGCGACTCAATACACGCTATCTCCTACCGCTCCCAGGTCAAGGCCTGCGTTGAAGGCGGCTAGGTCCGCCCGGGAAGAGCGCAGCACCACGTGACCGCGACCGACGGCATGGGCGCCTGTGCTGTGCTGAGAGGAACGCGATCGGACACTGACGAGGAGGCGCAATGACTCACAGTGCGCAGCCGGTGCCGAGGACGGTGGCGAGCTCGTCGGCGTCGGGCAGCGCGGCCGCAGTTGCGCCGACCACGTGATCGACAAGCTCTACGTCCACCCCGACCACCGCGGTCCCGGGATCGGCCCGCTGCTGATCGCGGGCCTCGTCCGGCAGCTGCCCCCAGGAACGGATCGGATCTCCATCGAGCAGTTCGCCGGCAACGCGCGGGCCGGCGCCTTCTACGAGCGCGAGCGTCGGCCTCCGGCACGTCGGGCTCACTCCTCCGCGGCGAGCGGCAGGGAGCGGACGCTGCGGAAGTGGCGGGGCTGCCCGTCGACGGGGTCGGTGAAGGCGACCTCGGCCGCGAGGAGCTGCAGGGGCTGGCGGAAGTCGTCGACCGCGATGTCGCGCACGACGGGGTACAACGGGTCGTCGACGATGGGGATGCCGAGCTCGAGCAGGTGGAGCCGTAGCTGGTGCGTGCGGCCCGTGCGGGGTGTGAGTCGGTAGATCCCGTCGGCTCCCACCTGGCGTTCCAGCGCGATGTGCGTCTCGGCGTTGACGGGGGCACCGGGCACGACCTCGGCGCGCCAGATGCCGCGCTCCTTGCGGATGTGGTTGCGCACCACCACCGGGAGCTCGAGATCGGCGCGCAGCGGTGCGAGCGCCTGGTAGGTCTTGGCCACGGTGCGCCGTTCGAAGGCCGTCTGGTACGGGCCCCGCCACCGGCGCTCGGTTGCGAGCATCAGCAGGCCCGACGTGACCCGGTCGAGGCGGTGCAGCGGCGACAGCTCCGGCAGCCCCAGCTGGGCGCGCAGCCGGACGACGACGCTCTGCCTCACGTGCCCGCCGCGCGGGATGGTGGCGAGGAAGGGCGGCTTGTCGACGACGACCAGGCGCTCGTCGCGGTGCACCAGGTGGATGCGACCGGGCACCCTTGGCTCGTCGCGAAGGTCGCGGTGGAACCAGACGAACCGCTGCGGTGCGAACGGGTCGTCGTCACGCACGACACGGCCGGCCTCGTCGACGAATCGTCCCTGCGCGAGCATCCGCGGCACGTCCACGTGCTCCGGCAGGCGATGCCGCAGCCAGGCGCCCATCGTCGTCCACGGCGGCAGAGCCTCACGTTCGCGGACGGGAGTGCAGAGCCGGGCGGCGGCGAGGCCGTGGCGTGCCGGGAGCGGGGATCGGGGAGGCACCGCTCGATGGTACGAGGCGGTGCGGGAGGAGGTCGGCCTGGCCCGGGGGCCGTCCTGCAGGTCCCCGCCGTGGGTGGGGCCCCTGACCGGACCCACCCACGGCGTGGACGCGTGCTACCCGCGGCCGGCGTCGGCGCCGTTGAGCACGGGCGTTCCGCCGGTGCGCTCGACGGCGAGCAGCGCTCGCAGCTCGCGCAGGGCCGGGTTGCCGTCCAGCGTGCGCGCGGCGTTGGCCAGCGACCGCAGGGTCGCCGTCTCGCCGCGAGCCCGCTCGAGCGCCGCGGCGGACTCCTGGCGGGCGAGCGCGACCTGCGCGAACGACCGGCGCAGCTCGCCCCCTGGGACGGCGCGCCGTGCGAGGCTAGCCGCGGTGGGGCCCGGGTGTCGTCGGAAATCCGAGCGTCCGTGACCCGCCGGTGCGGGGAGGGGCAGGCGATGGGTGCACGGCAGCCCTCGGTCGTGTGGTGCGTCATGGGCCGGCTGAACCGGCGCGTCGCGAGCCTCGTCGCGTCCGGGCGCGGCCCGCGGCGGACCGTTCTGTTGCTCACCACGACCGGTCGCCGGACCGGCAGGCCGCGGGTCACCCCGCTCCAGTTCGAGCGGACCGACACGGGCTACGTCGTCGCGTCGGCCCGGGGCGAGCAGGCGGACTGGTTCCGCAACGCCGTCGTCGACCCGCACGTCACCCTGCGGGTGGGGGACCGGAGCGTGACCGGCGTGGCCCGCCCCGTCCTCGATCCGGGGGGAATCGCGGACTTCCTCGAGCTGCGTCGTCGGCGGCATCCGGTGATGATCCGGTTGATCATGATGACCGAGGGGGTGGCGCCCTGGGCGGGTCGTGCACGGTTGGAGCGCTTCGCGGCGGGCAAGGCCGTCCTGGAGATCGGGGAGGTGCCGATACTCAGAACCATGACCGACGCGCTGGCGTCCGGCAGCGATGCCCGGTTCCTGACACAGGCAGTCGACCTCGCGGTCCGGAGCGTGGCCTCGGGCGGTGGGCCGTTCGGGGCAGTCCTGGCGCGCGGTGGGCTCGTGATCGGTGAGGGGCAGAACCGGGTCACGCTCGACGGCGATCCGACTGCCCACGCCGAGGTGGTCGCTATCCGCGACGCGTGCCGCCGCTCGGGGTCCTACTCGCTCGACGGCGTCGAGCTGTTCAGCTCGTGCGAGCCATGCCCGCTCTGCCTGTCCGCAGCGTTGTGGGCTCGCGTGGGCAGGATCGTGTTCGCCGCGAACCGCGACGACGCCGCCCGTGCGGGGTTCGACGACCGTGCCTTCTACGAGCTGCTCGCGCGGGACCGCTCGACCTGGCCGATGCCGGTGGTCGAGCACCGGATCCCCGGCTCTGAGGCCCCGATGGACGCTTGGTTGGCGCTCGAGGATCGGGCCGAGTACTGACGGCAGCGGCCGCACGGGCGCCTCCGCGGATGGATGCCCCGAGGTCTCTCACGAGCATTGACCTCGCGGATGGACGGTGTGCCCACCGCGGCGGCCGCGATGGCTACGGTGCTTGTGGCGCATGCGCGAGCGCCGAGAGCGTCACGCCTGGGGGCCCCGATGTCGAGTCCGTCGATCACCCTGACCGACGAGTTCAGGCAGGCCTTGGACACGCTCGACAAGGGTCGCAACCTGTTCCTGACCGGGAAGGCCGGAACGGGCAAGTCGACCCTGATCCGCCACTTCATGTCGCTCACGGACCGGCGCGTGATCGTGGCAGCACCGACCGGTATCGCCGCGCTCAACGTCGACGGGTACACGATCCACCGGCTGTTCGGCTTCGGCACGACCACCGAACCTCGCCGAGGTGACGGGCGGCGGGTACCGCCCGGGTCGCTTCTCGTCGACGCTCAGGGCGCTGGACACGCTGATCCTCGACGAGGCGTCGATGGTGCGGGCCGACCTGTTCGACATGCTGATCGCCGCGCTCGAGCGGTTCGGGCCGCGGCCGGGGACCCCGTTCGGCGGTGTGCAGCTGGTCCTGGTCGGCGACCTGTTCCAGCTGCCACCCGTGGTCACCGACGGCGAGCGGGAGTTCTTCGAGACCAGGTACCCGACGCCGTACTTCTTCTCGGCGGACAGGTTCTCGCCCGCGGACTTCCCGACGGTGGCGCTGACCACGGTGTTCCGCCAGCTGGGAGACCAGCGCCTGACCGGCCTGCTCAACGCCGTGCGGGAGGGCGTCCTGGTCGAGCGGGCGAGGGCCGAGCTGAACTCGCGGACCGACCCGGGGTTCGAGCCACCGGACGACGAGTTCTGGCTGACGCTCGCGCCCACCAACCGCGTGGTGTCCGCACGCAACCGGCAGCGTCTCGAGCGACTTCCGGGCGACGTGGCCGTCCACCGCGCCGTCAGGTCGGGCGACCTCGAGCTGTTCGACCCTCCGGTCGAGGAGGTGCTCGAGCTCAAGGTCGGCGCGCAGGTCATGATGCTCAACAACGACTCGGCCGGCCGTTGGGTCAACGGGACGCTCGGCAGGATCACCGACCTGCGGCACGACGACGGCGGGCTCACCGTCGAGGTCGAGTTCCGTGACGGCACGACCGCCGAGGTCCGGCCGTTCACCTGGGAGGCGACGCGACCCGTCGTCGAGGCAGGCGCGTTGCGGCGGGAGGTCGTCGGCACCTACACCCAGCTCCCGCTCAAGCTCGCGTGGGCCATCACGATCCACAAGAGCCAGGGGCAGACGCTGGACAGGCTGGTCGTGGACCTGCGGGGCGGGGCCTTCGACTACGGGCAGGTCTACGTCGCGCTCAGCCGGTGCACCTCCATGGACGGCCTGGTGCTGACCCGGCCGGTGCTGCCCAAGGACCTGAAGACCGACCGTCGGATCCTGCGCTTCCTGAGGTTGTCGACGGCGCCGGGCCGCGCCGCCCGGACCTGCGCGATCGGCGTCCTGACGGTCGGCATGGAGGGACGCCTCTCGCGTCCGCGCCCGGTCGAGCTCGCCGTCGCCTTCGACGACGGGTCAGCGGTAAGCACGCTGGTCAACCCTCAGCGGGACCTCGACGACGCCAGGACGGCGTACGACATCGCGGTGGACGACGTCCTCCTCGCTCCGACACTGGCTGAGGCGTGGTCGGCGATCGCCCCTCTGCTGGATGGCTGCGTGCCGGTGGGCGTGGAGGTCGACGAGACGCTCGGGCTCATCGATTTCGAGCTCAAGCGGCTCGGGGCGGTCGTGCCCCTGCCGATCGGTGCCGAGATCCCGACGTCGATGATCACGGGTGACGACCGTGCGGCCCTGTCCGCGCCCACCGCGCTGGCGCGGGCACGGGCGGCGATGTCCCTGGCGGAGCGGGGAGAGCTCGACACGGCGGGTGGGTCGCCGTTCGACGTGGACGCGCTCGGTGGCGATGACGCCGATGCGCCGGCGTACCTGCTGACCCGCGACGGCGCTGCGACGCCCCCGTCGAGCGTCGCGATGCCGACGCTGTCGGCCCTGATGGACACCAGCCGGGTGCTCAGCGCGGTGCTCCTCGGCCGGAGCGTGCCGGAGGTCGGCGCGAAGACGCCCGGTGATCCGGTGGTCGCCGACGTCGTGCGCGCGGTCGTCGTGGAGCGCCTGGAGTCGGCGGCGTCGCGAACCACCGGGCTTCCCGGGGAGCTGCTCAGCCGGCTCGGTGTCCTGGAGGAGACGCTCGGGATCGAGGTCGTGGACGCGATCACGGCGGCGTCCGGCGCGAACGGGCGGCCGATCACCGACGTGCTGTGCCGCGGGGCGCGAGTGTGCTTCACGGGCACGGCGGTCGACGCCAGGGGACGCGTGTGGTCGCGAGAGGAGATCTCGGCCGCTGCTGAGGCGCGGGGTCTCGTCCCGGTCGGGTCGGTCAGCAGGACGCGGTGTGACGTGCTCGTCGTCGCCGAGGTGGGCACCCAGTCCGGGAAGGCTCGCAAGGCCAGGGAGCTGGACAAGCCGGTGTTCCCGGCCGACGAGTTCTTCGCCTGGCTCGCGGCCGGCGGGGAGTAGGTGCTGCGGCACGGTTCGCCTTGTCGGGCTCTCGGTGCGGGCCGTCGCTCAGCCGCGGGCCGCGAGCGCGGCCAGGCCGAAGGCCTCGGTCAGGGTCGGGTGCGGATGGATCGCCTCGGCCAGCTCGTCGACGGTCGTGCCGAGCCTGACGGCGAGCGCAGCCTCGCCCATCAGGTCGGCGGCGCCCTCGACGAGGACGTGCACGCCGACTACCCGGCGCGAGTCGCGGGCGTAGACGATCCGCAGCAGCCCGTCGGCGTCACCGCTGATCTGAGCACGGGCGTCGGCCGCGTAGTCGTACTCGGCCACGGCGACCTCCATGCCGCCCGCGCGCGCGGCCTCCTCGGTCAACCCCACCATGCCGATCTCGGGGTAGGAGAAGATCACTGCGCTGTTGTGCTCCGGCCGGGGGAACTCGGCGGGCGCCCCGAGCAGGTGACGCGCCACTGCCAGCGCCTGTGCCGTGGCCCAGTGCGCGAACATCGGGTCGCCGACGAGGTCACCGGTGGCGTAGATGCCGGGCTCACCGGTCTGCAGGGTGGCATCGACGACGACCCCGTGCCGGCCGCTGCGGATGGCGGTGGTCTCCAGGCCGAGTCCCGCGGTGTTCGGGCGCCGACCGGCGACGATCGCCACGACCTCGGTCTCGGCCGCCTTTCGGTTGCCGCCGACGGAGAAGGTGGTGACGAGGTGACCGGGGTCGCCCGTGATCGAGTCCACTGTCGCCGAGGTGTGGACCTCGATCCCGTCGCGCACCAGACGCTCCTCCAGCCGCTCGGCGAGAACCGCGTCGACGGGGCCGAGAATCCGGGGAGCGACTTCGAGGACGGTCACGCGGGTGCCCAGCATCGCGAAGATCTGCGCCATCTCGACGCCGATCGGTCCGGCTCCGATCAGTGTCATCGAGCGCGGGATGGCATCGATCTCGATCAGCCGCGTGGAGTCGATGACGCCGGGCAGCTCTGCGCCCGGGATGGGCAGGGACGCGGGGACCGAGCCGGTGGCCAGGATCGCCCGGTCGAACGTCACGGCGCGCTGCAGCCCGGGGGACTCGACGAGCGCGGAGCGGGGGCCGGTCAGTCGAACCCGGCCGAAGACGACGTCGAGCGAGGGCAACGCCCTGGTGTGGGCCAAGGCGCCCTGTGCCCGGCCGGACAGGATCCGCTCCCGACGGTTCTGGACCGCGGCCCAGTCGATCTCGGGCGGGTCCGGGGTCCCCAGCCGCAGTCCGAAGTCGCGACCTCGGAGGATCTCGTGCCGCCGGGCGGCTGTCTCTCGGAAGATCTTGGAGGGGATGCAGCCCTCGAACAGACAGGTGCCGCCGAGGCCACGACCGGCCTCGACCAGGAGCACGTGCTTGCCGGCGCGGGCCAGTGCCATAGCCGCCGGGGTACCACCCGGGCCGCCACCGACCACCAAGACGTCGACGTGCTCATCCGTTGCCATCGTGCGTTCCTTCCCGGGCCTCATGGGAAGCGGCGGCGATGCGCCGTCGACGATGCCGCTCAGGCGCTCGGCGCCGCTGCGACGGCGGCAACCTCGGTCAGGGCAGCACGGGCACGCGCGTCGGCGCCGATAGTCCCGAGCCTCGTCAGTTCAATGCAGATTGGTTCAATTGCACTTGAACCATAACACCGGGAGCCTGGTTCTCCCACCGGGACGAGGCGTCTCCCGGGTGCAGGCGACCGGTTCGGAGACCGGCGACCTGCTCAGCTTCTGAGGCCGAGCCCGACGCGCCGGCGCCGGCGGCGGGGCCGAGTTGCCTCGCCGCCAGAGCAGCGATCGACCGCCGCTCGGGCCAGCCAGCGAAGCAGCGAGCGCGTCGGGCGGTGCCGGATGCACGGTCGCGGATGCGTGCGCGACGGCCGGAGCAGGTCCGGCGCCCGGGGATCGTGGGCGGATCGGTCGGGTCCGTTGGCGGCGTCGACGAGACTCGCTCGCGTCCCTGTGCTTGCGTGGCGGCGCCGCGCGCCGTCGGGCGCGTCTGACTCGAATCGGCCCAGGTGGGGCGGGCGGCTGCCACCATGGCTGTGTGAGGCTCGCGTGGATCAGGTCGATGGTGGTCGGCGCCGTGGTGCTGGGGATCGCCGGCTGCGGAGCACGGGTCCAGGGTCCGGTTGAGCGAGCTGCCGAGGCTCGAGAGGCGTGGCTTGCCGGCGGGGTCGACTCCTACTCGTTCATGGTGACGTCGAGCTGCGGTGAGCGGCTCATGATCGGGACGTTCGCTGTGCAAGTCGCCGGCGGGGAGGTCACCTCCGTCGAGGGTTTGGACGAGCCGGGGCGGCGGGCGGCCGAGGTGGCCTCGCTGCCCGACGTGGTGCCGACGATCGGTGGGCTCCTGGACCGCATGGTCGCGCTGGACGGGTCGCAGGTTCGCGAGGCGGCCTTCGACCCGGAGACGGGCGTCCCGACTCACGTGCTCATCGATCCGATGCCCAATGCGATCGATGACGAGGAGTGCTACGACCTGGCCGGCTTCGCGCCGCAGGGCTGACCCGCGCGCGGTGTCCGCGCCGACCGGCGGAGCTGGGGATGATCGGCACTGGCGAGAGGAGGGTGTAGTGCCCAGTGGCCCGGCACCGGTGATCCGCGACGCCGCCGCTCACGACATCGCGGCGATCTGCCGGTTCGGCGATGTCCACGTCCGCGCGCACTACGTGCCGATCATCGGCGAGGGTCCTGCGGACGAGCAGGTGCGTCGCTGGTGGAACGAGGCCTACATCGCCGAGGGTGTCGCGCGTGGTCAGGTTGTCGTCGCCGACGACGGCGGCGAGCTCGTCGGCGTCGGGCAGCGCGGCCGCAACGGCGCCGATCACGTGATCTACAAGCTCTACGTCCACCCCGACCACCGCGGTCGCGGGATCGGCCCTCTGCTGATCGCGGGCCTCGTCCGGCAGCTGCCACCCGGAACGGACCGGATCTTTGTCGAACAGTTCGCCGGCAACGAGCGCGCCAGCGCCTTCTACGAGCGCGAGGGGTTCACCGTCGACCACGTCGAGCCGGGAGTGTCCGACGCGCTCGCGGTGGTGTGGCGGGTGCGGGACCCCGGCCAGGGAGAGTCGTCCGGCCCGACAGCGCCGCGGCCGCGGTAGGAGCGGCTGCCCAGGATGCGTGCCGAGGAGCACCACTGGCCAATACCGCGCACCGAGCACTTAGCGGCGCCGAACCGCTCCGCGACGGCAGCCCACTCCTCGTGCTGCGGGACGGTCATCGGCCGACCGCCACTCGAGCGAGGGTCGCGCGCATCCTCTGTCCGCCGGCGATGTCCTCGAGGACTGCGCGATCGCACTCGGGCCACAACGCGCTGATGGCACCTTGAACGTCACTGTCCTGGCCGCGCGGATCGCTCCGGGCAAGGTCGAGGACCGTCTGTTCAGGAGTCGTCGCGAGTGCCGCGCCCAGGTCGGTCTGGACGAGCACGGCATCGAGCGCCGCGACGTCGCGCATGACGAAGCGCACGGCGCCGTCCCGGTCGGCGAAGCGTAGGGGGCGACGCTGGGTTGGCACCGCGACGTAGCCGGTGCCGATGGCGCGGGGGAGAGCTCGGTGGACGCGTGCGGCCGTGAGCCCGGTGAGGACGGGGACCCGGTCGCCGTAGAGAGCCGCAGCGACGCCGGCCGTGGCCGCCTCGGTTGACGGACGCCAGGCTGCCCCGACGTGCTCCTGAGGCACTGCGCAGTAGAAGCCGTAGGCAAGCTTGTGCGCCACGCCGCGACGGTCGAGGACTGCAAGCTGGGGGCCGGGATGGGCGTAGACACCTGCTAAGTCGGCTGCGCGGACCGTGCGCATCGGTGCGCGTGCGATGACTCGCTGCGCGTCTCTCTCCTCACTCACTATGCAGAGTTTAGTCGTCATAACTAAACTCTGCATAGTGTTGGCGGTTCACCACGAGTCTGCCGAGCCGGGCCCAGTCCTGATACTGGATCGGACAGGAGGTGGGTGTAAGCCTCCGTCGCGGCGACAGACTCACCTCCGAGCCGCCGCTGTATCCGAATGGGTCCGGCGCGGCAGCGATGAGTTGGGGCGCACACGTGCGCCGAAGGTCGCGGTAGTGCGCAACAGCGACGAAGACGCCCGGATCGCGCCTAGGGCGAACGACGTTGCCAGCCCGGCACCCATTTCACCCGCTGTTTGCGACGTCGCCGCGCATCGGCGTCAGTGCACGGTGCCAAACTGGCGTAACGAACACGTCAGTAGTTCTTCAAGGGGGAAACTCATGTCCGCGCGTTTCAACCCACCGCCCAACTGGCCGCAGCCGCCGGCTGGCTGGACGCCTCCGCCGGGCTGGGTTCCGGACCCTTCGTGGGAGCCGGTACCGGAGGGCTGGCAGTTGTGGGTTGAGGACATCGCGGTCGACTCAGTGACGCCAGCGGATTCGGATGGGTCGCCGAGCGCCCCGCCGCCGGGTTCGCCACCGGGCCCCGCCGAGGCGATGAAGAAGAAGTCCTGGGTTGCCCGCCACAAGGTCCTCACGAGCCTTGGGGCGATTGTGGTGCTCTTCGTCGTCATCGGAGCGCTCAATGGTGGGGGCAGCGGCTCCGACTCCGAGGCTCCCGCCGCCGCGAGCACCCCCACGCAGGAGCCTCAGGAGGACGAGGCGACCTCTGAGGACGCGGCTGCCCAGGAGGAAGCTGACGCGCAGCGCCAGGCCGAAGCAGAAGCCTCAGCCTCGGCCAAGGCCGAGGAAGAGCGGCTCGCCGAGGAACAGCGTGCCGCCGACGAAGCTGCGGCCGCGGCGGCCGCCGCGGCCGAGGCAGCTCGAGTCGGTACTGTCGCCCAGCAGAACGCCTACAGGTCTGCAGTCGACTACCTCGACTACACCGCGTTCTCGCGCAAGGGGCTGATGGGCCAACTCGAATACGAAGGCTTCAGCACGGCCGACGCAGAATTCGCGATCGCTCGCCTCGAGACCGAGGGCGGAGTCGACTGGAACGCCCAGGCCGCTGCGAAGGCGGCGGACTACCTCGACTACACCTCGTTCTCACACTCGAGTCTTGTCGACCAGCTCCTCTATGAGGGCTTCACTGCCGAGCAGGCGGCGTACGGCGTGAGCACCACGGGCCTCTAGGGCCGAGGTGCGGGTGGCGGGAATCGAACCAGTTGGGAGCCTTGTGGAACCGTTGGTGGAGGCGCGTGACCTGCGGGGATGCTGTGGCGTGTTGACGGGCGATGCGGCTTGCCGACGGGTGCTTGTTGACGGTGTCAACGAGCGCGGGTGATCTTCGGAGAGTGGCTCGAACCGCACTTGGCGCGATTTCGACCCTTTGCTGGAGGAGCTTGACCTGGGTGATACACCTGACCTCGGCTCGGCAACGCGCCAGCCGGGGGCGCGCCGTTCACGCCGGCAACATGGAGCCCGGCGAACCCCGATGGCACCGGTGGTATGCGCAGCGGACATACCTAGGGCCTGGTGAGGTGCAGCCATGGTGGCGGAAGAACCGTCGACGCATCCACCGGCCGGGTATAACGCCACACGACGTTTGCGGCGAGCGGGAGGAGTGCGCGTCCCGTGGGCCCGGGACCGGGCGAACTGAAGAGCCCTGCGGCTCCATGGTCCGCGAGGAGCTCCTTGACGGAGTAGGTGCTCCGCAAGACGAGCGCCTGACCGACCCACGCCTCTGCCTTCCGGCACTGCGCTGTTGTGGGGGAGTGGGGTGGCGGTCGGTCCCGGCGGCGAGATCCGGGCGGACGGGTTCGGCTACGCCGTGCTCGAGCTGGCTCCGCCGTCCTGACGGGCCAGCGCGTCCAGCCCGGCGCGCAGCACGGCGACGATCCGGTCGGTGTCGTACACGCACCCGTTCCACGTGCCGCCGCTCGCGTCCTGCAGCGCGGCCCACAGGCGCGTGTCGTCCGGCAGCCCGGGGTGCGCGGCGAGGCCGGGGTGCGGGTCGCGTGCGGCCAGGATCCGGGCACCCTCGTCCGGCGTGACCCGGGACGCGCCGTCGCCGACGAGGTCGATGGTTCCCGACAGACCCGCGACGTCGATCCGGATCTCTACCAGGTCGCCGTCGCGCAGCCTGCCGATCGGACCGCCGGCCAGTGCCTCGGGGCCGACGTGGCCGATGCACGCGCCGGTGGAGACGCCCGAGAACCGCGCGTCGGTGATCAGCGAGACCTCCTTGCCGTAGCTCACGTACTTCAGCGCCGACGTCACCTGGTAGGTCTCCTCCATCCCGGTGCCCAGCGGGCCGCTGCCGATCATCACCATCACGTCGCCGGGGCGCACCGAACGCGCCTTGATGGCGGTGATCGCGGCGGCCTCCGAGGTGAACACCCGCGCCGGCCCGATGTGGTGGAACACGCCGTCGGCGTCGATCCGGCTCGGGTCGATCGCGGTGGACTTGACGACCGAGCCCTCGGGAGCGAGGTTGCCGACCGGGAAGGTCGCGGTCGGCATCAGGCCGCGCTTGCGCGCCGTCGCCGGCGCCATGATGACGTCGTCGGCGTCGACGCCCTGCTGCTCGAGGAGCGCCAGCTTCATCCGTGCCCGGCGCTCGGAGGACTCCCACCAGTGCAGGACCGTGCCCAGCGTCTCGCCCGTCGCGGTGAGTGCGTCCAGGTGCAGGACGCCGAGGTCACGCAGGTGCAGCATCACCTCCGGCGCGCCGCCGGCCAGGAACATCCGGACGGTCGGGTGGTTCACCGGCCCGTTCGGCAGCACGCTGACGATCCGCGGCACCGCCCTGTTGATGCGCACCCAGTCGTCCACGGTCGGCCGGCGCAGGCCTGCGGCGTGCGCGATGGCCGGGATGTGCAGCAGGAGGTTCGTCGAGCCGCCGATGGCGGCGTGCACGGCCATCGCGTTCTCGACCGCCTTGTCGGTCAGCACGTCCTTCGTCGTGATCCCGAGCTCGCGCTGGCGCAGCACGGCGCGCGCGGACTGCCGCGCCACCTCGGCCCACACCGGTTCCCCGGACGGTGCGAGCGCCGAGTGCGGCAGCGCCAGGCCGAGCGCCTCGGCGACCACCTGGCTGGTGGCGGCGGTGCCCAGGAAGTGGCAGCCGCCGCCCGGCGAGGCGCAGGCGCGACAGCCGAGCTCGGCGGCGTCCTCGAGCGAGAGCTCGTCGTTGGCGAACCGCGCGCCGAGGCTCTGCACGCGTGCCAGGTCCTCGCCCTGCGCCGGGGGGAGCGTGACGCCGCCCGGCACCAGGACCGTCGGCAGGTCGTGCTGGGACGCGAGCGCCATCATCGTGGCCGGCAGTCCCTTGTCGCAGGTGGCGACGCCGATGACGGCCGACCGGGTGGGCAGCGAGCGGATCAGGCGCCGCATCACGATCGCGGCGTCGTTGCGGTACGGCAGCGAGTCGAACATGCCTGCGGTGCCCTGCGACCGACCGTCGCACTGGTCGCTCACGTAGGTCGCGAACGGCAGGCCGCCGGCGTCGGCGATGGTCTCCGCCGCGGCCCGGACCTGGTCGCGCAGCTCGTAGTGGCCCGTGTGCAGGCCGAGCGCGATCGGCCGGCCGTCGTCGGACCGCAGACCACCGGCCGTGGAGACGATCATCACCTGCGGGCCCAGCATGTTCGCCCGCGGCCAGCCCATGCCGGCGTTCTGCGTCATGCCGAAGACGGTCCCGCTGGGCGACTCGCGCAGCAGCTCCGCCGTCAACGGCAGGCGGCCCTCCGGCCCCGGCGCCTGCGTGCGCACGGTGTAGATGTCCTCGTTCGGCTCGAGCAGCGACTCCCACGACATCGCTACACCGCCTCGGCGGCAGCGATGAGCTCGGCCACGGCTGCGGCCTGCTCGGGGGTGGCCGGCAGGTGCGGGAACGTCGAGTGGCGCTGCAGGCGCACGCCGCGTTGCACCATGCCCTCCTTGAGCAGCGGAAAGAAGGGGATGCCGATCGTGTAGAGGCCCATCAGCACGTCGATCCGCCGCTGCTGGACCGCGATCGCCGCCGCGTCGCCACCGTCGATGGCGCGCGCGTAGGCGGCGCAGATCTCCGGGAAGAGGTTGGCGAGCCCGCCGATCCCCCCGGCGCCCCCCGAGGTGACCACGTGGTGCACGTTCTCCTCGAAGCCCGCGAACACCTGGAAGTCGGGGAACTCCGGCAGCACCTCGGTGATCAGCCGCCGGGTGTGGCCGACCTCGACCACGGTGTCCTTCAGACCCACGATGTTCGGGTGCCGACGCAGGAGGTTGCGTGTCACCTCGGGGCTGAGGTCGTACCCCGTCCGCGCCGGGAAGTTGTAGAGGTACACGTCCCCGTCGACCTGCTCCGCAACCGCGGAGAAGTACGCCTCGACGCTCGCGTCGCTCAGCGCGAAGTAGTACGGGCTGACCACGATGACGGCGTGCGCGCCGGCGTCGAGCGCGTACCGGCTCAGCTCGACCGTCTCGTCCAGGCGCATGCCGGCGGTGCCCACGATGAGCTCCGCGCGCGGGCGGACGTGCTCGACGGCGAGGTCGATGAGCTCGCGCTTGTCCTCGGGTCGCATCGAGAAGAACTCCCCGGTGCTGCCCAGCAGGACGATCCCGTCGATGCCGGCGCCGAGGATGTGGTCCCAGACCGCCACGTTTCCGTCGCGGTCGAGGGCGCCATCGGCGTCGAACGCGGTGACGGCCGGGGCGTAGAACCTCACCATCGCGCTCACCACACCCGCACGCGCGTCGCGCCGGCGGCAAGCCGGGCGAGCGGCCCCGGCGGGTAGCCACGGTCGGGCAGCCTGCGCTCGCCGACGAGGTCGCGGTCGACGACCAGGGCAGAGCCGTCGGGGTTGTCGTACCCGACGCCGGCGATCCGCACGTGGCCGAGGTCGGCGCCCGTGGTCACCCCGGCCGACGGCGCAACCAGCGCGGCCGGGAGCTCGAGCTCGAGGTGGACCTCGTCGCGCTCCTCGACCACACGCACCGCCGACGGCTCGTCCACGACGAGTGCGTCCGTCTCGTGCGCCGCCGGCCGTGCACCGTCCGCGTAGGCGTTGGACCGCAGGTACACGGGCTGCTGCTCGAGGTGGAAGCGGGAGTGGTCGTCGGTGCCGGAGAGCGCTCCGACCCGTTCCAGGTACTCGGTCCACGAGGCCGGGAAGCCGTCGTACGCGTGGGTCCCGAACGACTCGGGGTCGAACCCGTCGACGAGGATCGGCGCGTCCGGCCCGTACACGCCCCCGTGCGCGCCGAGGAAGAGGTTGCCGACGTACCTGTCGTCGCCGGCGTAGATGAACGAGTAGCCGGCCACCTGCGTCGAGTGCGGCACGTGGTAGGGCGTCGCGCGGTCCAGCACGGGCTGCATGCGCACGGCGCCGAGCACGAGGTTGTTCACGAAGGCGTTGCCCTGGCTGAACAGCTCGATCGCGATCGGCGAGCCGAGCAGGTTGTGGTCGATGGTCGCCGGGCCGTGGCTCACCTCGACGAACAGGTCGCGGATGTTCCGGTAGAGGACGTTCCGGCTGATCCGGGTGCCCTGGACCTGCCAGTCGAGCCAGATGCCCAACGTGGTGTCGTGGATGCGGTTGTGGGTGATCGCGACGTCGATCGGGGCGTGCAGCTTGATGCCGCCGATCTCGTAGCCGTAGAACTCGTGCTTGGTGCCGATGTGGTGGATGTGGTTGTCCTCGATCGTCGAGAACACGCAGCCGAGGTGGCCGACCACACCGTTCTGGCCGCAGTCGCGGATCTCGTTGCGGCGCACCACGTGCGAGCCGACGCGTTCGCGCTCCCAGCCTTGGTGGGCGGCCGAGAAGACGGCCTCGATCTGGTACTGGTGGCCCGGCTTGTCGGCCCGCTCGTGGCCGAAGTTGTCCCCGGTCGACGCGTTCTTGCCCAGAGACACCCCCGAGCACTTCGAGTCGCGGATGAGGTTGTCCTCGATCACCCAGCCCTTCGCCCAGTTCGGGCCGATCAGGCCGGGCTGGTCGCCGGTCGGCGGCGCCCAGGGCGTGGCGGCCTGGGCGAGCTCGAACCCGCGCACGGTGATGTAGTCCAGGTTCGTGCGCTCGGGGTAGAACACCGCGGGGCGCACGTTGATCTCGACCAGCTCGGCGTTCGGGTCCGAGCCCTGGAAGTTCGCCCAGATCGTCGTGACGTCGTCGCCCACCTCGGCGAACCAGACGTAGCGGGTCCGGTCCGGGTCGACCAGCTCGGTGTCCAACGCCGTCCAGGAGTAGCGGACGTGCGTGCGGCGCTCGGGAGCGTCGACGTCGCCGCGGGCGTACACCTCATGGAAGGAGCGGCCGTTCAGGTAGACGTCGCCGCGGTGGGCCAGGGCGCCGTTCGGGCCGGGGTGCAGCCAGTCGCCGACGACTGCCTCGGCGAACGGGTTGAACTCCCCGAACAGCGTGTGCGGCACGTCGGCGCGCCACACGGTGCCCTCCTCGCGCACCCAGCCGGTGACGGGCTCGGCGCCCGTGATCACCACGTGCTCGCCGGGGGTGGCCTCGAACGTGATTCGCCGGTCGTCGCCGCGGCCCCCGCGCACGGGCCGGACCCACTCGCGGTAGGTACCCGCGCGCACCTGGACCGTGTCCCCGGGCATCGCGGCTCGCGCGGCACGGTTGATCGAGCGGAAGGGGGCGTCCTGCGTGCCGTCGGACAGGTCGGAGCCGGTCAACGCGACATGGTAGGTGGTCACTGGAGCATCCTGCCCCCGGTGCCCCCCGCGCAGGCGCAGCCCGGTGCCGCCGTCCCGGATGGCGACGGGTCGATCGCGTGGGCCCAAGCCTCCGCCAGGGTCCCCGGCCGTGCGCCGAGCGGCGTGCCGGGGCTGGTCAGCACGACCACGACCACCGTCGATCGTTGCATCACGGGCCCAGGGTAGGCAGGTGGGCTGAGCCGCACCCGGTCCACGGCGATCAGATGCTCGGGAACGAGTCCTCGCTGAGCCATCGCGCCGACTCCGGGTACGGCACCCGAGGACCCGGCTCCCAGTGAACCGGTGGCCGTCCCCTCGGCCGAGGCTGACTCGCAGGTCACCACCGGCACCGTGACGGAGGTCGTCGACGGTGACACGGTCAAGGTCGACGGCAGATCGGTGCGCCTGATCGGGATGGACACTCCGGAGGTCGGGGAACCCAGTGGCTCCGTCGCCTCTCTGGTCGGGTCGGCAGGCGGTCGGAGCTGCGACCCCGCCTACCCGAGGGTCTGCATCCCGCCCGCTCGTGGCGAGTGGGCGACGGCCTTGAGTCACCTGACCTGCGCGAACGCAGGTCAGGGCGGTGGAGGTGGCGGGAAGGGTCCGTTGGCCGGGGGCGCTGACCTGCGGTGATGCGCCGCCGGCCGACGGTGTGTTGGAGTCGATGCGTGTCCGGTTGTTGACGCCGTCAACGACGTGTCGCGGCCGCGAGCACTCCGCGACGAGGGCAATCTCCTCTCGGCCGATGTCGCTTCCGCCGGCCAACGGATGAGGCGGAGGCTGCGGTCGACCTGCTTGACGAACCATCGGTCGGCGTGGAGCGCCGCGTCCGCGGCGATCGCGGGGTGGCACCGTTCGAGTTGGGTCAGGGCGACGTCGCGGGCGGCTTGGTCGAGCAGGATGTGACGATGTCCAGGAGGTCGGTGCCCTCCTTGGCGGCGGTGCGCATCATCGGTGCCCGGAGCTTCATCGCGAGGAGAGGTCCGGGTTCAGCAACCCGCGCCATTGCGCTGGCCAGGAGACGTCCGGCGGCATCACGGCATCGATCCGCATCAGGCTTGCGGTGCGAAGCGCCCATGCGTGGGACATCTCGTAGAGCCGGTCGGTCGGGTCGGGGATGTCGGTGGCATCGGGTGCATCGATCACGTCGATGACGTCGCCCCTACGGGCCCGCTGGGTGTGGCCACGGTCGCGGCGGAGGGTTCCACGGGCTCGGCGCCGGGGGAGGTTCGGAGGAGCTCGAGCAAGGAGGGGCGTGGTGCGCCGTGTCGGTCGAGGGCGTCGAGGTCCGCGGTCGCACGGTGTGCCCGGCGCACTCGGCACAGGACGGCGAGGCCGCCGACGATCGTCGGGGTCGAGCCCGAGATGTCGGCTACGACGTTGATCGCCTCGACCAGGCGACGCGTCTGATCGCCGATGAGGACGACGTGCGGGATCTCTTCGCTCCAGACACGGGTCCACGGCTCCGGTGGAGTCCAGTCGGCCAGGATCTCGCGACCTCGGCCGGCGTCTTGGGCGAGATCGAGCGCCACGAAGAGCGGGGAGGCCAGTGGCCAGGTCTCGGCGCTGAGGTCGACGCGGTGCGAGCAGGCTGCAGGAACGGGCGCGACGCGGACCGTGGCGCGGGCCTCGGCGGGTGTGGTGGTGCCTAGGGAGTGCGCGCACGTCGGAGAACCGCGGCTGTCGGGACGTAGTAGTCGGGCGCCTGATCCGCCGGGGTGACGATGGGTGCGCCGTATGCGGCGGCCGCGAGGGTGCCGGTCAGAACCCACCCGGTCGTCTGTTCGACATCGTCGAAGCCGATCGAGAGGGACGCGTTGACGGTTCCGTCCCCCGGAGCAGGGCCGGCGGCCAGGTT
>CAWALY010000005.1:0-612258 GCA_963783005.1 uncultured Actinomycetota bacterium
GATGAACTGGCGACCCTTGGCCGCCGAGTTGTTGAACGTGAAGTTCGAGACCGAACTGGTCGCCCGCTTGCCCGTGACGCAGTTGCGAATCGCGACGCGGACCGCGGAGAGATCTGCGCCGAGCCGCGCTGAAGCCTCCGCGGGATGCTCGAAGTCGTAGAGACCGAACTCCTGGACATCGATGGCGTTGCGGACGTCGAGGGCCTGTCGACGCAGCCCCTCGAGTTCGCGTTGGGCGGCCACCACGTCCGCGCTGATGCGCGCGAACTCCTCGCGCGCGTCGGAGGTCTTCAGCTGGATCTCAACGAGCTCAAGGGCGCCGGTCTCCGCAAGCGTCGCGCGAAGCTGCTCGTTCTCCTCGCCCAGGTCGCGGGCGGCAGCGCGAGCGCCAAAGAGTCCCACCTTGCGGCGCGTGGTCTCAGAAGGGCCGGCAGTCACGGGCACGGACGGTGGAGCGGGTGAGACCGACGGAGGCGTCGGAGCTGACGGCTGCACCGGCAGGCTCGGCGGTGGTGCCGACTGGGGCCTCGCCTGCTGGACATGCTCGGTCCAACGCTGTCCGTCCCACCACCGAACGAAGGATGCGTTCTGAGGGTCGGGGTAAAATCAGTCCGGCGGCGTCGGCGGGCTCATGGTTCGCACGGTATCGAGGTATGCCGCCCTCCGTGGCGCTTCGGGCGCCGGACCGCATCGAGATGCAAGAGGAGTCCGGCCCGTCAGCCGCTCTTCGAGACGCCAGCGCGGTCATGCGCCCTGACGCGACGGACTTCGCTGCCTGACGCGGCCCCGCGCCTGCCTCGGACGCTCCCGGCAGTCCGTGACTTCAAGCAGCGGCGCCGCGTCAGGCATACCGGGTCACCTCAACGACCTTCAGGAACCATCCGGTACCCGTCGGTGCGCGCCATCTTCTCTCCCCGTTCCGCACACCTGCAGGTAGGGAGCGTCCGCGCATGCGGCCGCACGAAGCGCCGACGTTGGTCGCTCCAGCGCACCCGTACATGTAGACGCCCGTCGGGGTCCGACTCCGGTGACCCCAAGGACGGCGGAAAAGGACGTGGTCGTAGTGATCGGCATGCACAACCTGCTGACCGGCGACGGGTACACGCACGTCACCGCCGTTTCACACCTGCAGGTACGAGCGGGCGACGGGAGGCTTCATGGGCAAAGGCAGTCGGGTGCGGGCGAGCCGGCAAGTGGACCGGCGGGGGAGGCCCGCGCCGTCGTCGGGCGCGGCCTTCGGGATCGGCGTCGTACCGCGTGCGCCCGCGGGCCCGGAGGCGCCCGCGGTGGGGCGCGACGGCGTCGTCGGTCACGTGCGGGAGTACGAGGCCGCCTGGCGGGCTGCGGCGCGGGTGACGGACGCGCTTGCCCAGTTGCGGGAGCTCGCCGCGGCGCGCGCGGAAGCCCGGCGCGTGGTCGATGGGCTCGATGCGGAGGTCGAGGTCGCGGTCGCGCACTTGCGGGTCGACGGGGCCAGTTGGGCGCAGGTCGGGCAGGCGTTGGGGATCAGCCGGCAGGGCGCTCGCCAGCGCTTCGGCGATCCGAGCGGTGCTCACGGGATGCGCCAGGACCCGCGTGATCCACAGGGGTTCGGGCGATGACCACATCTTCTCCCCCCATTCCGCATACCTGTAGGTACGAGCGAGCAGAAGGGCGGTGCAGCGATGACTGAGTACGTGACTCTGACCCCCGAGGAGGTCGCCAAGACCCTCGGAATGTCGACGTGGTGGGTGCGTGAGCAGTCGGCTACGCGGCCTTAGACCGCACCTGCGCCTGGCCAAGGGCAGGATCCGGCTGCTGCCCGAGCACGTCGACGCCCTCGTCGCGCTGTACACCGTTGAGGGCGGCGCCACCGATGACGCTCCGCCGGCCTGGGCGTCATCGGACCTGACGGCGCTCGGCGCGACGACGAAGTCGGTGCGCGCGCATCGGCGTCGGCCGCATGTTCAGGGGGATGGGCAGCTCTTCTCGAACGCGCCTGCCGCGGCGCCACGGGCGGAGGACAATCGCGCCATGCGAATCGGGTCGGTGGATGGGCCGTCAGTCCAGTTGAAGGTCCTCGGCTACGAGTTCCCCGCACCGGCGCACAAAGCTACGGAGAGGGACTGGGGACGCGAACTGGTTGCTGGTCAAAGGCACGGTCACCATTGGCGACCGGAGGGGATGGTCGTTCACCGATGGGTGCCTGACGACGTTCGAGGCGCGGGAGCTGGCCGACTGGCTCCGCGGCGTGGCTCTGGGGTGAGATCCGGGCCGGCCCCCTTCGACGTCGAGCGGTGGGGCGACGGTGGGCTGCTCTGGTTCACCGAACCGGCTCTCGGATTCAGCCTCGCCGAAGTCATCTCCTGAGCAGGCAGCGATCCGCATCCACCTGTCCTTCGGTGCCCTCCCCCCGGGGGTGTCGGTCGACCAGCTGGAGATCTACGAGAACTTCGTCATCGTGCAGACGACTGCGGCCGAGTTGGCGCTCGCCGTCGACGAGTGGCTGGTGGAGCTGGCAGCCTTCCCGGTCCGCTGAGCAGTAAGGCGGCGGCTCGCCGAACTTGCCCACTCGTCGAGTCGAGCTCAGCGGCCGTGTCGCCTGCGTTCTCGTCGTCGGGCCTGGGCGGCCTCGTAGATCCCGTTGAAGCGATCGACGTCTGCGCGTCGGAAGTCGCGTGCGGCGTCTTCTCCCATGGCCCAAGGGGGGTCGTCCGGGTCAGCCAACGACCGGTGATCGTCCGGCAGAGGACGCCAGAGCAGTTCGCCGGGGTAGTGCGAGGCGACGGCGGCCAGGGGATCGCGGGCGCTCAGTCGGTCGCCCTTGGTCGGTGCGTCCATCGCTTCCGCTGCTCGGGACAGCTCTCGCGCCTCGCCCATGTCATTGACCAGACAGAGGAACTCCAACGACGGCCCCCACGGGGAAGCCTCCGACCAACGCACGAGGACGCTCATCGTCGAGTCTCCTTCGGCCGCACGCTTCAGCAGTACTCCTCGATGATGACGAGCGACCTCCGGCTGGGGTCCTTGAACTCGCCGATGACGAACTCGGTTTGGTCATTCGTCGCGGCACGATCGACCTTGCCGCGCAGGTAGGGCAGCATGCGCGCTGAGAGCGCGGCCCGCTCCTCGACGGGGACGTTGGCCGGCGCTCCTAGGCCGTCGAAGAGGAGCACCCGCGCGGTGTCGTCCTCGAGGAGGTGCTCGAGGCGCTTGAGGTCCACGACGGGCCCGGCCCCTCGTAGGCGCCAGTGGGTGCCGGTCTCGTCCCTCCACTCGCGGGAGCGGATCGGTGAGACCCGAATCGCGACGCTGTCGAACCCGGCGTCGAGGGGGATGGGGGGCTCCCGGTCGGCCGACAGATCGGCGATCGCGCCAATGAGCAGCGAGTGAGCGGGTGGCCCGTCGCAGAACCACTCGCGACCGCACGCACCGAGCGGGCGGCCGTGCACTGGGCAGCCCGGCCAACTGCACCCCCAAAGGTCCAGCACCTCCGACACCTCGGCGGCGAGGTACTCAAGCGCAACCTCGTCGAGCAGTTCCTCAAGGTCCTTGCCCGTGGGCAGGCCGCCCTCCTCGAACCAGCCATCATCCTGGAGCCACTCGGCCTCCTTCAGGGGGTCGCCGAGCTGCACAGCCTCCGTGCGCTCGCCCCAGGCGAGCGTCATCACCAGGTCGTCATTCACGCGCAGATCCCAGGTGGCGTCGAACGAAGCCTGGAGGTCGCGGACCAGGTGCGGCGCGGCGTCGCGCAGGCCCGTCACGGCACGCTCGGGCGACGGGGAAGCGAGACCGGGCGAGCGGGGGTCGTCGTTCATCGACCAGTCAGCCGGCGTGGTGGGAGAGGTAGTCGTCGAGCGCTTCGCGGACGACCTCGGACGGCCGGCGGCCCTGCTTGGCCGCCAGCGCTCGAGCCGGGCGCGGTCCTGCTTCGGGAGCCGGACGGTCAGCGACGGCGACTTCTCCTTGGCGCCGGAGAGCGACGGCCGGCCAGGCGTCCGCGAGAGGACGTCATCGGCGACGCGCTCAGCCCGGCCTCGGTCAGCCGCTTGCCGCGGTAGCGCACGTCGGCGGTGTCGAGATCGACCTCCTCGACCTCAACATCGGGCCCGAACCGCTTCGGGAACGTGCTCATCGCTGCCTCCAGATCGTCGGCATGGCGTGGATGACGGTGAATCCGTCATCGCTGCGGTCATCCGTCACGATGACGAGCTCGAGCTCGACGCCCTCGTCATCGGTCCCGACGTAGACCGCCGCGTCCGCCTCCTCGCGTATCAGCGTCGCGTTGGCCAGCGCCTGCCGGATGCGACTCGCGCTCAGCTTGTGCTTGCGGGCCGACCGGCTGATCCGGACCTTCACGATGCGGCTCCAGTGTGCGCCCGGGCGCCAATAGTGCAAGACAAAAACAGATGACGGGCGGATCGCTCACGCGGATGTGAACGGGTCCTGGCGCCAGCCCCACGGCTCCGGGCCCCCCTCGACGAACACAACGACCTCAGTGCCCCGCGCCGATATCCACCGCTCGGCGAAGTAGGACCGTATGCGTCCGTCCCTTGCGCTCGGCTTTCGCGACCATGCGTTCCCGTTCGGCGGGCCCCACGAAGCGTTGGTACTCACGCACCTTGCCGAGGTGGCGCGCCGCGCTGTCATCGGCAGAGCTTGTGGATGGCGCGCCGCACCAGTGCACGACCCAGGGGCTCCCGTTCGCGACCCGACGGAGTGCGTCGTCGGGCGTGAGGAAGTCAGGCTGCGGCGTCACGGAGCGTCGCGGAAGGGTGTGCGAGGACCAGGGGTGCTTCCGCGTCATGGATCACCGACTTCATCGTCTCTTGGTACCAAGGTCTACAGGAGGGCGGAGGATCCCGCCAAGCGCCTGCCCGGCGGCGTCGGCGGCCGCCCGCTGCTGGTCGGGGAGCAGGTGCGCGTACGTCTCCGTCGTCGTGGTGATCGACTCGTGGCCGAGCCGCCGCTGGAGGACGAACAGGTCCGTCCCGGCGGCGATCATCCACGACGCGTGCGTGTGGCGGAGGTCGTGCACCCGCGGGCGCTTCGTCAGCCGCGGCGCGTCCGCGTCAGGGGAGCCGTCAGGCGACGCGGGTCGCAGGCGGCATCGAGCGCGGGGGTCCACGTCGTCGTCCAGAACCGCGAGGACGACAGCTGCGACCCGACGGTGTTGGTGAACAGCAGCGCGTCGGGCGCCTTGCCGGCCACCAGCGGCAGCAGCACGTCGACCAGGTCGTCAGGCAGCGACACGGTTCGCCGCGCCCGCTTCGTCTTCGGCGGCCCGACGTACCAGCGCCGGTCGGCGTCGCGCTTCCACGCCTTCGTCACCCGGATCGTCGCCGGGCGCGCGGCCAGGTCCACGTCCCCGGCCGTCAGCGCCGTCGCCTCGCCCCAGCGCAGCCCGGTCGCGACCAGCGTCAGCACCAGCGGCTGGTAGAACGCCGGGATCTTCGACAGCAGCAGCCCGAACTCGTCGCGCGTCAGCACCGTCATCTCGTCGCGGGTCGACACCGACTTGGGCAGCTCCACGCCGACGCAGGGGTTGTCGGTCCGGTACCCGAGCTTCATCGCGGTCGACATCGCCGCGGACAGCAGCCCGTGCACGTTCGCGATCGTCTTGGGGGACAGGCCCTTCTCGCCCATCGCCCGCACCCACCCGGCCACGTGCCGGTACGTCAGCGCCGCCACCGGGTAGCGGCCCCAGCACGGGCGCGATGTGCGCGCGAGCTGCCCGCGGTAGTGCGACCGCGTATCCGGCCCGACGCCGGTCAGCAGGTCGATGTGCTCGGTGATCGCCGACTCGACCGTCGGCCCCGGCTTGCGCACCGCCTCGGCGATCCGCGCGGCCTCCTCGGCCCGCCCGCCGGCCGCCTCGATCAACTCCTCGCGACCCGCGGCCTCGCGCTCGTCGTCGTACGTCAGCGACGTCTGGCGCCCCGTGTCCGGGTCGCGCCACAGCACCGCGAACGAGCGCGTCCCGTCGGCCCGCCGACGCTCCCGGATGCTCGCCACAACACAAGAAGGTAGCCCTCCGTGTCAACGGATGGCTACCTTCCTGTCAACATGTCCTGCGTTTCCGCAGGTCACAGGGGTGGAGGTGGCGGGAATCGAACCCGCGTCCGACAGCAGTGAACCAGGCCTTCTCCGGGTGCAGTCTGCTAGTGAGTTTCTCGGCCCCAGCGATCACGCAGACATGTCGCTGACGGGCCCAGTCACGTGAGAGTCCCCGCAGCCCCCATGACCAGGGCTACGAGCAGTGGCTTCCTAGATGACGCCAGGAACTGAGACGGAAGCTAGCTCAGGCTGACGGACTTCGAAGCTCGCTCAGGCGGCGAGGGCGAAGTCGGTGCTCTTGGAATCGGCACCTATTGGTTTGCGGGGAGCGTTAACGAGATAACCCCACATCCTCGACCCGCTTCTCCTGGGACGACGACCATCGTCGAAACCGATCACCCCCTGTGCAGTTGTCAACTACCCGGCCACCCGTACCGGCGAGCCGGGACGCGTGAACCGTGCAGGTCCAGCGTAGGCGACAACGCCGGGCGCGTCGTCAGGATTCCCCCGCCCGCACCAGCGAGGCGACCCAGTCGAGCTTGTCCAGCGCCGGGGCGGGGATGACGAACGGGTAGACGTCCGGTGCACCCATCGCGCGGTTCATCTGATTCAGGGCGATCGACAGCGGCACCCACACCCGGGTCACGACGTCGCGGAACGGCGCGTCCGCCGCGAGCGGCCACTCCTCGAGAAGGCCGAACGCCAGTGCGGTCTGCACGGCGTCGGTGATGTGCAGGTAGTGCGCCCAGGTCTCGGCGAAGTCCTCGAAGGGGTGCATCGTCGCGTAGGCCGACAGGTACTCCCGCTCCCAGCCGGGCGGCGGGCCCTGGGTGTAGTGGCGCTCCACGGCTGCGGCGTAGTCGGCGGTCTCGTCGCCGAACAGCGCGCGGCAGCCGTCCAGGACCTCACCGTCGCGCACCAGCAACCACTGGTAGTAGTGGCCCACCTCGTGGCGCAGGTGCCCGAGCATCGTGCGGTACGGCTCGCCCAGCAGGGCGCGGCGGTGCTCGCGGCGCGCGTCGTCGCTCTCGGCCAGGTCGATGGTCACGACGCCCCCGGCGTGCCCGGTCACCACGTCGGCGTCGGCGGAGGAGAGCAGGTCGAACGCGAGCCCGCGCTCGGGGTCTTTGTGCCGGTCCACCACCGGGCAGCCCAGGGCGTCCAGCTCGATCACCAGGTGGCGCTTGGCGGCCTCGGCGACCTTGAACGCGGCCAGGCCCGCGGTGTCGTCGTCGTTGGGGCGGGTCCGGGTGAGGTCGCAGCCGGAGCACTGGCCGCCGGGCGTCGACGCCAGCCACGTGCAGCCGGCCAGGAAGCCGTTGCGGCACGTGAACCACATGCGATCGTCGGCGTCGACGTAGGTGCCGGCCGCGTCCACCGGGACGATCCGGCGCTCGGCCCTGGCGTACGCCAGCCGGGTGCCGCACGACTCGCAGTGCGTGTTGTCGGCGTACAGCGGGTGGCCGCAGACCGCGCACTCCTGTGCCTTCATCGCGGCGCCCGCCTCAGACCAGGCGGTAGTGCAGATGGACGACTCCGGGGCCGAGCTCGCGCACTCCGACCAGCTCCAGCTCCATGGTCAGGTCCTCCGGCAGCCAGGGCAGCCCGCCGCCCACCACGTGCGGGACGACGATGGCGTGCAGGTCGTCCACCGCGCCGGCGCGCAGCGCGGCGGCGGCGATGGTGGGGCCGGCGATCGACAGGTCGCGGTCCGAGGTCCGGGCCAGCTGGACCATCGCCGCGGGGCTGAGCTCGCGCAGCAGCGTGGTGTTGGGGGTAGGCGCGTCGGGCAACGTGCGGGAGATCACGAGCTTGTCGGTGGCCCGCCACAGCTCGGCGAACTCCCGCACGGCCTCGGAGGTCTCGCCGGGTTCGGGTGCGGTCGCCCAGTAGCGCATGACCTCGTACATCCGCCGCCCGTAGACGACGGTGCCGACGCCGGACTCGAGCCGGTTGATCGCGCGGTGCGTGGCCTCGTCCGGCCTGGCCCACGTGAACGAGCCGTGCGCGTCGGCGGTGTAGCCGTCCAGCGAGGTGATGGCGGTGTAGCGCACGCGTCCCATGCGCCGATCCTCACCCCTGGTCGAGGTCCTCCGCCAGACGCCGGGTCACGCCGGTCAGGCTCGCGTCGGCCTGCTCGACGAGCGGGCCGACCAGGCCGAGCGCGAGGCGTGCGACGGCGCGGTCCTGCTGGGCCTCGTCCACCGGCTCGCCCGGTTCGGCGCCGGTCGCGGCGCGCACGGCGTCCGCGACGTCCTCGGCGAGCATCTTGCCCAGTGTGCGGGAGCGCGAGATCGCGGCGAGGATCTCAAGGTTGAGCAGGGCCTGCTCTCGGCCCGGCAGCTCGGCGCCGCGCAGCGGGAACACCCGGCGCGCAGCGAGCTCGCGCCTGGCCAGCACGCGGAACAGGTCCTCCTTGGACCCGAAGTTCGAGTACACCGCGCCCTTGGTGTAGCCGGCGGTACGGGCCAGATCGCCCACCGCGGTGCCCTCGTACCCGTGCGCGGCGAACATCCGGCCGGCGGCGTCGAGCAGCTCGGCGCGGGTCTCCTCGGCGCGTTCGCGCCGCCGGTCGCCGGCCTTGTTGCTGGTGCTGATGCTCTCCGACGCGGTCTCCAGGCCGCGTGACGCCTCGCGCAGACCCTGGGTGACGGCGCGTCCGACGTCGTCGCTCACAGCACCTACCTGCTGGCCGAGCACCCGCGTCAGAGCTGCGGTCGCCTCGGCGAGCGCCCGAGCGGCGTTGGCCACGTTCTCGTCATCTGCCATACCGCTGAGGATACACAGTCGAACCGGTCGGTACCAGTGTGATCGGTATCCGAGCGCCATCAGTGGCGTCTCAAGAGCCTGGCTTGCGCGGGTTTACGCAGGTCAAGTGTCAAAACCTTTCGGATACCGCTCAGACGCTTGCATACCGAAGGGGATCGGTTCTAGGGTGCTCGCGTACCAGTCGGTATCTCACATACGGAGGACGCCATGGCGACAGCCATGCTCAGCATCCGCGGTCTGCGCAAGACGTACCGCGGGCGCAACGGCGCCCGGGCCAACGACGGGATCGACCTCGACGTCGCCCCGGGGACAGTGGTCGGCCTGCTCGGCCACAACGGCGCCGGCAAGACGACGCTCGTCAACCAGGTGGTCGGGATCGTCCGCCCTGACGAGGGCACCATCCGGGTCGACGGCGTCGACGCGGTCGCCCGGCCGGACCTGGCGCGGGCCCTGGTGTCCGTCCAGGCTCAGGCGAACGTGCCGATCACGGGCCTGACCCCGCGCCGTGCGGTCGAGCTCGTGGGCCGGATCCGCGGCGGCGAGGCCGCCGACGTGCAGGCCCGCACCGCCGGTCTGCTCGAGTCCCTCGACCTCATGCAGTGGGCCGACACCCCGTCGCAGAAGGTCTCCGGCGGCGTCGCGCGCCTGACCGCATTCGCGATGACGACGGTGGTGCCCGGCCGGCTCGTCGTGCTCGACGAGCCCACCAACGACGTCGACCCCGTGCGCCGCCGCCTGCTGTGGCAGCACATCCGGTCCCTGGCCGACGACGGCGCCGCCGTGCTGCTGGTCACGCACAACGTGCGCGAGGCCGAGCGAGTGGTCGACCACCTCGCGATCCTCGACCAGGGGCGCGTGGTCGCCGCCGGGACCCCGGCGGACCTCGCCGCCGACGTTCGCGGCTCGCTGACCGTGGAGCTCGACCTGGCCAACGGGTGGCGCGAGTTCCCGGCCGCGCTGGGCGACGTGGCGGTGACCGGCCAGCGCGCCGTCGCCCAGGTCGCGGCGACCGACGCCGCCCACGTCGTCGCGTGGGCGCAGAAGTCCGTCGAGTCCGGCCACCTGGAGCGCTACGCCCTGGTGCCGGCCTCGCTCGAGGACGTGTACGTGCAGCTGGTGGGCCCCGAGCGCGCCGCGACGGCCGCAGCCGGCCACGCCGGCCAGGCCCCGACCGATCAGGAGGACCCCCGATGAGCGTCACATCCGTGCCGCGGACCGACGACGCGGCCGTCGTCCGCCTGTCCGGGGCCCGCGTCGGCGCGGTGCGCGCGACCATGCTGCTGGCCCAGTGGCAGCTGCGTCGCCAGGCCCAGTACATGCCGCTGCTCGTGGTGGTGCAGGTGTTCATGGCTGTCGCAACGGTGGTCGGCTACGGCCTGCTGGTCGGCAACCCCGACCCGACGACCGCGCTCTACCTGGCCACGGGCGCGCCGACGATCACGCTCATCACGGTGGGTCTGGTGATGACCCCGCAGATGGTGGCCCAGGCGCGCACCGAGGGGTCGCTGGACTGGATGCGCACGCTCCCCGTGCCGCGCTGGGCGTTCCTCGCCGCCGACCTGACGGTGTGGACCCTCATCGCCCTGCCCGGGATGGTGCTGGGCGTGATCACCGGCGTGCTGCGGTTCCACGTCGACCTGTCGCCGGCGCCATGGCTGGTGCCGGGGGCGCTCGCGGTGTCTCTGGTGTCCGCGGCGGTCGGGTACGCGATGGCCTCGCTGCTGGCTCCCCAGGTGGCGATGCTGGTCACCCAGGCGCTGGTGTTCGTCGTCCTGCTGTTCTCCCCGGTCAGCTACCCGGCGGAGCGGATGCCGCAGTGGCTGCAGACGGCGCACGACTGGTTGCCGATCGCGCCGATGGCCCAGGTGGTGCGCTCCGGCCTGGCGCACGACACGTTCACGATGCCGCTGCGCTCCGTCGTGGTGCTGACCGTGTGGGGCGTCGTCGCGGTCACAGGGGCCGCCGCCGCGCTGCGCCGACGCGCGTAGCCGTCGCGTCCGCTCCCGATCGGATCGAGCGCCCGTCCCCGCCTCTTCACAGGCGGGACGGGCGCTCGACTGCCTCCGCGAACCGTTCGAGCAGGCGTGCGAGCGCGGCGCGATCCTCGTCCGACCAGAGCATCGTCGCGCGATCGACGGTCGCGCAGCGGTCCGCCTGCAGGAGCTCGACGAGCTCCCGACCCTCGTCCGTCACGGACACCACGGTGACCCGTGCGTCCCACGGCCCCGGCTCGGCGTCGAGCCACCGGGCAGCCCGCGCCCGCCGGACCAGCACGCTCGCGCGGGACTGGGCGAGGCCGAGCGTCGTCGCCACCTCGCCCGCCGACGCGTGCCCCCGGCTCGCCACCAGGTCCACCACCTCGACCACCGCGTACTCGCGCATCGGCAGCGCCGCGGACCGCGCCGCAGCCCGGCGCCCGCCCAGGCGCCGCAGGATCCCCAGCGAGGTCGCGATCGACTCGACGTGCGCGTCGAACGGACTCTCGTCCCCAGGCCCGCGGTCGGGCGTCCCGGGAAACGATGGTGTCTCTCCGAATTGCATCTCAGAAGTCATGCATCGGGATCGCCGGGTCCCTCTGGCGGTGCCGCCGAACCTGTGGGGTCCCCGCGCACCTGGCTGCCTGTGGAAAGCCCATCACGTCGGCGATGCCATTCAGAGAGGAACACCGAGTCTGACGGGCACGCGACCGCTGCTCGCTGTGGTCGGGCGCCTCGCAGCGGGTGCGCATCGGGTACCCGGGTGCCGCAGCTACCCTGGCGAGGTGCCCCTGCCCGACGACCTGATGACCCCGGACCCCGAGTCCCTCACCCTTCTGCTCGTCAGGCACGGCCGGACGCGGTTCAACGCGGAGCGCCGGATCCAGGGCTGGGCAGACTCCGAGCTGACTCCCGACGGGCTGGCCGGGGTGCGCGCCACGGCCGTCGACCTCAGCCGCGTCACGCTGGACGCGGCGTACTCGAGCCCGTCGCGACGCACCCTGACCACCTCCTCGACGATCCTGGAGCACCACCCCGAGCTCCGTGTCGTACCGCGCGACGGGCTCCGCGAGTTCAACTTCGGCGCGTTCGAGGAGCGCTCGGAGGCGGAGCTCGTGGACCACATCGACTGGCTGGAGCTGTTCCGCGGCGTGCTCGACGGGACCTACCCGGGCTTCCCGGGCGGCGAGTCGGCGCGCACCTACCTCGACCGGGTCGGGGCCGTCTTCGAGGAGATCGAGACCGCGCACGCGCCCGGCGAGAACGTCCTGGTGGTCAGCCACGGCATGACGCTCATGGTCTACCTGGCGATGTCCGGGTTCCCGACGCACCGACCGCTGGCGAACGCGAGCGTCACCGCGGTGCGGGTGGACCGGGCCGGGGCGCGGCGGCCCGTGGTGATCGGGCACGATCCCTCCGGTGTGGCGGTCCAGGAGGGCGAGCTGGCACCGGTGGAGGCCGAGGCGTTCGAGAGCGGGGTGCTCGAAGGCCGGGTGGTCGAGGGCGGGCCGCTCGAGAACGGCGCGTTCGCGGGCAAGGCCTTCGACGACGACGCGTTCCGCGGCAGGGGCCCCGGCGCGGGCTCTTAGCGCAGCGCGGTGAACGGGGCGGGCTCCTAGCGCAGCTCGGTGATCGCGGTGAGCAGCCGCGCCAGCTCGAGGTGCACGGACGCCATCGGGTCGTCCTCGGTCCCGGTGAGGATCGACCGCTCGACGGCGTCCTGGTGCAGCGCCGTGACCACCCGGACCATCGACCGCGCGTCCAGCCTGAGGCGTCGGCCGGCGCGACGGACGGCGTCCTCGACGATGGCCACCAGGGAGTCCTCGAGATCGGTTCGGTGGGCTGTGTACGCCCGGGCCAGCTGGGGGTCGCGCAGGGCCAGGAGCCGGAACTCGCTCTGGATGAGCGACGCGTGCCGGTGATCCGTCGGACCGGCCAGCAGGACGGCGACGGCCGCGCCGATCTCCGCCTCGATCGCGGGCCCGGCGGCGAGAGGGAAGAGCGACGGGACCCGCTCGCTCAGAGAGCTGATCCACAGGTCGCGCTCGCGGTCCATGAGGGCGAGCAACAGCTCTTCCTTGGTGGAGAAGTTCGAGTAGAACGCGCCGCGTGTGAAGCCGGCGTGCTCGGCGATCTGCTCGACGCTGGTCGCCGCGAGGCCCTGCTCGGCGAACACCTCGAACGCCGCATCCATGAGGCGCTCACGGGTGCGCGCACGGCGGGGGGACTCCGGACGAGGCTCGGTCTCGGCCATCGACGGCATCCCTCCCGGGTCGTGGACGGCTCGTGCGGGCACCGTACCGCGCACTTGCCGGGCCACACCCTAGCGGATACATTCCTGTATCGGATACGTCGGTGTATCCACCCACCGCCGTCCCACACCCTCGGGGAGACCTGTGTCCTCGTCCCTGTACCGCCTCGGTCGCTGGGCCTTCCGGCGTCGCGCGAGGGTTGCCATCGCCTGGGTCCTGCTGATCCTCCTCGCCGCGGCGAGCGCGGCGTTCCTCGGCAAGGGCACCGACAACACCTTCTCCATCCCTGGCACCGAGTCCGGCAACGCCCTGGACCAGCTCGACCGGACCTTCCCTCAGGTCAGCGGCACGTCTGCGATGTTCGTCGTGGTCGCACCCGACGGCGTGAAGGTCACCGAGCCCGCCGTCCAGGCCCCCATCGAGGGCGCGGTCACCGCCCTCGGGAAGGTCGAGCACGTCGCCGCGGTGGCGGACCCGTTCGGGAAGGTCGGCGGCGCGGTCTCCGCAGACGGGAGCGCCGCCGTCATCACCGTGCAGATCGACGGCGGGTCGGCCTCCTACGCCGACCAGGTCCGCGCCGACCTGCGCGACCAGCTCACCAGCCTCCAGACGGCGCTGCCCTCCGGCAGCGAGGCCGCCCTGGGCGGCGACCTGTTCACCCACAACGTGCCCAGCGTGAGCATCACCGAGGGCATCGGTCTGCTGGTCGCGCTGCTGGTGCTGCTCGTGACGTTCGGATCGTTCATCGCCGCGGGGCTGCCGGTCCTCATCGCGCTGCTCGGCGTCGGGGTGTCGACGGCGGTCGTGTTCGCGGCGACGGCGTTCGCCACGATCTCCTCGACCACACCGATGCTCGGGCTGATGCTCGGCCTGGCCGTCGGCATCGACTACACGCTGTTCATCGTCTCGCGGCACCGCGACCAGCTGCGCAGCGGGATGGACCCGGAGGAGTCCACCGCGCGGGCCCTGGCGACCGCGGGCTCCGCCGTGGTGTTCGCGGGGCTGACGGTGATGATCGCCCTGGTGGGCCTGTTCGTCGCGGGCATCCCGTTCCTGACCGTCATGGGCATCGCCGGCGCCGGTGCGGTGGGTGTCGCCGTGATCATCGCCCTGACCCTGACCCCCGCGCTGCTCGGGTTCGCGGGGGAGCGGTTGCGCCCGCGCCGGCGCCACACCCGCGACGGGGCGCCGGTCGAGCCCCACGGTCGTCGGTTCTTCGCGGGCTGGGTGCGCACCGCCACGCGTGCACCGGTGGCGACGATCCTCGCGGTGGTCGCCGTGCTGGGCCTCGCGGCGGTGCCCGCGGCGCGCCTCGACCTCGCCCTTCCGGACGCCGGCTCCCAGCCCGCCGGCACCGAGGCCCGGGTCACGTACGACCTGATCTCGGAGCACTTCGGGCCCGGCTGGAACGGGCGGCTCATCGTGACCGCGACCATCATCGGCTCGACCGACCCGCTGGGTCTGATGGACGACCTCAAGGCCGAGATCGAGGCACTTCCCGGGGTCGCCGCCGTGCCGCTGGCCACGCCCAACCAGAACGCGGACACCGGGATCGTCCAGGTGATCCCCGAGACGGGGCCGGAGTCCGCGCAGACCGCCGACCTGGTGCGCGAGATCCGCTCGCACCGCGCCGAGTGGCAGGCGAAGTACGGCGTCGACATCGCGGTGACCGGCATCACCGCCGTCGCGATCGACATCTCGACCCGGCTCGGGAACGCGCTGCTGCCGTTCGGGCTGTTCGTCGTCGGCCTGTCCTTCGTGCTCCTGACGATGGTGTTCCGGTCGCTGTGGGTGCCGGTCAAGGCCGCCCTGGGCTACCTGCTCAGCGTCGGCGCGTCGTTCGGCATCGTCGTCCTGGTGTTCCAGGACGGCTGGGGTGCGAGCCTGCTCGGCCTGGACCGGGCGGGACCGGTGATCAGCTTCCTGCCCATCCTGCTGATGGGCGTGCTGTTCGGTCTGGCGATGGACTACGAGGTGTTCCTGGTCTCGCGGATCCGCGAGGAGTACGTGCACGGGGGGGATGCCAGGGCCGCGATCCGCACGGGCTTCGTGCACTCGGCCACCGTGGTCACCGCCGCCGCGGCGATCATGTTCTCGGTGTTCGCCGCGTTCGTGCCCGAGGGCGACGTGAACATCAAGCCCATCGCGCTGGGCCTGGCGGTCGGGGTGTTCGTCGACGCGTTCGTGGTGCGGATGACGCTGGTGCCCGCGGTGCTCCAGCTGCTCGGTGAGCGCGCCTGGCGGTTCCCGCACCGCCTGGACCGGCTGCTGCCGCACTTCGACGTCGAGGGGGAGGGCGTCGCGGCCGAGCTCGCGCTCGCCGACTGGCCCGAGCCCGGCGCCACGGACGCCGTCGTCGCGCGGGACCTGCGCCTCGACGGTCCCGACGGACCGTTCTACCAGGGCATCACCACCCGGGTGCCTCGCGGCGGGACACTCGTCGTGGTCGGTGGGCATCGCAGCGGACGCTCGCCGCTGCTGCTGACGCTCGCCGGCCGGGTGCACGCCGACTCCGGCCTGCTCAAGGTCGACGGCCTGGTCGCGCCGGTGCGCTCGTCGGCGATCCGCGGCCGGGTGGCCGTGGCGCGGATGGCGCGCGCTGCCGACCCGGTCGCCGAGCTCGGCGCCGCGCTGGACTCCCGCGCGGCGATCGTCGCGATCGACGACCTCGACGCCGTCGCCGACCCGCAGCACCGGCGGGGCGTGGCCTTCGGGCTGGCCGAGGCCCAGCGCGCCGGGACCACGCTCCTGGTCACCTGTCTGGACCCCGCGGCCCTCGAAGGCCTGCTACCCGACCCGGAGCACGTCGTGCTGCTTCAGATCGGCCGCGTCGTGGAGGTGTCGCGATGAGCATCATGCACGTCGAGCGGGTCCGGTTCCCGCGCCGGGCCACCTGGCTGACCCTGGTCGGGCTGGTGCTCGTGCCGCTCGTGGTCGGTGGCCTGATGACCTGGGCGCTGTGGAACCCCACCGAGCGCCTCGACCGGATCACCGCAGCGGTGGTCAACCTCGACGAGCCCGTGACGGTCGACGGCCAGATGGTGCCGCTCGGGCGCCAGCTGGCGGCGGCCCTCGTCACCGGCCAGGCCTCGGCGGACCAGGCGACGCCGGGCGGGTCGAGCACCGAGGGGACGTCGGGCACGTCGTCGACCGGCACGTCCGGTTCGGGGACCGTCGCCAACGTCTCCGGCTCGGACAACCCCGCGTCGTTCGTGTGGGTCCTGTCCGACCCGTCCGACGCGGCCGCCGGCCTGGCCGACGGGCGGTACGGCGCCGTCATCACGATCCCCAAGGACTTCTCCGCTGCGGCGACCTCGCCGAGCGGCACCGCCGCGGACGCGACCGCCGCGACGCTGCGTATCGAGACGAGCCCCGAGGCGCGTCCGCTGGACGGCACGATCGCCCAGGTGATCGCCCAGGCCGCGGCCGGCGGGCTCGGCACCCAGCTCACCCGGTCCTTCCTGGACAACGTGCTGGTCTCGTTCGGGACGCTCCACTCGAGCCTCGGCGACGCGGCGGACGGCGCGACCAAGCTCGCCGACGGCGCGACCCAGCTCTCCACCGGGGCGACCGGCGTGGCCGACGGCACGGCGTCCCTGGCGGACGGGGTCGACAAGGTCGCGGGCGGGGCCTCGGACCTGTCCGGCGGCCTGGCCTCGCTCTCGGCCGGCGCCGGGAGTCTGGCCGGCGGTGTCAAGCAGGTGGGCACCGGCGCCGACGCGCTGTCCTCCGGGGTGGCGCAGCTCTCCTCCGGGGCGTCCGACCTCGCGTCGGGGCTCGACCAGCTCGCAGCGCAGACCAATGCCTCCGCCCAGACGGCCGCTGGCGCTGTGCCCGACGCGCAGCAGTTCGCCGCCGGGCTGTCGCAGGTGTCCGACGCCGTCAACTCCACCGGCGGGATCAGCGACTCGCTCGGTCTGCTCTCGACCGGTGCGAGCCAGCTCTCCGCCGGTCTGCCCACGCTGCTGGACAACCTCGACAACCTCGCCAAGGCGTGCCGGGGCGACTTCGTGATCCCCGGGGTCGCGGACCCGTGCGGGACGCTGATCAGCACCATCGAGGGCCAGCGCGACCAGGCCGTCGTCGGCGGGCAGCCCACCGTCACCGCGGCAGCGAGCCAGCTCGCCGGCGGGCTCGCCCAGCTCGACGGCGCGTTCACCACGGGCAACCCGCCCACCGAGCCGCCGCTCGGGCCGACGCTCGAGCAGCTTGCCGCAGGCGGCCAGGACCTGGCGTCCGGGGCGTCGGACTCCGCGACCGGTCTGTCGACGCTCGCGGCCTATCTCGCGCAGTCCGCGGCGGGCGCCCACCAGCTCGCCGACGGCGCCACGCAGTCGGCCGCGGGCGCGTCGCAGCTCGCGTCGGGGGCCGACTCGGCCGCCGCAGGCGCCTCCAAGCTCGCCTCGGGGGCGTCGCAGTCCGCCTCCGGTGCCACGCAGCTCGCGAACGGCGCCTACCAGTCCGCCGACGGCGCACGCCGGCTGGCCGACGGCGCCTCGCAGGTCGCGTCCGGCGCGGATGGCCTGGCCGGCGGCGCCGGCGACCTCGCCAGCGGTCTGGGCACCGCCGTGGACCAGGTGCCGGACTACTCCAAGGACGAGGCGTCCTCGCTCGCCACGGTGATCGCCGACCCGGTGCGCGTCGACGGCGGGACCGCGAGCCTGCTCGGGTCGAGCACGGTGCCGTTCCTGCTGGCCGTCGCGCTGTGGCTCGGCGGGCTGGCGACGTTCCTGGTGCTGGCGCCGGCGAGCCGCGACGCACTCGGCTCGACCCGGTCCTCGCTGCGGCTCGCGGTGCAGGCCTTCGTGCCGGCGGCGGCGATCGGCGCGATCCAGGGTGCCCTGCTCACCGCGGTCGTCGCGTTCGCAGTGGACCTGTCGCCCGGCGGTTGGGTCGCGTTCACTGCCCTGGCCATGCTCGGTGGCGTGGCGTTCGCGGCGCTGAACCAGGCGCTCGCGGCGGCGTTCGGCGGGATCGGGCGGTTCGTGTCGATGGTGGTCGCCGTGCTGGCGCTGTCCACCGCGGTGATCTCCACCGTGCCGGGGCTGATGTCCGACATCGCGAGCGCGCTGCCCACCACGACCGTGCTCGACGGGCTGCGCGGCGTGATCGACGGGACCTCCGGCATCGGCGGGACCGTGGTCCTGCTCCTGCTGTGGTCCCTGCTCGGCCTGTCGGTGACCACCCTCGCGATCGGTCGCAAGCGGGTCGTCGAGGTCGGCCGACTCGCCCGCTGGGCCCGCGCCTGACGCCACCACCAGGGGGTTACCAGCTGCCGCCGCCCCCGCCGCCGACGCCGCCGCCGGAGAAGCCTCCGCCGGACGAGAACCCGGAACCTCCGCTCGACCCCGGTGTGGGGGCGGAGATCGCGGTGTCCATGGTGGTCGTGAATCCGGTGAGGTCGCGCTCGAACGCGCTCGCCCCGGCCCAGAAGCCGGCGTAGCCCCAACCGCTGACGTACCACGTCGGCACCGGCAGGTCGACGCCGCGCGCGGCCAGCTCGGCGAAGATCCGGGTCCACCGCTCGGTGAGCCCGAACGCCACCGCGAACGGCAGGTACCTGCTGAACAGGTCCTCGCCCTCCTCGAACCGCAGCTGGTCGGCCTCGGCGGTGGCCAGGTACCGGCGGAAGCCCTCGGTCTGTGCGAGCACGGCGGTGCCCGCCGGGGTGCGCGACGGCGCGGCGCGGGACACCGCGGCGACCAGCAGGCCCACCAGCACCAGCGGCACGCCCACCAGCCCCCAGTGCGTGGTGGCCGCGAGCGCCCCCGTGATCCCCACGCCCACCACCGCCAGTGCGATGCCGGCGGCCACCCACCGGGCCCGCACCCAGCGCGGGTTGCCGGAGAACCAGCCCCGCTCCGTGACGTCCTCGTAGAGCATCGACTGCACGCGCGCGAGCGAGGAGGCGAACGTCGTGCGCAGGTCGGACAGCGTCACGTCGGACCTGTCGGCGAACAGAGCGGACAACAGCCGGTGCTCGAAGTCCAGCAGGTCCGTGTCGGGCTTGTCCGTGCGCACCAGGCGCCATTCACGGTCCCGTTCGCGCACGTCCGGGCCGCCGACCTGCTCGATCAGCAGGTACCCGCGCACGGCCAGGTCGATGATCGTCGCGGTCACGTCGCGCACGTCGGCGTGCTCGTCGACGAGCGTGCCCAGCTGCCCCGGGTGTACGCCCGGCGGCGGGGTGAACTGCACGCTGATCGGCGTGCGGCGGCGCGGGCCGACGCCGGCCTCCTGCCCCGGTGCCGGCGCCAGGCCGGGCGTGAGGCCCAGGTACTCACGGTCGCGTCCGCGGCGGCGTACCCGGACGACCACCAGCGCAACGCCGCCCAGGGCGACCAGGCCGGCGACGGTCCCGGTTGCGGGGTTGACGGCGAACGCCTTCTCGGGCTTCCAGATCTCCTGCAGGATCGGCGCGGTGTCGAACGTGCCCGCCGGCCAGGCCGCCACGACGCTCAGCTGCTGGCCGGGCTCGAGCCGCTCCTGGTGGTAGGTGGCGCTGCTGCCGCTGGCGTCGACCCGATCGCAGGGCGTGGTCGACTTCGCCGGCCCGGCGAAGCACGCCGCGTCGGTCACGTCGGCCGGCCCGACGAGCGTGACCGTCACGTTCTCCAGCGGCATCGACCAACGATCGCCGGTGGCGTTGAGGTACAGCTCGTCGTGGTCCAGGGTCCCGGCGGGGAACGGGTAGCCGGCCGGGTTGACCCAGCCCTGCACGTCGTAGCTGATCGTGTAGGAGTGCGAGCCGGTGACGGTGCGGTCCGGATCGCCGATCCGGATCTGGTTCCAGCCACCCTCCTCCTGCACGTCGACCTGCGCGGGGGCGTCGGGGCTCTGGGCGCGCACGTGGGAGTAGCGGTAGATGCGCTCGTTCGTGCCGTCGTACTGCTGCTTGACGGGATAGGTGAGGTACGGCCCGTGGTTCGGCGAGCTGCCGAAGTCCATCGTCAGGTCGAGCACGACGTGCGCCGTGCCGTCGGCGTCGAGCGTGACCGTCTGGTCGTAGGCCGTCACCACGTCCTCGGCGTCGGCGGCGGCCGGCGCGGCCAGCGACAGCATCGCTCCGACGCCGATGGCGGCGGCCGCCACCGTGCGTCGCAGGCCGACGGCTCCGGCGACTCGGCTCATGACTGCTTGCGCAGGCTCATCGCGGCCTGGGCCTCGCGGTTCTCCTGCCGCTCGCGCAGCGCTTGGCGCTTGTCGTACTCCTTCTTGCCTCGGGCCAGGGCGATCTCCACCTTGGCCCGTCCGTCGACGAAGTACAGGCTCAGCGGCACCACCGTGACGCCCTTGGCCTGCGTCTCGTGCGCGATCTCGGCGATCTGGCGGCGGTGCAGCAGGAGCTTGCGCTTGCGGCGCGGGGCGTGGTTGGTCCAGGTGCCCTCGGTGTACTCCGGGATGTGCACGTTCTCCAGCCACGCCTCGCCGTCGCGGTCCACCGCGACGAAGCCGTCCACCAGCGACGCGCGCCCGGCCCGCAGCGCCTTGACCTCGGTACCGGTGAGCACGAGACCCGCCTCGAAGGTCTCGTCGATGTGGTAGTCGTGCCGCGCCTTCTTGTTGTTCGCGACGAGGCGACGTCCGGTGTCCTTGGCCATGCGACCAGGCTAGGGGATCGGCCGCGGCCGCCCGGAGGTGATTCCTACTTGGCGATCATGGGCCAGGGGTCGACGGTGCTGCCGTTGATGTACACCTCGAAGTGCAGGTGGCAGGCGGCCGACGTCCCGGTGTTGCCCGAGTAGGCGATGAGCTGACCCTGCTTGACCTGCTGACCGGGCTTGACCGCGAACGACGTCAGGTGGTTGTAGCTCTCCATCAGCGACTTGCCCTTCCAGTAGCCGCTGTTGACCATCACCTGGTTGCCGAACCCGTAGCGGTACTGCGTCCACTGCACGGTGCCTGCCGCCGCCGCGTAGATCGGGGTGTCGCACCAGGTGCGCAGGTCGACCCCGGCGTGCAGGCGCCAGTAGTGCAGGATCGGGTGGAACCGCATGCCGTAGTCGGAGGTCTTGTAGATCGGGTTGACCGACGTCGGGTTGATGAACGGCTGGTCCGCCGTCGAGCCGATCGGGGACTTGCCGGCCGCCCTACGGGCCGCCTCTTGCTTGGCGATGACGGCCTTGAGGTCACTCTCGAGCTTGTCCTGCTGAGCCTTGAGCTCGTCCTCCTTGGCCTGCTGCTCGGCCTTCTGTTTCTCGATCTCGGCGGCCTTGGCCTGGGCCTCCTTCGCGAGGGCGACCAGCTCGGCCTTGTGGGCAGCGGCCGCCTTCTTGGCCACCTCGGCGTCGGCGACGTTCTTGTCGGCCTCCGCCTTCAGCTCGGTGATCTGCTCGCGGACCGCGGTCTGGCGCGCCTCGCGGTTGCGGTTGACGGCGACGATCTCGTCCGACTCGCGCAGCGCCTGGGTCTGGGTACGCAGCGCGACCTGGGCGAGCTCGGTCTGCTGGACGAAGTCGGCGGCGCTCGAGGAGTCGAGGATCGCCGTCATCGTCGAGGTCGCCAGGTCGCCCTTGTACGCGTCGCGGGCCATCCGGCTGATCGCGACGTGCAGGTTCTCCTGGCGCTGGGTGCCCGCGGCGATCTGGTCGCCGATCTGCTTCTCCAGGTTCGTGGCGGCGTCCAGGCGCTGCGCGATCAGCAGGGCCTCGGCCTGGAGCTCGGCGAGCTTGTCCTCCGCGGCCTTGAGCTGGGCCTCGGCCACCGGGATCTGCGCCTGGATGCCCTGGAGGTCGGCGTACGCCTTGACGAGCGCTGCGCTGGTGTCCTCCAGCTCGGCGGACAGGTCGGCGAGCGCCTTGTCGACGGCATCCTGTCGTGCCTTGATCTGGGCGCGCTGGTCGTCGTACTGGTCGGCCTGGCTGGGGACCGCGCCCAACGTGACCAGCGCGATGCCCATGACGGCGGCGACCAGACCTCTCAGTCGGCGTCCCATGCTCACACCCTCGTGTATCGGCTCAAGGAGACCAGGGATGAAATCGTGGCCAGGCCTATGGCGATGACCAGCAGGATCGGCGCCACCGTCCACACCGCGTCGGTGCCGATGTACCGCACGAAGCCGACCGACCCGGCCAGCCAGTCCTCGACCAGGTAGCGCACGCCGAACCACAGCCCGCCGATCGCCAGACCGGCGCCGACTGTCGCGGCGATCGCGCCCTCGAGCATGAACGGCAGCTGGATGAACAGGTTCGATGCGCCGACCAGGCGCATGATGCCGGTCTCACGCCGCCGGCTCATCGCCGACAGCCTGATGGTGGTGGTGATCAGCAGCGCCGCGGCCAGGAGCATCACGATCGCCAGCCCGGCCGAGACCAGCGTCGCCCGGTTGAGCACCAGGATCAGCGGCTCGAGGACCTTGCGCTGGTCACGGACCTCCTCCACGCCCTGGCGGCCGGTGAAGTAGTCGGAGATGACCTGGTACTGCTCGGGGTCGACGAGCGCCACCCGGTACGACGCGGGCATGTCCTCGACCGTCACACTCTGCGCCCACGACTGGTCGGGGTACAGCTTCTGGAACGAGTCGAAGGCCTGCTGCTTGGTCTCGAAGTAGACCTTCTTGACGTAGGGCGAGAGCGTGTCGGACTCGAGCGCCGCGCCGATCGCGTCGATCTGGTCCTTGGTGGCCTCGCCGCCCGCACACGTGGCGATGTCGGTGTCCGTCGCGGTGCACAGGTAGATGGTGACCTCGACCTTGTCGTACCACTGGTCCTTGAGCTGGTTGATCTGGAGCTGGAGCAGCCCGGCGGCCCCGACGAACGTCAGCGAGACGAACGTGACGAGGATGACCGACACGGCCATCGACATGTTCCGGCGCAGGCCGATGAACATCTCCGACAGGATGAACTGCAGTCGCATGCCCGCGCCCCCTCAGCGGTCCGAGCCGTAGACGCCGCGTGACTGGTCGCGGACGACCTGCCCGGTGTCGAGCTCGACGACGCGCTTGCGCATCTGGTCGACGATCTCGTCGTCGTGGGTGGCCATCACCACGGTGGTGCCGGTCCGGTTGATCCGGTCCAGCAGCCGCATGATGCCCACCGAGGTGGTGGGGTCGAGGTTCCCGGTGGGCTCGTCGGCGAGCAGGATGCTCGGCCGGTTGACGAAGGCCCGCGCAATGGCCACGCGCTGCTGCTCACCGCCGGACAGCTCGTGCGGGCGGCGCTTCTCCTTGCCGCCCAGGCCCACGAGCTCGAGGGTGTCGGGCACCGTGGTCAGGATGTGGTGCTTGGGCTTGCCGATCACCTGGAGGGCGAAGGCGACGTTCTCGAACACCGACTTGTTGGGCAGCAGGCGGAAGTCCTGGAACACCACGCCGATCTGGCGGCGCAGGTAGGGGACCTTCCAGGTCGACAGGGTCGACAGGTCCTTGCCGGCGACGAACACC
Source organism: uncultured Actinomycetota bacterium (assembly GCA_963783005.1). Lineage (GTDB taxonomy): Bacteria > Actinomycetota > Actinomycetes > Actinomycetales > Cellulomonadaceae > Actinotalea. The sequence goes on from CAWALY010000005.1 coordinate 23,415, forward strand.
TTGCCCGCGGTCGGCCGCTCCTCGCGGAGCATGAGCCGCAGCATCGTCGACTTGCCCGAGCCGGACGCGCCAACGAGGAACACGAACTCGCCGCGTTCGATCTCCAGGTCGACGTCGTCCAGCGCCGGTCGGGCGCCACGGGCGTAGACCTTGGTGACGTTCGTCAGACGGATCACGTGGTTGGCCAGTCGTCGGGGGCAGGAAAGAACACACGCCGGGGCGCGCTCCGTTCGAGGGTAAGCACTGCCTCACCCGTGGCCCGGACCGCCACGCCGCGGTGACCTGTGCCGATGTCGTGCGTTTGGGACGAATCGGACGCCGGTGCGCCGGGGTGCGGCGGATGGCCGGCGCACCACGCGGCGAACGGCCCGGCGACGTTCGCGGACGTCCGGATGGTGGACGCGGGTGCGGGGCGGCGCGTCTGGGTCCGGCGTCGCCGCGCGGGGCGCCGGACGTGGCCCCGCCGCCACCGCCCTTGGGCGGCCGGGCCGGGTTTCGGCGCGGTCCGGGGGCAGGATGGGGGTGTGAAGGTCGCCGCGCGCTCGCAGGTCCCGCCGTTCGCCGTGATGGAGGTGATCGCCGCCGCCAACGCCCGGCGCGCGGCGGGGGTCGACGTGCTCAACCTCTGTGCGGGCGAGCCGTCCGGGGGCGCACCGGCGGCGGTGCGCGAAGCGGCGGCCGCGGCGCTGGCCGGCGGATCGCTGGGCTACACCGAGGCGCTGGGCATGCCCGCGCTGCGCGCGGAGATCGCCGGGCACTACCGGCGCTGGTACGGCGTCGAGGTGGACCCCGGCTCCGTGGCCGTGACGACGGGGGCGTCGGGCGGGTTCGTGCTGGCCTTCCTGACCGCGTTCGACGTGGGGGACCGGGTGGCCGTGGTCCGGCCCGGGTACCCCGCGTACCGCAACCTCGTCACCGCGCTGGGATGCGAGGTGGTGGACGTGCCGTGCGGCCCCGAGGTCCGGTTCCAGCCGACGGTCGCCCTGCTCGAGGCACTGGTCGCCGAGGGCGGGCCGATCGACGGGCTCGTGCTCGCCGGGCCTGCCAACCCGACCGGGACCCTCGTGGAGCCCGCGGCGCTGGCCGCGATCGCTTCGTGGTGCGAGGCGCACGGTGTGCGGCTGGTCTCCGACGAGATCTACCACGGGATCACCTACGGGGCTGGGGCCGGGCACGGCGCCGGCGCGCCGACCGCGGCGACCTCCGACGGCGCACTGGTGGTCGGCTCGTTCTCCAAGTACTGGGCGATGACGGGATGGCGGCTGGGCTGGCTCCTCCTCCCGCCGGATCTCGTCGGGCCGGTCGATGCGCTCGCCGGGAACCTCGCGCTGTGCCCGCCGACGCTGTCGCAGCACGCCGCCGTCGCCGCGTTCACCCCGGACGCCTACGCGGCGGCCGACGCGAACGTTGCGACGTACGCGCGCTCGCGGGCCGTGGTGCTCGACCGGCTGGCCGAGCTCGGCTGGCGCGACCCGGCGCCCGCGGACGGCGCGTTCTACGTGTACGCGGACGTGTCGGGCTCCGGGCTGGACTCGGTGACGTACTGCGCGCGCCTGCTCGACGAGGCTGGCGTGGCTCTCACGCCCGGAACCGACTTCGACCCGGTCGAGGGCGGCACGCACGTGCGGCTCAGCTTCGCGACGACGCCGGACGTCGTGGCGGCCGCGGTGGACCGGATCGCCGCCTGGCGCGCCAGCCTCGGCTGAGGGGCGTCGACCCGTCCGGCGGCGGCTCGTCGGTCGGGCGCTTCGCGGTGTCTGCCGTGAGCGCAGGTCAGCCCGCGGCGATCTCCTGGAGCCGGGCGAGCGACTCGCCCATCAGCTCCGGCAGCGTGGCGTCGACCTCGGCGCCGGTCCAGCGCTCGAAGGCGATGCGAAGCACCGCGATGCCCGTCTCGGCGGCGAGGCCTGCCTCGAGGTCGCCCACACCGCGCTCGCGCAGCACGCCGGCGAGCGCGGCGGACATCGTGGCGAGCTTGACCAGCTCGCGCTCGAGGAGCTCGGGGGTCGTGTCGATCACGGCGCGGCGCCGACGCGCCCAGCCGCGGTCCTCGCCGACCAGCGTCGCGAACTCGTCGAGGGCCGCTGCGACGACGCGGATCGGCGGCGCGTCGGACGGGGCGGACCGGGCCGCGGCCGTGAATCGCTCGGTGAGCAGGTCCGAGCCGTCGAACAGGACCTCGCGCTTGTCGGCGAAGTAGCGGAAGAAGGTCCGTGCGGTCAGACCCGCGCGCTCGGCGATCTCGGCGACGGTGGTGGCCTCGAAGCCGCGCTCGGCGAACAGCTCGAGAGCGGCGAGCCGCAGCCTCGTCTCGGCCCCAGGGGCCCACCGTCCCATGCCGTCAGGGTAGCGGGGAGGCTCACCCGATGACACGAAGTGCCATCAGGTGTTACCGTCGATGTCATCAAGTGACATCAGTCGCGGCGGCACCGCACGCGGCGCGAACGAGAAGAGACCGACATGCGGATCTTCGTCACGGGTGCCTCGGGCTGGATCGGCTCGGCCACCGTCCCCGAGCTGCTCGCCGCGGGCCACCAGGTGCTGGGCCTGGCCCGCTCGGACGCCTCGGCCGCGCGGGTCGCGGCACTGGGCGCCGACGTCCACCGCGGCGACCTGGAGGACCTCGACTCGTTGCGGGCCGGGGCGAGCGGGGCCGACGGCGTGGTGCACCTCGGCTACGACCACGACTTCTCCGACATGGCCCACGCCCTGGAGCTGGACCGCGCCGCGATCACGGCGCTTGGCGGGGCGATCGAGGGCCGGGGCGGTCCGCTGGTGATGATCGGCGGGACGGGGGTGCGACCCGGGCAGGTCTCGACCGAGCGGGACCTCCCTGCGCCCGACGGCAACCCCCGTGCCGTGCACGCCGACCTGGCGTTCTCGTTCGCCGAGCGTGGGGTCCGGCCGATGGTGGTGCGCTTCCCACCCACCGTGCACGGCGCCGGCGACCACGGGTTCGTCGCGCGGTTGGTCCGGATCGCGCGCGACGCGGGGTTCGCCGGCCACGTCGGCGACGGTGCCAACCGCTGGCCGGCCGTGCACGTCAAGGACGCAGCCAGGGTGGTGGCGCTGGCCGTCGACCACGCACCTGCCCGCTCGGCCCTGCACGCGATCGGCGAGCAGGGGATCCCGACGCGCCAGATCGCCGAGGCGATCGCGGCGCGATACGACCTGCCGGTGCGCTCGATCGCGCCGGAGCACGCAGCGGACCACTTCGGCTGGCTGGGGATGTTCTTCGGCGCCGACCTGCCCGCCTCGGCGGACCTCACGCGCGAGCTGCTCGGGTGGGAGCCGACCGGCGCGACGCTGGCAGAGGACATCGCGGCGGGGGGCTACGACGACGCGTGAGGAGCCGGCGGGGCTCGGGTGCCTACCGGGCGTCGGCCGGGTGCCGGTAGGAAGCGGTCAGGCGTCGGCGCTGGTCAGCGTGAGGTCCACCAGGACCTCGGCGGCGATCTGCTCGAGGGCGGCCCGCAGGTCGGCCAGGTCGAACCCGTCCGGCACGGCCACCAGGGCGCGGGCCTCGAACAGCCGGCCCCCGACCATCGGGGCCTCGCGGGTGCCGGTCTCCAGCTCGGTGACGCTCAGGCCCTGGTCGGCGAGCGCGCCGGAGACGGCCTGGAGGATCCCCGGGTGGTCGTTGCCGAGGACCTCGACGACCACCTCGTGCCGGGCGCCCGCCGCGTGCGGGGTGGCGGCGTGCACCTCGACCTCGAGCATGCCCTCGAGCGGGCGTAGCGCGGCCTGGAGCTCGGCGGCGCGGGGCTCGGGCACCGACACCTCGACGATCCCGGCGAACTTGCCGGCCATCTCGGCGAGGTGGCTGCGCTCCCAGTTGCCGTCGTGCGCCTGCACGACGTCGGCCAGGGCCTTGACGAGCCCGGCGCGGTCGTCGCCGATGACGGTCAGGACGAGGGTGGTCACGGCGGCGATGCTACTCACGCCAGGTGTCCCGCCTGCCGCGAACGCGTGGCGGGTTGGGCCGCAGCCGACGGGTCGGTGTCCCTCCGGGGCACGGTGCGTCGACGGGCTCAGGCCATGCGGCGCGCGTGCCGTCGCCGGCCGACGCACCGTCGGCGGCGCGGGCGTGCGGTGATCTCCAGGCGAGAAGGTCGGGTCTGGCCCATCAGCACAGGCGTGGCCGATCGGTCTTGAAGCGTTGGCGTCGCATATCGACGCCAACGCTTCAACAGTGGAGCGCGGCCATCGGCGACCCGCTCGACAGGGGCGCGCGGAGCGCGGCAGGTGCGCCCTCGCGGTCGCGCAGGCAGCGCGGTACGCCCCTCGCGACCTGCGAAGCGGCGCGCGAGCGTGGCGCGCGCGGTCTGACCTGCGGCGATGGCGCAGGTCTGCGGTCAGTTCTGGGACGCCCCGGCGCGCCAGCGGATGCCGGCCTCGATGAACCCGTCGATGTCGCCGTCGAACACGGCTGCCGGGTTGCCGACCTCGTGCTCGGTGCGCAGGTCCTTGACCATCTGGTACGGCTGGAGCACATAGGAGCGCATCTGGTCGCCCCACGACGCCTTGATGTCCCCTGCGAGCTCCTTCTTGGTGGCGCGTTCCTCCTCCTGACGCAGCAGCAGCAGGCGGGACTGGAGCACGCGGAGTGCGGCCGCCCGGTTCTGGATCTGGGACTTCTCGTTCTGCATCGACACGACGATGCCGGTGGGCAGGTGGGTCAGGCGCACCGCGGAGTCGGTCGTGTTGACCGACTGGCCGCCGGGGCCGGAGGACCGGAACACGTCGACCTTGATCTCGTTCTCCGGGATGTCGATGTGGTCCGTCTGCTCGATGAGCGGGACCACCTCGACCGCGGCGAACGACGTCTGGCGGCGGCCCTGGTTGTCGAAGGGGCTGATCCGTACCAGGCGGTGGGTGCCGGCCTCGACCGACAGGTTGCCGAACGCGTAGGGCACCTTGACCTCGAAGGTGGCCGACTTCAGGCCGGCCTCCTCGGCGTAGGAGGTGTCCAGGACCTGGGTCGGGTAGCCGTGCCGCTCGGCCCAGCGCAGGTACATCCGCAGCAGCATCTCGGCGAAGTCGGCTGCGTCGACGCCGCCGGCGCCGGAGCGGATGGTCACCACGGCCTCGCGGGAGTCGTACGGGCCGGACAGCAGGGTGCGGACCTCGTAGCCCGCGAGGTCCTTGGTCAGCGTGACCAGCTCGGACTCGGCGTCGGCGAGTGTCGCGGCACGCTCGGGGTCGTCCTCCGCGGCGTCCATGCCCATCTCGACCAGGGTCTCCAGGTCCTCCAGGCGCTGGGCGAAGCCCTCGAGGCGCTCCAGGTCGTTCTGGGCGTGGGAGAGCGCGGAGGTCACCGCCTGGGCGCGGTCGGTGTCGTCCCACAGATCGGGCGCGGTGGCCTGCTCGGACAGCTCGGCGATCTTCGCGCGCAGACCGTCGGGGTCGATGACCGCGGTGATCGTGCCCAGCGTCGTGCGCAGGGCGGCGATCTCGGAGGGGAAGTCGGTGGCAGCCACGACCGATCAGGTTACCCGTGCAGCGACGCCCGGGCGTGACGCGGCACGGAGGTGGCGTCCCGGGAGGTGGACCGGTGCGTCCGGCCCTTCGCGTCCGGGGCGCGGGTGTCGGTGGGCGGATCTAGCGTCGACCCATGACACACGTGATCCTCGTCCCCGGGTTCTGGCTCGACGGTGACTCGTGGGGGACCGTCACCACCGCGCTGCACGCGGCCGGCTACGACGTCGAGCCCCTCACCCTGCCCGGCAAGGAGTCCCGTCACGCGGACCGTTCCTCGGTACGCCTGGCCGACCACGTCGCTGCGGTGGTCGCCCGGATCGACGCCGCGCCCGAGAAGGTCGTGCTGGTGGGCCACTCGGGGGGCGGTTCGATCATCGCCGGCGCGGCCGACGCCCGCCCGGAGCGGGTGGAGCACGCGATCTATGTCGACACCGGCCCGATGGGCGAGGGCGCGGTGATCAACGACGAGCTGCCCGTGGAGTCCGACGAGGTGCCGTTCCCGGGCTGGGACGCGTTCGAGGAGCCCGAGCTGACCGACATGACGCCCCAGGTGCGCGCGCACTTCGAGCAGATCGCGATCCCCGAGCCTGCCGGAGTGGCTCGCGACCCTCAGCACGTCGGCGACGAGCGCCGGTTCTCGGTGCCGAGCACGGTGATCGCGTGCTCGATGCTGAGCGTGGTGCTCGAGAAGCTGATGGCTGACGACCACCCCTACATGCGCGAGTTCGCCAGCATGAAGGAGCGCTCGATCATCGACCTGCCGACGGGCCACTGGCCGCAGCTGACCAAGCCCGCGGAACTGGCCGCGGAGATCGTCGGGATCGTCGAGGGGCGCGGGGCGGCAGGACAGGTCGCGGTGGGCTGAGCCGGCCGACGTGACCATGTCGCCGGGTCAGTCGGCGCGGGCGGTGGCTGTGACGACGAGCTCGATGCCGTCGGACCACGGGGCGGTGACCCAGGAGATCAGCGCGGGCCGGGCCACCGAACGCAGGGTGACCGTCGCGGTGCGGCCCTCGGTGGCGACCGCGAGGAGCTCGACGCCGTCGAGCTCGGCGCCGGGGGAGGCGGCGGCGAGGTAGTCGATCACCTCGGCGTGCACCTCGTCGTCGCCGAGCCGGACCAGGTCACCGGCGGGGTCGCGGGTGAAGTAGGCGTTGCGGTCGATCGAGTCGGCTGCTGCCAGGGCTGCCAGGTCGGCCAGGGCGAGCAGGCGCTTGCGCTCCAGGTGGATGCCGCTGGCCGAGACCACGGCGGTGACCAGGAGCAGGGCGACGATCGCGTAGCCGATCGCCATGAGCATGATCTGGCCGTCGTCGTCGCGCCACGGCGGGCGCGGCGACGACGGCACGCGGGGGATGCGCAGGTCTGTCACCGGGTGTCCAGGTACTGGTCGATGCGACCGGTGGCGCTCGACGACACGGGTACGGCGAGCGGCACACGGTCCCGGACGAAGGCGGGTATCAGGGGCAGGTCCACCATGACCTCGACGTGGGCGACCACGGCGGCGCCGGGCTCGTCGCACGCCGGGGTGCAGGCCAGGGACATCGCGTCGTCGGCCGGCAGGCCCTGGTCGGCCAGGGCGATGCCCACCGCGGCTGCGGCGGCGGTGGGCGGGTCGAGTCCGGCGAGCGACTCCTGCGCTCGCTCGCCAGGTGGGTGGGCCTCGGCGTCCGGCGTGGCCGGCGTCCGGCCAGCGACCAGCACGGCCCGCACCGCCTCGCGTGCTGCGCCGTCGACGGCGAACGCGGCGGCCTGGAGCCGGCCGAGCACCAGCACGAGGTACACCGTGGGGACCAGCAGGACCAGGGCGACGCCGAGGAACTCCACCACCGCGTTCCCGTCGTCGCCGCACAGGGCGGAGCGGCGGCGCAGCGCGGCGCACCGGCGCCGGACCCTGGCGGCGATCACGGCGTCTCCGCGAGGGCGTGACCGCGCACGGTCAGCGTGGTCGGGCCGAGCAGGCCGAGCATCGGCAGCGGCGCGGTGACCTGGACCTCGACCACCGGCAGCCCGTTGAGCACGGTGCGGGCGGCGCTCACGTCCTGGGCGTACGACGACGCCAGCGACATGCCGATCAGGTCCGCGGCGCGCGCCGCGCCGTCGCGGGGGTCGCGGTCGGCCAGGGCCCCGTAGCGCGCGCCCTCGGCGGCACAGTCGATCAGGGTGGCGCGCACGTGCAGGGCCAGGCCCAGCTGGAGCAAGGAGGCGAACAGCAGCGTCGTCAGGGCGCCGACGAGCACCGCGTCGACCACCGCCGACCCGGCGTCCCGGCCGCGCCACCGACCCACCGCGTGCTCCTCAGCCGCCGAAGGACCCGACGCGCTCGATGGCCTGCTGGAACAGGTCGGTCAGTGCCGGGCCGGCGACCGCCCACAGCGCCAGGACGAGCCCAGCCGTCATCAGGGTGACCAGCACCCAGCCGGGCACGTCGCCCCGGTCGCGCTCGTCATTCGGGTCGTGGTGCTCCACGGTGTGCTCCTTCACAGGTCGAGCCTCAGTGCGGTGAGGCCGGGGAAGACGGCGAAGACGACGGTCACCGGCAGGATGAGGAACACCACCGGGACCATCATGGCGACCTCCTTGCGGCCGCCCAGCTCCATCAGCTCGCGGCGCGACGTCTCGCGGACGTCGGTCGCCTGGGCGCGCAGCACGTCGGCGAGCGGCGTGCCGCGCTCGACCGCGACCACCAGTGCCTCGGTGAAGCGGGACAGTGCAGGCACGCCGACACGGTCGGCCATCCGTTCGAGCGCCTCGGCGAGTGGGGCGCCCGCCCGCGTGTCGGCGACGACCCGCCGCAGCTCGTCCGCCAGGGCCCCGTCGCCCACTGCGCAGACCCGCTCCACGGCGCCCGCCGCGCCCTCGCCGGCCGCGACCGCCAGGGCCAGGAGCTCGGCCACCGTGGGCAGCTCGAGCAGGATCTGCTCGCACCGGCGCCGGACCTGGTGGCTCAACAGGACGTCGCGCAGCACGAACCCGGCCAGCGCGCCGACCACCACCAGCAGCCCACCGGCCGCCGGGCCGACGCGCCCGCCGGCCGCCAGGGCGAGCGCGGCGGCCAGACCGGCGCCGGTGCCGAGCACTGCGGCCACCACCTGTTCGGCGCGGAACTGCTCGACCGGCTGCGATCGGCCGGCACGGGCCAGGCGCGCGGCGAGGTCGGTGGTGGGGGAGCTCAGGCGCTCGACCAGGCGCACCGCGTCTGCCATCACCGGCGCGAGCAGTCGCTCCACGGTGCCCAACGGCGTGCGCGGCCCTTGGCCGCGGGTGGGCGGTACCTGCGTGCGGACGGGCACCCGCAGGTAGGGAGCCAGCCGGTCGTCGAGCCGTGGCCGCCGGGCCGCGAACCACGCCACCACGAGCCAGCCGCCGAGCCCCACGCCGAGCCCGGCCAGCGCACCGGTCAGGGTCATCGCAGCACCCGCGCATCCTCGGGCAGCCGCCCGATCCGGAGCATCACGCGGTACGCAAGTGCCGAGCTCAGCGCCCCGCCTACCAGCACGACGACCCCGGCCGGGGTGTTGTAGGCCGCGGTGGCCTCAGGGCGGGTGGCGAGCAGCGCGAGCACGACCCACGGGGCCGCGACGGCCAGCCGCGCGCCGTTCACCGTCCAGCTCTGGCGTGCTTCCAGCTCGCCGCGGGTGCGCTCGTCGGCCCGCAGGAAGGCGGCCAGCGTGCGCAGCTGGCGGCCCAGGTCGGTGCCGCCGACCTCCCGGGTCAGGCGCAGCGACTCGACGATGCGGTCGGCCACCGGGTCGGCAAGCCGGGCCTTGAGCGCGTCGAGGCACTCGGCGAACCGGCCGGTGACGCGGTAGTCCTCGGCGAACGCGGCGAACGGCGCACGCAGCTCCGCCGGGCCGCGCTCCCCGAGCTGCGCCAGCGCCTCCGGCAGGGACAGCCCGGCCCGGATCGCCGATGCGAGGTGGTCGACCACGTCCGGCCACAGCCCGCGCAGCGCCGCACGCCGGCGTCGGGCGCGCGCCCGCACCAAGGCGAGCGGCGCGTAGCCCGCGATGAGCGCGAAGCAGGTGGCGATCGCCGGGGCACGGGTCAGCGCCGCGGCGGTCAGCCACACGACGGCCGCGGATGCGGCGGCGGCGCCCAGCAGCGCGGTGGGCGTGACCTGCGGGGCGCCGGCCTGCACGAGCAGGTCGGCCACGGACTGCTGCCAGCGGCTCGTGCCGCGCGACCGGCCGGGCTCGGTGGTCAGCGCCCACATCACCAGCACCAGCCCGGCGCCGAGCAGCAGACCTGCGACCACGCCCACGTCAGGCGCCCTCGTCCGCGAGCAGCGCCGCGACGTCGATGCCGAGCCGCGCGAACCGCTCCGGGTGGGGCGGGAAGCCGCCACCGCGCACCAGCCGGTCCCCGCGCTGGTGGAACAGGTCGGCGGTCTCCACGACGCCGTGCTCGACGCGTCCGGGCACGGCGACGATCTCGGCGGTCCGGCGCCGGCCGCGGCCGTCGACCTCCAGGTGCACCACGAGGTCGACCGCCGCCGCCACGGTCGGCACGACGAACGCCGCGGTCACGTTCTCCCCGGCGAGCAGCGGCAGGGTGCAGATCTTGGTCAGCGCCTCGCGCGCTGAGTTGGCGTGCACCGTGCACATCCCCGGTACGCCGGCGTTGAGCGCAATGAGCATGTCCAGGGACTCGGCCTCGCGCACCTCGCCGATGACGATCCGGCTGGGGCGCATCCGCAGCGCCTCCTTGACCAGCCGGCGCAGCGTGATCTCGCCGGTGCCCTCGAGGCTCGGCTGGCGGGTCTGCAGGGCCACGGTGTCGCGATGGTCGACCCGCAGCTCGAAGACCTCCTCGCAGGAGACCACCCGCTCGCGCGGTGGGATGGAGCCCGCCAGTGCGTTGAGCATGGTGGTCTTGCCGGCCTGCGTCGGCCCCGAGACCAGCACGTTGAGCCCGGCGGCGACTGCGGCGCCCAGGAACGCCGCGGCGGCCGGCGTCAGCGAGCCGAGCGCGACCAGGTCGTCCAGGTGGGAGGCGCGCACCAGGTACTTGCGGATGTTGACGGCCCAGTGGGTGCGCGTGACGTCGGGGATGGCCACGTGCAGGCGCTCGCCGCCGGGAAGGGCTGCGTCGACGAACGGGCTGGACAGGTCCAGGCGCCGGCCGGAGACCTTGAGCATGCGTTCGACCAGGTCACGGACCTGGGACGGTTCGAGGATCGTGGCGGTCAGCTCGGCCTCGCCGTCGCGGGCGACGAAGACCTGGTCCGGAGCGTTGATCCAGACCTCCTCGACCGTCGGGTCGTCGAGGTAGGGCTGGAGCGGGCCGAAGCCGCCGAGCGCGTCTTCCAGGGCCTTTCCGGTGCCGGAGCGGTCGATCAGCGGTGGCGCATGGCCGCGCAGGGCGCGGTCGTCGTAGTCGTCCAGCGCCTCGCGGACCAGGTCCCGCAGACGGGCGCGGTCGCGCACCGGGTCGATGCCGCGTCGTCGGACCAGCTCGCGCACCTCGTGCTCGAGCTCGGCAGCCGTGTCCATGCCCCGTCCCCCTGCGCATCAAACGGAGGCGGATCAGCCCCCTGGATCACGTGCCGCCGAGCATAGGGGTCCGCGGCGTCCGATATGTCCGGTTGTGGACAACAGGTTCGCGTGACGCGGTCCGCAGTGGTGGGAAGTTGCCCCTGCCCCTTGTCGAGCCGGGCCCTAGGTCCCTAATGTGGATAACGGTGTCGACAACGTTTTCGGAACGTCGACGCCTTCTCACTCCACGGTGCAAGGGGGCACTTCGATGAGACGACTGACCACCATCCTCGCCGCCGGCGCTGCTGCTGCTGCGCTCGCCGTCGCCGCGGTCCCTGCCTCGGGCCGATGGCATACCACTGACCCGCAGGACCAGACCCTGCGGGCCCTGGCGTCCAACCACGGGCTCTACATCGGCACGGCCATCGATCCCGCTCTGCTGGCCGACCCGACCTACGCCGACATCGCCGGCAGCCAGTTCTCCACGGTCACCGCCGAGAACGCGATGAAGTGGGAGACGATCGAGCCCGAGCGCGGCGTCTACAACTGGGGGCCCGCCGAGCAGGTGATGGCGTTCGCCGAGGCCCACAACCAGAAGGTTCGCGGGCACGTGCTGGTCTGGCAGAACCAGCTGCCCTCGTGGCTGACCGAGGGCGTCGCGGACGGCAGCATCTCCAAGGCCGAGCTGCGCGACATCCTGCACGACTACATCACAGCCGTCGTGACCCACTTCAAGGGCCGCATCTGGCAGTGGGACGTGGTGAACGAGGCCGTCACGGACTCGTGGGACTCGCCCGACGGCCACATCACCTACAAGGGGTTCTGGTACGAGAACCTCGGCGAGGGCTACATCGCCGACGCGTTCCGCTGGGCGCGCGCGGCCGACCGCAAGGCCTTGCTGACGTACAACGACTACAACATCGACGCCTTCGGTGACGGTGGGCCGCTGGACAAGACGCAGTTCGTGTACGACATGGTCAAGAACCTGCGTGCCCAGGGCGTGCCGATCGACGTGGTGGGCAGCCAGGCGCACCTGTCGACCCGGTACGGCAACTACACGCCGTTCCAGATCGCCGACGCGCTGAACAGGTTCGCAGGGCTGGGGGTCGCCACGGCACTGACCGAGGTCGACGTGCGCAACCTCATGCCTGCCGAGCAGACGGGCGACACGATGAACCCGTTGCTCCAGGCGCAGGCGTACGACTTCAGCGCCCTGATGAAGGGTTGCCTGGCGTCCAGGCACTGCATCTCGTACACCGTCTGGGGCTTCGACGACGGCCACAGCTGGACCAACACCTGGGACTTCGGTTCCGGCGTGGGTGGCGAGGCGATGGCGACGCTGTACACGGCCGACTACCAGCCGAAGCTCGCCTACTACGCGATCCAGGCCGACCTGGCCTACAGCGGGGCACCGCGCGTGCTGTCGCGGATCCCGCAGCACCCGACGCGCTGACGTCGGCACCGGCGCGGGGCCCACTCCTCAGGGCCCCGCGCCGGACGCCAGGACCTGGCACGCTGGGGTCGTGAGCGTGCCGCCGACCGACGGACCCGACGACCGGGACCAGACCCCGCCGCAGTGGGAGACCTACCAGCCGCCCGTCCAGCCGCCGCCCGGCTACGGCTACCAGCCGGGCTGGGGGTACCCGCCCGACCCCGCTGCGCCCTACGGGCGTGACCCGTTCACCGGGCAGCCGCTGTCGGACAGGTCCAAGGTCGCGGCCGGGCTGCTCCAGATCTTCCTCGGCATGTTCGGGGTGGGTCGGTTCTACACCGGGCACACGAACCTGGCCGTCACCCAGCTCAGCCTGACGATCCTGGGCTTCATCACCGCGTTCATCGTGGTCGGGGTCTTCGTGCTCATCGGTGTGCAGATCTGGGTGCTGATCGACGGCATCATCCTGCTCGCCGGACACGAGACGGACGCGCGGGGCTACCTGCTGCGGTCGTGACCGCCTTGGCCGCCATGGCGGCCCCGCTCGTCCGGGCACCGCCACGGACCCGGTCACGGCTCCTCGTCGGTGCCCTCCTGCGTCCGCGGAGCGGGCGCGTCGTCCTCGGAGGGCGCCGCCGGCGTCCGGTCCTCGGTGTCGGCCGCCTGCGCGTCGGCCGCCGGCGCGTCGGCCGGGGATGCGGGTGCCGCGGCCGGGGCGGGCCGGGCGGCGGGACCCGGCACGGGCGCCGGGACCGGCGCTCCGGCCGGGAGGGGCCCCGGGTACGGACCGCGAGCCGGGACCCGGGCGGCCATGGTCCCCCGCGTGGCGGCCCGCTCGTCGGCCTTCTCCGCGGTGCGCCGGCGTGCCCGGCGCGCCAGCGGCCACACGATCGCGGTGACGACGGCGGCGGGGATCAGCCACGGCAGCAGCACCCCGATCACACCGAGCAGCCACGTGCCGAACGCGATGAGTGCCTTCCACCCCGCCTCGAGGCCGGACAGGAATCCGGTCGGCGGCTCGTCGGGCAGGGCCTCGTCGGTGTAGAGGTTGATCGTCACGGTCGACATCGAGACCTGGTCGGCCAGCTGGGCCCGCTGGGACTGGAGCTGTTCGAGCTGGGACTGACGGTCGGTGAGCACCTGCTCCGCCTCGATGATGTCGGAGAGCTTCGCCGACTGCTGGAGCAGGGCCTCCAGCCGCGCGATGGAGATCTGCATCGCCTTGATCCGGGCCTCCAGGTCGCGGACCTGCGTGGTGACCTCGACCGAGTCGAGCTGCGTCTCGTCGACGGTACCCAGGGTGCCGAGCGCGGTGATCACCTCGTCGAGTCGCTCGGCCGGCACGCGCGCGGTGAGCTGGGCGTAGGCGCGACGGTTCACGCCCGCGGTCTGCTCGCTGCGCGCCGAGATGTAGCCCCCGCGGCTCCCGACGATGGTGACCACGCGCGAGGCCTTCTCGATCGGGTCGTCGACCACCACGGTGACGTAGCCCGTGACGACCATCTGCCGGTCCGCGGCGGCCACGACCTCGCCGTCTGCGGTCGCTCGGGTGTCGTCCACGGCAGAGGGCGCGGCCTCCGCGCCGTCCGCGGCCATCGCGGACTCGTAGGAGGCGGCGCCCGAGTCGGTGGTACCCGAGCCCACCGAGCAGCCGGCGAGTGCGGCGGCGCCCAGCCCGGCCAGGGCGGTGAGCGCGGCCCAGAGCGGTGCACGCCGCCGCGGTGTCCGGCGGCGAGCGGGGGTCGGTGTCGTCTGCATGCTTGCACGTTAAGGAGCGGGGCGTGGCGCCGTGCGGCGTTCGGGGGATTCGTGATCAAGTCGTCGGCCAACCGTGTCCCAAGGGCAACGGCCCGGCCTGCAAGATCACCACCGTGCGCGACAGGCCGTCCTCCGTTCGGCCGCACCTCTGCTTTCGTGGGCGCGGCCGGCCGGCGCGGCGCCCGGCCGGGCGCTTGGGCGGATCGCGTGTGACGATGCGACGGTGGAGGCGCTGACCGAGCTACGGGTGGCCGCCGCGGTCGCCGTGCTGCGCAGGGTCGCCGGACCGGACCCGACTGCGGCGCGAGCCGCCGTGCACCAGACCCCCGGGCCGCGGTGGTTCGGGCCCGAGACCGCTATCGCGCGGGTGCACGGCGACGCGTCGATGTTCGTCGGCGGGATCCGTGCCCTCCTGCTCCAGTCGCTGCACCCGCGGGCCATGGCCGCGGTCGCAGCGCACTCGGGCTACCGCAGCGATCCCTGGGGACGTCTGCAGCGCACCGCGACGTTCCTCGCCCAGACCACGTTCGGCCCGGTGGACCAGGGCGAGCGGGCGGTCGCGGTGGTGCGCGCCGTGCACGAGCGGGTCCGAGGCACCACGCCGGAAGGGGAGCCCTACCGGGCCTCCGACCCGCACCTGCTCGCGTGGGTGCACCTGGCCGAGGTGGACTCCTTCCTGCTCGCCCACCAGCGCTACGGGCGGCGCCCGCTGGACGCGGCCGGGTGCGACGAGTACGTCGCCCAGACGGCCGAGGTCGGCGAGCGCCTGGGCGCGCGCGACCTGCCGCGCACCCTGTCCGGGCTGCGTACCGCGCTCGGCGCCTATCGGTCGGAGCTGCGTGGGACCGCGGCTGCCAGGCAGGCGGCCGAGTTCCTGCGCCACGAGACACCGCTGCCGCCGGTGGCGCGGCCGTTCTACGGCGCGTTGTGGGGTGCCGCCGTGGTGCTCCTGCCGGTCTGGGCGCGGGTGGAACTCGACCTGCGAATGGTCCCCGTACCAGAAGGAGCCCTGGTACGAGCGGGCGGTGTCGCGATGACCCGGGGGATCCGGTGGGCGCTGGACGCCGCCGACCCCGGTCAGCCGCCCCGGTGAGCCGTCACCACGCCACGTCCGGGGTGCGCGTCCACGCCAGGCCGGCGGCGGTCCACCGCGGCGCGAACGCCGCGAGTCGCGTGCTGAACCCGGCCCAGTCCCGCGACGCCGCCGGCGACCACGCGACCTCCGCCACCGCGGCGAGCCGTGGCAGCAGCAGGGCGGCGAGGTCGTCGCGGCTCCGCACGGTCTCGGTCCACAGGCACGCCTCGACCCCGAGCAACGAACCGTCGGGCAGGTGGACGGCGTCCAGCGGGTCCCACTCGTAGGCCTTCCGGAGCGGGAGGTGCCCCGCCCAGTCCAGTCCGAGCGGGAAGCCCGCGTCGTACTTGAGATCGAGGTAGGTGCGCGAGGCGGGGGAGAGCACCACCCGTGCGCCGCGCCGAGCGGCCTCGGCCACGTCCTCGACGCCCTCGCGCTCGTCCCAGAGCTGGAGCACGGTGCCGGGCGGCGGGTCGGCCCTGGCGACCTCCTGCCAGGCGACGGCCGTGCGGCCGGCGTCGGCCACCGCGTCCAGCGCCAGGCGCACGAGCCGCACGTACTCCTCGCGCTCGAGGGTGAGGGCCTCGTCCCCGCCCACGTGCACCCACGGTCCGTCGACCAGGCCCGCGACCTCGCCGAGCACCTCACCGACGAACGGCGCGGTGCCCGGCAGGTCGGCGTGCAGGCGGCTGAAGCCCACGTCGATGCCGGTGTAGGCGTCGGTCGGCGCGCCGCCCGGCACGAGCTCTCCGTAGGCGTGGGTCGCGGCGTTGACGTGCCCGGGGGTGTCGATCTCGGGGACCACGACGATGCCCAGGTCGGCCGCGACGTCGACGATCTGCCGCAGGTCGGCCGCGGTGTAGAACCCGCCGGGGTCGCCGTCCACGGCGGTGGAGCCGGAGGCCTCGGTCAGGCGTGGCCGGGACCTGAGCTGCACCCGCCAGCCCTGGTCGTCCGACAGGTGCAGGTGCAGCCGGTTGAGCTTGAGGTCCGCCAT
The DNA here is from genome assembly GCA_963783005.1 of uncultured Actinomycetota bacterium. GTDB lineage: Bacteria > Actinomycetota > Actinomycetes > Actinomycetales > Cellulomonadaceae > Actinotalea. Next base: position 39,635 of record CAWALY010000005.1, read on the forward strand.
CACCTCGAGCACAGCGAGCACGGTCGGCACATCCAGGAAGTGCCGCGCCACGTCGAGCATCAGGCCCCGCCACGCGAACACCGGCCCGTCCTCCACGCGCATCGCCGGCAGGTCCACCGGGCGAGGCCGCCCGCGGCCCTCCGGGCGCTCGACCAGGGTCAGCAGGGTGGTCGAGGCGTGCCGCAGCCCCGAGGGGGTCGCCGCGCTGAGCACGACGCCGTGATCGTCGATGGTGATGGAGAAGGACTCGTCGACCGGGGTGCTCGGGTCGGCGGGCGGCTCGGCGGCATGCCGGCCGGAGTCGAGCACGAGCTGCACGTCGACCGGGCGGCCGGGCCGCCTGGCGGTCCACTGGCGGTCGTGGCGGGGGTGATGCACGGCGACCGCGCCACCCAGGGCAGCGCCGAGCCGGTCGGCGAGCCGGCGGACCACCGGCGCGATACCCGGTACGTCGGGCGCGACCACCGCGCTCCCGGCCGCCAGGCGCGCGCTGCCGGGCAGGATCGCGGCGAAGCGTGGACGGGGCACCAGGGGCACCGATGCCGCCGGCCGGCCGTGGGAGGAGTCCGTTGGAGCGGTCACGACGCCTGCCCCACCGGGTCGCCGACCACCACGAGCCCGCCGCGCAGCACGGCGGACGGGCGTAGGTCGCCGTCGGTCACGAGCACGTCCGCCCGCGCACCGGCCTCGAGCCGCCCCACGTCGGTGCGCCCGAGCACCCCGGCCGGGACCATCGAGGCCATCCGCACCGCGGTCACCAGGTCCACGCCGGCCGCGACCGTGTGCCGCAGCACGTCGAGCAGGTGCGCGGTGCCTCCCGCGATGGCGCCGTCGGAGGCCAGCCGGGCGACCCCGCCGGCGACCACGACGTCGGCGGTGCCCAGTCGGTAGGCGCCGTCGGGCATCCCGGCGGCGGCCATGGCGTCGGTGACCAGGACCACGCCGTCGGCGCCGGCGGCCAGGTCTGCCACTGCGCGGACGGTCTCGGGGTCCAGGTGCGTCCCGTCGCCCACCAGCTCGACCACGGCCTCGCCGCGCCCGGCGGCGGCGAGCAGGGCGGCGACAGGTCCCGGGTCGCGGTGGTGCCAGGGCCGCATCCCGTTGAACAGGTGCGTCGCGGTGGGCCGCAGGCTGCGCGCGCCGTGCCGGGCGAGCGCCCCGCGCGCCTCGGCGACGGCCTCGCGGGTCACCCGCGCCGAGGCGTCCGAGTGTCCGAACGACGGCACCGCGCCCACCGAGGCCAGCGCCTCGACCACACCGCCGGCGCCCAGCACGCCGGGTACCTCCGGCGCGACGGTCATCGTGACCAGGTGCCCGAGGGAGACGCGGGCGACCTCGCGCACCAGGTCGGCCGAGCCGTCGATCATCAGGTCGGGGTCCTGGGCGCCGCGGCGCTCGCGCGACAGGAAAGGGCCCTCGAGGTGGATCCCTGCCAGGTCGCCCGCCTCGGCCAGACCGGCCAGTAGCGCGGTGCGCTCGAGCAGGGTCTCGGGAGCGGCGGTGACCAGCGAGGCGACCAGGGTCGTGGTGCCGTGTGCCAGGTGCTCGCGGATGGCGGCACGTGCCTCGTCCTGGCTGGTCGCGTCCGGGAACCCGGCGCCGCCCCCGCCGTGGCAGTGCACGTCCACCAGTCCGGGAAGCAGGGTGGCGGCGCTCGGCGGGGGAGGGGGGACAGGGGACGACTCCGCGGGGCCGACGTGGGCGATGGTGTCGCCGCGGAGCACGACGACGCCGTCGGGGAAGGTGCGGGTCGGTGTCACCACCCGCCCGCGCAGCGCGGAGGTGGTGTCGCTCGAGCGCGACGTCATCGGTTCTCCTCGTCCTGGACCGGCACCCCCTGCCGCCGCGGGCTCTCGTCGGCCCGTCCGGCCCCAGCCTGCCCTACCGGGCGGCCGACCCCGAACCCGACGCGGCGAGAGGTCACAACTCGGTCACTTCCCTCGTCCGGTGGTTGACCTGCCAATTGTAAGGATGGTTACCTAACAAATGTGAGGACGACGTTGCGGACCACCACGAAGGTGTTGCCCGAGGACGCGCGCGCCCACCACCGCTCGATGGTGCTGCAGCGCCTGTTCCACGGCGGGCCCTCCTCACGCGCCGACCTCGCCCGGGCCACCGGGCTGACCCGCGTCACGGTGTCCGACCTGGTCACGACGCTGGTGGACGAGGGCCTGGTCACCGAGCTCGGCCCGTCGCCCACCGGCCGGGTGGGCAAGCCCGCGACCCTCGTCGCGTTGCGCACGCGGGACCACCAGCTGCTCGCCGTGGACCTCACCGACGACGTCGTGCTGCTCGGCGCCGTGCTCGACCTGGAGGGCGAGATCGTCGCGCGCCGCAGCGTGCCGAGCGACGGGCGGACCGGCGAGGCACTCGTCGACGCGGTCGCCGACCTGTGCCGCGACCTGGTCGTGGCCGCGACCCGGCCGGTCCTCGGCATCGGCGTCGCCTCACCGGGTGTCGTCGACGAGCACGGCACGGTGCTCGAGGCGCCCAACCGCGGCTGGGCCGACGTGCCGCTCGCCCGGCTGCTCTCCGCCGAGCTCGGCCTACCCGTGCACGTGGCCAACGATGCCGACGCGGCATGCCTGGCCGAGCTGACCTACGGCGGTGCGAACGGGGACGGCCTGCTGGTCCTCACCGTGGGCCAGGGTGTCGGCGCCGGCATCGTGCTGGACGGCACGCTGGTGCGCGGCACGCGCCATGCCGCCGGTGAGATCGGGCACGTCACTGCGCTCGACGAGCGCGACTCCTACGACGATGCGCCTCTCGGCCGGCCCCAACGCTGCGCGTGCGGTCGCACCGGGTGTCTGGAGACCGTGCTGGCCGTGCCGGCCCTGCGCGACCGCGCGGCCGGCGACCCCGAGGCGTTGGCCGCGGTCGGCCGGCGCCTGGGCATCGTGCTCGCCCCCGTGGTGAGCGCCCTGAATCTTGCCGAGGTGGTCCTGTCCGGACCCCCGGAGCTCCTCGACGGCCCCCTGCGCCTCGCGGCGCGGTCGACGTTGCGGAACCGGACCATGCCCGTCATCAGCGAGGAGCTCCAGCTGAGGATGACGGCGCTCGGCGAGGACGGGGCGTTGCGCGGCGCAGCCGTGCTCGTCCTGTCCGGTCAGCTCGGGGTCACATGACCCCGAGCCGACCGAACCAGCGTGTCGGAGTACGCGACCCGATGGCGGTGCCGCCAGCACCGTCGCCCACCAGGAAGGAACCGACGTGAGAATCCTACGGAGTACCGCTCTCACCCTCGCCGGCGTGCTGGCCCTCGCCGCCTGCTCGTCCGGCACCACGACGCCCGAGGCGTCCGGCTCGAGCTCGTCGACCGACGGCGGGGCGACCACCGAAGCCGCGGACATCACCTTCTGGGTGGCCGGGGGTGACACCCCCCAGGAGCTGCGCGACTACCTCGTGAAGACGTTCGAGGAGCAGAACCCGGGCTCCACGCTCACCATCGAGCAGCAGGACTGGGGCGACCTGGTCACCAAGCTCACCACCGCCCTGCCCGACAAGGCGAACACCCCTGACGTCGTCGAGATCGGCAACACGCAGTCGCCGACCTTCACCACGGTGGGCGCGTTCGCCGACATCACCGACATGTACGACGAGCTCGGTGGGGACAAGTTGCTGCAGTCCTTCGTCGACGTCGGCAAGGCGGACGGCAAGAACTACGCGCTGCCGTACTACTTCGGCTCGCGCTACATGTTCTACCGCAAGGACATCTGGGACGCCGCGGGCCTGACCGTGCCCAAGACGCTCTCGGAGTTCAGCGACGACGTGAAGAAGCTGCGCACCGACTCGATGTCCGGCTTCGCGATGGGCGGCCAGGACTGGCGCAACGGCATCTCGTGGGTCTTCGCCAACGGCGGCGAGCTGGCCACCGAGGCGGGCGGCACCTGGACCTCCACGCTCTCCGACCCGAACACCATCAAGGGCCTTCAGATGTGGCAGGACGTGTACGAGAACGCGTCGAACCTGCCGAGCACCGAGCGCGATGTGGCCTATTGGGACTTCCTCAACGACGCGCCTGACGGCGGCGCTCCCGAGGCCGCGACGATCATGGCGCCGAGCTGGGCCCGCTGGTCGATCGGTGACCTGACCACCAACGACGCCGGCGACGAGGTGCGCGACGGCATGGCCGACGCGAGCACGTTCGACATCTTCGCCCTGCCGGGCGTCGACGGCGGCGTGGCCCCGGTGTTCGCCGGTGGGTCGAACGTGGCGATCTCGGCCGCGTCCCAGCACCAGGAGCTGGCCCGCAACCTGCTGAAGATCATCTTCTCGCCGGAGTACCAGAAGATGCTCGGTGGGGCCGGTCTCGGCCCGGCCAACTCCGACTACGTGTCCTCGCTCGGTGACGACAAGTTCGCCAAGACCGCGATCGAGACTGCTGCGGGCTCCAAGCTCACCCCGGCCGCGCCGGGCTGGGCCGCGATCGAGGCCGCTTTCGTCTACGAGGACCTGTTCCAGAAGATCGCCGACGGTGGCGACGTGACCGCTCTCGCCAAGCAGTACGACGAGACCATCACGCCGATGCTCAACGGGCAGAGCTGACCGAGGTACAGCGCGATCCCGGCCCGCCGGTTCCCCCTCCGGCGGGCCGGGCCCCCTCGAACCTTCCACCGGGCGTGGCCCGGATCCTCATGCCAACGGTCCGAACGCCAAACGGAGGACTCATGAGCACCGCTGCGCCCGATGCGGGCACGCGTGCGACCACGCCGCAGGCGACACACCGCGTCCGCCGGTCCCGCCGGCCCCGCGATGCCCTACGCCCTGCTGGTCCCGGCCGTCGCTGTCCTCGCGCTCGGCCTGGGGTACCCCGTCTACTGGCAGGTCGTCACGAGCCTGCAGAAGTACGGCCTGGCCCAGCAGTTCGGCCGGCCGCCCGAGTTCGTCGGGCTGACCAACTACACCGGCATCCTCACCGACGGGTACTTCTGGAGCGTCGCCGGCAAGTCGATCGTGTTCTGCCTGGTCAACGCGTTCGTCACGGTGGCGATCGGCGTCGCGGTCGCGCTGCTGATGCGGGCCGTGCCCACCTGGGTGCGGATCACCCTGCAGGTCGGTCTGCTGGTGGCGTGGGCGATGCCCCTGGTGGCGGCCGTGACCGTCTGGAAGTGGCTGTTCGACTGGCGCACCGGCGTCATCAACTGGTTCCTGACCCAGCTCGGCGCGACCGGTTTCGGCGGGCACAACTGGCTCGCCGAGCCGCTGTCGTTCTTCTTCGTGGCGACCGTGATCATCGTGTGGATGTCGGTGCCGTTCGTGGCGCTGTCGGTCTACGCGGCCCTGACCCAGGTGCCCGAGGAGGTCCTCGAGGCTGCGACCATCGACGGCGCGGGCCCGTCGAAGATCTTCCGCTGGATCATCGTGCCGATGATCCGGCCGGTGCTGTCCATCGTGCTGCTCCTGCAGATCATCTGGGACCTGCGGGTGTTCGCCCAGATCCGCCTGCTGCAGGACTCCGGCGCCCCCGTCAAGGAGACCAACCTGCTGGGCAACTACATCTACGAGCTCGGCATCGGCCGGCAGGACTTCGCCTCCGCCGCCGCCGTCTCGATCCTCGTGCTCGCGCTGACGATCGCCGTGTCGTGGCCGTACGTGCGCAGCCTGCTCGCGGAGGACAGGTCATGAGCGCAACTGCTGCTCCCGCGCCCGCGACCCGGCCGGGCGCGCCCCGGCCCGTCGCGGCCCACCCCGGCCCGAGCGCGGCGCGCGTGCGCCGGGTCACGGGCAAGGTCGTCGCCTCCGCGGTGGCTCTGCTGGTCGCCGCGGTGTGGGCCTTCCCGGTCTACTGGATGGTGCTCTCGGCGTTCACCCCGAACGCCCGGCTGCGCTCCATGCCGCCGTCGTTCTGGCCGGCGTCGCCCACGACCACGAACTTCGAGGGAGCGGTGAGCGGGACGAACTTCGCCAGTGCCCTGCGCATGAGCCTCGCGGTCACGGGGCTCACCGTGGTGGCCGTCCTGCTCTTCGCGTTCCTGGCGGCGCTGGCGATCTCCCGGTTCCGGTTCCGCGGGCGTACCTCGTTCGTGATTGCCGTGCTCGTGGTGCAGATGCTGCCCGCCGAAGGCCTGTTCATCGCGCAGTACAAGATGCTGGCCGCCGCCGGGATGCTCAACACCGTCGTCGGCGTCTCGCTGTTCTACGTCGCGGCGATCGTGCCCTTCACGATCTGGATGCTGCGGGGCTTCGTCGCCGGGGTGCCGGTGGACCTGGAGGAAGCCGCGATGATCGATGGCCTGTCCCGGTCGCAGGCGTTCTTCCGGATCACCCTGCCGCTGCTGGCCCCAGGGCTGGTGGCCGCCGGCGTGTACGCGTTCCTCCAGGCCTGGAACGAGTTCACCGTCGCGCTCGTCGCGCTGCCCGCCGAGTCCGCGCAGACCTTGCCGCTGTGGCTGCGTGGCTTCCTGGCGGCCAGCGCCAACCGGGGCGTCGACTGGGGCCAGGTGATGGCCGCGTCGACCCTGATCGCCATCCCCGTGATCATCTTCTTCGTGCTGGTCCAGAACCGGATGACGTCCGGCCTGGTGTCCGGGGCGGTGAAGGGATGAGAGTCGGGGTGGACGTGGGCGGCACCAAGGTGCTGGGCGTGCTGCTCGACGACGCAGTGACCGGTGCCCCGGTGGTGCTCGGCCGCGTCCGTCTCGACTCGCTGCCGGGTGTGGCCGGTGTGACCGACCAGGTGGTCGCTGCGGTGGAGGAGCTGTGCGCGTCCGCCGGGATACGGCCGGCGGACCTCGCCGGTGTCGGCATCGGGGTCCCGGGGGTGGTCGACCCGGAGGCCGGGACCGTGGAGCACGCGGTCAACCTCGGCCTGATCGAACCGGCGGACCTCGGCGGGCTCGTCGCGATGCGCCTCGGTGTGCCGGTGCGGGTGGAGAACGACCTGAACGCCGCGGCGCTGGGCGCGGCCGCGCTGCTCGGCCTCCCGCGGGGTGACCTGGCGTTCCTCGCGCTCGGCACCGGCCTGGCCGCCGGACTGCTGCTGGACGAGCGGCTGCGGCGGGGCGCCGGTGGGGCGGCGGGCGAGATCGGCCACGTCACCTACCGGCCGGACGGCCCGCGGTGCCGGTGCGGCCAGCGCGGCTGCCTGGAGGAGTACGCCTCCGGGCGTGCGCTGGAGGCGGCGTGGCAGGCGCGGCCGAAGTCCGCGGCCGAACGGGACGAGGGGCCGCCACCCGCGCGTGTCGTGGCCGCGGCCGCGGCGGGGGAGCCGTGGGCGGTCGAGGTGGTCGACACCTTCATCGACGCCGTGGCCACCGCCGTCCGGGTCCTGGTGCTGACCTGCGACCCGGAGCACGTGGTGCTGGGCGGCGGGCTGGCCGGGCTCGGCGGAGCCCTGCTGGGACCGGTGCGTGCCGCGCTCGCCAGGCAGGCTGAGGGCTCGCCGTTCCTCACCAGCCTGCGGGTGGACGAGCGCGTCGAGCTCGTCACGCCCGGTGCGGACCCCGCCCCCGTCGGAGCGGCGCTCGCCGCCCGCCACACCGAGCTCGAGGAGGCGCTGTGGAGGTCGTGATCGACCGGCCCGAGGTGCTGGCGGCGCTCGCCGCCGACGCCATCGAGGCAGTGGTCCGGCGCACACCCGACGCCGTGCTTGGCCTGGCCACCGGCTCGAGCCCGCTGGCCGTCTACGACGAGCTCGCCCGCAGGCACGCCGAGGGGCTCTCGTTCGCCCGGGCGCGCGCGTTCCTGCTGGACGAGTACGTCGGGCTCCCGCCGGGGCACCCGGAGGGGTACCGCACCGTGATCGAGCGCGACCTCGTCGCGCGGCTCGACCTGCCGGGCGCCGCGGTGCTCGGCCCGGACGGGAGCGCGGCGGACCTGGCGGCCGCGTGTGCGGACTACGAGCGGGCGATCGCCGAGGCCGGCGGGGTCGACCTGCAGATCCTCGGCATCGGCACCGACGGCCACGTGGCGTTCAACGAGCCGGGATCCTCGCTCGCCTCGCGCACCCGGGTCAAGACGCTCACCGAGCAGACCCGCCGGGACAACGCGCGGTTCTTCGGCGGCGACGTCGACGCGGTGCCACGCCACGTGCTCACCCAGGGTCTGGCGACGATCATGGCGGCCCGGCACCTGGTGCTGGTGGCCACCGGTCGGCACAAGGCCGAGGCCGTGCACCAGCTCGTCGAGGGGCCGGTATCGGCGATGTGGCCGGCCAGCGTGCTGCAGCTGCACCCGCACGTCACGGTGCTGGTCGACGAGCCGGCGGCGAGCCGCCTCCAGCTCGCGGCGTACTACCGCGAGACCTGGGCCGCCAAGCCCGCCTGGCAGGGCCTGTAGCCCCACCGCGAGTTCGGTGGTCGGGCTCGAGTTCGGTGGTCGCGACCACCGAACTCGGCCGCCGACCACCGAACTCGGCGTGGTGCGGGGTGCGTGGTGTGGGGTGCGGGGTGTCGGTGCACAGCTGGTGTGGGTGCTGGGGGCTTCCACAGGTGGGGCGGGCTCCGACCGGGCGGCGCCAGGGGAGCAGCGAGCATGGGCGCGTGGGGAGCTCGAGGGATCGCGGACAGGGTGCACGGATCGTCCTGACGTCACGTGCGACGTCGGCAGCCGTGCGACGTGAGTGCGCCGAAGGTCGCGGCGAACGGTTGCGTCGCGGCGCCTACGCGCTGGGTGCCGGGGGAGCTCCCTGGGACGGAGACGGCCCTGGTGCGCACGAGCAACGGGCGCTCGCGACGATGCGCGCAGTGGCCGCACAGCTGCGCACGGACTTCTGGTTCTCGCGGGAGTCGGCGGCGCTTGCGTGGGGTCTTCCACTCATCACGGTCCCGCGGCGGATCCACCTCGTCCAAGGGCACCGTCCTGGCCGCGAGACGGATCCCATGCTGGCGCGGCACCTGGGCGCACTCACCGAGCGGGACCGTGCCGACCGCGACGGGCTGCCTGTGACGAGTCTCGAACGCACCGCTGTGGACTGCGGCTGCGTCCTCCCCGGCGGAGAGGCTCTGACGGTGGTGGACGCCGCACTCCGCGACGGCGCGGACCCGGACGCGCTGGCCGAGCAAGTGCGGGAGCGTCCCGGCGCACGGGGTGTGGTGCAGGGCCGCCGAGTGGTGGCCGCGGCATCTCCGAGAGCCGAGTCGCCCGGCGAGTCCATGACGCGGTGGGTGCTCCTGGAGCACGGTCTGCCCGCCCCGGAGCTGCAGTGCCCCGTGGAGACTCGGTTGGGCACCTACCGGGCGGACCTCGGGTGGCCGGAGCTGCGGGTCGCGGTGGAGTTCGACGGCGCCGTGAAGTACTCAGGGCGGTACGGCGACGGCGTGGACGCGCTGCTGGCCGAGAAGCGTCGGCAGGACGCGATGGAGGAGGCCGGCTGGATCGTCGTGCGCGTCACCTGGACGGACCTGCGGTGCCCGGACCGTGTCGCTGCGCGGGTCGTCGCTGCCCGCCGACGCGCCGCGCGCCGCCCCTGACCGGCCACCCCCGACGCGTGGCGCGCCCCGCCCAAGCCGCCGAGTTCGGCGGTCGGCGGGTGAGTTCGGTGGCTGCGACCACCGAACTCGGCGCCCACCACCGAACTCGGGTGGCGGGTGGATGGGGCGAGGGGAGGCGAGGGCCGGGGCCGTAGGATCTGGGCCATGCGCGCGTCGAACCACCGTGTCCTGTCGAGTCCCACCGACGAGCTCGCGTCCGGCGAGCCGACGGCTCCTCGCACCCCGGTGGCCGGTCCGGCGCTCGACGAGCCCGGCGCCCCGAGCGGTCCGAGCGGAGGCACCGCCACGAGCGTGCTCGAGCAGACCGAGACCGAGTCGGAGCTCGAGCCCGGCGACCGCGAGCGGTTCGCCCACTACGTGCGCAAGGAGAAGATCCTGGAGTCCGCGGTGAGCGGTGCCCCGGTGATCGCCCTGTGCGGCAAGGTGTGGGTGCCCGGCAGGGACCCGAGCAAGTTCCCGGTCTGCCCGGTGTGCAAGGAGATCTACGAGGGTCTGCGCAAACCCGAGGACGGCGGGGGCGGCGACGGCGCCCCCGACGCGTGACCGGGCGCCCCAGCCGCCACCACGACCCGCACGCCGCCTCGAGCGCGGCCGCATCCCAGCTGCCCCCGGCCTTCCCGGCCCGCGCGGCCTGGGGCACGGCCGACCGGCTGCGCGCGTGGCAGGCGGACGCCCTGGACACCTACGCCCGACGGGCCCCGCGGGACTTCCTCGCGGTGGCCACGCCGGGCGCGGGCAAGACCACGTTCGCGCTGCGGGTCGCGGCCGACCTGCTTGAGCGCGGCGTGGTCCGGCGGCTCACGGTGGTCGCACCCACCGAGCACCTCAAGCGCCAGTGGGCCGATGCGGCCGCCCGGGTGGGGATCCACCTCGACCCGAGCTTCCGCAACGCCCAGGGCCGGCACGGGGGGCAGTTCGACGGGGTCGTGGTCACCTACGCCCAGGTCGCGATGAAGCCCGCCCTGCACGCGGCACGCACCGCGGCCGAGCGCACGCTCGTGGTGCTCGACGAGATCCACCACGCCGGTGACGCCCTGACCTGGGGGGACGGGGTCCGGGAGGCGTTCGAGGGCGCCACCAGGCGCCTGGCCCTGACCGGCACGCCGTTCCGCAGCGACACCGCGGCGATCCCGTTCGTCACCTATGCACCCGACGACGACGGCATCCGCCGCTCGGTCGCCGACCACTCCTACGGGTACGGCGACGCGCTGCGCGACGGGGTGGTGCGCCCGGTGCTCTTCCTGTCCTACTCGGGCCGGATGCGCTGGCGTACCAGGGCCGGCGACGAGGTCGCGGCCGCCCTCGGCGACGAGACCCTGACCAAGGACGTCACCGCGCAGGCTTGGCGCACGGCCCTGGCCCCGGCGGGCGAGTGGATCCCCGCCGTGCTCGCAGCGGCGGACGTGCGGCTGTCCGAGGTGCGGCGCACCGTGCCCGACGCGGGTGGCCTCGTGATCGCCTCCGACCAGGCCGATGCGCGCGCCTACGCCACCCACCTGCGTGCGATCACCGGCGAGCCCGCCACCGTGGTGCTCTCCGACGACGACGGCGCCTCGGACCGCATCGAGGAGTTCGCATCGTCGGAGTCGCGGTGGATGGTCGCGGTCCGGATGGTGTCCGAGGGCGTCGACGTGCCGCGCCTGTCGGTCGGGGTCTACGCCACCTCGACGGCGACGCCGTTGTTCTTCGCGCAGGCGGTCGGCCGGTTCGTGCGGGCCCGGCGGCGTGGCGAGACCGCCTCGGTGTTCCTGCCGAGCGTGCCGCAGCTGCTCGCGCTCGCCGCCGGCCTCGAGATCGAGCGGGACCACGCCCTGGACCGGCCGAGCGACGAGGACCCGGAGCTGCTCCTCGCCGCCGCGCAGCGCGAGGAGCGGACCGCCGACGCGCTGGTCGACGACGGGGAGCAGGGCACATTCGAGGCGCTCGAGGCCCAGGCCAGCTTCGACCGGCTGCTGTTCGACGGCGGCGAGTTCGGCTCGGGTGCGGAGATCGGTTCGGACGAGGAGGCCGACTTCCTGGGCCTGCCCGGCCTGCTCGAGCCCGACCAGGTCGCGATGCTGCTCCGCCAGCGACGCGCGGAGCGCGCCGGCGGCCGGGGGGTGCCGCGCCCGGCTCCCGAGGTCGACCACCGCCGCCTCGCGGAGCTGCGCAAGGAGCTCAACTCGCTGGTCGGAGCGTGGGCCAGACGCTCCGGTCAGCCGCACGGCAGCGTGCACACCGAGCTGCGCCGGCGCTGCGGTGGGCCGGAGGTCGCGCTCGCGTCCGCCCAGCAGCTCGAGGCGCGGACGGCCCAGGTGCGCCGCTGGTTCGTCGGGCAGCCCTGAGCGGGCGGTCCACATCTCGGACGCTCTCACCGGCTGAGACGACGCCCTCGCTGGTCACAGCGCTGCTCCTACCACGTGTCGGTGGTCGTTGCCCGCCGTGCGGCCGCGTCGGCAACGTGTCAGTGTCGATGGGTTCCGGGGGACCCCCGGGCGTCGTCGGGACACGCCCGGCGCGCAACGAAGGAGGCCTCACATGCCTAGCTGGCTGCTCATCCTCATCGTCGGAGTCGTCCTGCTCGTGCTCGGGATCGCGGTCGAGGCCGCGAAGCTGCTCATCTGGATCGGGATCGCCGTCCTCGTGGTGAGCGTGATCATGGCGATCGTGGGGCGCGGACGCGCAAGAACCTGAGCGGATGCGGGCCCGGATCGGAGCCCGCCGGTTGCTGAGTTCGGTGGTGGGCACGTGAGTTCGGTGGTCGCGACCACCGAACTCGGCTCCCACCACCGAACTCAGCGGGATTGCCGGGGTGGGGCGGCGCTCCGCTAGGGCTCCAGGGTGAGGCGTACGGTCGGGATCGCGGGGTCGTCGGCGGACAGGCGCAGTGCGGTCTCGGGGAGCTCGGCGATCGAGCTCGCGTGCCGGCGCGCGGCCTGCGTCACGCCCTCCGTCCCGGTCCAGCCCGGCAGCACCTCGCCGTCGCGGACCATCGGCGCGTGCAGCGGCCGCATGTCGGGCGCGGGCGTCCAGAGACGGACCGCGGGGTCCGCCCCGCCGACGACGACCTCCTCGTACGCCTCGCCGTCCACCAGCCGGCGCGCGGCGGTCTTGCGCCCCAGGTGCCCGGCCTTGGCGCCGGAGGTCTTGGCCACCGCGTGCATCGCGCCGTCGGAACCCTCGCGGGCGACGAGCTTGTAGACCATCCCGCAGGTGGGGGCGCCCGAGCCGGTCACCACCGAGGTGCCCACCCCGTAGGCGTCCACGGGGGCCACGCCCAGCGCGGCGATCGCGTGCTCGTCCAGGTCGGAGGACACGACGATCCGGGTCGAGGTGGCGCCGAGTGCGTCGAGCTGCGCGCGCACCAGCCGGGCCTGGGAGGGCAGGTCCCCGGAGTCCAGGCGGACCGCGCCCAGCTCCGACCCCGCGACCTCGACCGCGCGGGCCACACCCCTGCGGACGTCGTAGGTGTCCACCAGCAGCGTGGTCCCGGTGCCGAGGGCCGCGACCTGGGAGGCGAACGCGGCCCGCTCGTCGTCGTGCACCAGCGTGAACGCGTGCGCCGCGGTCCCGATGGTAGGCAGGCCGTAGCGCCTGCCGGCCTCGAGGTTGGACGTGCCGGCGAAACCGGCCACCACCGCCGCGCGGGCGGCCGCGACGGCGGCGTCCTCGTGCGCGCGCCGGCTGCCCATCTCCAGGCACGGGCGGTTCCCGGCGGCGGTGGTCATCCGGGATGCGGCGGACGCGACGGCCGAGTCGTAGTTGAGCACCGAGAGCACCACGGTCTCCAGGAGCACGGCCTCGGCGAAGGTGCCCTCGACCTGGAGGACCGGCGAGCCGGGGAAGAACACCTCTCCCTCCGCGTACCCGGACACCGACCCGGTGAACCGGTAGCCGGCCAGGTACGCCAGCGTCGCGTCGTCGACCACCCGCTCGTCGGCGAGCCAGGCCAGCACCTGGTCGTCGAAGCGGAACCGCTCGATCGCCTCGAGCACCCGTCCGGTTCCGGCGACCACCCCGTACCGACGCCCGGGCGGCAGGTGGCGGGTGAAGACCTCGAACACGCAACGCCGGTGGGCCGTGCCGTCGGCGAGGGCCGCCTGGAGCATCGTCAGCTCGTACCGGTCGGTGAGCAGAGCCGTGGAGACCATGGCCCCACCGTAGGGCCGGGGCCGTCGAGCGGACTGTCGCGCGACCGTCGATCCGGCGCTGCACGGCCATGGTCACGACCGGGTCTCGGCCGCCCCGCACCTCTGCCGCAGCGCCGAGCCCGTGCCTACGATGGCCCGGTGAGCCGGTACTTCCAGGTCGAACCGATCGAGGACGCCGCGGCGACCGAGCGCGGCGAGTCCTGGAGCACCGTCGTGTGGAACGACCCGGTCAACCTGATGACGTACGTGACCTACGTGTTCCGCAGCTACTTCGGCTACTCGACCGAGCGGGCCGAGCGTCTGATGCGCGAGGTGCACGAGGCGGGCCGGGCCACGGTGTCACGCGGTGGACGCGAGCAGATGGAGGTCGACGTGCAGGCGATGCACGGCTTCGGCCTGTGGGCGACCGTACAGCCGGTGGACTGACCGGTGCAGGGTTTCAGGCGCGACGGGCACGCGTTCGTCGCCCGGCTCAGGGCCGCCGAGCGGCCGGTCCTGCTCGACGTGGTCGACGGGGTGGTGGACCTGTTCGGCACCGTGCCCGAGCCCGGCGACGACCTCGACCCGTTCTCCCGGATCACCATGACGATCGAGGACGTGCCCCCGCCCCAGGACCCGGCGCTGCACCGGCTGCTGCCGGACGCCTCGCGCGACCCCGAGCTCGCCGGCGAGCTGCGCCGGTACACCGAGGGTGAGCTGCGCATCTCCAAGGTCGCCAAGCTCCGCCGGCTGCGGGTGGCGATCGAGCAGGCCGAGCCGGACCTGGTGGTGGTGCCGAGCGAGGCGGCTGACGTCGCGGCGGCGCTCACCGACGTCCGTCTGGTGCTCGGGTCGCGCCTCGGGCTGGAGACCGACGATCAGGCCGAGGGCCTCGAAGCGCTCGTGTCGGCCACCGACGATCCCGCCGACGACGCGGACGCGACGCGGCGTTTCCTCGCGTCGGTCTACGTGGTGCTCACCGATCTCCAGGACTCGCTGCTCCGCCTGATGCTCGAGGACCTGCCGGAGGAGGCGCCGCCCGCCCCGCCCCAGGGTGGCCGGCACCGCCGGTGAGCGGTCCTCACCGGACCTTCACCGACGCCCGGGCCCAGCCGTGCCGGCCGGCCGCCGGCGCCGGATAGGCTGCGCCCCGTGAACGACGCGCCGATCGGGATCTTCGACTCCGGGGTCGGCGGGCTCACCGTTGCGCGGGCGGTGCTCGACCAGCTCCCGCACGAGTCGGTGCTCTACATCGGCGACACCGCGAACAGCCCGTACGGCCCCAAGCCGCTCGCCGCCGTGCGCGCTCATGCCCTCGAGGTCATGGACGACCTCGTGGACGCCGGGGTCAAGATGCTGGTCATCGCCTGCAACAGCGCGTCGTCGGCCGTGCTGCGCGACGCCCGCGAGCGCTACACCCAGCGTCGCGGGCTGCCCGTGGTCGAGGTGATCCTGCCCGCCGCGCGCCGTGCGGCCGCTGCCACCCGCAACGGCAAGGTCGGCGTGATCGGCACCCGCGCGACGATCGAGTCCAGGTCGTACGACGACGCGTTCGCGATCGCCAGCGGCCTGGAGCTGACCTCCCAGGCCTGCCCGCAGTTCGTCGAGCTGGTGGAGGCGGGCCGGACGTCCGGTCCCGAGGTGCTACAGATCGCGCGCGAGTCGCTCGCGCCGGTGGTCGCCGCCGGGGTGGACACGCTGGTGCTCGGCTGCACGCACTACCCGCTGCTCACCGGCGTGATCTCCTACGTCATGGGCGAAGGCGTGACGCTGGTCTCCTCGGCGGAGGAGACCGCCAAGGATGTGTACCGCTCGCTGGTCGCCCACGGCCTGGAGCGCGACCCGGACCTGCCGGCACCCACCCACCGGTTCCTGGCCACCGGCGACGCGGAGTCGTTCGCGGCGCTCGCCCACCGGTTCCTCGGCCCCGAGGTGACGTCCGTGGGCAGGGCGTCGGAGCTGCGCGCATGAGGCTCGTTGTGGTGGGGTGCGCAGGCTCCTTCCCGGGGCCCGACGCCGCTGCGTCGTGCTACCTGGTCCAGGCGGACGACGCGAACGGACGCACCTGGAACGTCGTGCTGGACCTTGGCAGCGGGGCGATCGGTCCGTTGCAGCGGATGATCGACCCCGCCGAGATCGACGCGGTCGCGCTGTCCCACCTGCACCCGGACCACATGGCCGACGTGTCGGGCCTGTACGTCTACCTGCGCTACCGGCCGGACCGTCAGCCCGGAGAACGGCCCGTGCCGGTGTACGGACCGTTCGGCACCGCGTCGCGGCTCGCCGACGCGTACGGCCTGGAGCCCGGCGAGGAGATGACCGAGCAGCTCCTGGTGCACACCTGGCAGGCCGACCGGGCGGTGCAGGTCGGCCCGCTGCGCCTGACGCCGGTGCCCGTCAACCACCCCGTGCCGGCCTACGGCATCCGGGTCGAGGGCCCCAGCGAGGACGACCACGACCGCACCGTGACGCTGGCCTACACCGGCGACACCGACGCGTGCGTGGGACTGGACCGCCTGGCGGTCGGAGCGGACCTCCTGCTGGCGGAGGCGGCGTTCCTCGAGGGGCGCGACGACGCAGTGCGCGGCATCCACCTGACCGGTCGCAGGGCCGGCGAGGCGGCCGAGCGCGGTGGGTCGGCGGCGCTGATGCTCACCCACGTCCCGGCCTGGAACCCGCCGCAGATGGCGGCGGTCGAGGCAGCGGCGGTGTACACCGGGCCGATCACGACCGCGGCTGCGGGGATGGTCGTCGAGCTCTGACCGGCAGGGCTGCGCTCAGCCGTCCAGGACCTCGATGCACGTGACGAGGTGGTCGCGCAGGGCGCTGCGCTGCACGGCGACGACTCGCAGCGGCTGCACGACGCGCCGGCCGCGAACGGCGTGAGGATCATCCGGCCGCCGTCGCCGCGCACGCTCCCAGGAAGCTCCCAGGGTCGCGGCGTAGCATCGAGGCTGCGGGGCACGCTGACCGCCCTCCCGCACGGTGCAGTGAGCGAGCCAGCGGCCGCGTGGCTGCGCGCCGATGCCCGGCCCGGGCCCACGACAGGACCGCCTCGCAGCACTGCGCCGTGAGGGACGGAGTCACCATGTCGAACGAGCACAGCATGTCGGAGGGCCGGAAGACGGTCGCGGATCGGATCGAGGCGGACGGGCTGCCCGAGGGCGTCCACGCGCGCGACCCGGGGACCGCCACCGTCGCGGACCGGATCGAGGCGGACAAGCTGCCCGAGGGTGTCCACGCGCACGACCCGGGGACCGCCACCGTGGCGGACCGGATCGAGGCGGACGGGCTGCCCGAGGGTGTCCACGCGCACGACCCGGGGACCGCCACCGTGGCGGACCGGATCGAGGCGGACGGGCTCAAGGAGCGGTGAGCACCACCAGCTGCTGGGTCGTGCGGGTCATCGCCACGTAGCGGTCGACCGCGCCCTGGACGCCCTCGCCGAACCGGTAGGGTTCGACGAGCACGACCAGGTCGAACTCGAGGCCCTTGACCAGCTCCGGGGTGTACGACCGCACCCGCGACGTCGACGCGAACGTGGCGTCGCCGATCACGCACGCGAGCCCGTCGGGGTGCTCGGCGAGCCACGTGTCGAGCGTCGCGGCGAGGTCCGAGGTCCGCCCGCGCAGCACCGGCACGCCGGTGCTGCGCACCGACGTCGGCACGTTGGCGTCCGGCAGCGCGGCGCGGATCATCGGCTCTGCCTC
Organism: uncultured Actinomycetota bacterium; assembly: GCA_963783005.1. Taxonomy (GTDB): domain Bacteria; phylum Actinomycetota; class Actinomycetes; order Actinomycetales; family Cellulomonadaceae; genus Actinotalea. Next base: position 56,885 of record CAWALY010000005.1, read on the forward strand.
GGCCATCACCTCCGACGGCGTTCGGTAGTTGATCCGCAGGGACGCGAGCTCGACCCGCTCGAGCCCGACCTTCGCGAGGCGCTCGGCCCACGACTCGCTGAAACCGTGCCGGGCCTGCGCGCGGTCGCCCACCACGGTGAGGCTGCGCGACGGGCAGCGGCTCAGCAGCATCTGCCACTGCGCGTCGGTCAGCTCCTGTGCCTCGTCCACCACGACGTGCGCGAACGGGCCGACGAGCCGGTCGGCGTCGGCGACGGGGGACACCTCGGCCTCCTGCTCGTAGGACAAGGCCGTGCGCAGGTCCTGGCCGCGCAGCATCGCCATGACGCCCAGCTCGGAGCCATCGCTCGCGATGAGGTCGTCCACGACGTCGGCCATGCGCGCGCGCTGGGCCTCGGCGGCGGCCTGGCGCCTGCGTCGGCGCCGAGAGGCGTCGGGGTCCCCGAGGCGCTGCCGGGCCGCGTCCAGCAGCGGCAGGTCCTCGACCGTCCAGGCCGCGGGGTCCTCGCGCTGGAGCGTGCGGACCTCCTCGGGCGAGAGCCACGGCGCGCACAGTCGCAGGTAGGCGGGCACGGACCAGAGGTCGCCGACCACGTCGGTCGCCTCCAGGATCGGCCATGCGCGCCCGACGGCGCGCGCCAGGTCCCGGTTCTTGGCCAGGACGCGGCGGGCCGGCGCCGACGGGTCCTCGCCCGCCAGGCCGTAGGCGTCGAAGTCGTCGAGACCGGTGAGCGCGCCGGACCCGTCCCCGTCACCGCCGACCGACGGGGCCTCGCCGAGCGCGTCGGCGACCTTGTCCGCGAGGATGGCGAGCAGCGCCTCCCATACCTCGTCGCGAGCCTCGTTGTGCGGCGTGCCCGGCTCGGGGGTGTCGAACGCCTCGGCCCAGTCCTCGGCGTCGAGGCGAACGTCGGCCCACGGGGTGGCGACGACCAGCGGCTGCGTCGGTGGCTGTTCGTAGAACCGCACGGCGGGCTCGATCGCGCCGACGAGAGCCGCGGACGCCTTGAGCCGGGCCACGTCCGGGTCGGTCTCGGCGACCGCCGACGCGCCCTGCGGCACCAGGTCGCGCAGCGTGCACGTGAGCACGCCCTCCTCCCCGAGGCTGGGCAGCACGTCGGACACGTAGTCCAGGTAGGCGCGGTGCGGGCCGATGAACAGCACCCCACCCCTGCGGTGCCCGAGGCGCGGGTCGGAGTAGAGCAGGTAGGCGGTGCGGTGCAGCGCCACGACGGTCTTGCCCGTGCCCGGCCCGCCGTCGACCACCAGGGCACCGCCGGACCCGGCGCGGATGATCGCGTCCTGGTCGGCCTGGATGGTGGCGAGCACGTCGCGCATCCGCGTCGAGCGGCTGGCGCCCAGGCTCGCGATGAAGGCGGACTGGTCGTCGAGGGCGGCGTGCCCGGCGAGCGCGTCCGGGGTGAACACCTCGTCCCAGTAGTCGCTGACCGCACCGCGCGTCCAGTGGTACCGCCGTCGGCTGGTCAGGCCCATCGGGTCACCGTGCGTCGCGCCGAAGAACGGTTCGGCGGCGGGGGAGCGCCAGTCGACCAGCAGCTGTCGGCCGGTGGCGTCCTTGAGGCCCAGCCGCCCGACGTAGACCGGCTCCTGGTGGTCGGCCCGGACCATGCGTCCCAGGCACAGGTCCAGGCCGAACCTGCGCAAGGTGCGCAGCCGAGCCGTGAGCCGGTGGACCTCCAGGTCGCGTTCGAGCGCCCCCTGGCCGGCGCCGCCCGGCGCCCTGCGTACGGTGTCCAGCCGGGTCGAGAGGCCGGCGATCGAGTGCTCGAGGCTCTCGGCGATGGCGGCGAAGTGCCGCTCGTCGTCGGCGATGAGCTCGGGGGAGGCCTTGGCGGCCAGGTGGTCGGGAAGCGCGAAGGCGTGGGTGGGAAGGGTCGTCACATCACTCCGATCCGGTGGTCGAGGGCCCGGTGAGCAGGGGCCCGGCCGGAGAGTCTGCGCCGCGAGGGGGGCCTTGCCGCAAGACCCCCCTCGCGCTATACCTTGGAAACGGCGGAGGGACGCCGCGGCGGAGCCGGCGCGAGGACGTCCCAGGGCTGCCGTAGGGTGCCGCGCATGACGACGCCAGCCTCTGACGCACCCCGCCCCACCGCCTCCCGCCCCGACGGGCGCCGCGCCGACGAGCTGCGACCCGTGCGCCTGAGCCGCGGCTGGCTGGACGAGGCAGAGGGCAGCGTGCTGGTCGAGTTCGGCCGCACCCGGGTGCTGTGCGCGGCGTCCTTCACCCAGGGCGTGCCGCGCTGGCGCAAGGGGTCCGGGCAGGGCTGGGTCACCGCCGAGTACGCGATGCTCCCGCGCTCGACCTCGACGCGGTCGGACCGCGAGTCGGTCAAGGGTCGGATCGGTGGGCGCACGCACGAGATCTCCCGCCTGATCGGGCGGTCGCTGCGCGCGATCATCGACGTGGGCGCGCTCGGCGAGAACACCATCGTGCTGGACTGTGACGTGCTCCAGGCCGACGGCGGCACCCGCACCGCGGCCATCACCGGCGCCTACGTCGCCCTGGCCGATGCGATCAGCTGGGGGCGCAAGAACGGCGCCGTGCCGGCCGACGCGCCGGTCCTCACCGACTCGGTCGCCGCGGTGAGCGTGGGCATCGTCGACGGTGTCCCGGTGCTGGACCTGCCGTACGTCGAGGACGTGCGTGCCGAGACGGACATGAACGTCGTGGTCACCGGCTCCGGCGGGTTCGTCGAGGTCCAGGGCACCGCGGAACGGACGCCGTTCGACCGCAACGAGCTCGACGTGCTGCTGGACCTGGCCGTGGGCGGGACGGCGACGCTCGCCCGGCTCCAGGCCGAGGCTCTCGCGGCCGAGCCCACCGGTCCTTCGGCGGGCGGCCTGTGAGCGGGCCGGCGGCCGAAGGCGCGACGGGCGATGCGGGGGCGCGCTTGGTGCTGGCCACGCACAACCGGCACAAGCTGACCGAGCTCCGCGCGATCCTGGCCGAGGCCGGCGTCGACCCCGATGGCGTGGTCACGGCCGCCGACCTCGGTGCCGAGCCGCCCGTCGAGGACGGCGTGACGTTCGCCGAGAACGCGCTGCTCAAGGCCCGTGCGCTCGCCGCGGCCACCGGGCTGCCGGCGGTCGCGGACGACTCCGGGCTCGCGGTGGACGTGCTCGGCGCGGCACCCGGGATCTTCTCGGCCCGCTGGGCGGGCAGCCACGGGGACGACGCGGCGAACCTCCACCTGCTGCTCGACCAGCTCGCCGACGTGCCCGCGCCGCACCGCGGGGCGCAGTTCGTGTGCGCGGCGGCGCTGGTCACGCCCGACGGCCGCGAGCAGGTGGAGACCGGCGTGCTCCGCGGTCGGCTCACCATCGCGCCGCGGGGGAGTGGCGGGTTCGGGTACGACCCGGTGCTCGAGCCGGACCAGCAGCCCGCGCGTGCGGACCGTGTGCTCACCTGCGCCGAGCTGACGCCCGAGGAGAAGAACGCGATCTCGCACCGCGGTCAGGCGTTCAGGGCGCTGGCCCCTGCGATCGCCGCCGTGCTCGGCTGACGCGGCGCCGCCCTCAGGAGCCCGCGTCCCGGAGGGGTCGCTCCGCCTACGGCAGGCGCCCCACGTGCGCCATGGCCTGGCGCAGCAGGTACCCGTGCCCGCCGGACATCTCGAGCTGGATCTCCTCCCCACAGGCTTCCTCGGGCGTGATCCACGCCAGGTCGAGAGCGTCCTGCTGCGGCTGGCAGTCGCCCGCGACCGGCACGACGTAGGCCAGCGACACCGCGTGCTGGCGTGGGTCGTGGTACGGCGTGACGCCAGGGGTCGGGAGGTACTCGGCCACGGTGAACGGCTGGGGGGTCGGCGGCACCTGCGGCAGCGCGACCGGCCCGAGGTCCTTCTCGAGGTGGCGCAGGATCGCGTCGCGGATCCTTTCGTGGTACATCACGCGGCCGGAGACCAGCGCGCGACTCATCCGCCCGTTGACCATGCGCAGCAGCAGCCCGACGGCGATCACGTCGCCGCTCTCGTCCACCCGCACGGGCACGGCGTCGACGTACACGATCGGCAGCTGGCGGCGGATCTCGGCCAGCGTGGCGTCGTCGAGCCAGCCGTCGGGCCTCCAGTCGGCGGTGGTCATGGGCCGAGCCTAGGACGAGGCGTGTCGGGCGGGCGCGAGGCGCGGCGGCTTCCCCGTGGGCCCCGCGCCCGGATACCCCCGCGGGAATACGGTGGACGTCAGGTCGTTGACGTGAGGCGAACCCGACGGAAGGACCCCGATGGCCACCACTCAGCTCACCGAGCAGACCTTCGAGGAGATCGTCACGAGCAACGACATCGTGCTCGTCGACTTCTGGGCAGACTGGTGCGGACCGTGCAAGATGTTCGCTCCGGTGTTCGAGGCATCGTCCGAGGACCACCCGGACATCGTGCACGGCAAGGTCGACACCGAGGCCGAGCAGGGCCTGGCAGCCGCGGCCGGGATCAGCTCGATCCCGACGCTGATGGCGTTCCGCGAGGGCATCCTGGTGTTCGCCCAGCCCGGCGCGCTGCCCAAGGAGTCGCTGGAGAAGGTCGTCCAGGCGGTCAAGGAGCTGGACATGGACGACGTGCGCCGGCAGGTCGCCGAGCACCGCGCGGCGCAGGGCAACGGCGAGCACGACCACGAGCACGACCACGAGCACGACCACGAGCACGACCACACCCACTGACCCCGAGCGGCCGAGCCGCTGACCAGCGGCCGCACCACGACGCCCGGCGATCGCCGTCCCACGGACGTGCGAGCGCCGGGCGTCGCTGCTGCCGCCGCGGGGCGGCCTCGTGAACTCGAGGCGAGGGCCGCAGGGGCCCAGGTGTGAGGGGCCCGGGGCTGGGATGATCGCGGGCGGGCCACGGTGGCCCGCGGACCCGGCCCGGAGCACAGTGCGGTGGCGATCGACGAGACGTCCGCCCAGCACCGGGTCGACGCGGTGCCGAGCGTCGTCTCGCCGCGGCGCGTCGCCTGGTACGTGCTCGCCGTCCTCGGCCTGTTCCTCGTGCAGGACCTGACCAGCCGGGCCGGAACCGCGCTCGGGCGGCTGGTACCCGCCGAGAGTCTCGATCCCACCGGCTGGTGGGTCCGCATGACCGTCCATCACGTCGTCCTCGCGCTCGTGCCCCTCGTCCTGCTCCTGCTGCTGCGTCACCGGATCGACACCTTCCTGCGAGTGGGCGACTGGCGCCTGGGACTGCGCTGGGTCGGCGGGTACGTCGGCGGGCTGGTGGTCTACCTCACCGGCTACCACCTGCTCGTGCAGGCGCTGGGCGTCGCGCGCGAGCCCGCGCTTCCCGGTGACCCTGCGGCGTGGACCGGCTACCTCGGGTTCGAGCTCTTCCTCAGCGGCCCGGCCGAGGAGCTGATGTTCCGGGCGCTGACGATGGGCGTGCTCGCGGCGATCCTGCCGGTGATGCTCGTGCGCCGCTGGCGGGTGCCGCTCGAGCTGCCCGTGGCCACCGTGATGTTCGTCGTCGCCCACATCACCTGGACCCTCGTCCCCTTCACCGTGCAGTACGACGCGCAGCAGCTGGCCTTCGCCGCGGTGGTCGGGACCGTCGAGGGCCTCGCGCTGGTGCGCACGCGCAGCGTGCTCTACCCCATGGCGATCCACTCGCTCTCGAACGTGATCGTCTCCGTCGCAGCCGCGATCGCGGGCTGACATCGATCCACCTGGAGGACGCCCATGACCTCGACGACCGTCGCCGAAGCCCAGAACGACGTCCGGCGGCTCTACGTCGGCGGCTCGTTCGGCCAGCTCGTCTCCGCCGTCGTATGGCTCGCGGCCTCCGCCGCGGCGACGTGGGGATCGATGGGCGCGGGGATGGCTGCGCTCTGGTTCGGCGGCATGCTCATCTTCCCGCTCACGACGCTCGTGCTCAGGCTGACGGGCCGACCGGCGTCCTTGGAGCGAGGGCACCCGTTCGCGGCCCTGGCGTCGCAGATCGCCTTCACCGTGCCACTCGGTCTGCTCGTGGCGCTCGCGCTCGGCACCGCCCGGCCCGAGCTCTTCTTCCCCGCCGCGATGGTCATCGTCGGGGCCCACTACCTGCCCTTCGTGTTCCTGTACGGCATGCGGCTGTTCGCCGCGCTCGCCGGCGTGCTCGTCGCGGGAGGTGCCGCTCTCGCGGTCTCGTCCCAGGCTCCCGCCACCGCAGGAGGCTGGTTCACCGGGTTCGTTCTGGTCGCCTTCGCCATCGCGCTGGGTCGGGCCGCGCGGACGGGATGAGCGGGCCGCCCGCGGGACATCTCCGCACGCGGTGACACAGGGTGCGCGAGGCGGGACTCGAACCCGCACGCCCGAGGGCACCAGGACCTAAACCTGACGCGTCTGCCAGTTCCGCCACTCGCGCTTCGGGCCCGAGCCTAGGGCCTGAGCGCGCCCGCGGAGCCGTGCTGAGCACTCCGCGCGGATCATGTGACGGCTGTGATGCCTGTGCGAGATGAGGCGGCTCGTGCGCCACGTGCGTCACTCGCGTCACCTGATCCGCGTGGGCCGTTCGCTGTCACGTCCCCACGCGCGCCGGTCCGGCGCGGGATGGCGCGAGGGCGGGCCGCAGAACCCCGGCGGGCGTGGTTCGCTGGGACCGACGGTGGGGAGAAGGGTCGAGGGGGTCGCGTGGACCGGGGACGCCGCAGGTTCTGGCTCGTCGTCGTGCTGTTCGCGGTGGTCGCTGCGGGGGCCGTGCTGGCTCGCGTCGGACCTGGCCTGGTTCAGGTCTGGCTCTACGACAACCGACTCTCGGGTGTGGCCTGCGCCGACCTGCCGCCGCGCGGTGAGGTCGAGGCCGTCCTGGCGGCCCACCAGGACCTGGTGCGTCGTATCGAGGCCCTCGGGGACGAGGTGGCGGTGGACGTCGCCGAGCCTTGCGACGGGTGGCCCGGAGCCGCGGAGATCCTCGTGACCTACCCGGGCGGTGGGCTGCGCCAGCGCATCGAGGAGCTCCTCGCCGAGGAGTCGTTCGGCGTGCCGACGAGCTTGCGCAACGTCTGAGCCGTGCCACGGCGGCCGGGAGCCGATGCCCCGGCCGGGATCACTCCAGACCGAGCTCGCGACGCAGCGACGCGACGTGCCCGGTGGCGCGCACGTTGTAGCGCGCGACGTCCAGCGCGCCGTCGGTGCCCACCACGAAGCTCGACCGGATCACCCCCTGGACGACCTTGCCGTAGAGCTTCTTCTCCCCGTACGCGCCGTAGGCGTCCAGCACGGTGCGCGCCGGGTCGGACGCCAGGGGGTAGGTCAGGTGCTCCTGCTCGGCGAACTGTGCGAGCTTCGCCACGGGGTCAGGCGAGATGCCCACCACGGCGTAGCCGGCCGCCTGGAGTGAGGCGTAGGAGTCGCGGAAGTCGCACGCCTCGGTGGTGCAGCCGGGCGTCATCGCAGCCGGGAAGAAGAAGATCACCACGCCCTGACCGCGCAGGTCGGACAGTGTGAACGAGCCGCCGTCGGCGGTCGGGAGCGTGAAGTCGGGCGCGGGGTCACCGACGGCCAGGCGGGGCATGGGGTTCCTTCCTCGAAGGCAGACCGCCAGCCTATCGGCGTGCCGGTAGCGTCTGTCGGGTGACCGCCGCACAGCCCCCTGCAGTCCGGATGCTCCACGACCGCGTCCTAGTGCACCCGGACCCGGAGTCCGCCGAGCGGATGTCCGGGTCCGGCATCGTCATCCCCGCCACGGCCAGCGTCGGCCGGCGGCTGGTGTGGGGCAAGGTCGTCGCGATCGGCCAGTACGTGCGCCAGGTCGAGGTCGGCGAACGCGTGCTGTTCGACCCGGAGGACCGCGCCGAGGTGGAGCTCGGCGGGGTGGAGTACGTGCTGCTGCGCGAGCGCGATCTGCACGGCGTGGCAGACCCGGCGGCGGGCGGCGAGCGCACCGGCCTGTACCTGTGAGCCACCTTCCGGGGTGACGCGCGGCGCGGGCCCTTGTGCCGGGCGGCCGGGACCGGAGATGATCGGCGCGCCCGGCGGCGTTGCGCCGGGTCCGGGTGGATGGTGCAGTAGGACGATCGCCCGTGCAGACAGGAGAGGTGGACGTGGACGCGAGGCCCGACGAGCAGGTCCCGGCACCTGACGACGAGGCGCCGCGTGACGATGGCGCCGACGACACCACCGACGCCGAGGAGCAGGAAGCCAGCTCCGAGATGATGCACCTGTTGCACGAGGGCGTCCCGCTCACGCTGCTTGCCGACCTGGCCAGCCCCGGGGGTCCGCACTCGCCCGACATCCTCCAGGACGAGGGCCTGCCGGACGTCGCGTGGTGGGGTGAGGGGGAGCGTCCTCCGGCCGATGACCTGCCCATGGACGACGCGGAGGACGAGCTCGACGAGGGCGACGCCTGAGCGCCCCTCCCCGGTCCACGAGTCGTCCGACCACCGGTTTCGTGAGGGCGCCTCGCGGGTGCTAGCCTTCTTCACCGCGCGCCATTAGCTCAATTGGCAGAGCAGCTGACTCTTAATCAGCGGGTTCGGGGTTCGAGTCCCTGATGGCGCACCACGAGGGCCTCTGACCAGCAGAAATGCTGGCAGTGGCCCTTTGCTTTGCCCCGAGTTCTTGCCGATGCCCCGGTTACTCCCCGGAAACTCGTGAGGGAGGGCTCGCCCGGCCACCGAGCCTTGGCCCTCAGAGGAACGCGGCGACTGAGCTCGTGTCGTTCTTGCGACCGAGGTAGACCCGAGCAGTCATGCTCGGATCGGCGTGCCCGAGCACATCCGCCACGACGGCGATCGGCACGCCCTGGGCGTCCAGCACCGTCGCCACCGTGCGCCGGAAGGTGTGCGGACTCGCCCATGGGTAGCCCGCGCGATCGAGCACGCCCCGGATCGCGCGGGTCGCGTTGCGCCGGTCGCGGGGTGCATCGGACCGCGGTGCGGGGAACACCAGGGGAGATGCCGAGCGAACTGCCATCCGCATGCGCAGTGCTTCCGTCGCCCACTGCGGCAGGTGGACGATCCGGTCGCTCTGCTCCGTCTTGGTGCCTCGCAGGTGCGCCGAGGCAGGCCGGTCCTTCGCGGGAGCCAGGTTGAGGTCGTCCCAACGCAGGGCGAGCGCCTCGCTGATGCGCGCACCGGTGGCGGCCATGAAGGCCATCAGGTCGGCCACGTCCGACGCCCGAGCGCCGGCGTCGACATGGAGGGCGAACCCACGAGGCGTGTGCGTTCGTCCGGCGTGAACGCGCGATCGGTGTCGCGGGTCATCGCCGCGTCGCTCACGCCCTCGCGCCGTAGGCGCTCCGTGCGTCGGCTCGAGCTGACCGGCGCCGGCCCCTCGCGCTTCGCCGCCGGGACGTTGCGCGCCGCGTTGACGTCGAACAGACCTTCGTCCACGGCTTGCCCGATGATCAGCGACCGTCACCCCAACTACATCCTCGCCGCCTACATGGCCTCGGGGACCTGACCCCGACACCCACCGGTCGTTCGATCCGGGTTGCGCGTGGTCAAGTCTTGGGGAGTGGTGTAGCGGTTCGGCGTGACCCTGGTGTTGTTCAGGCCGTGAGGGCCCGCCACCTCGCGACCCTTGAACCCCAGCCTGCGGTCAGCGTGCTGCGGGCAGGCTGCGCTCTGCCGGGCCGACGTAGGCGCTCAGCGGCCGGATCAGGGCGTTGTCACCGAGCTGCTCCACGATGTGCGCCGTCCAGCCGGTGAGCCTGCTCATCACGAACACCGGCGTGAACATCGGGATGTCCAGCCCCATCAGGTAGTAGGCCGGCCCGGTCGGGAAGTCGAGGTTGGCGTGGATGTCCTTCTCGGCCAGCATCGTCGCCTGCACCGCGTGGTAGAGCGCCATCAGGGTGTCCGCCCCGCGCAACCTGGCGACGACGGCCAGCGACTCCTCCATGATCGGGACCCGGGAGTCGCCGTGCTTGTAGACCCGGTGCCCGAAGCCCATGATCTTGGCCTTGCGCGCCAGGGCGTCGCGGAGCCACGGCGCTGCCGCCGCCGGCTCGCCGATCTCCAGCAGCATCCGCATCACGGCCTCGTTGGCCCCGCCGTGCAGTGGGCCCTTGAGCGCCCCGATGGCCGCCGTCACGGCGCTGTAGAGGTCGGACAGGGTCGAGGTCGTCACCCGCGCAGTGAACGTCGACGCGTTGAAGCCGTGCTCGGCGTACAGGATGAGCGAGACCTCGAATGCGTGCACGATCTCCGGCTCCGGCGCCGCGCCGAGGCACATCTTCAGGAAGTTCGCCGCGAAGCCCAGGTCCGGGTCGGGCTCCACCGGATCCTCGCCGCGACGTCGGCGCTGGTCGAGCGCAACGATCGTGGGCAGCTTTGCCATCAGGTCCAGCGACCTCGCCAGGTTCGCCGCCGGGCTGACGTCCGAGGTCAGGTCCGCAGCGCCGAGCAGGCTCACCGCGGTGCGCAGCACGTCCATCGGGTGGCAGCCCAGCGGGAGACCGGCCAGCACGTCGCGCAGCGCCGGGTCGAGGGTCCGCGCGGCGCGCTCGGCCCGGCTCAGCTCCGCCAGCTCGGCCGGCGTCGGGAGCTCGCCGTGCCAGATCAGGTAGGCGACCTCCTCGAAGCTGCACGACGCCGCGAGCTGTTCGACCGGGTAGCCGCGGTACGTGAGCGAGTTGGTCTCGTGGTTGACCATCGAGATCGAGGTGGTGTCCACGACGACGCCGGCCAACCCCTTTGCGACGCCGGGGTGCGCAGAAGCCATGCGGTCCTCCTCGGGCTCAGCCGGTCTGGCCGGCGGGTTCGTCGCTCGGGCCGGCGACGGCTGCGACGTCGGCGTCGAACGCGGTGTACTGGTCGTAGCGCAGCAGCTCGTAGAGCCTGGACCGGGTCTGCATCCTCGGCAGCAGCCCCTCCTGGGTGCCGTCGGCCAGGATGGTGCGCAGGCCGTCCTCGACGGCGCCCATCGCGAGACGGAGCAGGGTGACCGGGTAGATCACGACGTTCATCCCGAGCGACTCGAGCGTCGAGGCGGACAGCAGCGGCGACTTGCCGAACTCGGTCATGTTGGCCAGCAGGGGCACGTCGATCGCGGCGCGGAACGTGGCCAGCTCGGCCTCGTCGGCGAGGGCCTCGGGGAAGATCATGTCGGCGCCGGCGTCGGCGTAGGCCCGCGCCCGGTCCACCGCCGCGTCCAGGCCCTCGACGGCACGCGCGTCGGTCCGGGCGCAGATGACGAACTGCGGGTCGGTGCGGGCGGCCGCCGCCGCCCGGATGCGGCGCACCATGTCCTCAGTGGGGACGACCTCCTTGCCGTCGAGGTGCCCGCACCGTTTCGGGTTGACCTGGTCCTCGATGTGGCAGCCGGCGAGTCCCCGGGCCTCCAGCGTCGCCACCGTCCGCGCGACGTTCAGCGGCTCGCCGAAGCCGGTGTCCGCGTCGATGAGCGTCGGCAGCCCGGTTGCGCCCGCGATCCGCTCGCCTCGGTCGGCGACCTCGCTCAGCGTGGTCAGCCCGATGTCCGGCAGAGCCAGCTCGGCGGACATCACCGCGCCGGAGACGTAGACGCCGTCGAAGCCCAGCTCCTCGATCAGCACGGCGGTCAGCGGGCTGGTGGCGCCGGGGAAGCGGAGCAACCGGCCGCTGGCGAGCTGGTCGCGCAGGTGGCGGCGGCGGTCGGCGGGCGAGACGTCCGGGCCAGGTCTCACAGCAACCCCTCTCGTGGCCGCAGGTCCTTCAGGTGGTCCGGGGGGACCTGGGGGAACAGCCCGGCCAGCTCGTGGGGGTCGAGCGAGCCGAGCCGCCCGGCCACGTCGAGGAAGGCCCGGCGGTCGGCCTCGGGAATGACGCCCTCGGCGAGGGTCCAGAACTTCTCGACGTACTGGGTCCGTCCGAAGGGTCGGGCGCCAAGCGGGTGGGCGTCGGCGACGGCCATCGAGTCCTCGACGACCGAGCCGTCGTCGAGCGTGATGACCACCCGGCCGCCGAAGGCCTTCTCTCGCGGGTCGCTCGCGTGGTAGCGCCGCGTCCAGTCCGGGTCCTCGACGGTGGCGATCTTGTGCCACAGCGCGACCGTCGACCGCCTCGTCGAGCGCTCGCGGGTGTACGAGGTCTCGTGGTTCCAGGCGCCGTCCTCGAGCGCCACCGCCACGATGTACATGATCGAGTGGTCCAAGGTCTCGCGGCTGGCCAGCGGGTCCATCTTCTGCGGGTCGCCCGCGCCGGTGCCGATCACGTGGTGGGTGTGGTGGCTGGTGTGGATCTGGATCGCCCGGACCCGGTCCAGGTCCCCGATCCGCTCCCGCAGCCGCAGGGCCAGGTCGATCAGCGCCTGGCTCTGGTACTCCGCGGAGTGCTCCTTCGTGTACGACTGCAGGACGGCGCGCTTGGCCTCGCCCTTCGCCGGCAGCGGGACGACGTAGCGGGCGCCCGGGCCGTCGAGCAGCCGGGCGATCACGCCGTCGGCCCCCTCGTAGATCGGTGACGGCGAACTCTCGCCACGCATGGCGCGATCGACCGCCTCGATCGCGACCTTCCCGGCGAACGCCGGCGCGTACGCCTTCCAGCTGGAGATCTCGCCCTTGCGGGACTGCCGGGTGGATGTGGTGGTGTGCAGCGCCTGCTGGATCGCCTGGTAGACGACCTCGGTCGGCAGCCCTAGCATCGCGCCGACGCCCGCGGCGACCGACGGGCCGAGGTGGGCGACGTGGTCGATCGCGTGCTCGTGCAGCGAGATGCCCGTCGCGAGGTCGATCTGCACCTCGTAGCCGGCGGCGATCCCGCGGACCAGGTCTCGCCCCGTCACCTTGCGGTGCTGGGCGACGGCGAGCAGCGGCGGGATGTTGTCACCCGGGTGGGAGTACTCGGCGGCGAGGAACGTGTCGTGGAAGTCGAGCTCGCGGACGGCCACCCCGTTGGCGAAGGCCGCCCACTCGCAGGAGACGCGGGTGGCGGCGGGTGCGCCGAAGACGTTCGCGCCAGGGGTGCCCGGGTGGCGCAGCGCCTGCGCCCGGGCGTTGACGACGGGGCCCCGGCGCAGGGACGCCATGGCGACGCCGGTGTTGTCGATGACCCGGTTGACGATCATCTCGGCGACGTCATCGTCGACGCCGACCGGGTCCGTGGCAACCTCGGCGAGCCGCCAGGCCAGCTGCTTCTCGCGCGCCAGGGTCTCGCCGGGCGGCAAGACCTCGACGACGTGGTCGATCACGACGAACCTCCCGGATCCGCGAGCGACCACGGCGAGACGGGGACGTGGCTGCGCGACGGACGCTATGGCACCCGGCGGCGGCCCACAACCGGGTGCCACGGCGACGCGCCCCCGCCACCGCCCGGCCATGGGGCGGGCCCGGTGTGCCGAGCGAGGAGAGCGGCTGCCCTCTCGTCCGCGGATCCGCCCGTCACGGGCCCAGCCGGCGGGCCATCTCCAGGGTCTGCTCGCGGTGCGCCCACAACGTGGCCATCCGCGGCGAGTGCCCGGCGGCCCGCTCAGAGCGACGATGTCGCCTGGCGGGTCGGTACCAGAGTCCGGCAGGCGGTGCGCTCGGCTGCCACAATGGACCACTGGTCGAGTTCCGCCCTGCAGCCGCACCCCAGCAGCACGCGCGGGCGTTCGCCGACCGGACCGACACCGACCTTGTCGCCGTGGTCGGCCGCGACGCCCACCGCACAGCCGCACGCGCCATGGCCTACCGGACCAGGGGGTACACCGACATCGACTCGATGATCGACAACGAGCACCCGGACCTCGTCACCGCCTGCTTACCGAACGAGGAGCACTTCGCGAGGACTCTTCGCCTCGTGCACCTGGGGATCCCGCTGCTGGTCGAGAAGCCGCTGGCGTTCAACCTGGAGGAGGCTGACGCACTGCTGGCGGCAGCGACCGAGCGGACTCACCGACCCTGAACAACCGCTGCTTCAGTCCCGATGACCGTCACCTCGGGCTCCTGTTTGGGTTCGGGCTGGGCAGTCTCTCCTCCGCGCTCGCGCAAGACCTCGACCGGGACGCGAGTCGCCCGGGCGAACGCGATCGACACCCGCACTCAGCGCGGAGTCGTTCGATGCACGTCGTCGAGGCGTCAGCGGTCGCGCCACGGCGCTGAGTCGTCGCGCGTCCGGTGTGCGGGCCGGACGCACGCAGGCCGGCGAGTGCTGAGCGCTCCGTGCGAATCGACGGCTTTCGGGTGTCTCCTCCGGGGCCCTCGTGCCCCGGATGATCCCCGGGGAATCTCGGCAGGCTTCAGCCCGGCCGTCGCGGACGCGCTGCGCCGACGATCGGCACCGCCGCCGTCGTCCGTCCCGGAGCGGGAACGAGACCGCCCGCGCGGTCCAGCCGGGTCGGTAGGCAGCCGTGCCACTGGGATTCCTTGCCCCCCATCGGGTTCCTGACGGCGTGCACGTGCGCTGCCCTGCGGCTCCCTCCGCGGTGCGCCCGTGGACCCCCGGGGCAACAATGGCGGGGTCCGATCCGATCGGCGAGGGAGCGACCGTGGACCACGTGGCACGCGCGCAGGTGCGGATCGATGCGCCTCCGCAGCGCGTCTGGGACGTGCTGACCAGCCCCGAGCCGCGACCGGAGATCATGTTCGGCGCTCGCACCGTCACCGACTGGGAGCCCGGTCACCCCATCACCTGGAGTGGAGTGTGGGAGGGCCACGCGTTCGAGGACAAGGGTGAGGTGGTGGAGGTCGACCCTCCGCGTCGGCTGGTCGTGACGCACTTCAGCCCGATGTCCGGCCAGGCGGACGTCCCGGAGAACTACCACCGGCTGCGGTATCTGCTCGAACCCGCCGATGGCGGCACCACGGTGGTCCTCGAGCAGGACAACAACCCGACCCCCGAGTCGGCCCAGCACAGCGCGGATAACTGGCGGATGATGCTCGACGGGCTCAAGAAGGTCGCAGAGGCGTCCACCGCCTAGCCCGGCTCGGAGCAGCATGAGCCGGTGCCGGTCGGAACGTCGCGGGACTCGGGCCCGGCCTCAGCGCGGGACGTACTCCAGCTGCATGTGGTCGCTCGCGGTTCCCCACGTCAGGTCCAGCGACCAGCAGCCGGGCGTGGGCAGGTCGATGATCGAGGGGCCGGGCCCGCCTTGCACCGAACGGGTCACGGTCTGGCCCGAGGACTCCAAGGTGGCGCGGATGTGCAGGTCGCCGCCCCCGACCCGGGAGACCCACAGGATCTTGTTGTTGCGGTCTGCTGCCGGCGGCACCTGCAGAGGGTCGTGCTCGGCCCAGAGGATCGCGACGATGTCACCGTTGTCACCCAGGACGTAGGCCATCGGCTGGGTCGGCGGTGTGAACCCGGCCTGCGCCCAGGTCGGCAGCGTGGCGGGGGTGTAGTCCGAGCGGCACGCACCGCTCGCGGTGGCAGGTGAGGATCCCGCGGGGCCCGGTCCGATCGTCGACCCGGCCGGCGTCTGCGCAGGGGACGGTGACGTCGATGGATGTGGCGCGCACCCTGCGAGGGCGACGATGGCCAGCAGGGCCACGAAGGCGGCCCGCATGAGCCGAGGGTAGGTCGTGCGCACCTCGTGCGGCCACCCGCCGGTGACGGCCGCGGACACCTCAGCAGCGGCGCCGAAAGGCCTCGGGCGCACGACCCGCGGCACCGGTTGCCGTGGCGAGGTTGCTACCCCACCGTGAGGTCATGGCCTCCACCGCCGCCGCCGCGCGGCAGCCCGTCTCGTCCGCAGCCCTACTGGCGCGCGCGGCCGCATTGGGCCTGGCCGCCGGAGGCCGGGCGACGCTCGGGATCGGCGCGCCGGTGGTCGTTCGCGGGCCGCTGGTCGCGCGGGTCCTGGCGGGGCTCGCGGTGGTCGGCGAGCTGGTGGGCGACAAGCTGCCCCAGACGCCCGACCGTACCGAGCCCGGCTCGCTGGCCGGACGGGCGTTGTCGGGCGCGATCGGGGGAGTCGTGATCGCGCGGCGTGCGGGCCGTGGGCCGGTGCCGGCCGCGGTGCTGGGCGGTGCGGCTGCGCTCGCCGGCTCGTGCCTGGGTTTCGGGTGGCGTCGCGCTGCGGTCGGGCATCTGCCGGCCGTGCCGGCCGCTCTGATCGAGGACGTGGTGGTGCTGGGGCTGGCTGCGTACGCCGTCCGGGTGTGAGGGGGCGCCGCTCCTCGCCTGTCTTGACCTTGGTCCTATTGACGAAGTGTCAATGAGTCCTAGCCTCGCGGCATGGCACGCGGCAGCTCACGGGTCGTCAAGGCGCCCGACGTGCGCCGCGAGGAGATCGTCACTGCCGCCCGCGAGCTCTTCGCGGAGCGCGGCGTGCGAGCGACGACGTTCAACGACGTCGCCGAGCGGGTCGGCGTCACCCGCGGCCTCGTCTACCACTACGCCGGGGACATGCCGTCCCTGGTCGACCAGGTGCTCGAGACCTGCATCGCCGACTTCGTCGCGGACCTGCGCGCCTGGGACGCCGCTCGCGAGGTCGGTGACATCGACGGGGCCGTCGTGGGGTGCATCGCCCTGTTCCGGCGCAACGTGCCCACCCGCCGCGGCACCGTGGACGGCACGCCGATGGCGCGTCCCCTGCCGCGGCTGGACGACGCGGGGCTGTACGTGCGTTTCCTGGACCGTGCGGTCGAGGCGCTGACCGACACCCTGGAAGCCACCACGATCCCGGCGTACGCCGAGCGGCACGCGATCGAGATCCGTCACGTGCGCGAGACGTTCCAGATGCTCATCTACGGACTGGTCGCCCTCGTGCGGTCGCACCCCGAGACGAGCGACGGCGTGCTCGCCGACCTCGTGCGCCAGACGCTGCGGCTGGCGCCCAACGACCCGGGCGTCAGCCCCCGACGCCCCTCGCTCGAAGGAGAGTGACCGGTGTTCCTGTTCGGTGACATCAGCTGGCAGGCGGCGGTGATGTGGTTCGTCGTCCTGGCGGCGCTCATCGTGCTCAACGAGATCTCGCGGCGCGGCAAGGTCGCCGGGCTGGTGATGTTCATCGGTGTGCCGGCGCTGCTCACGATCTTCGTGTGGCCGCACACGGCCGGCAGCGGCTCCTCGACCGGGACCTGGTTCCACTGGGTCAAGGTCTACTCGGCGCTCGCCGGCTGCCTGGGCTTCTGGCTCATCCGGTACGTCCCGAAGCTGTCGCGCAACCGCTGGATGCTGCTGTTCCCGCCGGCGATCCTGGCGATCAACATCGCCGAGGCGGTGATCCGCGACTTCCAGGTGACCTCGATGAACGGTGTGGTCGACGGGGTCTACATGGTCGGCGGCGCGTGGAACATCATGAACGGCGTCGCAGGCATCCTGAACATCGCGACGATCTGCGGCTGGGTGGGCATCTACGTCAGCCGCGACCGGTTCGCCGACATGATCTGGCCGGACATGCTCTGGTTCTGGATCATCGCCTACGACCTGTGGAACTTCGCCTACGTCTACAACTGCGTCGGCGACCACTCGTTCTACGCGGGTGCCGCGCTGCTGATCTCCTGCACCGTCCCGGCGTTCTTCCTGCGCCGCGGGGCGTGGCTGCAGCACCGCGCGCACACCTTGGCGTTCTGGATGATGTTCACGATGGCGGTGCCGTCCTTCGTCACGGACTCGGTGTTCTCCGTGGAGTCCTCGCACGACCCGGCCGCGCTGTTCACGGTCAGCGCGATCGCCTTGGCGGCGAACGTCGCCGTCGCGGTGTACCAGGTGCACCGGGTCGTCACGCGGCGCCTGCGCCCGCTGCGCGACGAGCTGTACACCGACCTGCCTGCCTACCGGCGCGTGGTCGACGCCATCCCGGGCTCGGCGGGCGGCGCTCCCGCCGGCCGACGGGAAACCGCGCCGGTCGGCTGAGCGACGAGCTCACCGCGGACGGGCGGGTGGGGGCGTCGGGGCGACTCCTCGGCACCCCCCGGCTCGTCCGGGGCGGCCGCCGCTCCGGGTGCGGGCGTCGCCGGGCGCGGTGACGATGGTCTCCACGTCGACACCGGGAGAGCCATGTCCGAGTCTCAGATCTACGACGTCATCGTGCTGGGCGCCGGGCCGGTGGGGGAGAACGCCGCCGACCGGGCCCAGCGGACCGGCCTGTCGGTGGCGGTCGTCGAGGCCGAGCTGGTCGGCGGGGAGTGCTCGTACTGGGCGTGCATGCCGTCCAAGGCTCTGCTGCGGCCCGGCCAGGTGCTGGCCGCCGCGCGCGGCGTCGGCGGTGCCGCCCAGGCCGTGACCGGTGGCGTGGACGTCGCCGCGACGCTCGCCCGCCGGGACTACTTCGCCTCCGACTGGGACGACGCGGGGCAGGTGCGGTGGCTCGACGGCGCCGGGATCGCCTTGGTGCGCGGGCACGCGCGATTCACCGGAGAGCGCGCCGTCGAGGTGACCCGCGATGACGGCACCACGGTGGCCCTCAGCGCGCGGCACGCGGTGATCGTCGCGACCGGTAGCGAGCCGGTGATCCCCGACGTCGACGGTCTCGCCACCTCACGGCCGTGGACCAGTCGCGAGGCGACCTCGGCCCAGGTGGTCCCCGCATCGCTGGTGATCCTCGGCGGGGGCGTGGTCGGCGTCGAGATGGCCACCGCCTACGCGGACCTCGGGGCGCGGGTCACCCTCGTGCACCGCGGCGACCGTCTGCTCGCCGCGGCCGAGCCCTTCGCGGGCGAGGCGCTGGCCGAGAGCCTCGCGGCGATGGGCGTCGAGCTGCGGCTGCGCGCCACGGTCACGCGTGTCGAGCGCGACGGCGACGGCGTCACGGTCCACCTCGGCGACGGAGGGACCGTGAGTGCCGCGGAGGTCCTGGTCGCCACGGGTCGGCGCCCCCGCACGACGGACGTCGGTCTGGACACGATCGGGCTCGCACCGGGGGCACCGCTGAAGGTTGACGACCAGCTCCAGGTCACCGGGGTGCCCGGGGGATGGCTCTACGCGGTCGGTGACGTCACCGGCCGGGTCGGCACCACCCACCAGGGCAAGTACCAGGGGCGCATCGCCGGCGACGTGGTCGCAGCCCGGTACGGGCCGGACGCCGACGCCCCCGCGGCCGCAGCGTTCTCGGACCCCCTGCTCTCGCGGTACTCCGCCGGCGCCGACCACGCCGCCCAGACCCAGGTGGTCTTCACCCGGCCCGAGGTGGCGTGGGTCGGGCTCACGGAGCGCCGGGCCCGCGACGCGGGCCTGGACGTGCGTGCCATCGACGTCCCGCTGGGCTCGGCCGCAGGCACGTCGCTGCACTCCGACGACGCCACCGGGCAGGTGCGCCTGGTGGTGGACATCGACCGCAACGTGGCGGTGGGCGCGACATTCGTGGGCCCCGACGTCGCCGAGATGCTGCACGCCGCGACCATCGCGGTGATCGGCGAGGTCCCGCTGGACCGGCTCTGGCACGCGGTGCCGGCCTACCCGACGATGAGCGAGGTGTGGCTGCGCCTCCTCGAGGCCGCCGGGCAGTAGGCCCTGGCGGCGGGAGCCTCAGTCCCCGGGGTCCAGCAGTCGCTCGACCCGCTCGACCTTGCCGGTGAGCTCGCCGGTGTGACCGGCGCGGATGTCCGCCTTGAGCACCAGGCTGACCCGCGGGCCGTGCGCGGCCGCCGCGTCACAGGCGCGGCGCACGACGTCCATGCAGGCGTCCCAGTCGCCCTCGAGCTCGGTGAACATCGAGGTCAGCCGGTAGGGCAGGCCAGAGTCGCGCACCACGCGCACGGCGTCGGCGACCGCCTCGCTGACCGACTCCCCGGCGCCCAGCGGGGCGACCGAGAATGCGACGATCACGAACCGGCCAGCGAACCGTCGGAGGAGAACACCAGACCGAGCGCGATCTCACCCTGCCGGAGGGCGGCCTTGGTCAGCGGGCCACCGGCGTCCAGCGCGGTGAACTTCGTGATGGTCATGCCGTAGACGCCCTTGAGGCCGACCTCGCAGAAGTCGCGCTCCGGGCACTCCGGCGGGCCGCCGAGGGTGATGCCGCCGCCGCAGGCCGCGGTCAGCTCGGACAGCGAGGTCACGCCGTACTTCTGGGCGAACGCGGTGGTGACGGCGAACGCGTTCTGGTCCTGCGCGGCGGCGGGCTTGCCGAACACCAGCCCGACCTGGGCACCCAGATCCGTCAGGTTGCTCATCGTCTTGTCGAGATCTCCGCTGGCGACCGGCTCCGCCGAGTCACCGTTGACGGCCTTGTTGATGAAGGTCGCGAGCGTTCCGACGTACTCCGGCACGACGGTCAGGCCGCCCTGCTCGAGCAGCGGCAGGTAGGTCTCGCGGTTGCCGATCGTCTCGGTGCTCGCGTCGAAGCCCGCCGCGTTCAGGGAGTCGGCGTAGATCGCGGCGAGCGTGGCGCCCTCGGAGAAGTTCGGGGCGCCCACCGAGACCTTCATGCCGTTGCCGACGCTGCTCTGCTTGTCCAGACCCTGCGCGGTGACGAACTCCTGGGCGACCTCCGTCGAGGTGCGCCGGTCCACGTCGACGGACTTGTTCAGGCCCACGAGGGTCGGGGTGTCGAGCACGGCCGACACCGAGTCGAGCACGCCGATGATGTCCGGGTTCTCGCCCGCGGCGGCGGCGTTCACCGCCGGGACGATGTTGTCCACCTGCTGCAGGTGCTTGTCGTCGGTGAGGACGACAAGGGAGTCGCCCGCGACGCCCTCGCACGCCACGCCCGAGGCGCTGGCGCTGGACGTCGCGCTCGTCGACGAGGGTTCGGTGCTGCCCGAGGAGGACCCGGGCGAGCCGCAGGCCGCGACGAGCATCGTCAGACCGAGGGCAGGGGCGATCAGGGCGGTACGTCGGGCGCGCATGCGGGGCTCTCCTCGTCCAGGGGCGGGTCGGTGTCGTAACCCGGGCCACCGGACATTTGATCCCGAGGTACCGACACGGGCAACCGCTCGGGGCTCGTGACGTTGTTGATCGTGATCGGATCGTGACCCGATCAGCCTGCCGACGCGCGCTGCGCGGCGGCCCTGGCGCGAATCGGTGCGGGCGTCAGCAGCCGTTGCACGGCGGCGAGGACCCCCTCGGCCACCAGGCACAGCACGGCCACCAGGAGCCCGCCCGCGAGCACCTCGCCGTAGCGCTGGAGGGCGAAGCCGTTGTTGATGATCACGCCGAGCCCACCGCCGCCCACCAGCGCCGCCAGCGGCACGGTGGCGATCACCTGGATGGTCGAGGTGCGCAGCCCGGCACCCACCAGCGGCAGAGCCAGCGGCAGCTCCACGCGGAGCAGCGAGCCGGGCCCTGACATGCCGATCCCGCGCGCCGCATCGCGCGCCGCCGGGTCCACGTCGAGCAGCCCCGTGTAGGTGTTGGACAGGATCGGGGGGATCGCGAAGATCGCGGCGGCGATGACGGTGGGCCGGTTGCCGAACCCGATCCCGGTCGTCGCGAAGATCAGCAGCAGCGCCAAGGTCGGCAGGGCGCGAGTGGCGTTGGCGACCACCACCGTCGCGGTGCCGCCGACCTGCCGGTGGCCGAGCCAGACCCCGATCGGCAGTGCCACGAGCGCGGCGAGCAGCACGGCGACCAGCGACATCGTCAGGTGTTCGGCGGTGAGGGCGAGGATGCCGCCCGGCCCGGTCCAGTTCAGCGGGTCGTTGAGCCACACGAAGGCCTCGTGGAGGACGTCCATCAGGCATCCCTCCGCGTCCACGGCGTCGTCATGCGCCCCACCAGCCACAGGGCGAGGTCGGCCACCACCGCGATCGCGACGGTCAGCAGCGTCGCGGTCAGGATCTCCGCGTGGTACTGGCTGCGGAACCCGCGGAACATCAGCTGGCCCAGCCCCCCGTAGCCGATGATCACGCCGATCGTCACCAGGGCGACCGTCGTGACGGTGGCCAGGCGCAGGCCGGTGACGATCGACGGCAGCGCGTTGGGCAGCTCGACCTGGAGCAGGATCCGGCCGCGGGAGTAGCCGATCCCACGCGCCGCGTCGGTGACCGCCGGGTCCACACCCTGCAGGCCCACCAGGACGTTGCGCACCAGCAGCAGCAGGGCGTACATCACCAGCCCGATCAGCACTGTGGTGCGCCGGTCGCCGATCAGCGGGAACAGGATCGCGAACAGGGCAAGCGACGGGATCGTGTACAGCACCCCCGACAGCCCGAGCACCGAACCGGCCAGCCGGGGTCGCAGGTGCGCGAGCACGGCCAGCGGCACGGCGATCGCGGTCGCCAGCACGATGGCCTCGACCGTGAGCGACACGTGCTGGCCCAGTGCAGTTGCGATGTCCGGCCAGTTGCGCTGGACGTACTCCCACGACAGCCACGGGTTGCCGGGGGCCGCGCTCACCGTCGGCACGCTACCCGCCGGCACGCACTCCCGCAGGGCCTCGGGTACGGTCGAGCGGTGGCAGACCACGCTGAGCCGGTGATCCGGCTGGAGGCCGTGCGCAAGGAGTACCCAGACGGCACCGTGGCCGTGGAGAGCCTGGACCTGGACGTGCGCGAGCACGAGCTCATGGTTCTGGTGGGCCCGTCGGGCTGCGGCAAGTCCACCACCCTGCGGATGGTCAACCGCCTCGTCGAGCCGACGTCCGGCCGCGTGCTGGTCACCGGCGAGGACGTGATGACCACCGACCCGGTCGCCCTGCGACGGCGGATCGGCTACGTCATCCAGCACGTCGGGCTGTTCCCGCACCGCACCGTCGGTCAGAACGTCGCGGCCGTGCCGGCCCTGCTGGGCTGGGACGCGAGCCGCACCAAGGACCGGGTCGCCGAGCTGCTCGACCTGGTGGGCCTGGACCACGCGGTGTACGCGGGGCGGTACCCGCACCAGCTCTCCGGCGGGGAGCAGCAGCGCGTCGGGGTGGCGCGGGCGCTCGCCGTCGACCCGCCGGTGCTGCTCATGGACGAGCCGTTCGGCGCGGTGGATCCTGCCGGTCGTCGTCACCTGCAGGCCGAGTTCTGGAAGATCCAGCGCACCCTGGGCACCACGGTGATGCTGGTCACCCACGACATCGACGAGGCGGTGCGGCTCGGCGACCGGATCGCGGTGTTCTCCCAGGGCGGTCACCTCGAGCAGCTCGCCGACGCCGTCACGCTGCTGGCCCGGCCGGCCACCGACCGGGTGCGGGACTTCGTGGGCACCGGGCGAGCGGTGCGGCTGCTGGGCATCGGCGAGCTCGCGCGGGGCGACCTCGACCCGCTTGCCCGCGCGCGCCGGCGACGGGCCCGGCGACGTGGCGCCCGAGCTCGCCCCGCGCGACGCGCTGGAGCTGCACGGTCGCCTCGACGACGCGTTCGCCGCGCTCGCCGCCTCGGGCGGGCAGCCGGTGCCGGTGCTCGGCGAGGACGGCCGGCCGCTCGGCCTGCTGTCGATGACCGGCCTGCTCGGCGCACTACGCCGGATCTCCGCCGAAGCGGAGCGCGACGCCGCCTGACCGACCGCACCGGCGGCGGCCCGGCCGTCACGGCTCGAACAGTCGGCGCAGGCTCGAGTCGGCCGCGTCCTGGAACGGCCGAAGCACCACCACGTCGCCGTCGGAGAGCACCCTCGCCTCGCGCACGCTCAGCGCGGTGACGGCCAGGCGGCCGCGGTAGCCGGCACGGCGCAGGGTGTCGGCGAGCGTGAGGTTGACCGCGAGGTCCGGCACGGTGCACACCACGGTGGTCGAGTCCGCCAGCGGCAGCGCGGCGACCAGCTCGGGCTCCACGACGTCCCCGTACACGGTGTCCACGCCGCGCTCGCGCCATCGGCGCAGTGCCACCGGGTTGTGGTCCACCACCAGCACCCGTCGCCCGGCCAGTCGGTCCACCACCGCGCTACCGAACCGGCCGCCGCCGATCACCACGGCGTCGTAGTCCGCGGCCGGCTCGGACGTCTCGTGGCGGTGCAGCGGGCGCTCGAGGCGGGCGACCAGGGGGGTGAGGCGCTCTGCCCACCACGCCGACGAGCCGATCTGGTAGGTCGAGATTCCGATCGTCACCAGGGCGACGAGCGTGACCAGGCCCACGACGGCCCCGTCGAGGTGGCCCAGCTCGATCCCGAGCGCCACCAGCAGCAGCGAGAACTCGCTGATCTGGCCGGTGAGGACGCCGGTGCGGGACGCGACCCGCTTGCGGTAACCCATCGAGGCCATCAGCCCGGCGACCAGGACCGGCTTGACCGCCAGGACGAATGCCGACAGCGCCAGGGCAGGCAGCACCTGGGCGCCGATCTCGCTCAGCGCCAGGCCCGAGCCCAGGTCGATGAAGAAGAACAGCACCAGCACGTCGCGCAGGCTGACCAGGCGCGCGCCGATCGCCTCCCGGTAGGAGGTGGATGCCAGTGACAGGCCGGCCAGGAAGGCCCCGACCTCCATGGACAGCCCCAGCGCCTGGGTCACCGCCCCGATCGCGACCGCCCACGCGAGGCCGAACAGCACCACGAGCTCGGGCACCCGGGCCAGGCGGTCCAGCAGGGGCGGCAGCACCCGGTGGGCGATCAGCCACACGACGAGCACCAGGGCCAGCCCGCGCAGCGCCACCCACGCCATCCGGGCCGCGAGCCCCTCGGACGTCGTGCCGATCGCGGTGACCACGATCATCGCCACGACGACGAGCAGGTCCTGCACCACCAGCAGCCCCACGGCGATCCGGCCGTGCAGCGAGTCCAGCTCGTGCCCGTCGGACAGCAGCTTGACGATCACGATGGTCGAGGAGAACGCCAGCGCCACGCCGACGTAGGCGGCGGCGGTCCAGTCCAGGCCGAGTGCCCGGGCCAGCAACGCACCGAGCCCGGCGGTGAGCACCACCTGGCTCACCCCGACGGCGAGCGCCACCGGGCCGGTCGAGCGCACCTGGTGCCAGTCGAGCTTGAGGCCCACCAGGAACAGCAGGAGGGCGATGCCGACCTCGGCCAGCAGGGAGACGTGCGCGCTGGCCCCGACCAGGCCGAACCCGGCAGGGCCCACCAGCACGCCGACGCCGACGTAGGCGACCACGAGGGGCTGGCGCAACAGCTGCGCCACGCCGCCGACCGCGGCCGCGATCACCAGGATCGCCGCGATCTGGCCGAACTCGCTGTCCAGCATCCGTCGGTCCCTGCGCCGTGGGGGAGCGCCGTCGCGACCCCTGGTCCGACCCTACGGCCTGCCGAGTCTCGCGACGGCCGTGGCGACCTCCTGGTCGGTGAGGACGCCTGCCCGGCGCAGTGCTCCCAGCAGGGACAGCGCGTCCGTGTCGAGCAGCGCGGCCGGGCTGGCATCGAGCCCCTCCTCAGCGGCCGCCGCCGCGGCCGCAGGCGAGCCGTCGGCCGGCGCTCCGTCCCGGGTCGCCCGGTGGGCGGCCTCGGAGGTCTCCACGAACCACGCGGCCACGGTCGCCGTGACCACGCCGAGCACGCTGATGCCGACGACCATCAACGCGGCCGCCACGATCCGGCCCCCCGTCGTGACCGGGTACATGTCGCCGTAACCGACGGTCGTCGTGGTGGTGATCGCCCACCACAGGGCGTCGCCGAAGCTCTTGATCGGTGCACCGTCGACGCCCTTCTCGAAGCTGAGCTCAGCGAGCGCTCCCACCAGGATGAGCATGCCCGCCGTGCTCAACACCGCTTCGCCGGTACGCAGGAACCCACCGCGGCGGGCCAGCAGCGACTGTCCGGCGGTGAACGCGCTCAGCACGCGCAACGGCCGGAGTGGGGGCACCAGGACGCTGGCCACGTCGATCGGGTGGCGCAGCAGCCAGCTGACCGGGCGCCCGGAGAGCAGTGCCCGGATCACCAGGTCCGCCCCGAACACGAACCAGATCAGGCCGTTGACCGATCTCGCGGTGCGCACCAACCATGGCGGGAAGCCCGTCTGGATGACGATGATCGCGTAGACCGCCAGGAACACCAGCGACAGGACGATCATCAGGACGGACGTCTTGGCCTCGTACCGTTCGAGTCTCACGCTCCACGATCGTGGCGGGCCGGCAGGGCGCGCGCCAGCCGCCACGACGGGCGGGCGCCGGGGTGACCACTACGCTGGCCGGGTGAGGATCGCCCTGGCCACGTGCGCAGCCCTGCCCCACCTCGACCCCGACGACATCCCGCTCGCCGCAGCGCTGGAGCTGCGTGGCGCCGAGGTGCAGGTCGCCGTCTGGGACGACCCTGCCGTCCTGTGGGGCAGCTTCGACCTGGTCGTGATCCGCTCGACGTGGGACTACGCGCCGCGGCGTGCGGAGTTCGTGGCCTGGGCGCAGCGGGTGTCGCAGATGACACGGCTGTCCAACCCGTTCCCGGTGATCCGCTGGAACACCGACAAGCACTACCTCGCCGAGCTCGAGAAGGCCGGCGTCCCCGTGGTGCCGACGATCTGGCTCGAGCCCGAGCTGCACCTGTCCGGTCGCGCGCTGCACACCCGATTCCCGGCCGGCGGGGACTTCGTCATCAAGCCGGCCGTCTCGGCGGGGTCGCTGGACACCGGCCGGTACACCGCGATCAATGCCACGTCGCGCGGGCTGGCCATCCAGCACGCCAAGCGGCTGCTCGGTGACGAGCGCACCGTGATGATCCAGCGGTACCTCGCCAGCGTGGACACCGAGGGCGAGCACGCGCACATCTTCGTCTCGGGGGAGTACTCGCACTCGATCCTCAAGGCCGCGATCCTCGACGGACCCGACGTGGCCGTGGAGGGCATCTACCGGCCCGAGCGGATCAGTGCGATCTCGGCCGACTCGGAGGAGATCGCGATCGCGCAGACCGTGGTGCGCACCGCCCGGCGACTGCTCACCGAGGCGTCCGACGGGGTGCCGGTGGAGGCGGACCCGTTCTTGTACGCGCGGGTGGACCTGGTGCACGACGACGAGGGCACCCCGGTGCTCATGGAGCTCGAGATGGTCGAGCCGACGCTGTTCTTCGGATACGGGAGCGGCGCACTGGAGCGGTTCGCCGATGCCGTGATCGCCCGCGCCGGAGGCCGGTCCCGCACCTGACCCGGGGCGCGTCGCGCAGCCGACCGGCGGTTCAGCGCCGTGCTCGGGGCACGCGCCGTGAGCCTGTAGACTTCTCGCCGGTCCGCGCCCGAGCGCGTCGACCGTGGTGGCTGTAGCTCAGTTGGTAGAGCACCTGGTTGTGGTCCAGGGGGTCGCGGGTTCAAGTCCCGTCAGCCACCCCACCTCGTCCGCGCCCTTGGACCGTGGGCGCTCACTCACCGGGCCGGTACCGCGTGGCCACCACCTCAGCCGCGATCTGCTTCGCCGCCGACGAGTCCGGACCGGGCTCGGGGATCATCATCGCGGCGCGGTAGTAGCGCAGCTCGTCGATGCTCTCGAGGATGTCCGCCAGCGCGCGGTGGCCGCCGGCCTTCTCCGGGGAGGCGAAGTAGATCCGCGGGTACCAGCGGCGCGCCAGCTCCTTGATCGAGGACACGTCGATCACCCGGTAGTGGAGGTGGCCCACCACGTCGGGCATGTCGCGCTCGAGGAACGCGCGGTCCGTGCCCACCGAGTTGCCCCCGAGCGGGGCCTTGCCGGGCTCGACGTGGCCGCGCAGGTACTCCAGGACGGCGTCGGTCGCCTCGGCCATCGTCAGGCCGCCGGGCAGCTCGTCGAGGAGCCCGGACTTGGTGTGCATCTCCCGGACGAACGGCACCATCTGCGCCAGCGCCTCGTCCGGCGGCGTGATGATCACGTCGATCCCGTCGTCCAGCACGGTGAGCTGGGAGTCGGTGACGACGGCGGCGACCTCGATCAGCGCGTCTGCGGCCAGGTCGAGACCGGTCATCTCGCAGTCGATCCAGACGATCCGGTCGTTCGAGCTTGGTCCAGAACTCACCCGGTCACTGTAGAGGGTGACGCGCCGCGACCCCGCGTGCGACCCACGCGGCGAGCACGACCACCAGCAGGGCGCCGCCCGCGACGGCCCCCGCGACCGCCAGCGACTGACCGGCCCACCACAGCACGCCACCGGCCGTCAGGCCCACCACGGCGCCGAGCGCCAGGGACGCCAGGAGACCGATCGGGGCGGCGGGGGAGGCAGGCGGTTCGGCGGGGGACGGCGTGGGTGGCGGTGCGGAGGTCTCCGGCGCAGGCGCCACCGGTTCCGGACGCTCGGGCGTCGGCCGGTCCGGCGGCCCCGGCGCCGCGTGCCGTCCCATCAGCCGCGCCTTCCCATGGCGGACATGGTCCCATCCCCGGCGCGTCGAGGTGACCGGAGCGCCCGGTGCGCGGGGCGGCTAGGGCCGGACATGACGAGGGCCCCGACCGTGGTGGTCGGGGCCCTCAGGCGGGTGGTGCCTGACGCGTACTCATCGCACGCGGGAGGCGCGCCGGTGCTCGGCGCGTCGCGGCGCCTGCCGGGCGCGTCGCAGACGCGCGTCGGCGAGCTGCTGCTCGCGCTGCTGCTGGACCAGCAGCCAGTAGATCTGCGGGTTCACGGGATGCTCCTGAGAGGTGGTGCGGACGGGATGCGGACTGGCCAGGTCCTCGCACCGGTGCAACCACGACGATGCCAGGCGACCCGGGGCGGGCGCACGGCATTTTCGCGGCTCGGCGCAGCGGCCCGCCCCGGCGCGACCTGCGCACCCGGCCCGGACCTGGGATCCTGCGGGGGATGCCTTCTGCGACTCGTTCCTGGCCCGCCCCTCGTGTGGCGGGGCTGGTGGGCCTCGCACTGGTGGTGGTCGGGCTCGCCGCGTTCTGGGGCGTGTACGACTGGGTGCGGGAGACCGAGGACCTGGCCGCGCTCGACCAGCCGATCGCCGAGCTCCTCGCCGGTCTGCGCAGCCCCGTGCTCACCAACGCCCTGCTGGTGGTCACCACGATCTCCGGGCCGGTGGTCCTCCCCGTACTCGTGGCGCTCGGTGCGCTGCTGTCCGGGCTGCGCGCACGGCAGTGGTGGTCGGCGGCGCTGCTGGTGGGCTCGATGCTCGTGGCGCTCGGGGTCGCGACGGTGATCAAGGTGGTGGTCGGGCGAGAGCGGCCCGCGCAGAGCCTGTGGGTGGTCCCAGGAGCGGAGTCCAGCGCTTCGTTCCCCTCGGGGCACACGATCGGCGCGGCGACGTTCCTGCTGGTGCTCGGGTACCTGGCCTGGGTGCGCCGGCCCACGTGGCGCACCGCTGTGTCATGGGTGCTCGCCGCGGTCCTCGGGATGGGCCTGGTGGCGTTCTCACGGCTGTACCTGGGCTACCACTTCGCGACCGACACCGTGGCGTCGATGGCGCTCGCGGTGGCGGTAGTGGGCGGGGTGGTGATCGTGGACCGCGAGCGCGCGGCGGGTGCGGCGCTCGCGACGGCGGGGCGCCCCCGGCAGGATTCGAACCTGCGACCGTCGGATTAGAAGTCCGGTGCTCTATCCGCTGAGCTACGGGGGCGGGGCGTGCGGGGTACCAAACTGACCTTGGTGCGGCTCGAGCAACGGGAGAACCCGCGCCGCCGAAAAGGCTAGCCCGAGTCGGGCGCGCCCGGTGGTGCACCCCAGATGCTCGCTCATCCCGATGTCCGTGAAGCGAGCCATCCCGGACACAGGTGGCGTACATGGGCGGATCCGGCGTGCTCCTGGAGTACACCGGATCCCCGCATGTACGCCGCCTGCGACGGTGATCGCACTCGTCACCTGAGGCATCGCGGTGGCGCCGCGGCGTGACCGATGCGACCCTGGAGGTGTGCACGCTCCAGGCGAGCGGTGCACGTGGACCCCCCCGGCGGGAGGGCGCACACCGCGCGACCTCCCCACATCCAGCCACGACGATGTCCACGAGACTCGAGGCCGGGGCGGCGTGGCGAGGAGGTTCTCATGAGCGACAAGCACACCCATTCCGAGCACGAAGAGACCCACCTGACCGACGCCGAGGGGCGTACGGACGAGGCGGTCACGCCCGAGAGCGACGCGACCTACGAGGGTGGCACGGGCGCCCCGACGAGCGGCACGGGGGCTGTGGGTGGCGGCACGAACGCCGTGCACGAGCCTCCGGGCGAGGGCGCGCCGTCCAGCGGTACGGGGGCTGTGGGTGGCGGCACGAACGCCGTGCACGAGCCTCCGGGCGAGGGCGCGCCGTCCAGCGGTACGGGGGCTGTGGGTGGCGGCACGAACGCCGTGCACGAGCCTCCGGGCGAGGGCGCGCCGTCCAGCGGCACGGGGGCTGTCGGCGGCGGCACCGACGCCGTTCACCACAAGGATGACGAGCGCCGGTGAGGGCGCCCTCGTCGCCGCCTACCGGTCGGAAGGGTCGGCGTCGCCGTCCGGCTCGAAGCGGTAGCCGATGCCGGGTTCGGTGACCAGGTAGCGCGGCCGGGACGGCGTGGGCTCCAGCTTGCGGCGCAGCTGGGCGAGGTAGACGCGCAGGTAGTTGGTCTCCTCGGTGTAGGCAGGGCCCCAGATCTCCTTGAGCATCTGCTCGTGCGTGACCAGCTTGCCGCTGTGGCGGACGAGGAGGTCGAGAACGTGCCACTCGGTGGGCGTGAGGCGCACGGGCGACCCGTCCCGGATCACCTTCTTCGCGGCCAGGTCGACGGTGAAGGCGGCGGTGCGGACGACCGGCGCAGGGGCGTCCGCCACCGCCCGACGCAGCGCCGCGCGGACCCGGGCGAGCAGCTCGTCCATGCCGAAGGGCTTGGTCAGGTAGTCGTCCGCGCCGGCGTCGAGGGCGTCGACCTTGGCGGACTGGGTGCCGCGGGCCGACAGGACGATGATCGGGATGCTCGTCCAACCGCGAAGTCCGGCGACCACGTCCACGCCATCCATGTCGGGCAGTCCGAGGTCCAGGATGACCAGGTCGGGCGGGGCGCTGGCGGCGTGGCGCAGTGCGGTGGCGCCGTCCGCGGCGGTGTCGACCTCCAGGTGGCGCGCCTTGAGGTTGATGGCCAGCGCTCGCAGCAGCGCACGGTCGTCGTCGACCACGAGGATCCGCGTCATGACCGGGCCACCGGGATGCGCAAGGTCATGGTCAACCCGCCCCCGGGCGTCTCGCTCGGCGTGATCGGG
Source organism: uncultured Actinomycetota bacterium (assembly GCA_963783005.1). GTDB lineage: Bacteria > Actinomycetota > Actinomycetes > Actinomycetales > Cellulomonadaceae > Actinotalea. The sequence continues at coordinate 87,587 of CAWALY010000005.1, forward strand.
ATCTCCATGGCCGAGCAGAAGCCCTGGACGATCGCGAGGCCGAGGCCCGCGCCGACGCCGACCGCGTGGTCGTCCAGGCGTTGGAAGGGCTGGAACATGGCGTCCCACAGGTGCGGTGGCACGCCTGCGCCGTGGTCGGCGATGCTCAGCTCGACGGCGCCTCCTCGCACGCGTGTGGTGACGTCCGCGCGGCGGCCGACGGGGGTGTGTCGCACGGCGTTGTCGAGCAGGTTGGCGACCACCCGCTCGAGGAGTCCTGGGTCGGCTCGCACCAGCGGGAGGGTGTCGGGGACGTCCATGCCCACCGTGCCTGCCGGCAGGTCGAGCGTGGCCAGGGCGACGACCTCGTCGACGGCGATGCTCGCGACCTGAGGGGTGATCGCGCCGACCTGGATGCGGGTCATGTCCAAGATGTTGGCGATCAGGTCGTCGAGCCGATCGGCGGCGTCTTCGATCGTGGCGAGCAGCTCGGCCTGCTCGTCGGGCGACCAGTCGACATCGTCCTGGCGGAGGCTGGACACGGCGGCCTTCAGGGAGCTGAGGGGGGTGCGCAGGTCGTGGCCCACTGCGGCGAGCAGGGCTGAGCGCACGTGGTCGGCCTCGGTGAGCTGGTCGGCGAGGGTGGACAGGTGCTGGGTCTCCCAGGCCCTGGCCGCCGCCGCGGCGAGCCGGGCGAGGACGGAACGGTCCTCGGCGAACAGCTCGGGCCCGGCCAGGACCAGGGCGAGCTCGGGGCTGGCCGGCACCCGGATCGTCCAGTGCGGGGACGGTGGTCCCGCCACCGCGACGGCCGACTCCCCCCCGTCCCGGGTCCGCAGCAGGGCAGCCGAGGTCATGCCGAAGGTCGCGCGGACCTGCTCGAGCAGCTCGGGCAGGCTCAGGGTGCTCGCGGGCCGGGCGGCGACGTCGGAGAGCAGGTCGGCCTCGATCTGGCTCCGGGTGGCGCGCGACCGGTCCCGCGAGGCGATCTCGACTGCGGCGCTCACGATGATCGCGACCACGGCGAAGACCACGAGCTCGATGAGGCCGTCGCGGCTCTCGACCGCGAGGGTGTGGAACGGCGGAGTCAGGAACCAGTTGGCCGTCAGGACCGAGGCGATGGCCGCCAGGACGGCCGGCCACCAACCCCCGATCGCCGCGACCACGACCACGGCCAGGAGGTAGACCAGCAGCAGGCTGCCCAGCCGGAGCTCGTCGAGGAGCGATGAGAGGACGACGGTGAGCACCGGCAGGGCCACCACGGCGACGCCGATCCCCGCCCACCGGCGACGCGCCGAGAGACCCGCGGAGGGCCGGGGCAGCTCTCTGACGTTCGGGACAGCGGTCACTGACTCAGCGTGTCATGTTGCGCGGATCGATGGTGCGCCCGGCGACGTCCCCTGCTGGCGTCGTTGTGTCGGGGCTGCGACGGGAGGCTCGCCCGGGGCGTCCTGTCCGAAGCGCCACGGCACGCTCGTCACCATGACGCCCGGCTGGAAGAGCAGACGGGCCTTGAGGCGCAGCGCGCTCTGGTTGTGCAACAGGTGCTCCCACCAGTGCTCGACGACGTACTCCGGGATGTACACGGCGACGACGTCCCGCGGGCTTCGGCGGCGGATGTCGGCGATGTAGTCGACGGCCGGCTTGGTCATGTCCCGGAACGGGGAGTCCAGGACCCTGAGCGCGACCGGGACCCCTCGCTCCTTCCACGCGGCGAGCAACCGATCGGTCTCGGCGGGGTTGGTCCGGATCGTCACGGCCTCGAGGGTGGACGGCCGCGTGGCCCGCGCGAAGGCGAGCGCGCGCAGGGCCGGCGTGGTCAGTCGGGACACCAGGACCACCGCGTAGACCCTGCTGGGCAGAGGCACGCCCTCGGGCGGCGGTGTCAGGTCGCGGTCGACTGCGGCGTAGTGGCCGTGGACCGCCCGCATGAGCAGGTACAGCACCGGCATCGCGATGACCACGAGGTAGGCCCCGTGGCTGAACTTCGAGATCAGGACGATGATCAGGACCACGAAGGTCAGCGCGGCACCGAAGCCGTTGATCACGCGTGCGCGGTGGATGGACCGGAACCCGGCCCGCGGCGCGATGCGCAGCTCGCCGGTCCAGTGCCGGACCATGCCGGCCTGGCTCAGGGTGAACGAGACGAACACCCCGAGGATGTACAGCTGGATCAGCCGGGTGGGGCTGGCGTCGAAGGCCAGGATCAGCCCGCCCGCGGCCAGGGACAGGATGAGGATCCCGTTGCTGAACACCAGCCGGTCGCCGCGTCGGGCGAGCTGACGGGGCATGTACCCGTCCTGCGCGAGGATGGACGCGAGGATCGGGAACCCGTTGAAGGCCGTGTTGGCTGCCAGCACGAGGATCAGGGTCGTGGCCGCCTGCACGGCGAAGAAGCCGACGCTGCCGGCACCGAAGACCGCGCCGGCGAGCTGGGCGATCACGGTGCGCTGCACGTAGCCCTCCGGTGCCCCGACGAGCCGGCCCAGGTCGTCGGAGACGTGGACCCTGGCGATCATGGCCAGGGTCGTCAGGCCGGCGAACATCGTGATCGTCAACCCGGCCATGATCGCGAGCGTCGCGGCCGCGTTGGACGCCTTGGGCTTGCGGAAGTTCGGCACACCGTTGCTCACGGCCTCCACGCCGGTCAGCGCCGTGCACCCGGAGGCGAAGGAGCGCAGCACCACAGCCAGCAGCGCCAGCCCGGTCAGCTGGTCGCCGTGGGTCGCGATCGTGTAGGACGCCGACTCCGCGATCGGTGGGTGGCCCGAGGCCGCGCGCACCAGCCCGACGACGATCATCGCGAAGACCGCGACGACGAACCCGTAGGTCGGGATCGCGAACGCTCGGCCCGACTCCTTGACCCCGCGCAGGTTCGCCGCCATGAGCAGCGCGACCACGATCAGGGACAGCATCGTCGCCTGGGGGGCGAGCGACGGCACGGCGGAGACCAGGTTCGCCACCCCTGCCGCCACCGACACCGCGACGGTGAGCACGTAGTCCACCAGCAGGGCCGCGGCCGCCACCAGGGCGGCGTTCTGGCCGAGATTCGCCCGGCTCACCGCGTAGGCGCCGCCGCCGTTGGGGTAGGCATGACAGGTCTGCCGGTAGGACACCACGACGGTCCCCAGCAGCACCACGACCACCGCGGCCACCCAGGGCGTCAGGTGGAGCAGTGAGAGGCCGCCCACCGACAGCACGAGCAGGATCTCCTCGGTCGCGTACGCGTTCGACGACAAGGGATCCGAGCAGAACACCGGGAGGGCAAGCCACTTCGGCAGCAGCGTCTCGCCCATCCTCTCCGAGGCGATCGGACGCCCCACGAGGACTCGCTTGGTCAACGACATCGGCATGGACACGCCCCCACGCCACACCCGCGCACGGCGCCGCACCCGGGATCTTGACGCATCCCTAATGCACGGAGCCCTAGCCTTGACGCCGCACCCACCTAGGTATCGACCTGGGGCTGATCACGGGAGGGCCGCGTGCGCAGTGGACTCCAGGCTCGGCTCCGCGGCCGCGGCGGCGAAGGGCCGAGCCTGTGGCAACCGGGACGGGCGACCAGCCGTCGCCACAGACGTCGCCGCCCGTTCCAGCTGATCGCCCTCGGGTTCCTCGGCGCGATCGGCATCGGGACGTTCCTCCTCGCGCTCCCCGTCGCAACGGCGGGCCACGGGAGGGCCGGCCTCGTGACGGCGGTGTTCACCGCGACCTCGGCCGTCTGTGTCACCGGCCTGGTCGTCGTGGACACCGCCACCGCCTGGTCCACGTTCGGTCAGGTGGTCATCCTCGGTCTGATCCAGGTCGGGGGCTTCGGCATCATGACGATGGCGTCGGTGCTCGGCCTGCTCCTCACCCGTCGTCTGGGCCTGCAGACCCGCCTGACCGCGGCCGCCTCGGCGCGGACGGTCGGGCTCGGGGACGTGCGAGCCGTGCTGCTCGGTGTCGCACGGGTGACCGTCGTGGTCGAGGCCGTCGTCGCCGCCGTGCTCGCCGGGCGATGGGCGCTCACCTACCACGAACCCATCGGCCGCGCGGCCTGGCTCGGGCTGTTCCACGCCGTCTCCGCGTTCAACAACGCCGGATTCGCGCTCTTCAGCGACAGCCTCGTCGGCTACGCCACGGACCCGTGGATCACCCTGCCGATCACCGTCGCCGTCATCATCGGAGGCCTGGGCTTCCCGGTGCTCTTCGAGCTGTGGCGCAACTACCGCCGACCCAGGCGTTGGAGCGTGCACACCAAGCTCACCGTCCTCATGACGGCCGTGCTGGTGCCCGGCGCGACGCTGTTCGTCGCGGTCGCCGAGTGGGGCAACCCCGCGACCCTCGGTCGACTGGACGTGCCCGGCCGGCTACTGGCGGCCCTCGTCCAGGGCGTCATGCCCCGCACCGCGGGTTTCAACTCCGTCGACACCTCCCAGCTGCGCGGGGGCACCTGGCTGGGCACCGACGTGCTGATGTTCATCGGCGGCGGATCTGCGTCGACGGCGGGGGGGATCAAGGTGACGACCTTCGCCGTGCTCGCGTTCGTCATCTGGTCCGAGCTGCGCGGTGACCCCGACGTCAGCATCTTCGACCGACGCCTGTCCCCGGCGAGCCAGCGCCAGGCCACCACCGTCGCGCTCATCGGCGTCGCCGCCGTCATGGGCTCGACGGTCGCCATCAGCCTCACCTCGTCGTTCCCGCTGGACCAGGTGCTCTTCGAGGTGATCTCCGCCTCAGGGACGGTCGGGCTGTCCACGGGTATCACCGCGCAGCTCGACCCTGTCCACCAGCTGCTCCTCGCTGCCCTGATGTTCCTCGGACGCCTCGGCCCCATCACGCTGGGGACCGCCCTGGCGATCCGCGAACGGCAACGGGTCTTCCGCTACCCCGAGACCGCACCCCTGATCGGCTGACCGGGCCGGGACGTGCCCGCCGGCACCGCGGCCGTCGTCGAGCCGCTCAGGCCACGCGACGTGCGGGTTCCGACGGCTCGGCCAGCCGGGTCATGCCGTGGCCGGGGCGGTCCGGGTCGGGGGTCAGCGTGCCGCCGCGGACCTCGAGCAGTCCGTCCAGCAGCATCGGGGCCAGGCGGGTGTGGTCGTGGAACCACTCGACGTGCCGCGCGTTGGGCACGCTGACCGCCACGTGTGCGGACAGCTGGGGCGCGCAGTGCGTGGAGACCTCCAGGCCCGCGGACTCGGCCAGCGCGGCGATCCGCAGCCAGGCGGTGATCCCGCCGCACCGCGTGACGTCGGCCTGCAGGCAGTCCACCGCGTCCGCCGCCACGAGTCGCCAGGCGTCCTGCGGGCACCAGCAGTACTCGCCGGCGGACACGTCGCAGCGCAGGGTGCGCCGCAGGCCGGCGAGGCCGCGCAGGTCGTCCGAGGTCACGGGTTCCTCGAACCAGGTGACGCCCAGGTCGTCCAGGGCCTCGCCGACCCGCGCCGCCTGCCCGGGGGAGTAGCCGCCGTTGGCGTCGACGAACACCTCGACGCCGGCGCCCACCTGCTCGCAGACCGACGACGTGCGCCGCAGGTCCCGCCGCTCCCGGGTGCCGTCCGCCTCCCCGATCTTGATCTTGACGGCGGACATGCCCGCGCCCGTCCAGCGCTCGCACCTCGGCGCGCAGCCGCTCGTCGTCCCAGGTGGTGAAGCCGCCCGAGCCGTAGGCGGGGATGCTCTGGCGAGACCGCCCGAGCAGACCGGCCAGGCTCACGTCCAGCAGGCGGGCCTTGAGGTCCCACAGCGCGATGTCGACGGCGGAGATCGCCGTGGCCGCGATGCCCCGGCGGCCCATGTTGCGCACCGCGCGGACCATCGCCAGGTTGGCCCCGGGCACGTCGTCGGCGCTGCGCCCCTCGACGACGCCGGCCAGCGTGTCACGGACCACCTGGGCCGCAGATGCGTCGGCGTACGTCCAGCCGAGCCCGGACCGGCCCCCGGCCTCCACCCGGACGAGCACGACGGTGGTCGCGTCCCACGCGAGCGTGCCGTCCGCCTCGGGTGCGTCGGTGGGCACTGTCCAGGCCTCGGTCGTGACCCGCTCGACCGCAGGCGCCGCGCTCACACCGGCCACGAGGTCTCGTCCTCCCGCTCGCGGCGGGGCAGGTGCCTGGCGAGGCCTCGCACCCGCTGAGGCCGTCCGGGACGTCGGATGGCGCGGCGCTCCGGCGGCTCGGGACCGCCGCCGAGGCCGCCGCGCAGCGCCGCCGCGAGCACCTCGGCCAGGTGCATCGCCTGTCGGCCCGAGCCGGTCTGCTCGACCTGGGTGCGGCAGCTGAACCCGTCGGCCATCACCAGCGCGTCGTCGGCCGTCCCCCGCAGACCCGGCAACAGCTCGTGCTCGGCACAGGCCAGCGACACGTCCAGGTGTCCCGCCTCGTAGCCGAAGTTGCCCGCCAGGCCGCAGCACCCGCCCACGGTGGTGGCGCGGATGCCGGCCCGGCGCATGAGCTCGGCGTCGGGGTCCTCGCCGAGCACCGCGTGCTGGTGGCAGTGGGGCTGGACGAGCGCGTCGCGGTCCACGCGCGGCGGCTGCCAGTCGGCCTCCACCAGGAGCTCGGCGAGCGTGCGGGTCTGGTCACGCAGCCGGGCCACGTCGTGGTCGTGCGGGAAGAGCTCGGGCGCGTCGGCGCGGAAGACGGCCGTGCAGCTCGGTTCCAGACCCACCACCAGACCTCCGGACCGCAGGTGCGGTGCGAGGTGGCGAAGGGTGCGGCGCAGCACGCGCTCGGCCACGTCGAGCTGCCCTGTCGAGATCCACGTCAGACCGCAGCAGAGGGTCGCGTCCGGGATGATCACCCGGTACCCCGCGTCCTCGAGCACCTCCACGGCCGCCTGCGCCACACCAGGGTGCAGGTTGTTGGTGAACGTGTCCGGCCACAGCAGGACCTCGCCGCGTTCGCCGGAGCCGCGCGGGCCGCGCCGATGGTAGGAGTCGGTGAACCGGCGCCCGGCGAAGTACGGGACGGGCCGGTCGGGCTCGACGCCCCCCAGGCGCTGGCCGACGCGGGTGAACGGTCCGGCATGGGCCAGTGCGTTGACCAGCCGGGGCGCGAAGGAGGCCAGCCGCGCCCACGCCGGCAGCCAGCCCATCGTGTAGTGCGCGGCGGGGCGCAGCCGGCGCTCGTAGTGGTGGGAGAGGAACTCGGCCTTGTAGGTGGCCATGTCCACGTCCACCGGGCAGTCGGTCTTGCACCCCTTGCACGCCAGGCACAGGTCCAGCGCGTCGCGGACCTCGGTGGACCGCCACCCGTCGGTGATCGGCGAGTCCGGGTGCCCGGAGAGCATCTCGAACAGCAGCCGGGAGCGGCCCCGCGTGGAGTGCTGCTCCTCGCCGGTGGCGCGGTAGGAGGGGCACATCACGCCGCCGGAGTGGCTGCGGCACTGCCCGACGCCGACGCAGCGCAGCACGGCGCGGTCGAAGCTCCCGGAGTCCTGCGGGTAACGGAAGTGCAGGTCTCGAGGCTCGGTGGGGGCGTAGTCGGGCCCCAGCCGCAGGTTCTCGTCCGGCTCGTTCGCGCGCACGACCTTGCCGGGGTTCATCCGGTTGCCCGGGTCCAGGAGGCCCTTCATCCGTGCCATCGCCTCGACGACGCGGTCGCCGAGCATGATCGGCAGCAGTGCGCCACGCTGCTGGCCGTCGCCGTGCTCGCCGGACAGCGACCCACCGAACTCGGCGACCAGGTGCGCCGCCCGGTCCAGGAAGGCTCGGTAGGCGGCGACCCCGTCGGCGGTGGTCAGGTCGAACGGGATGCGGATGTGCAGGCAGCCGTGGCCGAAGTGGCCGTAGCGCGAGGCCTTGCCGTAGCCGAACTCGTCGAGCAGCTCACCGAACCGGCGCAGGTACTCGCCGAGCCGGTCCGGCGGTACGGCCGCGTCCTCCCAGCCCGGCCACGCGTCGGCCATGTCCGGGACCCACGCGGTCGCGCCGAGACCCGACTCGCGGACCTCCCACAGCTCCTCACGGTGGGTCGCGTCGTCGTACTCGCGGGAGCTCGCGCCCTGCTCCTCGGCCCCGGCGACCAGCGCGTCCACCCGGCGGCGCAGCTCGTCCTCGTCGTCGGCGCCGAGCTCGACCATCAGCCAGCCCTCGCCCTCCGGGAGCAGGCTCAACGCGCCGCTGTTGAGGCGCTTCTCGCGCTCGAAGTGGATGAGCCGGTCGTCCATGCCCTCGACCACCAGGGGCTGGTGCGCGTTGACCAGCGGGACCGCGTCCGCGGCCTCCTCGATGGTCGGGTAGCCGAGGACCACCATCGCGCGGTGCGCGACCACGGGGACCAGCCGGAGCTCGGCCCGCAGCAGCGTGACGAGGGTGCCCTCCGAGCCGCACAGTGCCTTGGCCAGGTCGAAGCCGAACTCGGGCAGGAGCGAGTCCAGGTCGTAGCCGGAGACCCGGCGCGGGATGTCGGGGAACGCCGAGCGGACGTCGTCGCCGTACTCCTCGGCGATCGCGCGCAGGCCGCGGTACACCTCGGCCCGTCGGCCTCCGGCGGCGACGATCTCCGCGTACTCCTCCTCGCTCGTGGGCCCGACCCACATCCGCAGCCCGTCGTAGGTGAGCACCTCGGCGCGGACGAGGTTGTCCACGGTCTTGCCGTACGCCTGGGCGGTGGACCCGCACGAGTTGTTGCCGATCATGCCGCCGAGCGTGCAGCGCGAGTGCGTCGAGGGCCGCGGGCCGAACTGCAGGCCGTGGTCCGCGACGGCGGCGTTCAGCTCGTCGAGCACGAGGCCCGGCTCGACCACGGCCGTGCGCGCGTCCGGGTCCACCGAGACCACGCGGTGGCAGTACTTCGACCAGTCGAGCACCACCGCGACGTTGCACGCCTCGCCGGCGAGGCTCGTGCCCCCGCCCCTGGACACGACGGGCGCACCCAGCTCGGCGCACACCGCGACCGCCTCGGCGCCGGCGTCCACCGAGCGTGGGATCACCACGCCGAGCGGCACCTGCCGGAAGTTCGACGCGTCCGTGGCGTACGTGCCCCGGGACCCCGCGTCGAACCGGACCTCGCCGTCGACGCGCTCGGTCAGGCGGCGCTCCAGCTCGCGCAGGTCGAGGCCGGCCAGCGATCCCGGAGCGCGCACGGGCTGGGGCAGCTCGACGGCCACGCCTCAGCCCTTCAGCTGGGAGATCTTGTCCTTGGCCAGCGTTGTCCCGATGGCCACCTTGTGCGGCTGGCCCTTGAGCCACGCCATCGCGAACTTCTTGGCCTGGTCGTAGGCCACCTTGCCGGGCAGCGGCGGCTCGTTCGGCTCGACGTCCACGTCCAGGAGGGCCGGTCCGTCGAAGGCGAGGGCCTCGGCCACCGCGTCCCGCAGGTCCCCGGGCTCGGTGACCTTGCGGCCGTACCCGCCGCAGGAGCGCGCCCAGGCCGAGAAGTCCGACGCCGGCTCGGCGAACCGCACGCCGTGCTCGGGGTAGCCGAGCACCATCTGCTCCCACAGGATCTGACCGAGCGAGCCGTTGTTGTTGATCACGACCTTGATCGGCAGCTTCTGCTGGGCCGCGGTGAGGAACTCGGCCATCAGCATGGCGAAGCCGCCGTCGCCGACGAACGCGATCACCTGCCGGTCGGGGTACGCCTGCTGGATGCCGATCGCGTACGGCAGGCCGGGCGCCATCGTCGCGAGGTTGCCGGACAGGTAGAACTCCCGTGAGCCCCGGATCGTCCAGTGTCGGGCCGCCCAGGTGGCGATCGTGCCCGAGTCGCAGGTCAGGACGGCGTCGCCGTCGGCGACCTCGTCCACGACGCCCATCAGGTACTGCGGGGCGATCGGCGACCGGTCGGGGTTCTCCAGCGACTCCATGTCCGAGCGCCAGTCGGCCATCTTCGCCTGGTAACGCTCCAGGTGGGCGCGATCCGAGCGACGCGAGAGCAGCGGCAGCAGGGCTGCCAGGCCCTCCTTGGCGTCGCCGATCATCGGCACCTCGGTGGGCGTGCGGGTGCCGGCGCGGACCGGGTCCGCCTCGAGCTGTACGACGCGGGCCTGACCGGGCTCCGGCAGGTGCTGGGAGTACGGGAAGTTGGTGCCGATCATGAAGAGGGTGTCGCAGTCCTCGACCAGCTCCTCACCGGGCCTGGTCCCGAGCAGGCCGATGCCACCGACCGCGAGCTCGTGGTCGTCGGGGATCACCGCCTTGCCGGACAGCGTCTTGATCACCGGAGCGCCCATGGCGTCGGCGACGGCGAGCACCTCCTCGCGGGCGTGCAGCGCACCGGCGCCGGCGAGGATCGCGGGACGCTCGGCGGCGTTGAGGACCTCCGCGGCACGGGCCAGGTCAGCCTCGCGCGGTCGTCCGGGCGGCGGCAGGTACACCGGCGAGGTGTGGGGTGGGGTCGCGGGGGCGACGTGAGCCCACGGGTCGGCGTCCGCGTCGGCCACCTGGATGTCGTTCGGCACGGTCAGATGTGCCACGCCGCGCCGTGCGTAGGCGGTCCGGATCGCGATGTCGACGACGCCGGGCAGCTGGGCGGGATTGGTGACCATGAGGTCGTACTCCGCGACGTCGGCGTACAGCTGGGTCAGGTCGACCTCCTGCTGGTAGCCCGTGCCGAGCACGCTGGTCTCCTGCATCCCGGTGATCGCGAGCACCGGCGCGTGGTCCAGCTTGGCGTCGTACAGACCGTTGAGCAGGTGGATCCCGCCGGGCCCGCTCGTGGCCAGGCAGACGCCGATCTTCCCGGTCGCCTTCGCGTGGGCGGTAGCCATGAAGGCGGCCGCCTCCTCGTGGTGGACGAGGACGAAGCGGATGGAGTCCTGGTGGCGCCGCAGCGCCTCCATGATCCCGTTGATCCCATCGCCGGGGAGGCCGAAGACGGTGTCGACCCCCCAGTCGACCAGGCGTTCGATGAGTGCTTCCGAAGCGATGCGTCCCATCGTTCGACGCTACGTCGGGCCCTCCAAGGTCGCATCTGCGGGTCCGCCGACTCTGCGAGATCGCGTCTGCGGTCGTGCTTCGGGCCCGGTCGCGTGTCGCTCGTCGTTCGGGCACGACGGAGGGGGCGGGCCCCGCCGGACCCGCCCCCTCCGTCTCGACCTGTCAGGCCGCCGGCACGGCGACCCACGCCGACCAGGACGTGCCCAGGGCGTTGGTCGCCCCGACGCGCACGTACCAGACCTGGCGGGTCAGGTTGCCGCTGGTCCACGTGATCGCGTTCGCGGCCACCGTGGCCGAGCCGGCCGCCGTCACACCGTCGGCACTCCACTCGACGGTGTACCCGGACTCTCCGGCCACGTCGGCCCAGGTCGCCGTGATGCGCTCACGAGTGCCCTGGCGCACCGCGGTCGCCGAGGCGATCGCCGTGGCCGGGGGCTGGTCGACCAGGATCGACACCGCGGAGCCGTACGTCGTCCCGGCGAGGTTGGTGGCCCCGATCCGGTAGTACGGCGTCTGCCCGATCGTGACCGCGGCGTCGGTGTACGTGGTCGAACCGGCCGGCAGCGTGGCGAGGTTGCTCCACGCGGCGCCGTCGGCGGACTTCTGGACCACGTAGCCCGACTCGTTGGCCGCGGCGTCCGTCCACGTCAGCGCGACGCCGGGGTCGGCCGTGACGGCTGCGGTCAGGCCGGTCGCAGCAGCCGGTGCGTTGTAGCCGAACGCCTCGGACGTGCTGGTCACGGTCATGCTCGGGAACGCACCGCCGTACCCCACGGTGTTGCGAGCGACCACCCGGTACAGGTAGACGTTCGAGGCACGCGAGCTCGGGTCGACGATGGACCGCCGGCCGTGGTCGTTGCCCACCAGCGGCTGCGCCGAGGTGGCCACCACGGTCCAGGTCGTCCCGTCGCTGGAGCGCTCGAGCTGGAAGTCGGTCTCGGTGATCGAGTTGTCGTCCCAGCTCACCTCCAGACGGGCGTTGCGTCCGTTGCCGGTCGGGGCGAACGCGAGGTTCCCCGGCGCGATCGGCGGGACGGCGACGCTGACCGGCCGCATCATGTCCATCTCCTCGTGGGACAGGATGTGGCAGTGCAGCACGTACTCCCACCCGAAGTTGACCAGCTGGTTGGTGATCGGGTCGGTCGGGTTGCCCTGCGGGTCGATGCTGTTGAACATCGCCGTCGATCCCAGCGGCATCATCGGGTTGAGCGGCCGCACGGAGTTGGGCACCTCGAACGGCACCACCGGCATGATCGGCCGCAGCGCGACGATCGTGTCCTCCAGCGGTGACATCCGCACCGTGTCCTTCCAGCCGAGCTCGTTCGGGTCCGGCGGGATGATGATGTTGTCCCACGTGACCCGGTTGAGCACCTGGACGTCGTACAGGTGGAAGTGGATCGGGTGGGTGTCCACCCCGTTGTGTGTGAACCTCCAGATCTGTGTCCCGTCACTGGCCGTGGAGATCGGGCTGACCCTCACGTCCGTGGTCGGCAGGTCGGTGGCGTCGATGAGCTCGGTCGCCGGGTTCACGTACGGGTAGAGCGTGACGTTCTGCGCGCCCGGGGTCGGAGGTTGGGCCTCCACCCCCAGGTTCGCCGTCATCCTCCCGAACTCGTCGAACGTCGAGGCGTTCATCTCGTCGTGGATCGCCTTGGGCTCCATCGCCAGCTGCATCCTGGTGGACTGGCCCAGCAGGGTGTTGAAGCCGAAGGTGCCGGTGTCGTTGACCCGCACCATGCCGTCGCAGCGCTGCGTGGTGGCACCGGCCACGTTGCAGTTGCTGGCGGCGGCGAAGCTCGAGCCGTAGGCGCTGTTGTAGGCGGCCTGCCCGACGATGATCGGGTTCTGGCCGGACTCGAACACCCCGGTCCCCTGGGCGTTGTGCCGGAAGGCACGGTTCAGGGCGGCCAGGTCGAACGCCGGAGCGGCGGCGGCGGCGGCCACCTTGACCTGCATCACGGTCCGGGTGTTCGGGCCGTAGCCGGGCAGGGTGGTCGGTGCGCCGGCCGGGGACAGGTCCGGGCCGCCGGTGTAGTAGTCGTACTGCGCCACGCGGGCCGGGTAGGCGGCCGGCGCGTCGTTGTACAGGATGAGCGTCTGACCGGCGAACCTCGAGAAGTCCACGATCACGTCGGCACGCTCGGCGGGGGCGACGGCAAGCGAGTGCTTGTCCACGTTGCCCACGTCGAAGCGGGTCGGGTCGGTGATCCAGGTGGTCGGCTGCTGGCCGTCGATCACCGCGGGAGCCGGCAGGAAGCCGCTCTCGTTGGCGATCTGGATCCAGTCCGGTCCGTACGCGTCGTTGTTCTTGCCCACCGGGGTGGGGAACACGTTCGGGTCGGTCTGGGCTGCGGCGAGCTCGTCCGGGTTCAGCGCGACCTCGGTGGTGCCGTCACCCTGGGTCGGGTCGGCGGTGTACCACTGGAAGTTGAAGAACCGGTCGTTGGCCGCGTTCAGGATCCGGAACCGGTACGCCTTGGGCTCGACGGTGATGGTCGGGTAGGCCACGCCGTTGACGATCGGGGTGTCGTTGAACTGCTCCATCCCGGCCGAGATGTTCGGCGTGCCCGGGATCTGCTTGGGCTCGCAGTACGGGTCGGTGTCGTACTGCCAGGTCGACGGGTCGTCGAGGTTGCAGCTCGGGTCGTAGTACGGGTTGGGGATCGGCCCGTAGACCGTCTGCGAGGCCGGTGGCCAGAACCACGGTCCGTACATCCACCGTCCGAAGGCACTCATGCCCGACGGGTCGTCGGGGTTCTGGGCCGGCATGTAGACGTGGTGGTACCAGAAGTTGCCCATCCCGCCCCAGCGGCCGTAGTCCCAGGTCGGGTCCTGCGCCGCGAGCTGCTCGGGGCCGGGCACGAAGGTCCGGTCCTGGACGAGCAGCGGGATCGTCGCGCCCGCATCGGGGATGGTCCCGTTGGCGACGAGCGCCTTCTCGGTGTCGTCGGTGATGGTGTAGCCCGCGGCCTCACCGGCGTAGATGTTCAGACGCGTGATGCCCCACGAGTGGTCGTGGTAGAACATCAGCCGCGCGCTCTGCTGGTTGGTGTAGTAGAACGTCGAGCACCCGTCGTCGGCCGCGTCGCAGCCCACGTCGCTCATGTCCGGGACGCCCTGCACCGTGACGCCCTGCGGCCACATCGTGTTCTCCCCGGCCGGGGTGATCCACTGGTGCGGGGTCCCGTCGCTGATCCACGGCGTGATCCCGCCGTGCAGGTGCAGCAGCGCGCGGTTGTCGGTGAAGCAGCCGTCCGGCTTCGGCGTCGTGATGGTGCAGGGCGGGTTGCGGACCTCGTCCATGACGCTGGACTCGTCGGTGGGCATCGCCATGGCCATCGGTCCCATGCCCGAGCCCATCATCGTGGAGTCGACCGGGAGGAACAGGTCACCGTCGGCACCGTTGGGCAGCAGGTTGCGGAAGACGACCCGCACCGGACGGTCCTTGGTCGCGGCGATGATCGGACCCAGGTACTGCGGGCTCGTCACGCCGGTGCGCTGCACGCCGTCGGCGTCGAGGATCGGCACCTGGGTCCCGTCCAGCAGCTCGTTGTACAGCGGCACCTCCTGGCCGGGGACGTCAGCGGTGGACAGCTGGACGTAGGCCCGCACCAGGGTGTCGGGCAGATCGGACGAGAAGCTCGTGCGGTACTGCACCAGCCCGATCTCGATCTGGTCGGCCTCGACTCCCGAGGTGTTCACGGTCTGCGGCACCGCTGTCGGCAGGAACTTGACGCCGGCGTCGGCGGCCGGGCACCCGGAGCCGTCGGCTCCCGGGTCGCAGGGCAGCGGAAGCTGGTCCTGGAACTTCTTCATCCCGACGGTCAGGTAGCCCGAACCGGGGTTCGTCACGGTGATGGCCGTGACCGCGCCCAGATCGGTCTTCGCGGTGACCGTCGCGCCGGAACCGCTACCCACCGGGTCGGAGACCGTGACGGTGGGGACGGTGGTGTACCCGGTCCCGAACTCGGTGGCCGTGACCGCGCTCACCGCGAGCGTCGACGTCACGGACGCGGGGCCGCCCGGCTTGGACGGGTCGGCGGGGTCGGGCCCGAAGGCGATCGGGTCGAAGATCGTGCCGTTGTGGATCGCCACGCCCGGGGCCACGGTGTAGCCCGAGCCCGGGTCGTCGATCACGACGGCCGTGATGGTGCCGTTGGCGTCCATCCCGTCGATCGGGTCGCCCTTGGCGATCATGGGGACGTGCGCCTTGGCCTGCTTGCCGTCGGGTTCGGAGGGCAGGTCGAAGTCGACGACGGGCATGACGTAGCCGAGGCCGCCGTCGGAGATGTGGACGGCGTCGACGCCACCGGAGGCCGAGGCCGTGGCACCTGCCCCGTCGCCCGTGACGTCCACCGCGAACGCCGAGTAGCCCGCGCCGCCGGCGTCGACCGTGTACCCGGTCACGGATGCGGAGCCGGAGACCGTCGCGGTCGCCGTCGCGGACGAGCCGCCGCCGGTGATCTCGACCGTCGTCGGGATGCCGTAGCCCGAGCCCGGGTCGGTGACCTGGATCGACGCGATGCCGCCGGTGGTGGGGTCGACGGTGGCGGTAGCGGTGGCACCCGTTCCGGAGCCGTTGATCGCCACGGAGGCGGTGGGCAGCGTGAAGGGGCTGTTGGCCCAGTTGGGGTAGGGGCCGAAGTAGTGCGGGACGACGGACTCGTCCGTCGGGCCGGCCGGCAGGCCCGCAGCGAGCACTGCGGTCGGCGCGGAGGTGGCTGCCAGGGCCGCCGGCGCGGCGAACCCGGTGGTGATGGCGGTGGTCACGCCGATGGTCGAAGCCACCGCACGGCGGCGCCATTGCGACCGTGAGCGGCTCGGGCGGGAGGAGAGGAGCGTGGGATGTGACTCGATGGTCATGCCGAAACCTCCGCAGAGGAGTACGACCGGGCCTTGGCCCGTGCCACGGCCTGGTGGTGTCGGCCGTGACGAGCCCGAACGTAGAACTGGGAGGAACCTGTGAAAAAGCACCCATAAGGGTGAATTTCGGGACGAACGTCCCAAATCGGACACGGTTCGGCTTTGCCACGGGATCGGACTTATCAAAGAAACGCAAGGCTCGGTATTTGTCACGGCATGGCCGAGGTTAAGAGCGAGGAGCGGGGCCGTGGAGGCGCCCCCGCGCTCTCGGTCGTGCCGGGCGACCGGGCTCGGGCCTGTGGCCCGCGACGGCCCATGACACACGTCGTGAACGGCGCGGGCGTTTTGTCCCAGGTGCCCCCCACGGAAGGATGACGCCCGTGGACAGCGGAGCGACACGTGCCTGGGGGAGGGTCGCCGACAGCACGGTTGAGCCGGACCCCGAGCGGCCGGTCGCCAGGGCGTCCCTGCTGGACGCGGTGGGCGACCTGCGCCGCGACGTCGCGGAGACCGGCTTCCCGCTGCCGCTGCCCGGCGTCGGACACGCCCGCGAACGCCGGGCGGAGCTGCTCGCCCAGCTCGACGACCACCTTCTGCCCCGGCTGCGCGAGCTGAGCGCGCCGGGACTGGTGGTGGTCGCCGGGTCGACCGGTGCGGGCAAGTCCACGCTGGTCAACTCGGTGCTGGGCGAGGAGGTCACGCCGGCCGGCGTGCTGCGCCCCACCACGCGCCGGCCCGTCCTCGTGCACCACCCGGCCGACGGTGACCTGCTCGCCGGGCACCCGTTGCTGGCCGACATGGAGACCGTCGCGCGCGAGGCCGTGCCGCGCGGGGTCGCGCTGGTCGACGCGCCCGACCTGGACTCGCTGCTCGCCGAGAACCGTGAGATGGCCCACCGGCTGCTCGAGGCGGCGGACCTGTGGCTGTTCTGCACGACCGCCTCGCGGTACGGCGACGCCCTGCCGTGGCAGGTGCTCGACCAGGCCGCCGAGCGCGGTGCGGCGATGGCGATGGTGCTCAACCGCGTGCCCAAGGACGCCGTGGTCACGGTGCGCAGCGACCTGCTCAAGCGCCTGGGGGAGCACCAGCTGTCGACGGTGCCGCTGTTCCTGGTGCCGGATGCCGGACCGCACGAGGGGCTCCTGCCCGAGGCGTCGGTCGCGCCGGTGCGGCGATGGCTGACCGTGCTGGCCGGCGCCGACCGGGCGCAGGGCGTGATCGCCAGGACCCAGCGCGGGTCGCTGGCCGCGCTCCGCCCCTGGGTCGACGAGCTGGCGGAGGCGGTCCAGGAGCAGGTCGACGCACGTGTGGCGATCGAGGCCGAGCTCGACGAGGTGCTCGCCGGCCCTGCCGACCGCGCGGCTGCCGAGGTGGGCCGCGGTGGCGTCTCGGAGGGGCCGGTGCGCAGCGCCTGGGCCGCGCGCTCGGGCCGCGGCGGCCCGCTCGGCGGCGCCTGGGGCTCCCGACGGGCGGCGCAGGCCCGGTCCGCCGCGCTGGCGGAGGTCGGCGAGGAGCTGCTGGGGGCGGCGCGGGTCGCCCTGGTCGCCGCCCGCAGGGCGGGCGAGCGCGCGGTGGCCGCGGCGTTGGGTGAGCGGCTCGCCGCGATCGACCTGCCGGGCGAGCCCCCAGGTGCGGCGAGCCCGGACGCCGAGGCGCAGACCTGGCTCGACGCGGCGTCAGCGCGGGTCGAGGGCCTGGGTGGGCACGACGCGAAGGCCAGGCGCGGGGCCGCTCGCCTGCTCAAGCAGGCGGGGACGTCCGGCGCCGGCGTGGTGGTCGCCGCCGCGTCACTGGGCGTGGGGGCCGCGCAGGTCATCGCCGAGCGCACCCTGGGCAGGGAGCTGGGGCGGGCGCTGAACGAGGAGACCGCCGCGGACCTGGCCGCCCGGATGCGTGCCCAGGTGCTCGGCGCCGGGGCACGGGTGCGCGCGGGCCTGGACCTGCCCGACCTCGCCGACGACGCGGCGGCCCGGCTGCAGCTCCGCCGTGCCGTGCTGAAGGAGTGGACATGACCGGCGAGCGCACCACCGCGCTGCTGGCCGAGGTCGAGCGTCTCGACGCTGCGCTGCACCGGGGTGGGGACCGGATCCCGCCGGAGGTCCGCGAGCGGGTGCAGGCGCTGCTCGCGGGGGTGCGCGACCGGCTCGCCCTCGGGGTCGACCACACGGTGGTCGCGCTGGTCGGCGGCACCGGCTCGGGCAAGTCGACGGTGTTCAACGCACTCACCGGTCTGGACTTCGCCGAGGTCGGGGTGCGCCGGCCCACCACGTCCCAGGTCACCGCGTGCGTGTGGGCGCACGACGCCTCTGCGCTGCTGGACTGGCTCGGGGTCGCCCGGGACCGGCGGATCGAGCGCGAGTCCGAGCTCGACGGCGAGACCCAGGCCGACCTGCGCGGCCTCGTGCTGCTCGACGTGCCGGATCACGACTCGATCGAGGCGGCCCACCACGCGGTCGTGGACCGGCTGATCCCACAGGTCGATCTGCTGTGCTGGGTGGTCGACCCGCAGAAGTACGCCGACGACGCGCTGCACTCGGGCTACCTGCGGCACCTTGGTGGGCACGAGGGCGCCATGCTCGTGGTGCTCAACCAGGTGGACACCGTCCCGGCGGGCCACCGCGGGCAGCTCATGGCCGACGTCGCGCGCCTGGTCCGCGCCGACGGGTTGGCCGAGGTCCGCACGCTGGCGGTGTCCGCGACCACCGGCGACAGCATGGACACACTGCGGGCCGTGCTGGCCCAGACCGTAGCGAGCCGGGGTGTGGCCGAGCTGCGCGCCGCCGCGGAGCTGCACGACGCGGCGGCGGCGCTCGCCGCGGTGGTCGGGCCGTCCGAGCCCGCCCTGCCGGTCGACCGCGCCGTGGATGCGCTGCTGGAGGCCGCCGGTGTGCCCGGCGAGGTGGCCGCGGTCACGCGGGGCGCTCCTGCGGCAAGCGAGCCCACCCTTGCGACCCCGACGCTCGGACCGGTCCAGGCCGACCGGGCCTCGCTGGTCCGGGAGGCGTGGCTCGCCGAGGTGTCCGGACCGCTGCCGGCACCTTGGGTCGAGGCGCTGGGCGCCGCGGTGGCTGACGACGACGCGCTGGTTCGGGCGGTGGACGACGCGTTGGCGCAGGTCAGCGTGCCCGCGCCGCCGCGCGGTCGGGGAGCGTGGTGGGTGGCCTGGCCGCTGGGGCTGGCCGCGGTGGCGGCCGGCGTCGCCGGCGTGCTCTGGGCGCCGTGGTGGTGGGCGGTGGCCGCCGCGCTCGTGCTGGTGGCCGTGCTGGTCCCGTGGTCGGCGGCCAGGCGGCGGCGAGCTGCCCTGCACGCCGCGGGCGCCAGGCTGCTCGCGGCGGGGCGTGCCGCGGTGGCGGGGGCTGTCGAGTCGGAGCTCGCGGCGCCGAGCCGTGCGCTGCTGGACGACCACCGGGCGGTGCGCGAGGTTTCGTCCACGTCCCCGGCCTCGGCGGGTTCTTCCACCGACTGAGCGGTCCGGGTCCGCGCCGGGTCGCGGGCCCGGCCACGGTGATCGTCGGAGGCCGGAGGTTCCGGCCGGGATCGAGGCGATCATGCGCAAGGCAGCGACGGTCACGGTGACCGGGTGGGCGGGCACGACCCCGAGGGAGATCTCCGGCGACGGAGTGGCGTTCACCTCGTTCCGGGTCTCGGTGACCGAGCGGAGGTTCGACCCGCGCAGCGGCGAGTGGGGCGACGGACCCACCGAGTGGTTCACGGTCAAGGCGTTCCGTGAGCTGGCGCTCAACGTGGCCGAGTCGATCCGCAAGGGCGACCCGGTGGTGGTCATGGGGCGGTTGCGCACCGAGGTCTGGCAGTCCGACCGGGGACCGCAGCCTGGCTTCGTCATCGAGGCCGACGCGGTGGGTCACGACCTGATGTGGGGCGCCGGCTCGTTCCGTCGGCGCGTGCGCCGGGACGGTCCGACCGACGGGCCCGAGCCGCGCGACCCCGGGTCCGGCGGCCCCGGCGGGCCGGCTGGACCCGACGACTCCGACGGGCCCGTCGGTCCGGTGGGTGCGATGCCGGACGACCCGTGGGCGACCGTGCCCGCACCGGCCGAGGCCGGCGACGCCGACCTCGTGCGCACGCCGTAGGCTGTCGGGTCGGACAGACGACCCCGCGACGACTGGAGCGAGCCCGCAGTGGCCGAGTTCATCTACACCATGCAGAAGGCGCGCAAGGCGCACGGCGAGAAGCTCATCCTCGACGACGTCACGATGGCCTTCTACCCCGGCGCCAAGATCGGCATGGTCGGGCCGAACGGCGCCGGCAAGTCGACCATCCTGAAGATCATGGCCGGCCTGGACCAGCCGTCCAACGGTGAGGCGCGCCTGTCGCCCGGCTACACGGTGGGCATCCTCCAGCAGGAACCGCCGCTCAACGAGTCCAAGACGGTGCTCGGCAACGTCGAGGAGGGCGTCGCCGAGATCAAGGGCAAGCTCGACCGGTTCAACCAGATCAGCGAGCTGATGGCCGACCCGGACGCCGACTACGACGCGCTGCTGGCCGAGATGGGCGAGCTCCAGGAGGCCCTGGACCACGCCGGCGCCTGGGACCTGGACGCCCAGCTCGAGCAGGCCATGGACGCACTTCGCTGCCCGCCGCCGGACGCCGACGTGTCGGTGCTGTCCGGCGGCGAGCGGCGCCGGGTCGCGCTGTGCAAGCTGCTGCTGGAGAAGCCGGACCTGCTGCTGCTCGACGAGCCGACCAACCACCTGGACGCCGAGTCGGTGCAGTGGCTCGAGCAGCACCTGTCGCAGTACGAGGGCGCCGTCATCGCGGTGACCCACGACCGGTACTTCCTGGACCACGTCGCCCAGTGGATCGCCGAGGTCGACCGCGGCCGGCTCTACCCCTACGAGGGCAACTACTCCACGTACCTGGAGAAGAAGGGCGCCCGCCTGGAGGTCCAGGGTCGCAAGGACGCCAAGCTCGCCAAGCGCCTGGCCGACGAGCTCGAGTGGGTGCGCCAGTCCGCCAAGGGTCGTCAGACCAAGTCCAAGGCGCGTCTGCAGCGCTACGAGGAGATGGCGGCCGAGGCCGAGCGCACGCGGAAGCTGGACTTCGAGGAGATCCAGATCCCGCCGGGCCCGCGCCTGGGCACCACCGTGATCGAGGCACGCGACCTGAAGAAGGGCTTCGACGGTCGCGTCCTGATCGACGGTCTGAGCTTCTCCCTGCCTCGCAACGGCATCGTCGGCGTGATCGGCCCCAACGGCGTCGGCAAGACGACGCTGTTCAAGGCGATCGTCGGGCTCGAGCCGATCGACGCGGGCGACCTCAAGGTCGGTGAGACCGTCAAGCTCTCCTACGTCGACCAGTCGCGCGGCGGCCTGGACCCGAAGAAGACGCTGTGGGAGGTCGTCTCCGGCGGGCTCGACCACATCAAGGTCGGCAACGTCGAGATGCCCTCGCGGGCGTACGTCGCGGCGTTCGGCTTCAAGGGCCCCGACCAGCAGAAGCCCGCGGGTGTGCTGTCCGGCGGAGAGCGCAACCGGCTCAACCTCGCGCTGACGCTCAAGGAGGGCGGCAACGTGCTGCTGCTCGACGAGCCGACCAACGACCTGGACGTCGAGACGCTGGGATCGCTGGAGAACGCGCTGCTGGAGTTCCCCGGCTGCGCCGTGGTCACGTCCCACGACCGCTGGTTCCTGGACCGTGTGGCCACGCACATCCTGGCCTACGAGGGCACGGACGAGGACCCGGCCGCCTGGTACTGGTTCGAGGGCAACTTCGAGGCCTACGAGCAGAACAAGGTCCAGCGTCTGGGCATCGAGGCCGCCCGCCCGCACCGCGTCACGTACCGCAAGCTCACCCGGGACTGAGGTGCCCGTCCCCTCAGGGGACCTGGCAGGTCACCGGGATGTTCGCGATCCCGGAAACCGGGACCACGACGGTCTCCTGCGCGGCGCAGATGCCGGTGCCGTCGCCGTACTGCGGGCTCGTGCCGGTGATCGTGTACTCGCCGGCCGGGACGGCCAGGCGGAACGTGCCGTCGGGCGCTGTGGTCGTCTCGTGCCGGACGCCGGTGGTCGTCTCGACGAGCGTCACGGTGCCCGGCAGCGTGACTTCGGAGCCCGGTGGCGGTCCGCCGACCCGCATCAGGGTGCCGGTCACCGTCGACTCCGCGGCCTGGCCGGTCGCGGTTACGAGCGTCGTCGCGCCGGTGGCGGACACGTCGAAGGGCGCTGCGAGCGACCAGGTCACGGAGACCGGCCACGACGGCGGCTGCTGCGAGCTCAGGGCGAGCCACGTCTGCGCGTCCGCCGGCACGGCGAACCGCATCTCGAACCGCACGGACCGGTGCGGGCCGATCTCGCCGACCGTGCCGCAGGCGAGCGTGTAGGAGTCCTGGTACGTCTGGACCCCCGCGAGCGTCTCGACGTAGCTGGGGCAGCGGTCGAGCGAGATGGCCCGGTCGGTCGGGTTGGTCAGCCGCACCACGTAGACCAGGGGCTCGGCGGGCGCGAACGTCTCGGGCAGCTCGAGGGTGGTGCGCAGCTCGCTGAGCGGATCGACCGCTGCGGAGTCGCCGAGCCCGCCCACGTAGAACGGGGTGAGCATCACGCCGCACGTCACGTCGATCCCATCCGCCACGTCCACCCCGACGTTCCCGCCACCCGGCAGGGTCACGACCAGGCGGTGGTACGGATCGGACGGAGCCGTGCCGTCGGGATCCGCCGCGCACATGGTGTCCGTCTCGACTCCGAGCAGCGTCTGATCGCCCGGCTGCATCACCGCACTGCCGGCGGTGGGGAACCAGCTGCCGTCGGTGGCGGCGATGTCGGGCCGGCCGGGTTCGGCGGCGGTGACGTCGGGGTAGCCGGTCAGCACGCACGCCGTCGCCGAGCGGTTCGTGAACGAGATCACGGTGAGCAGGTGGCCGCCCGCGCCGTCGCTCTCGCGCTCGGTGGCCGCGACGTCGGAGGCTGTGCACGGGCGCGCGTCGACGGTGGAGCCGTCGGGCGGCTGGTAGGCCGTTGCGGGGGCGTCGGACCACGGGACCGCATCGGTGAGGTCCACCGCGGGGGGTAGTGGCGAGGCGGGTGCGCGCGGGGTGGCGACCGCGATCCCGACCACGGCCGCGACGGCGGCGAGCACGGTCGCGCCAGCGACGCTCGTCTCGCGGACCCGGCGACGGCGCCGGACCGCCGACGCCACGTCGTCCAGGTCGACCCCCGCGCCGTCGGGCGCGGCCGCGTCAAGGAGTCGGCTCAGCTGCTCCTCAGCTGTGGTCATGTGAGACCTCCTCGCCCCAGATCGCTGACAGGTGGGCGCTCGCGCGCAGCTTCGCCAGCGCCTTCGCGGACTGGCTCTTCACGGTGCCGACCGAGCAGCCCAGCGCCTGGGCGGTCTGGGCCTCGGTCAGGTCGTCGAAGTAGCGCAGCACGACGACGGCCCGCTGGCGGCGCGGGAGCTCGTCGAGTGCCGCGCGCACCGTCGCGCGCAGCTCGGCCTCGCCGAACAGATCGCGCTCCGCGGCGCGCTCCGGCACCGTGTCGGTAGGCAGCTCGCCGTGCCAGCGGCGTCGTCGCCACGACAGGTACGTCGTCACCATCACGCGCCGGACGTAGCCCTCCGGTGCTTCCTGCCGGACCACCCGGTCCCAGCGCACCCAGGTCTTCGCCAGCGCGGTCTGGACGAGGTCCTGGGCCGTCGCCCGATCCCCGGTGAGCAGCCACGCGCTGCGCACCAAGGCGGGCGAGCGTTCGGTGACGAACGCGCCGAACCCCTCTGGTGCCTCCACTGGCCCCCCGTCTCACGCGGCGCCGTCCGCCGACGCGACCTCCGACCACTATGACGACCTGCGCAACCGAGAAGGTTGCCCCGGCAGCGCAGTGGCCGCTCGCCCGGTGCGCGGGAGGAGGGCGCGTGTGCCGTCGCGGGCCGGCAGGTGAGGCCGCGGAGAGCCGCCCGCCCGCCGGAACCATGACGGTCCTCCGAATTGCATCGCAGAAGTGATTCATCGGGTCCGTTCGCCGTGTGGACGGCGGCCGCCCGGCAGGGGCTGTGGATCATGCATCTCAACCGCGATGCAATCTGGACAGGGATACCGAGGGCCCGGGAGGGGCGCGGGTGCTGGAGGGGGTCGAGTTCGCGGGCGCACGGTGCGGCTCGAGCGGCGCTCGGTAGGACCCGGCCGCAGTGTCTGCTCGCGCCGGTCGTCCGGGGCGGAGCTCTCAGGGCATGATCGTCGGGTGAGCAACCCAGGGACGGCACCGGGCCGGGAGGGCGGCGCGCCCGACTTCCGCCTCCCCGGACCTGGGCCGGACCTCGCGGGATCTGAGCGTGGCCTCGCGGGGCGCGAGCGTGACCTGGCCACGGGGCTCGCCGCTCTGCGCGCTGCCGTGGTCGACCTGCGGCTGCCGCTGGAGGTGGCCGGGGCCGGCGAGGCCCGGGCCGAGGCGGCCCGGGTGCTCGCCCAGCTCGACGACCACCTGCTGCCGCGGGTCCGTCAGATGGGCGCGCCGCTGCTCGCCGTGGTCGGCGGCTCGACCGGTGCGGGCAAGTCGACGCTGGTGAACTCGCTGGTCGGCGCGGTGGTCAGCCCTGCGGGGGTGCTGCGACCCACGACCCGGTCGCCCGTGCTGGTGCACCACCCGGACGACCAGGCGTGGTTCGTCGGCGACCGCGTGCTGCCGGGCCTGTCCCGCTGGCAGGGCGAGGGCGAGGGACCGCGCAGCCTGCGGCTCGTCGGCCACCCCGCGGTGCCCCGCGGCTTGGCGCTGCTGGATGCGCCCGACATCGACTCGGTGGTCACGGCGAACCGTGAGCTCGGCGCCCAGCTGCTGGGCGCCGCCGACCTGTGGGTCTTCTGCACCACCGCGGCCCGCTATGCCGACGCCGTGCCGTGGGACCTGCTCGCGCAGGCCGCCGCGCGCCGAGCGGCTGTGGGCGTGGTGCTCGACCGGCTCGAGCCGGAGGAGCGGGATGCCGTCCGCGGCGACCTCGGGCGGATGCTCGTCGAGCACGGCCTGGCCGGGGCCCGGCTGATGACGGTCCCCGAGGCCGAGCTCGCCGGCGGGCTGCTGCCGCCGCAGGCGGTGGCCGAGGTCGCGGACTGGCTGCACGGGCTGGCCGCCGACGCCGGGTCCCGCGAACGACTCGCCCGGTCCACGGTGCACGGTGCGGTGCTCGACCTGATGACCCGCGTCCCACGCCTGGCCGAGGCCGCGGACGCCCAGGTCGCGCACGCCGAGTGGTTGGGCGAGGTCGCGATGGAGGCCTACGCCGATGCCGCGGCCCGCATCGACGAGGTCGCGTCCGACGGCACGATGCTGCGCGGCGAGGTGCTGGCCCGCTGGCAGGAGTTCATCGGCACGGGGGAGCTGCTGCGCGCGCTGGAGGCCAAGGTCAGCACCTGGCGCGACCGGATCTCCGCGGGCCTGCGCGGCAAGCGGCCGCCGGAGCCGGTCACCGCGGCGATCGGGGCGGGGCTGGTGGACGTGGTGGTCGACGCAGCGGACCGCGCCGCCGAGCGGGTGTGGACCACGTGGCACGCCGACCCGGCCGGCGCGCGGCTCCTGGACGGGCTGCGGCTGGCGCGCTCGGCGCCGGACCTGCGCGATCGCACGGCCGCCCAGGTGCGCGAGTGGCAGGCCGGGGTGCTGGACCTCGTCGGGACCGAGGGCGCCGACCGCCGCGTCACCGCCCGGGTGTTGTCGTTCGGCGTGAACGGGCTCGGGGCCGCCCTGATGATCGTGATCTTCGCGCACACCGGTGGGCTCACCGGGGCCGAGGTCGGCGTCGCCGGCGGCAGCGCGGTGCTCGCGCAGCGGCTGCTGGAGGCGATCTTCGGCGACGACGCCGTGCGGCGCCTGACCCGCGTCGCCGAGGCGGACCTGATCGCCCGCGTCGAACAGCTCCTGGCCGAGGAGGCCGCGCGCGCCACCACCCCGCTGGACGCCCTGGACGTGGGCGCGGACGGGACGGCCCTGCGCGCCGCCCTTGCCCGCGTCCCGGTGCCCGAGGCTCCGGCCACGGATGGGGGAGCGCCGTCCGCCGAGCACGAGGACGGCCGCCTGGCGAAGCGGGACGAGGCTCCCGAGCGGGGTCTGCGGGCATGGTGGAGGCGGCTGTGGTCCTGATCGCCGACCGGCTGGCCGCGCTGGGCGAGGCCGTGGAGCACGCCGTCGCCGCGGGCCCCGACGTGCTGCCTGCCGAGCTCGTCGACCAGACGCGGGCCCTGGCCCGCCGCGCCGGGGAGCGGCTGCGGCTGTCCGAGCAGCACACCGTGGTCGCGGTCGCGGGCGCGACCGGGTCGGGGAAGTCGTCGCTGGTCAACGCCCTGGTCGGAGAGCAGCTGGCGAAGGTGGACGTGCTGCGTCCGACTACCGCCGAGGCGCTGGCGGTGGTGCACGGCGTCCGCGACGCGGGCCCGCTGCTGGACTGGCTCGCGGTGCGCGAGCGCGTGGCCCGGCCGGCCGCGGAGCCCGCCGGGCTGGTGCTGCTGGACCTGCCGGACCACGACTCGGTGCGCACCGACCACCGCCTGGAGGCCGAACGACTGATCGGCCTCGTGGACCTCATGGTCTGGGTGCTCGACCCGCAGAAGTACGCCGACGCGGCGGTGCACGAGCGATATCTGCGGTCCCTGACCACGCACCGCGACGTGCTGCTCATCGTGCTCAACCAGGTCGACCGTCTGGAGCCGGACCAGGTCAGGGCCACGCTCGCCGACGCGCGTCGGCTGCTCGCCGAGGACGGCCTGGACGGCGTCCGGGTGCTCCCGGTCTCCGCGCGCAGCGGCGAGGGCGTCGACGACCTGCGCGCCGCCCTGGCGGACGCCGCTGCCCGGCACGAGGCGCACCGCGAACGGCTCGCCGCCGACGTCGACGCGCTGGCGGCCCAGGTGCTCGTGCGGTGCGGGGACGCTCCGGCGGGTCCGCCGACCGCGGACCGGGACCTGGTCGACGCGCTGAGCGCGGCGGCCGGCGTGCCTACGGTCGTCGAGGCGGCCGCGGGCTCGTACCGGCTGTCCGCGAGGCTCGCGACGGGCTGGCCGCCCACCCGCTGGCTGTCCCGGCTGCGAGCCGACCCGCTGCACACCCTCCACCTCGGCCCGTCCCGCACGCGCGACGAGGTCGCACGGACGTCGCTGCCCCCGGCGGGCCCGGCCGAACGGGCCCGTGCGGCCGGGGCGGTCCGGGACTGGCGCGACCGGGCCGGGGCCGGGTTGCCGGACGCGTGGCGTGCGGCGATCCGCGCCGCGGAGCCCGACGACGGGCCGGGTTCCGCATTGACCGACGACCTCGACCGGGCGGTGGCCCGCACGCCGGTCGCGCGCGAGCGGCGCCCGCTGTGGTGGTCGGTGGTCGGCTGGTTCCAGTGGGTGCTGCTCGCTGTCGCGGTCGGGGGCGGGCTGTGGCTCGCCGCGCTGGCCGGGCTGGACGCGCTCCGCCTGCCGGCGCCCGATCCCCCGATGGTCGGAGCAGTGCCCGTGCCGACCGCGCTGGCGGTCGGCGGCGTGGTGCTCGGCCTGCTGCTCGCGGGGGTCGGGCGCGTCGCGGCGTCCGTGGGCGCCCGCCGTGCGGCGGCGCGAGCCTCGGCCGGGCTGCGCCGCGCGGTCGCCGAGGTCGCCGACACCCGGGTCGTGGCCCCGGTGGCGCAGCTCGTGGCCCACCACGCGGGGTGCCGGGAGGCGGCAGGGCGCGCGGCCACCAAGCGGTCGCGACGGGGACGACGGGAGGACCGATGAGGCTGCAGGTGCCGGTGACGCTCCGATGGGCGGACCTGGACGCCTACGGGCACGTCAACAACGTCGAGGTGCTCAGGCTCCTGGAGGAGGCGCGGATCGCGGCGTTCTGGCGCCACGGCCCGGACTCGGCGCAGACCGCCGTGCTGGAGTCGGGACCGGACGCCGCGACCCACACGTTCGTGGTGTCGACCGAGGTCGAGTACCTCCTGCCGATCGGCTACCACCGTGACCCGGTGGTCGTCGAGCTGTGGATCGGACACCTCGGCGGCGCCAGCATCGACGTCTGCTACCGGATCATGGCGCCGGCCGACCACCGCCCGGGGGCAGCGCCGAGCGAGCCGGTGCCGCACGTGAACGCGCGCACCACGATCGTCGTGGTCGACGCCGCCACGGGTCGTCCGCGGCGGCTCGGCGCCGCCGAGCGCGAGGCGTGGCAGCCCTACCTCGAGCCGCCCATCGAGTTCCGTCGCCGCGGAGCCAGGTGAGCCCCGTGCGGATCGGGGTGCTGGGCGCCGGGTCGATCGGCTGCTTCGTAGGGGGCCGCCTGGTCGCCGCAGGGGCCGACGTCGTGCTCGTTGGCCGGCAGCGCGTGGTCGAGCAGCTGGCCGAGCACGGCTTGACGCTCAGCGACCGGCGCGGCGCGGTCACCGTCGCGGCGTCCGACCTCCACGTGACCACCGACGACGCCGCGCTCGCCGCCGCCGACGTGGTGGCGGTGTGCGTCAAGAGCGCCCAGACCCCACAGGTCGCCGAGGTCCTCGCGCGGGTGCTGGCGCCCGGAGCCGTGGTGCTCAGCCTGCAGAACGGCGTCCGCAACGTCCCGGTGCTGCGCTCCGCGCTCCCCGGGCGCACGGTGCTCGGTGCCGTCGTCGACTTCAACGTCGTCGCGCGCGGGGACGGGGTGTTCCACTGCGGGCTGGACGGGGCTCTGACGATCGAGGAGCCGGTCGACCGCGGGCTGGTCCAGGCGCTCCGGGCGGCCGGCCTGACCGTGCGCACCACCGGCGCGATCGCGCCCGCGCAGTGGGCCAAGCTCCTGGTCAACCTCAACAACGCGATCAGCGCGCTGTCGGACGCACCGACCCGCGACCTGATGGCGCTGCCGGGCTACCGGCAGGTGGTGGCCGCCCTGCTCGCAGAGGGGCTCGCAGTGCTGCGTGCGGCCGGCATCCGCACGGGCCGGGTACGCGGCGTGGCGCCGGGTCTCATGCTGCGGGTGCTGCGCCTTCCGGACCCGCTCGCGCGTCGTCTGCTGGCGGCGCGGCTCCCGGCCGACGCTCAGGCGCGCTCGTCGATGTGGGAGGACCTCTCCCGCGGTCGCCCCACCGAGGTGGATCACCTCAACGGCGAGATCGTCGCGCTCGCCGCGCGGTCCGGTGTCGGCGCCCCGGTGAACCGGCGGATCGTGGAGCTCGTCCACGACGCGGAGCGCGCCGGTCGGGGTTCGCCCGCGTTCAGTCCCGCGGAGCTGCGGGCCGCGCTGCGCGGCCAGTGACCCGACGCTCCGCGTCGGCCGCCATCCCGCGCTGCATCGACCCGAAGACCACGCCGTGGAACGGCGAGACCGCCCACCAGTACAGGTGCCCGCCCAGACCCTGAGGGTGGAAGACCGCCGACTGGCGCAGGCGGCTGCCGGACCCCTCGGGGACCACCTCGAGCTCGAGCCATGCCAGGCCCGGGAGCCGCATCTCGGCGCGCAGCCTCAGCAGGCGCCCGGGGACCACCTCCTCCACCCGCCAGAAGTCCACCGCGTCGTCGGCCCACAACTGGCGGGGGTCACGGCGCCCGCGCCGCAGGCCCGGGCCGCCGGCCAGCCGGTCGATGAGGCCGCGGACCCGCCAGGCCAGCGGCCACGAGTACCAGCCGCGCTCGCCGCCCAGCGAGGCCAGAACCTCCCAGACCAGGTCCGGGGGCGCGGCGACGTAGGTCTCGCGGTCGTCGCGGTACAGCGAGCCGCCGGCCCAGTCGGGGTCGGACGGCAGCGGGTCGCTGGGCGCGCCCGGCACCGCGGCCGAGGACCAACGGGTCGCCACGTCGGCACCGGCGATCTTGGCCAGGGCCAGCTCGACCGCGCGCTCGAAGCCGGCGGTGCCGCCCTGGGGCTCGGGGACCCACTCGGCGATGTCGTGCTCGGTGCACACCACCTCGTGGATCAGAGACTCGACCAGCGGCCGGGCGATCGACGCGGGCACCGGGGTGACCAGGGACACCCACAGGCTCGACAACCGCGGCGTCAGCACCCCGACCGGCACGATCAGCCGTGGCCGCAGGCCGGCGACCGCGGCGTAGCGCTGCATCATCTGGCGGTAGGTCAGCACGTCGGGACCGCCGATGTCGAAGGACCGGTTGACCTCCGGCGGCATGCTCGCCGCGCCCACCAGGTAGTGCAGGACGTCACGGATCGCGATGGGCTGGATCCGGTTCTCGACCCACTTCGGTGTGGTCATCGCCGGCAGACGCTCGGTGAGGTACCGCATCATCTCGAAGGACGCCGAGCCGGAGCCGAGGACCACGGCAGCGCGGAGCACCGCGGTGGGCACCCCGCTGGCGAGCAGGATCTCGCCCACCTCCTTGCGGGACTCCATGTGCGGCGAGAGCTCCTCGGTGTCCGGGTGGAGCCCGCCGAGGTACACGATGCGTCGCACCCCGGCCTCCCGGGCCGCCCGCGCGAACGTCAGCGCGACGTGCCGGTCGCGGGCCTCGAATCGGCGCCCGCTGCCCAGGGAGTGGATGAGGTAGTAGGCGACGTCGACGCCTCTGAGCGCCTCGCGGATCCTTTCCAGGTCTGCGGCGTCGGCCTCGACCGCCTCGACGTCCGGGTACCACGGGCGGTCGCGCAGCCTGGCCGGGTTGCGGGCGACGGCTCGCACCCGGTGGCCGGCCGCGAGCAGCTCGGGCACCAGCCGACCGCCGACGTAGCCGGTGACGCCGGTGACGGCGCAGAGGAGCTCGGTCATCGGCTCAGTGTCACGGTGCGCGAGCCGTCCCGCCCGTCGGGCGGTCGACGCGTGCACGGCCGCGCGCGCCCGAGTCGGGCTCAGGGCACCCGGACCATGCCCTCCTGGGCGATCGTCGCCACGAGGGTCCCGGCCCGGTCGAACACGTGCGCGGTACCCAGGCCACGCCCGCCGTGCGCGCTGGGCGAGGCCTGCTCGTACAGCAGCCACTCGTCGGCGCGCACCGGCCGGTGCCACCACATCGCGTGGTCCAGGCTCGCGATGGACAGCCCCTCGGTCGCCCAGCTGCGCCCGTGGCGCCGCAGCACCGGTTCGAGCACGATCTGGTCGCAGGCGTACGCGAGCAGCGCCCGGTGCAGCACCTGGTCGTCGGGCAGCGGGGAGCGGGCCCGCATCCACACGTGCTGGACGTCGGCCGCCTCCCGGCCGGGACGCAGGTAGACCTGCGCCTCGACGTGGCGGATGTCGAACGCCCCGTACCGGCCCCAGAAGGTGGCCAGCGGGTGGTCCAGCGTGGTGAGCAGGTCGTCGCTGGGCTCGACGTCCTCGGCGTCGGGCACCTGCGGGGCGGTCGCCTGGTGGTCCAGGCCCGGCTGGTCGAGCTGGAACGAGGTGATCATCGACAGGATCGGTCGTCCGCTCTGGAGGGCGTGGGTGCGGCGGGCGGTGAACGAGCGGCCGTCGCGCAGCCGTTCGACGGCGAACGTCACGGGGAGGTCCACGGCGCCGGGCCGCAGGAAGTACCCGTGCACGGAGTGCGGCAGGCGTGGCGCCGGCTGGTCGTCCGGGACGGTCGCCGCGGCGGCGAGCAGCGCCTGGGCGAGGACCTGGCCGCCGTACACCCGGCCGTGCGGCATCGGCAGGTTGCCCGCGGTGAACTCGTCCGGGCCGATCCGGGTGAGCTGGAGCGCGTCGAGGACGCGCCGGAGCCGCTGGCTCACCGGCCCTCCTCGAACGTGTTGACCATCGAGTGCGCGGCCCGCTCGAGGTAGTCCCAGAGCGTGGCCTGGTGGATCGGTGCGAGGCCGAGGGAGTCGACCGCTGCCCGCATGTGGACCAGCCAACGGTCCCGCGCTGCCGGGCCCACCGGGAACGGCGCGTGCCGCATCCGCAGCCGCGGGTGCCCGCGGGTCGCGGAGTACGTGCCGGGCCCGCCCCAGTACTGCTCGAGGAACATCCGCAGCCGGTCCGCGGCCGGGCCCAGGTCCTCCTCGGGGTACATCGGGCGCAACAGCTCGTCGGTGGCCACGCCGGCGTAGAACCGTTCGACCAGCAGCGCGAAGGTCTCGGCGCCGCCGACCTCCTGGTAGAAGCTCGGCGCGGTGTCGGTCATGGCGCACATCCTCCCAGGCTGCGGGCGGGCCTGCGGTCCCGGCGCCGGCCGTCGAGCAGGTCGGGCCGGCCGGAGCCCGCTCAGCCGGCGACCGCGAACGCCGCCGCGGCCTCGGCCGACATCGCGGCCCCGATCCGCTCCAGCTCCGCGACGGGCTCGTCGCCCAGCGCCGCCCTGGCCGCGGGAAGGATGTCGGCGAGCTGTGCTCGCTGGAACGGCGCGACGTCCATCGCGAAGTGTGCCTCGCCGGCGGCGAGCAGCACCGTGGCCCGGTCGTGGCGACCGGCGCGGGAGGCGAACAGCGCCGCCTGGAACAGCGCCAGGCCGAGGTCGATGAGCGTCCCGCTCGCCATCGCCGACCGCACCGCAGCGCGGTTGAGCCCTGCGGCGCGCTCGTGCGACCCCTGGCTCGCGACGGCGTAGGCGAGGTTGTGCAGGGCGATCGGACGCATGAGGTTGTCCCCGCCCGGCTCGGCGGACAGCGTCACCATCTCCTCGGCGAGCCTGAGCTGCTCGGTCGGCGGGAGCTGGGGGAAGCTGGTCAGCAGCATGTCCGCGTGGATGACCCCGTAGGTCTCACCGAGCGCACCGAACCGCTCCCTGGCGTCCAGGAGCATCGTGCGCACCACGGCCGACCCGTCGCCGGACCACAGCCGGGCCTGGGCGAGCAGGGCGAGCGGCCACGCCTCCAGGTCGGGCAGGTCGGCGCGCGCACACACCTCGAGCGCCTCGCGCAGCAGCGGCACACCGGCCGGGTCGCCTCGTCCGAAGGCCCAGTGGCCGGCGCGCGCAAGGCCGTAGGCGAGCCGCGGGACGTCGTCGTGCTCGCGGTAGATCGCAAGCCCCTCGTCGGTCCACCGGCTCGCGTCGTCGAACCGGTTGCGGAACACGGCCACCCACGAGGAGATCATCAGCAGGTCCGCGCGCGCCGACGTGCGCACCCCCCCGGTCGCCTCGATCGCGGCGGTGAGGCGCTCCTCGGCCTCGGCCACGTGGCCGCCGAACAGCCACGCGTTGCCCAGGGTCCAGCCGAGCGGCAGCGCCCGCACCGGGTCGGTGCGGACCAGGCGGGCGAACGCCGCCTCGTACTCGGCCAGCTCCAGCTCGACCCGCTCGCAGGTGGCCACCCGGCCGCGGCCCAGGAGCTCGTCGGCCGAGCCGATCGCCGCCTGGAGGTAGTGCGTGTCGTGCCGGTCCACCGCAAGCCCCCAGCGGTCGGTCTCGACCAGCCGGTCGCGTGCGTAGGCGCGCAGCGTCTCCAGCAGCCGGAATCGGCTCGGCCTGGCCCTCGCCGCAGTCACCAGGGAGCTCGCCACGAGGCGGTCGAGGACGGCAGGTGCCCCGGGAGCTCCGCCGGCGCCGACGACTGCTGCGGCAGCCCGTGCGGTGAACGGGCCGTCGAACACCCCGAGCGCGGCGAACGCCGACCGGTCGCGGGGGTCCAGCAGGCCGTAGCTCCACCCGACCGTGGCCTCGAGCGAACGGTGTACGTCGCGGGGCTGGCCCTGATCGACGAGGAGGGCGAAGCGCCGGTCGAGCAGCCCCAGGATCTCCACCGGCGAGAGCACCGGGACGCGAGCCGCCGCCAGCTCGAGCGCGAGCGGGATCCCGTCCAGCCGGCGGCACACCTCACGGACCTCGGCGTCGGCCGGCGGAACCGGCTCTCCGCGCGCGGCGCACCGGTCGGCGAACAGCCGCTCGGCGTCTCCGACGCCGTCGCCCCCGACCTCCAGGCCACCCAGCGGCGCGAGCCGCTCGCCGGGGACACCGAGGGGGATGCGGCTGGTGACCAGGACCGTCGTCCGGTCCGTCCGGGCCAGCAGCGCGCCGACCTGCTCGGCCACCGCGTCGGCGACGTGCTCGGCGTTGTCGATCACCAGCAGGACCTGCTGACCGGCGAGAGCCGTGGCGAGGGCGCCGGCCGGGTCGTCGGTGCCGGGCGCGTGGACCGCCGCGGCGAGGGCGCGTGCGACCTCGGACGCCGCGGTGACCCGCGCGAGGTCGGCGAACCGTACGGCGGCCGGCTCGCGGTCGTGGCGGCGCCGCGCGATCTCGACGGCCAGCCGGGTCTTGCCCGCGCCTCCCGGGCCGATGATGGTGACGAGCCGGGCGTGGGCGAGGGCCTCCTCGAGGCTCCCGAGCTCGTCGGCCCGGCCGACGAACGAGGTCAGGTAGGCCGGGACGTCGAGGGCGGGCGCAGCCCCCTCGGGCTCGAGCGCCGGGTCGTGCAGCAGGATCTGCTCCTCGAGCCGGACCAGGGCGGGCGACGGGTCCAGGCCCAGCTCCTCCGACAGCGACCGGGTGACCTGCCGCAGCGCGGCGAGCGCGTCGGCCTGCCGGCCGGCGCGGTACAGGGCGCGGGCGAGGAGGGACCACGCGCCCTCGTCGAGCGGGTTGCGGTCGCGCAGCGCGGTGGCCTCGGTGACCGGCGCGCCGCCCGCCCGCAGCAGCGCCTCGACCCGGTCCAGCTCGGCCGCGGTGCGCAGCTCGGTCAGCCGGGCGCGCTCGGCGGCGAGCGGCTCGACCTCGTCGAGGCCCTCGTAGGGTTCCCCGCGCCACAGCTCCAGCGCCCGGCCGAGCCCCGCCGCGCGCACCGCCGCGGCGCGCCCCGGGCCCGCGTCTGCGACCTGCGCGGCGAACAGCTCGGTGTCGAGCTCGTCCCCGGCGCGCAGCATCACGCGGTAGCCGTGCGGGTCGCGCACGAGCCGGTCGGCGCCGAGCGCGCCGCGCAGGTTGGACACGTACGTGTGCAGCGAGGCGTGACTTCCTCCGGCCGCCTCGCCCCAGATCGCGTCGACGATGCGATCCGCCGGGACCGGCCGCCCGGCCTCGCGCAGCAGCAGCGCGAGAACCGCCCGCTGACGCGGTCCGCCGAGCGGGACCTCGGCGTCCCCGTCGTGGGCGGTCACAGGCCCGAGCACCCCGAACCGCACGCTGCGACCCTACGCCGCGCGGAGGTCTCTGCGGCCGACGTCGGGGCAGGCCACGGAGCCTTTGGGTCTCCTTGAGCCGGGCCGCGCAGGGTGGGCGGCGGAGGGAGGCCGCGATGGCACTCGTCGACGGTGTGCTCCTGGAGGTCGGCGACCTCGCGCGCTCGATCGCGTTCTACCGCGCGCTCGGCCTCGTGGTCCCGGATCCCGCGCCCGGAGCAGGCGTGGTGGTCGCGCCCGGTCGCTGCCGGGTCGAATGGGTCGGGTGCACCGACCCGGTTCGTCGGGGCGCGGCCCGGCCGGTGGTCCGGGTCGCCTCGCCTGCGGAGGTCGACGCCGTGGTCGGGCGCCTGCGCCGGGCCGGGCACCGGGTGGTCGCCGGGCCGTGGGACGCGCCATGGGGCGCGCGGATCGCCGACGTCGCCGACCCGGACGGCGGTCTGGTGCGGGTCCAGGCGGCCTACCCGTGACCCCCTTGAGGTCGCCTTGAGGACCGGGAACGACGGTGGAACCGGCGGGGTCGGCCCGACCACCGCCACCGAGCACGAGGAGGTGCACGATGAGGAAGACGTCAGCCCTGGTGTTCGCGGGGTTGCTGATGCTCGTCGCGGTCAGCGGGTGTGCGGCCTCGACCGGGTCCGCGGTGGACCGGGCCGAGCAGCTGCAGTCCCAGCTGGTCGACGCGTGGCTGGCCGGTGACGTCGATGCGCAGCTCGCGTTGACGGCCGAGGACGTGACGTTCGAGAACAAGGCCCACGATGTGTATGCCGAGGGCCGTGACGCGTACGCGAGCGTGCTGCGCGACGTGGCGTCGAACACCGACTACGAGGCGACCGAGCTGGTCGGCCGGTTCGTCTCGGCCGACGGGACGACCGGTGTCGTGGAGTACCACTGGGTCGGAGAGGTCCCCGGCCACGGCCCGTTCGACCTCACGATGCTGGCCAGGCACACCTACTCGGACGGGAAGCTCGCCGGGCTTACGCTCTACTGGGCCGAGCCCGACGCAGCCGACCAGCTCCTCGGCTGAGAGCCCCGGGGGCCGCGCTCTGCTGTGACGCGGGTGCGGCCCCCGTGACGGCGATACGCTGGCAGCGTCGTCCGCACAGCGCACCAGGAGGACCGATGAGCAAGGCCGAGGAGATCCTCGCCGCACTGGGCGGTTCGGGGAACGTCGTGGACCTCGAGCCGTGCATCACGCGCCTGCGGGTCGAGCTCACCGACCCTGACCGGGTCGACGAGGCCGCGCTGCGCTCCAGCGGGGCGTTCGGGGTGGTGCGGTCGGGCACCGTGGTCCAGGTGGTCGTCGGCCCCGAGGCAGACACCCTCGCCGCAGAGATCGACGACCTGCGCTCATGACCGAGCCGCTCACCGTCGTCGCCCCGATCGCCGGGGCGGTGGTCAGCATGGCCGACGTGCCGGACGACGTGTTCGCCCAGGAGATGCTAGGGCCCGGGATCGCCCTCGACCCGGGCAGCACCGGCGTGGTCGACGTGGTCTCCCCGGTCGACGGCGTCCTCTCCGCGCTGCACCCCCACGCGTTCGTGGTCCAGGTGCCGGACGGGCGCGCCGTGCTGGTTCACCTGGGCCTCGACACCGTCCGGCTGCTGGGCGAGACGTTCACGCTGGACTGCGGGCAGGGCGACACGGTCCGCGCCGGGCAGGTCGTGGTGACCTGGGACCTTGCCGCGGCCGTCGCGCGCGGGAACCCGCCGCTGTGCCCCGTCGTGGCGCTGCAGGCCGACCACGGCGCACTGCACCCGCTGGCCGTTGTGGGCACGAGCGTGCACGCCCTCGACCCGCTGCTGACCTGGGACAGCTGAACCGGCACACGGCCCGCGTCGGACACGCGCCCGGCGGCGGTACCCCCACGGGTAGGGTGCGCCTCAACCAGCGCGTCGGGGGGGGGGTGTCCGTGAGCAGCACGCAGCGACCGGTCCTGCAGCTCCTCGCGCCCTTCGCGGGGACCGTCGTCGCCCTGGCGGACCTGCCCGACCCGGTCTACGCGCGCGGGGTGGTGGGCCCCGGCCTGGCCGTCCTGCCCGACGCGGACGTGTCGAGCCTCGAGGTGACCTCGCCGTGCGACGGCCTGGTGCACGCGATCCTGCCGCACGCCGTCATGCTGGTCGCCGACCACGGCCGCCAGGTGCTGGTCCACCTGGGCGTGCGGGCCGTCGACCACCACGTGCGGGAGCGGAGCAAGGTGGGCGACCGGCTGGCCGTCGGCGAGCCGGTGCTGGTCTGGGAGGTCGAGCGGTCGCGGACCGCGGGGGCCGAGCTGGCCAGCCCGGTCGTCGCCCTGCAGGCCCCGGCGGCCCAGGTGCTCGCCGTGGTGGAGCCCGGCGACCGGGTGGAGCGCGGTCAGGCCCTGCTGTTCTGGTCCTGAGCGTCGCCGGCCGGCTCGCCGGGGCCGCCGGACATGCTCACGGCCGGGCGGACGTGGACCTCGCGGTGCGGCAACGCGAGGGGTACCCCGGCGCCGGTGAAGGCGTCCCGGATCCGGCGCCG
Source organism: uncultured Actinomycetota bacterium (assembly GCA_963783005.1). Taxonomy (GTDB): domain Bacteria; phylum Actinomycetota; class Actinomycetes; order Actinomycetales; family Cellulomonadaceae; genus Actinotalea. The sequence continues at coordinate 124,716 of CAWALY010000005.1, forward strand.
GAGTACCCGCTGGACCGCCCACTGCTGGCCCGGGACCGTCTTGATCATCGTGCGCAGCCGCACCGCCTCGCCGCTGAGGTCCTCGTAGGCTGTCACGGCCGGGTCGTCGAGCAGCAACGGGGCCACGTCCTCGTCGTCCGCGAGAGAACCGGCCGCGGCGCGCAGCAGGTCGGCCGCCGCCTCGACGTCCTGGTCGGGGGTGACGAGCACCTCGACGAAGGCACGGGACCAGCCCTGGGTGAGGTTGCCGACGCGTAGCACCTCGCCGTTGCGCACGTACCAGAGCGTGCCCTGCAGGTCGCGGATCTGGGTGACCCGCAGCCCGATGGCCTCCACCGCGCCGGTCGCCTCGCCGAGGTCGACCACGTCGCCGACGCCGTACTGGTCCTCGATGAGCATGAACAGCCCGGAGATGAAGTCCTTCACCAGGGTCTGCGCGCCGAAGCCGAGGGCGACGCCGGCCACGCCGGCCGAGGCGAGCAGCGGGCCCAGGTCCCAGCTCCAGATGTTGGCGAGCACGGTGATCGCCACGATGCCGACCAGGAGTGCTGCGCTCGAGCGCAGCACTGAACCCATCGTCTCGGCCCGCTGGACCCGCCGCGCGACCGTCAGCGGGTCGTCCGCGGGCGCGTCGATCCCCGAACGCAGCAGCAGACGCCGAGCGTGGTTGCGCACCTGGTTGGATCCCTCCACCACGGAGCGCACCGTGCGTCGGATCGCCCAGCGCAGCACCGCGAGGACGGCGCCGGCGACCACGATCGTGACGATGGTCTGCAGGGGTGGTCCCACCAGCCACTCCAGGAACGTCACCGAGCCGTCCGTGGCGGTCGTGACGAGGGTCGCCGGCGAGGTGGCGGACAGGGCCGTCAGGGCGTCTGGCATGTCGAGCAGGCTATCGATCCCGGTGCCGCAGGTGTGCCACGGCCGCGCGCGCCTCGTGCAGCCGGGACATCGAGAGCAGGGTGAGGCCGATCGCCGCCTGGACCAGGCACAGCAGGCAGAACGCGTGCAGGACGAAGGCCTGCACCCCGGTGAGCAGCAGCCCGGCGCCGGCGGTGGTCAGCAGCGCGGCCTCGAAGGCGAGCGCGAGCCACGGCGCCGTGCGCCAGCGCTGCGGACCACCGAGGAGCCCGAGCACCACCTCGGCCAGGTACAGCGCCGCACCCAGCAGCGCGTCGGGCACCGGGAACAGCTGCGAGACCCACGAGTGCAGGACCTCCTCGGTGGTGCCGAACACGGGGTCCCAGGCGGGCAGCACGCGCAGCTGCACCAGGCTCAGGTAGCCCGCGACCACGAACCCCGCGGCCGCGACGGCGACCAGCCGGTGGCGTACCCCCGGGTCGGACGGGTTGCGGTGCTGACCCGGGGGTACGGCGCTCACCGCCGCCACGCGACCGCCTTGGCGAACGCCGACCGATCCGTCCAGACCATCCGCGCGCCGGCCACCGCGAGCGCGGCCAGGTTGACCGCGCCGGCGACCAGCCAGGGCGAGGAGGTGAACCGGGCCTGCCAGGACCGGTCGGTCGCGGCGTCGTCGAACTCGCCGTGCGCACCCAGGTCCCGGTCCTCGTCGACCGGCTCGTGCAGGTTGGCCGGCCGGTCCGGTGAGGTGGGCTCGTCGGTCTGCTGCGAGTCGTAGCCGGTCAGGGCCAGGTAGCGGTCCAGGAGGCCGCCGGCGAGCTTGCCGCCCATCACGGTGGCCACCGTGGACGAGCCCACGTAGTACTCCCGGCGCCGGGGGTCGCTCGCGGCTGCCACGATGGCGCGGGCCGCCACCTCCGGCTGGTAGATCGGCGGCACCGGCTGGGGGTGGCGCGGCAGCCGGGAGAGCACCCAGGAGAACTGCGGGGTGTTGACCGCCGGCAGGTGGACCATCGTGACCCGCACGTGGCTGCCGTCGTGCATGAGCTCGGTGCGCAGCGACTCGGTGAACCCGACCATCGCGTGCTTGGCGCCGCAGTACGCGCTCTGCAGCGGGATGCCCCGGTAGGCCAGGGCGGAGCCGACCTGGACGATCGTGCCGCGGTCGCGCGGCAGCATCCGGTCCAGGGCCGCCTTGGTGCCGTGCACGTAGCCGAGGTAGGTCACGGCCGTCGCCCGGCCGAACTCCTCGGCGCTGACCTGGGTGAACGGAGCGAACACGCTGGAGAACGCGACGTTGATCCAGGTGTCGATCGGGCCGAGCTCGTCCTCGGCGCGTGCCGCGGCGGCCTCGACCTGGGCCGGGTCGGCGACGTCGGTCGGCAGGACCAGAGCCGTGCCGCCGGCCCCCTCGACCTCCGCGGCGGCGGCCTCCAGGCCGGCGCGGCCGCGTGCCACGAGGCCGATCGACACGCCCGGTCCGGCGAGCTCACGCACGACGGCGCGGCCCACGCCGCCGCTGGCTCCGGTCACCACTACGACACGTGAGGACATGCTTCTCCTTCGTTCGAGTACGTCGGGCGCCGCCCGGGGCCGCGGGGCTCGGCCACCGCGCACCGGGGCGGGGCGGGCCACCGTCGACGTCCACCGTGCGGGGACGGACGGTCTGGCTTTGACTGTAGGCAGACCTTCCCCCGGTCGGCATCTGGGGGCACCGACCGGAGAGGACCGTCATGGCGTCGCGCATCGAGGACTACGGGCTGATCGGCGACCTGCAGACCGCCGCCCTGGTGGGGGTGGACGGCTCGATCGACTGGTTGTGCCTGCCCCGCTTCGACTCCCCGGCGTGCTTCGCGACGCTGCTCGGCGACCACGACGCCGGCCACTGGCGGTTGGCGCCGGACGGCGCCGGGCGCTGCTCGAGCCGGCAGTACCGCGACGACACCCTGGTGCTGGAGACCTTCTGGGAGACCGACGACGGAGCGGTGCGGGTGATCGACCTCATGCCGCCGCGTGGGCGCGTAGCGGACGTCGTGCGGATCGTCGAGGGGGTGCGCGGGACCGTGCGGATGCGCTCGCACCTGCGCCTGCGCTTCGACTACGGCCACGTGCTGCCGTGGCTCGAGGTGGAGCGCGGGTGCGCGACGGCGGTGGCCGGACCCGATGCCGTGCTGGTCACCACGCCAGTCACGCTCGAGCGGGACGGTGCGGACCTGTACAGCTACTTCGACGTCAGCGCCGGGCAGCGGGTGCCGATCGTGCTCACCCACTACCGGGCGTGGGAAGACGTTCCGAAGGCGGTCGACGCCGAGGACGCGCTGATCGACACCGTGGAGTTCTGGACCGGCTGGATCGACCAGCTGCGCTACGACGGGCGCTGGGCGCCGAACGTCCGTCGCTCCCTCATGGTGCTCAAGGCCCTGACCGACTCGGTCACCGGTGGCATCGTGGCGGCGGCGACCAGCTCGCTGCCCGAGCGGCTGGGCGGGCAGCGCAACTGGGACTACCGGTTCTGCTGGCTGCGGGACGCGTCGTTCACCCTGCAGGCCCTGCTCGGCACCGGCTACGTGGAGGAGGCGAAGGCCTGGCGCGCCTGGCTGCTGCGGGCGGTCGCGGGAGACCCCGCCGACCTGCAGATCATGTACTCCCTGGACGGCTCGCGTCGGATCCCGGAGGCGGAGCTCACCTGGCTCGACGGCTACGAGGGGTCAAAGCCCGTCCGGGTGGGCAACGCGGCGTCGGCGCAGCACCAGCTCGACGTCTACGGCGAGGTCCTGGAGACGATGCACATGGCGCGCAGGCACGGCATCGCGACGACGGACGAGGGATGGGCCGTGCAGGTCGCGCTGCTGGACCACGTGCGCCAGACCTGGCAGCAGCCGGACAACGGTCTGTGGGAGATGCGTGGACCGCAGCGGCACTTCGTGCACTCCAAGGTGCTGGCGTGGGCCGGTGTCGACCGGATGATCAAGGGTGCCGAGGACAAGGGCATGGACGTGCCGCTGGACGAGTGGAAGCGGCTTCGCCGGCAGATCCACGAGGACGTGTGCGAGAACGGCTTCGACGCCGAGCGCAACACGTTCACCCAGTTCTACGGCTCCCAGGCGCTGGACGCCGCGCTGCTCCTGCTGCCGCAGGTCGGCTTCCTGCCGTGGGACGACCCGCGCGTCGTCGGCACCGTCGAGGCGATCGGCGCGGAGCTGATGGTGGACGGTCTCCTGGTGCGGTACCGCACCGACGGGGAAGGTGACGCCGAGGGCGACGGCCTCCAGGGCGAGGAAGGCGCGTTCGTCGCGTGCAACTTCTGGTACGCGGACGCGCTGTGGGAGATCGGTCGGACCGACGAGGCGACGGAGGTGTTCGAACGCTCGCTCGGTCTGGCCAACGACCTCGGCCTGTTGTCCGAGGAGTACGCGCCGGCTCTCGGACGCCAGCTCGGCAACGTGCCGCAGGCCTTCAGCCACGTCGGTCTGATCACCACGGCGCGCCGGCTGTCCGGTGAGCCCACGGCCAAGCGCGAGAGCGCCTGAGGTCGCCGCCCGGGGATCCGCTCCCGCGCGTCCGGGTGGCAGGTTCCGCCGAGCGCCCCGCGCTCTGGCAGGATTCATAGGGTGTTCGACGACGCGCGCCCCGAGGGGCTCACGGACGCGCTCCTGGCCCTGGCTGAGCGCTACGGCGTCGTGCCCGACTTCTGGGGCTTCGACGGCACCCACAAGTGGGTCAGCCCCGGCACCATGATCGACGTGCTCGCGGCGCTCGGCGTCGACGCCTCGAGCCCCGAGCGCGTCACCGTCGAGCTCGAGAACGCCGAGGACGAGGTGTGGCGGCGGATGCTGCCGCCGGTGGTGGTACTGCGCGAGGGTGGCACGCCGCACGTGTCGGTGCACGTGGACGACGGCGCCGAGGTGCGCACGTGGGTCGAGCTGGAGGACACCGGCGAGCGCCGTGAGGTCTCCCCGGTCGACGTGTGGGTGCCGCCCCGGGCCGTCGACGGTCGCGTCGTGGGTCGGGCCACCGTCGAGGTGCCCGGGGACCTGCCGCTCGGCTGGCACACCCTGGTGGCCGAGTCGGGCTCCGCCGTCGCGCGGTCCTCGCTGGTGGTGACCCCAGCGCGGCTCGAGCTGCCCGCGGGCCTCGACGAGCGTCGCGGCTGGGGATTCATGGCGCAGCTGTACTCGGTGCGCTCGGAGCGGTCCTGGGGTGTGGGCGACCTCGCCGACCTGGCGGACCTCGCCTGGGGCTCGGGCCGGGTCGGCGCGGACTTCCTGCTGGTCAACCCGCTGCACGCGGCGGAGCCCGTCTCGCCGCTGACCCCGTCGCCCTACCTGCCCACCACCCGTCGGTTCGTCCACCCGCTGTACGTGCGCCCCGAGGACATCCCCGAGACCGCCTACCTGCCGATCGCCGAGCGCTCGCTGGTCGAGTGGCAGGCGGAGGTGGCGCGCCCGATGTCCCTCGAGCCCGGTCCGATCGACCGGGACGCGGCGTGGTCGGCCAAACGGGTGGCGCTCGAGGTGGTCTTCGCCGCGCCACGCTCGACCGCGCGGCAGACGATGTTCGACCAGTTCCGCGCCGAGCAGGGCCAAGGCCTGGAGGACTTCGCCACCTGGTGCGCGCTGTACGAGAAGTACGGCCCGTCCGACTGGCCCGACGAGGCACACCACCGGCACTCCCCGCTGGTCCAACGGCTGCGCACCGAGCTGGCCGACCGGATCGACTTCTACTGCTGGCTGCAGTGGGTGGCCGACGAGCAGCTCGCTGCAGCGCAGGCCGGTGCCCTGCGGGCCGGGATGCGCCTGGGCATCGCGCACGACCTGGCGGTGGGGGTGCACCCGGAGGGTGCCGACGCGTGGGCCCTGCGCGACGTGCTCGCCCAACGCGTCGCGGTGGGCGCCCCGCCGGACATGTACAACCAGCACGGGCAGGACTGGTCCCAGCCGCCGTGGCGTCCCGACGCGCTCGCGAAGGCCGCCTACCGCCCGTTCCGGGACCTGCTGCGCACCATCCTGCGCCACGCCGGCGCCCTGCGGGTCGACCACGTGATCGGGCTGTTCCGTCTGTGGTGGATCCCGGAGGGCCACTCCGCGCGCGAGGGTGCCTACGTCCGCTACGACCACGAGGCGCTGATCGGGATCCTGTGCCTGGAGGCCCAGCGTGCCGGCGCCCTGGTGATCGGCGAGGACCTGGGCACCTTCGAGCCGTGGGTGCGCGACTACCTGTCCGACCGTGGCGTGCTGGGCACCTCGGTGCTGTGGTTCGAGTACGAGGACGGCGGGGTCATGCCGCCCGAGCACTACCGCCGCCTGGCGCTGGCCACCGTGACCACCCACGACCTGCCGCCGACCGCCGGCTACCTGGCGGGGGAGCACGTGGACCTGCGGCACCAGCTGGGCCTGCTCACCGAGCCGCTGGACAAGACCCGTGCCGACGCCCTGGCCGAGCGCACCCGGATGGTCGACGTGCTCCGCGCGCGGGGGCTCATCGGCGACGACCCGAGCGAGCGCGAGGTGATCGAGGCGCTGCACCGGCTCGTGCTGGCGGCGCCGTCGGTGCTGATCGGGGTCTCGCTCGCCGATGCGGTCGGTGAGCGACGCACCCAGAACCAGCCGGGCACGGACCAGGAGTACCCGAACTGGCGGGTCCCGCTGGCCGACTCGGCGCAGAACCTGGTCACCGTCGACGGAGTGTTCGAGCACCAGCGCCTGCGGTCCCTGGTCGGCGTGCTGAGCCGTTGAGCGGCCAGCCGGGTCGCCGGTCGTGGGTCCACACGCCCGGCCCTGGGTCCGGCTGCGCAGCACCCGGCAGGCCCGCCGGTGGTTGCGCGCGCAGTAGTGAGCCCCGGCAGGACGGGGCGCAGCCGGTCAGCCTGCGGCGTCGACCGCCTGGGCGACCAGGGCGCGGCGCACGCCGTCGCGGCTCTCGGCGACCAGGCGGCGCAGCGCGGCCGGGGCGTCGGGGTTCGCCTCGAGCCAGGCGTCGGTGCGGCCGAGCACGTCCACGCCGGTGCCGGTCAGCAGCGTCGGGAACAGGCCCGAGACCACGTTCTGGGCCGTCTCGTTGGTGCGGGTCGCCCACACGTCGAGGAGGGCGTCGAAGTACGGCTCGACGAGCGGCTCGAGGAGGTCGCGGCGGGCGTCGGGGTCGGGCACCCGGGTCAGGCCGGCGATCGTGGCGGTCTGCAGCGCGTTGGCGAGTGACGCGTCGCGCACCGCCGCGTCGAACGCGGCGGCCTTCGCCGCGGCCGTCGGGGCGGCGGCGCGGGCCGCGGCCGCGGCGCGCTCGCCGGTGGCCGTGGCGTCGGTGGCGAGCTGGGCGGCGATCTCCGCCTCGCCCGCGCGTCCGCCGGCGACCAGACCGGTCAGCAGCTCCCAGCGCAGGTCGGTGTCCACGCTCAGCCCGGGCAGCGGCGCCGAGCCGTCGAGCAGCCCCGCCAGGGCGGTCAGGTGCGCCTCGTCCACGGCCCGCGCGGCGAACGCCTTGACCAGCTGGAGCTGGGTGTCCGAGCCGGGCTCGGCCTCGCGCGCCAGGGCCAGGAGCCGGTCGGCGGTGCGCCGAGCGGTGGCCGGGCGGCGGGCCGGGTCGAGGTACAGGTCGACCATGGTCGTGAGCTGGCGCAGCAGCACCTGGACCACCGAGGAGTCCGACTCGTGCGCGATGTCACCGAGCACGAGGTCGACGAACGTGCGGGCCGGGACCTCCGCGTCGCGGGTCATGTCCCAGGCGGCGCCCCAGACCAGGCTGCGGGGCAGGGACTCGGCGAAGTCGCGCAGGTGGCCCGTGGCCGCCCCGAACGACGCCGGGTCCAGCCGGACCTTGGCGTAGGCCAGGTCCTCGTCGTTGACCAGGACGAGGTCGGGGCGCGCGCGGCCCACGAGGTCCGGCACCTGCGTGATCGCACCGGTCACGTCGAGCTCGGCGCGCAGCGTCCGCTCGAAGCGACCGCCGTCGCCGTCCGGGACCAGGTCGTAGCCCGCCACCACCAGGCGGTGCGGACGCTGGACGGGATGGGTCGCCGGCACCTCCTGGACCACCTCGGCGTGCGTGACCACGCCGTGCGCGTCGACCTCGACGCGCGGGCGCAGCAGCGTCACCCCGGCCTGCTCGAGCCAGACCCGCGACCAGGCGGTCAGGTCGCGGCCGCTGGTGATCTCGAGCTCGGCCAGCAGGTCGCGCAGCTCGGTGTTGCCCCAGGCGTGCTTGTCGAAGTAAGCGCGGACCCCGGCGAAGAACCGGTCCTCGCCCACCCAGGCGACGAGCTGCTTGAGGACCGAGGCGCCCTTGGCGTACGTGATCCCGTCGAAGTTGACCTCGACGTCCTCCAGGTCGCGGATGTCGGCCACGATCGGGTGCGTCGACGGCAGCTGGTCCTGGCGGTAGGCCCAGGACTTCTCCAGCGAGGAGAACGTGGTCCACGCGGACGTCCACCGGGTCGCCTCGGCCGTGGCGAGGTGCGAGACGTACTCCGCGAACGACTCGTTGAGCCACAGGTCGTCCCACCAGCGCATCGTGACCAGGTCGCCGAACCACATGTGGGCCAGCTCGTGCAGGATCGTCACGGTGCGCCGCTCGACGGTCGCCTCCGGCACCTTGGAGCGGAACACGTACGCCTCGAGGAAGGTCACCGCGCCGGCGTTCTCCATCGCTCCCGCGTTGAACTCCGGCACGAAGATCTGGTCGTACTTGGCGAACGGGTACGGGCGGCCGAACCGCTCCTCGTAGAAGGCGAACCCGGCCCGGGTGATCGCCAGGATCTCCTCGGCGTCGAGGTACTGGGCGAGCGAGGCGCGGCACAGCACCGCCGCGGGCAGCTCGCGCCCGTCGACCGACGGCACAGCGCCCTGGACCCGGTGGTAGGGCCCGGCGACGACGGCCGTGACGTAGGAGGCCAGCGGCGGCGTCGGCTCGAACGACCAGCGCGCGGCGCCTTCGCCGACCGCCTCCGGCTCCGGGGTGGGGGAGTTCGACACCACCGTCCAGTGCTCCGGCGCGGTCACGGTGAACCGGAAGGCGGCCTTGAGGTCCGGCTGCTCGAACACCGCGAACACCCGGCGGGAGTCGGCGACCTCGAACTGGGAGTACAGGTAGACCTCGTCGTCGACCGGGTCGACGAACCGGTGCAGGCCCTCGCCGGTGTTCATGAAGGCGCAGTCGGCCACCACCCGCAGCTCGTTGTCCGTCGCGAGGTGCTCCAGGGCGATCCGCGAGTCGGCGAACACCTGCGACACGTCCAGCGCGACACCGTTGAGCACCACCTCGTGCACGGTCGGCGCGATGAGGTCGATGAACGTCGAGAACCCGGCGGGGGCGGTGAAGCGCACCAGCGTCGTCGAGCGGAAGGTCGTCGGTCCCGTGGTGAGGTCGAGGGCCACGTCGTAGCTGTCGATGGTGAGCACGGCGCGGGTGCGCGCCTCGTCGCGGGTGAGGTTCTGACCGGGCACGGTGGTGCTCCTTCGCTGCGTGGTGGGCGCATCCTTTCATGACGTGCCGCGCCGCGTAGGCCCGGGTAGAACGATTCGATCGACCCGTGCACAGTGGAGGTGTGCCTCCGTCCGGGAGCACAGGAAGGACACCTCACCGTGACCGTTGCCGTGCCCCCCGCCCCCGCCGCCGTCGACTTCTGGTTCGACCCGACCTGCCCCTGGGCGTGGATGACGAGCCGCTGGCTCACCGAGATCGAGCAGGGCCACGACCTGACCGTGCGATGGCACCTGATGAGCCGGGCGGTGCTCAACGAGGGCCGTGAGGTCTCCCCGCGGTACGCCGAGGAGCTGGCGCGCTCCTGGGGGCCGCTGAGGGTGATCGCCGCGGCCCTCGCGGCGCACGGGCCCTCGGTGGTCAAGGCCCTGTACGACGCGATCGGCGTGCAGATCCACCCCGGCGGCCAGGACGACCTCGCCGAGGCGTGCCGGAAGGCGCTGGCCGAGGTCGGGCTGCCGCCGGAGCTCGCGGACGCGGCCGAGGACACCACGTTCGACGCTCGGGTGCGGGCCTCGCACGCCGAGGCCGTCGCCCTGGTCGGCGGCGACGTGGGCACGCCGGTGCTCGCGATCGACGGCGCCGGCTTCTTCGGCCCGGTGGTCACGCCCGCGCCGACCGGAGCAGCTGCCGAGCGGCTGTGGGAGGCCGTGGTGCTCGCGACGTCCGTGCCGGGGTTCTACGAGCTCAAGCGATCCCGGACCCAGGGGCCCGTGTTCGACTGAGTCGCAGCGTGGACGCGTCGTCGTCGCCGCCGCGGATCGGGCAGGATGCCTCGCGGTGAGGCAGCGGGCGTGCGATCCTGCCCGGCGGACGAGGAGGGGTGATGGACCAGCGCGGCCGGTGGGGGCTGACCCCGGCGATGACGACGTTCGTCGTCGTCGACGTGATCCTGGTCGCCACCTTCCTGCTGCTCGTGGTGCTCCTGCGGCCGTTCGGGTCCTCGGCGCCCCAGGCCGGGGCGAGCTCCGCCTTCTCCACCCCACCTCCGGAGACCACCCCGGACACCGCGGTCCCGTCGGAGACCGGCAACCCGAACACCTACACCGACTTCCAGCTGCCCAGCCACAACATCTGGTGCGAGATGACAGAGACGTCCGCCACCTGCACGATCCTGTCGTTCACGTTCACCCCGCCGGCCCCGCCGGCCGGCTGCGACGGCACGGTCGGGCACGTGCTGACCGTGGTCGCTGGCAAGGAGCCGGAGATGGCCTGCGTCGTCGGGGACCCGCCCGCCGTGCCCAAGGGCGCGCCGACGCTCGAGTACGGCCAGGCGAGCACCGTGGGCCAGATGACCTGCCACTCCTCGACCAACGGCGTCACCTGCCGGCACAACCCGAGCGGCGCCGGCTTCTCGGTGGCCCGGGCCGGTTACCGGTTCTTCTGACCGGCTGATCGCCGGCTACCAGATCGAGACCCGCTCGGCCGGGTCGAGCCACAGGGCGTCGCCCGGCGCGGTGCCGAACGCTTCGTGGAACGCGTCGATGTTGCGGACCACGCCGTTGCAGCGGAACTCGGCCGGGGAGTGCGGGTCGGTGGCCAGCCGCTGGAGCACCGCCTCGTCGCGACCCTTCTCGCGCCACGCGCGCGCCCAGCCGAGGAGCACCCGCTGCGCACCGGTGAGGCCGTCCAGGATCGGCGCGTCCGAGATCGGCCCGCCGAGCGCGAGCTCGTACGCCTCCAGGGCGATCGCCAGCCCGCCGAGGTCGCCGATGTTCTCCCCGACCGTGAACGCGCCGTTGACGCGCTTGGTGTCGTCGTCGAGCTGGGCGGGGGAGAAGGCCGAGTACTGCGCGATGAGCGCTGCGGTCCGCTTCTCGAACTCCTCGCGGTCGGCGGGGGTCCACCAGTCGTGCAGGGCGCCGGTGCCGTCGTACTTCGAGCCCTGGTCGTCGAAGCCGTGGCCGATCTCGTGGCCGATCACCGCTCCGATCCCGCCGTAGTTGACCGCGTCGTCGGCCTCGATGTCGAAGAACGGCGGCTGCAGGATGGCCGCGGGGAAGACGATCTCGTTCATGCCGGGGTTGTAGTAGGCGTTGACGGTCTGCGGCGTCATGAACCACTCGTCGCGGTCCAGCGGCCGGCCGATCTTGTTCAGCTCGCGGTCCTGCTCGTACGCGCGGGACCGGCGGACGTTGCCCAGCAGGTCCGACGGGTCGACCTCGAGACCGTCGTAGGACTTCCAGCGCTCGGGGTAGCCGATCTTCGGGTTGAAGGTCCCGAGCTTGTCCAGCGCGCGGGCCCGGGTCTTCTCGCCCATCCACGCCAGCTCGGTGATCGAGCGCCGGTAGGCCTCGACCAGGTTCGCGACGAGGTCGACCATGCGCTCCTTGTGCGACGGCGGGAAGTGCCGGGCCACGTAGACCTGGCCCACGGCCTCGCCGAGCGTGCCCTCGACCAGGCTCACGCCGCGCTTCCAGCGCTCGCGGACCTCCTGCGCGCCGGTCAGCGTCCGGCCGTAGAAGTCGAAGTTCGCCTCGACCACCGCCTCGGGCAGGTACGGCGCCCGGTGGGTGACCAGGTGGTAGCGCAGCCAGGCGCGGATCGTGGCCGGGTCGGCCCGTGACCAGACCTCGCCGAGGCCGATCGCGAAGTCCGGCTCGCGGACCACGAGCCGGTCGAGGGCGCCGGCGGGTGTGCCGAGCGCCGCCGCCCACGCCGCCCAGTCGAAGCCCGGGGCGCGCTCGACGAGCTCGGCGAAGGTCATCGGGTTGTAGGTGCGCTCGGCGTCGCGGTCCGCGACCACGTCCCAGTGGTGGGCGGCGAGCGCGGTCTCCAGCGCCATGACGTCGTCGGCGGCGGCCCGCGCCCGCGCGGGGTCGAGCCCAGAGAGCTCGAGCATCCGCGCGACGTGCGGGACGTACGCCTCACGGATCCGGGCGTGGGAGTCCTCCCGGTAGTAGGACTCGTCGGGCAGGCCGATCCCGGCTTGGTACAGGTAGACCGCGTACTGCTCGGGGTCGTGGGCGTCGTTGTCGACGTAGAGCCCGGTCGCCTCGGCGCCGCCGGTGCGCTGCAGGGCGCCCAGGACCGCGGCGAGCGCGGGGTGGTCCGCCGCGGCGTCGATCGACGCGAGCTCGGCGGCGATCGGCTCCAGGCCCCGTCGCTCGACCGTCTCGGCGTCCATGAAGCTGGCGTACATCGCGCCGATCCGGGCCGCGGTGGGATCGGCCGGCGCCCCGCCGGAGTCGGCGGTCTGGCCGCCCAGCTCGGTGATGATCTCGCGCACCTGCTCCTCGGCGCGGTCGTGCAGCGCGCGGAACGCCCCGTCGAACGAGCGGTCCGCCGGGATCACGTGCTCGGCGAGCCAGCGGCCGTTGACGTGGCGGAACAGGTCGTCCTGCGGGCGGACGGCGGGGTCGAGGTCGTGGGCGTCGATGCCGGAGGTCATGGGGGCCAGGCTAGGTGAGAGTCGGCGACGCCGGCGCCGCGGGTGCACCATCGAGGGGTGGGCGAGGGCGTGGTGGTGCTGACCGGGGCGGGGATCTCGACGGGTTCGGGGATCCCGGACTTCCGCGGTCCGCTGGGCGTGTGGACCCGCGACCCGGGCGCCATGCGCCTGCTGGACTGGCGGGAGTACAGCCGGGACCCCGAGGTGCGGGTGGCCGCGTGGGCGATGTGGCGCGACCACCCGGTGTGGCACGCCGCGCCGTCGCGGGCGCACCTGGCCCTGGTGGACCTGGAGCGCGCCGGCCTGCTGCGGGCCGTGTGCACCCAGAACTTCGACGGCCTGCACCAGCGCGCCGGGCAGGACCCGGCTCTGGTCCACGAGCTGCACGGCTCGCTGCCGGGCTCCACCTGCCGGGACTGCGGCGCGCACGAGGCCACCGCCGACGTGCTCGCCAGGCTCGATCGCGACCCGGACCCGCACTGCCGGGCGTGCGGGGGCACGCTGGCCACCGACGTGGTGATGTTCGGCGAGGTGCTGCCGACCGGAGTACTGGACGCCTGCATCCGGGCGGCGCAGGACTGCGCGCTGTTCGTGGCGATCGGCACGACGCTCACCGTGCAGCCGGCGGCCGCGCTGACCGCCGTCGCCGCGGACTCCGGGGCGGGCGTGGTGATCATCAACGCCGCCCCGACGCCCTACGACGGGCTCGCCGAAGCGGTGGTCCGCGACCCCATCGACGACGCGGTGCCTGCGCTCGTCGCCGCGCTCGTCGCGGGCCGCGGTCGCGGCACCGGCCCCGGTGCCGGCCGCGGTGTGGACCGTGGTGCGGCAGGATGAGGACATGCGCATCCACATCGCCGCCGACCACGCCGGGTTCGAGCTGAAGTCCGTCCTCGTCGAGCACCTGCGGGCCGGTGGGCACGACGTCACCGACCACGGCGCGCCGGCCTACGACGCGCAGGACGACTACCCGCCGGTCTGCTTCGCCGCCGGCGAGGCCGTGGTCGCCGACCCGGGCAGCCTGGGCATCGTGATCGGCGGCTCGGGCAACGGCGAGCAGATTGCCGCCAACAAGGTCACCGGGGTGCGCGCGGCGCTGGCCTGGAACATCGCGACCGCGACCCTGGGGCGGGCGCACAACGACGCGAACGTGGTGGCGATCGGGGCGCGCCAGCACTCCGTCGACGACGCGATCGCGATCGTGGAGGCCTTCCTCGCCGAGCCGTTCAGCCACGACGCGCGCCACCAGCGCCGGATCGACCTGCTCACCGCCTACGAGGCGGCCCGCTGAGCGCGCGGTCTCACCAGACGAAGCTCGCCACCGGGGCGACCGGCCAGCCGAACGCGGTCGCGGTCGGCCCGAGCGTGCCGGGGCGCAGCTCGGTGACCTGACCGGCAGCCGCCATGGCGGCGAGGGACTGGCCACCCAGGTAGGCCGAGCCGAGCTCCCGGACGTCGAGCGCGAGGTCCGCCGGTGCGTCGGTCGCCGCAACCCGGGCGCCCTCGGGCCCGCCCTCCAGGCGCCATCGACCGGCGTTGGCGGGCAGCAGCGTGTCACGCACCTCGAGCACCACGTCCACGTCGCGGGCGTAGCGGCGGGCCGTCAGCGCGGCGGGCACGTCGAGCAGCCGGGCCCAGAGGTTGTCCTGCCAGTCCGCCTCGGCGGCACGCACGTCGACCAGCAGGTGGGTGATCGGGTCGTCGACCGCCAGGCAACCGGCGTCGACGGTGGAGGTCAGGTCCAGGTCCACCAGCAACCCCCACAGCGCGCGGGCGACCGCCGGGTCCGGCGCGCACAGCTCGCGCACCCGGACGGTGCCGCGCGGTCCGCCGCGCTGCCAGTCGACCTTGCGCCGCAGCAGTGCGTAGCCCACCGGCTCGCCGTCCCGCTCGGCCAGTGCGATCCGCAGCTGCTCGGCCCCGCCGCGGTGCTGCGGCGGGTCGTGCAGGAACGCGGCCGCCTGGGCCTGCGACTCACGGGTGGTCCAGCCGGGCCGGTCCACCGAGCCGTGCACCGCGGCCACCGCCGCGCCATGACGTTCGGCGTCCACGGTCTCCAGGCGGAGCCTGATGTGCTCGGCGCCCGGCACGTCGCGCAGCGCAGCCTGCCGCGGGACCTTCACGCGCAGCTGGTGCGCGGCCAGTCCGTACCCGAAGCGGCCGTAGATCGCCGGCTCGGCGGCGAACAGCAGCGAGAGCACCTCGCCGCGCCGCAGGCTCCGCTCGACGTGGTCGTCGATCATCGCTCGCAGCAGTCCACGCCGGCGGTGACCGGGGTGCACACCGACCCACGTCAGGCCCGAGGTCTTCGCCCGGCCGCCGGGTACCGGAAGAGCGTGGTAGGCGAACGACGCGTGGGTGGCGACCAGCTCGTCGTCGTCGGTGCGCACACCGCGGGTGCGGGTCCAGTCCAGCGAGGAGGGCCACTCGGCGACGACGTCCGGGTCGATGTCCCCGGGGAAGGCCCAGCCGTCGGTGACCAGCCACTCCCGGTTGGCCTCGGCGGGCACGTCGACGATGCGGTATCCGGCAGGCAGGCTCATGGCGCCATCGTGCCGTGGTGTGCGCCCGGGCCCAACCCAATTGCGAGGCAACCCCCAGCCGGGGTCCAGGCGTGGTCCGTGAGTTCCGTGCGATCGGCCGGTAGCCTCATGGCGTGAGCGTGACCGCAGCCCGGTCGCGGTCTCACGTCGGGCGACCGACCTGGCGGATCAGGTGGAGATCCTTGACCCGGCTCGGAGGTGCGCGGGGGGAGACTCGCGGCGCACTCGTCGGTCAGCCGGTGCTGGGGGCCCTGCTGATCGCGCTCTCCGTGCTGGTCACGATCGGGACGGCCGTCGCACCCGACTGGGTGCCGCCCGCCGCGATGCTGCTGGTGCTGCTGGCCGCGGTGGTCGTGCTGCGCAGGCTCGCGATGGTCGCGCTGGCGGTGGCGATGATCGTCGAGACGCTGGTCGTGGGCCTGACCGGCTGGACACCCGAGCTGACCCCCGGCGTCCTGGCGGTGCAGGCGGTCGGCCTGGCCGCGAGCCTGCTGTTCGTCCGCAGCCGCGAGCGGCTGGGCCTGCAGGGCGCCCCGAGCCAGCTCATGCTGGTCGACCTGCGTGACCGGATCGCGGCCCACGGGCGCATCCCGCCGCTGCCGCCCGGCTGGCGTGTCGAGTCCCTGGTGCGCTCCGCGTACGGCGACGGCTTCTCGGGGGACTTCGTGGTGGCGGCCCGTGGCGCGGACGGACCCGTCCTGGAGATCGTCGTGGTCGACGTGTCGGGCAAGGGCCAGCAGGCCGGCGTGCGCTCACTGCTGCTGTCCGGCGCCTTCGGTGGGCTGCTCGGCGCGATGCCGCCGCCGGCCTTCCTGCCGGCCGCCAACACCTACCTGCTCGACCAGCGCTGGGACGAGGGCTTTGCGACTGCCGTGCACCTCGCGGTGCACCTGGAGACCGGCGAGTACTGGGTGTCCAACGCCGGGCACCCACCCGCCGTGCAGCTCCACGCGGGCTCGGGGCGTCTGGAGCTGGTGCACGGGACGGGCGGTCCGGTGCTCGGGGTGGTCCCCGAGCCGGTGTTCGGCGCGTTCCAGGGCAGGCTCGACCCCGGCGACACCCTGATGCTCTACACCGACGGTCTGGTCGAGAGCCCCAAGCGCGACCTCGACCTGGGCATCGACCGGCTGATGGGTACGTTCGACCGGCTCGTGGCGACCGCGACCGGCGGCGCCCAGGAGGTGCTGGACCAGCTCGGCGCCGGGGAAGGAGACGACCGTGCCCTCGTCCTTGTCCAGAGGCTCTGAGGTCGTTCTGACGCCCGAGGAGTACCTCGGCGAGGTCCTCGACCTCGTCGCGCAGATCCCCGCGGGCCGGGCCGCGACCTACGGCTCGCTCGCCGAGATCCTGCGCGAGCGGTTCGGGATGGGCGGGCCCCGCCAGGTGGGCTCGGTGCTGGCGCGGGCGGGCTCAGGCGTGCCGTGGTGGCGGGTGGTCAACGCCTCAGGTCGCCCGCCCCGGCCCTACCGCCACGATGCGCTGGCCCGGCTGCGCACCGAGGGGTGCCCGCTGACCGAGCCCGAGGACCCCGACGAGGCGCGCGTCGTGCTCCGCCGTGCGCTCTGGTGGCCGGAGGAGGCCTAGATCCAGATCGCCGGGTCGACGTCCAACGCGGGGTCGCGGATGTGGTCGGGTGCACGGACGTCGACGCGCGTCTCGGCGGCGCCGTTGCCGGCGTGCTCGCGGCGCCGGATCACCGCCGGGACGCCGACCGCCGTCGCGCCCGCGGGAACGTCCTTGACGACCACCGCATTCGCTCCGACCTTGGCGCCGTCGCCCACCCAGACCGGCCCCAGGACGCGGGCCCCCGAGCCGATCACGACCCCGTCGCCGAGCGTCGGGTGCCGCTTCCCGTGCTTCATCGAGACCCCGCCCAGGGTCGCGCCGTGGAACATCACCACGTCGTCGCCGACCATGGCGGTCTCGCCGATGACGATGCCCATCCCGTGGTCCATGAACAGCCGACGGCCGAGCTGGGCCCCGGGGTGGATCTCGATCCCGGTCGCCGAGCGCACCAGCTGGGACAGCAGCCGCGCCGGCAGCCGCAGGCCCGGCTCGCGCCACATGCGGTGCGTGATCCGGTAGCCCCAGATCGCGTGCACGCCCGGGTACCCGAGCGCGACCTCCAGCATGGACCGGGCTGCCGGGTCGCGGTCCCGGGCGGCCTGGAGGTCCTCGCGCAGCACGCCGAGGAACCGTCTCATCGAGCTCATCTCAGTCCATCAGGTCGGCGTAGAGGACGGTGGACAGGTAGCGCTCGCCGAACGACGGCACGATGACCACGATCAGCTTGCCGGCGTTCTCCGGGCGCTGGGCCACCTGCTGGGCCGCGGCGATCGCGGCGCCCGAGCTGAAGCCGACCAGCAGGCCCTCGTCCCGGGCAGTGCGGCGCGCGACCTCGGCGGCAGTCTCCGCGTCGACGTCGATGATCTCGTCGTAGACCGAGGTGTCCAGGATCTCCGGGACGAAGTTGGCCCCGATGCCCTGGATCTTGTGCGGTCCGGGCGCGCCGCCGTTGAGGATCGGGGACTCGGCGGGCTCCACGCCGATGATCTGCACCCCGGGCTTGCGCTCCTTGAGCACCTGCCCGACGCCGGTGATCGTGCCGCCGGTGCCGATCCCGGCGACCACGACGTCGACCTGACCGTCGGTGTCCGCCCAGATCTCCTCGGCGGTGGTGCGGCGGTGGATCTCCGGGTTGGCCTCGTTGGCGAACTGCCGGGCGAGGACGGCGCCGGGACGCTCCGCGGCGAGCTGGTCGGCCCGGTCGACGGCGCCCTTCATGCCCTCGCCGGCCGGGGTGAGCACGAGCTCGGCACCGAACGCGCGCAGCAGCGCGCGGCGCTCCTTGGACATCGACTCGGGCATCGTGAGCACGACGTGGTAGCCGCGGGCCGCGCCCACCATGGCCAGTGCTATGCCGGTGTTGCCGCTGGTCGCCTCGACCACGGTGCCGCCCGGGGGCAGCTGGCCGGACGCCTCGGCGGCGTCGATGATCGAGACGCCGATCCGGTCCTTGACGGAGTTGGCGGGGTTGTAGAACTCGAGCTTGGCGACCACGGTGGCCGTGGTGTCGGGGAGCCGGTTGAGCCGAACCAGCGGGGTGTTGCCGATGAGCGTGGTGACGTCGTCGTAGATCCGAGCCATGAGAGTCCTTCGGTGTGCGGGGCGCAGGTGCGCCTTGGGGGTAACGGTCTGGGAGTCCGGGGACTTCCCCCGGGGCGGGGGCACGAGCGCTGGACGCCGCGACGCACGGCCGCGGTCCGGTGCCAGCGCTCTACAGACAGCTGCAGGGGCGGGCGCACACCAGGGAGCACCGAAGGGTCGGGGCGAAAGCCACGGCCGTGCTCCTCTCGTCTGGTCGGGCTCGACGGTAGCCGGAGTCCAGGGGTCAGGCAATCCGGCGATCGAGCGCCGGCAACGTTAGGGTCTCGCGCGTGAGCACCCGGCCGCACCTGCACCCCGGCCTGGTCCTGGCCGTGGCCGCCGGCGGCATCCTGGGCACCACGGCCCGGGCCACGCTCACCGGTGCCATCGGTCAGGTGGGTGGCTGGGCGCTGGGCACCCTGACGGAGAACGTCGTCGGCTCGTTCCTGCTCGGCATGCTGCTCGAGGCCTTGCTGCGTGCCGGTCCGGAGACGCCGCGCGCCCGCCTGGTCCGTCTGGCTCTGGGCACCGGGATGATGGGTGGGTTCACGACGTTCTCCAGCTTCGCGCTCGAGATCGAGCGGCTGCTGGCCGGCGGCGAGGTCGGGATCGCCGCGGGTTATGCCGGTGCGAGCCTCGCGCTCGGGCTGGTCGCCTGCGCCGTGGGGATGCTGCTGGGCGCTCGGCTGCGGCCGCGCACCGCGTTGCGCCGTGTGCTGCGTCGGGAGCCGCGCCGATGACCGGCCCGACGCTCCTGCTGGTCGCGCTGCTCGGCGGGGTGGGCGCGTCGAGCCGGTTCGTGCTCGACGGCCTGGTCCGTGACCGCGTCGCCCAGGGCCTGCCGATCGGCACCGCAGTGGTGAACGTGTCGGGCTCGCTGATCATCGGTCTGCTGGCCGGTGCTCAGGTGTACCACGGCGCCGGGGGGCCGTGGCTGGTGGCCGCGATGACAGGCTTCTGCGGCGGGTTCACCACGTTCTCGACCGCGATGGTCGAGACCGCCCGCCTGCTCCAGGCGGGGGAGCTTCGTCGCGCGACGATCACGGCCGCCGGGTCGCTGGTGCTCACGGTGAGCGCCGCTGCGCTCGGCGTCGGCGTCATGGCGCTCGCCGCCTGACGGACGCACCCGCGCAGTGCACGGGAGCTGCCTTCCCCGGCCGTGTGGTGCACCCCACAACGGAACGCGGCATGCCGCACGATCGGTGGCGGGACCCTATGCGCATGAGTCCCGTTCTCGGCTGGGTCGCCCTCGCGGTGATCGCGACGGGCATGGAGTTCATCGCGGCCTGGACGCGCCGGATCTGGTGAGCCCCGCCGCGCCGCCGCGCCGCAGCGCGTGACCTGTGCGGTCCGGGGCGAGCGAGCTCACCCGGCGCCGCGCAGCGCGAGCAGGTCGCTCCCGGTGGCGACCAGCACCGTGCCGTCCGGCGCGAGAGTGAGGCGGGCGACCGAGGCGTCGGGCAGCGGGTCGCGCCACACCACGGCCCCGGTCCGCGGCAGCCGGGCCACCAGCGCAAGGCCCGTGGCGCTGCGCTCGACGTGCGCCAGAAGTCGGCCGTCGGAGACGGCCGACGGTGCGGCCGGCACCCCGGTGGGGGCGCTCCACAACGTCCGGCCGTCGAGGGCGTCGATGGCGACCAGCGTGTCCCCCTGGGACACCGCGAGCACCCCGTCGACCGCGAGGACCGGGTACGGCGCGACGCTCGCCCAGGTCGCGGTCAGCAGTCGCCAGTGGGCCCGCCCGGAGGCGTCCACGCGTGCGAGGGTGCCATCCGAGCGCACCAGCGCCAGCCCTCTGCCGGTCCCGTCCCCGGCAGGCACGGGTACCAGGGTCCCGGCGACCTCGTGCTCGGTGCCGCGGGCCACGGCCAGCACGAGGTCCGACCCCGCCGGCGCCGTGGTCTGGACCAGCACGCCGGCGCTCGTGCGGACGGTCGCGGCGTCCTCGAGCGGCCCCTGGCCGGGGGCGTCGACCGGCACCGCGCGCCCGGTGGTCAGCGACACCGCGGCGCGGGATCGGCTGGACACGCGCGCCCAGCCGGTGCCGAGCTCCCAGGTGGTGGGTACCGGCCCCACGACGTCGATCGCGGAACGGTAGGCCCACACGGTCGCCCCCGTGGTCGGGGACCAACGGCGCGCGACCATCCGCCCGGCGTCGTCGCTACCCACCAGGACCAGGTCGGCACCGACCCACGTCGTCAGGCTGTACGCCCCCGGCCACAGCAAGGAGTGCAGCTCGGCGCCGGATCGTGGATCGAGCGCGGCGACCGACGATGTCGTCGCGCCGCCCGGGGTCGCGCCCAGGCACACCACCACGCCGCCGTGAACCGAGCACCCGCCTTGGTCGACCGGTATCGGGCGGCTCCACCGAGTCACGCCGTCGTCCAGGCCCACGGCCGTCACGTGGGCGCCGTCGGGATCGGTGACCACCACCACGTCGTCGGTCGCACCCGCGACGGTGCCCGCGGTGACCTGCCACGCGACGGTCGGCGGCACCGCGAGGGACGTGCTGAGCGCTACCGCGTCACGGGTCCGTGCTGCCACCGTCGCCGCGGCGTGCGCGTCGACGAGCACGACGGCGGCCAAGGCGGCGGCCGCGACCGCGGCGCCCACCCGCCGACGGCCGTTGGGCGAGCGGCGACGTCGTCCCACGCGAGGGCCGGGCGCGTCGTCGCCCTCGACGAGCGCCACCTCGACCAGGCCGTCGGGGCGCACCCGGTCAGGCTACGTCGGCTCGAACGCCACCACCTCGTTGTCCGTCCGAAGCAGCACGAGGTCGTGGTGCACCGCGACGAGCGTGTCCCCGCGGTAGGTCGTGACCTCCGGCCACAGCTCCCTGCCTGCTGCCCGGCGCCACAGCTCCGCGCCGGTGCGCAGGTCGCGAGCGACGAGCCTGGAGATGCCGTCGACCCGTTCCAGCGTCGCGATCGTCCCGCCGTCGCTCACCGCACCGGTGCCGTACGGCACGGCCTGCCACATCTGGGCGCCGGTGCGCAGGTCCAGCGCGACGACCCGGCTCCGGTCGGCGGTGACCAGCACCCCGTTCACCCGGGCCTCGACGCCCGTGGGGGCACCGGGCGTGCGCCAGAGCGTGTGGCCGTCGGTGGCGTCGAGCCCCATCAGTCCGCGGCCGTCGGCCGGGACGGCCACCACCAGGTTCCCGAGGCTGTGGTCGTCGGTCGCCGGTGCGACCAGGTGCCCGGGGACGGTCCAGCGCGGCGTGCCGTCAGCGGCCAGCGCGCGGACCACGGCGGTGCCGTCCGCGTCCCGGCCACCGAGCACCTGCGCTCCGCCCGGCAGCGGTGAGGCCTGCTCCGCGGTCCGGGCGGTGAGCGCCGGCCGGCGGGCGGTCGCGACCCCGGTGTCCTGGGTGAGCCGGATCGTCCCGCCGGACCCGGCGGCCATGATCTCGTCCGAGCCGAGGCCGGACGCGCTGAAGCCGCCACCGGGCTGCACCAGGGCGTGGCCTGAGCGGAAGGTCCACACCACCCGCCCCGAGGACGTGTCGAGCCGCAGCGCGGTGAACGCGCCGTCGGGCGCTGCGGCCACCAGGAAGGCGTCACCGCGGTCCACGAACCACCAGCCCGCGCTCCCGGGCAGCGAGGCCGCGGCGAGCCGGTCGCCGGTCGCGGGGTCGAGCACCTCGACGGAGGTCGCCTCGTGGCCCACCTGCCCGGGTGCCCAGCCGCAGACCAGACGGTGCGGTTCGCCGCCGGGCCGCGCGGTCGCGGTGAACGCGTCAGGCACCGCCATCGCGCAGCTGCCGGTCTCCGCGCGCGTCCACACCGCGGCGCCGGTCGCCGCATCCACGCCCTCCACACCGCGGCGCTGGTCGTCCACGAGCACGATGTCGCCCGCCACGCCGATCAGTGCGCCCGGGACGCGCCAACGCTCGGCCGGCGGTGCGCTCAGGCCCACGGCGGTCGGGCCCAGGGCCGCGAACGCGTGGGCGCCGTGGGCGGTGTCGGCGGCCTGGGCCAGGCTCGCCACCGCGAGCCCGACCGCGACCGGCACCGCCACCCACGCCAGGCGGCGTGCAGGCCAGGGCCGACGGGCCGCGAGGAGTTCGTCCTCCTCGGCGAGCTCGACCTCGACCAGCGCCCCGTGCGGGGCTCCGCCCGGCACGAGTCCAGGGTACGACCGCGACAGGGCGCGGGCTCAGGCCGTGTCCGCGTCCGGGGGCGCCTGCGAGGACGGCACCATGGCCAGGTAGAGCTGGTGGTGGGCGAGCTCGGCGAAGGCCCGCTCCGCCGCGTGCTCGCCGGGCGGCGCGGGCCGCGGCCGGTGTCGCGAGCGAACCGCCGCGACCACGGCCCGGGCGAGGCCGGCCGGCTCGGCAGGGTGGTAGAGCAGGCCCGGGCGCTGCTCGGCGAGGCAGCCGATGTCCGGCACGATCGCCGCGGTACCGGCCTCATGGCACGCCTCGAGCCAGGTGGAGTGGGTGCAGCGGACCTCGGGGACGATGAATGCGTCGAGGCCCTCCAGGTAGGTCGCCAGGGCCCGAGGGCCCAACGGGCCGCGGGTGCGCACGTCGACCACGTCCGGTGCGCTGAGGGGGGCCGCTACCGCCGGGTCCCGCACGGCCCGAGGTGGCACGTCCACGCGCAGCCGCGCGCCCTTGAGCCCGTCGAGCGCGGCCCCGGCCGCCTCCACCGTGGTCCACGCGCCGGTGAGGTCGCAGGTGTCGGTCAGGTCCATCCCCACGACGGCGTCCCGGCCTCGCGGCCCGCGCGCGGCGCGCGGCACCGGCAGCACCGGTGGGTGGGGGAGGATGTGCGCCGTACGGCCCCAGCGCCGCAGGATCGCCCGGCCCGCGCCGACGGTGAACGTCACGACCTCGTCCGCCGCCGGGACCGCGGTACGCAGGAGCTCGTCCAGGGTCTCGGTGTCGAGGCACGAGTGCTCGAGGTTGTGCACCGTGACGACCAACGGCTTGCCGTGCGCGCGGAGCCGGACGACGAAGCCGAAGAACGCTACCGGCGAGAGCTCCACGAGGCCGACGTGCACGTGGGCGACGTCGAAGTCCGTGACGTGCGCGTCGACCCACCCGGGCTCCGGGAGCGGTGCGGCGGTGGCCCCCGGCCACCCACCGCGGTAGGGCGGCGACGATCGCGGATCCGCTGCGTCGTGGATCTCGCCAGGGGGGAAGGAGGCGACGCGGGCGGTGGCGCGCGACGGTGAGCGACCGGCCATCGTCCGAGGCTGACACCCGGGGACCGACCGGCGCTCCACCCCTAGGGGTGGGACGGGGTGGACGGCTCAGGGGGCGGGCTGGGCCTCGGCGTCCGGCCCCGGGATGCGGCTGACGTCGGGCAGGAACCCGTGCCGGACGCCCCACAGCACGGCCTGGCTCCGGCTCGTGGCCCCGATCTTGCGGTAGGCCGAGCGGATGTACGACTTCACCGAGTTGGCCGTGAGGTACGTGCGCCGTGCGATCAGGTCGTTGCTCAGACCTTGGGTGATGAGCGCGAGGACCTCGGCCTCGCGCGCGGAGAGCCCGGCGTCGCGACCCGGCCAGTCGCCGGGGACGAGGTCCGGTGCCGGGGCCGCCTCGACCACGACGTCGCCGGCGTGGATGCGCTCGAGCGCATCCACGAGCTCGGCGGCCGTCAGCGCCTTCGAGAGGTAGCCCGAGGCCCCGCGATCGAGCGCCGCGGCGACCAGCTCCGGTTGGGTGTTCCAGCTGTACAGCACGACCTTGTCGGCGAGCACGTTCGCCATCAGGTCCCTGAGCTCGGCGAGGTTGCCCTGGGCCTGCGCGAACGTGTCGTACAGCAGGATGTCGACCCGGTGGGCGAGGGGCCGGCCCGCATTGAGCTCCACCAGCTGCACGCGCGGCCGATACGGGTCGAACATGTGCGCGAGCCCGCGCACGACGATCTCGTAGTCGTTCTTGAGCGCGACCCGCACCGTCTCGGACACGGTGCCGAGGCTACCGGGAAGGGGTCGGGCCCGATCACTCCGGCTCGCCCTCGTCTCCGCCACGTCCACGCACCGGCGACGATCCGCGTCTCGACCGGGTCGAGCTCGACCCGCCGTGGCTGCCGCGCTCGCCTGGGCAGGTCTGGGCAGCTTCGTCCGGCGGGACGTCCAGCCGGCCTGACCTCGGGCGGCGCGGCGGGTCAGCCCACGCTCAGCGCGCTGACTCCCGCGAGGGTGGGCACCAGGACGAGGCCCCCGGTCAGCACCGGCGACGCGAACCGGCTCGTGATGCCCACGTCGGCCGCCGTGACGACGGCCCCGGTCGCCTCGTCGAGCGCGGACAGGCGCCCGGCGGAGGCATCCACCGACCACACGGCCCCGTGGCCGACCACCGGTGAACCGGCGATGTTCGCCGGCGCCTTCCAGCCGCGCTGCAGCGTCGCGGGCCCGACGCCGACGCGCAGCAGCCCGTCCCTGCACGGGACGAAGGCGGCCTGGGCTGCAGCGTCCCAGGCGATGCCGCCGAATCCCGCGCAGCCGGTCAGCGTCGCGAGCTCTCCGCCGATGCCACCCAGGTGGGCCGCGTCGAGGAGGTAGACCTCGGCGTCCTTCCCGGAGACGAGGACCCGGTCGCCGTCGAGGAGCACCGGCCCAGTGCTGCCCAGGTCCCTGTCACCCGCGTTCTGCGAGCCCCACGACGTGGGGGCGAAGTAGTCGAGCCGGCGCGACAGGTCCGGAGCCAGCCGGAGCACCGAGTCGCTGCCGTCGTAGGCGCCCCCGGTGCTTGCGCCGTTGCCGACCGCGACCCACACGTCGCCACCGGCGTCGACGGCCACCCCCGAGGCTGCCCAGATGCCGCCCTGGCGGCTCGTCGGGATGGCGTACGACGTGGTGGTCCCACCCCCGACGGGCGTCGCGGTGACGTAGCCCACGTAGTCGCCGCAGTCGGCGAACAACCCCCCGAACGGCACGTACACCCGGCCGTTCGCCACGGCGAGGGCTCCCCGCTGCTGCTCGGCGAGGCGGTCGTGCTGCGTGACGTCGAGCGACTGGCGCCACCGTTCCCGGCCGGTCGTGACGTCGAGCGCGACGAGGGTGTGCCGCCCGCCCGTCGTCTCGGCCACGACGAACACCGAGCCGGTGCTCACGTCGTACGCCGGGGTCCCGGTGATGCCGAGCGGGTCGATGTTGCCGCACGGGAGGTCGCTCACGGGCACCGGTGTGCCGAGGTGGGTCGTCCAGCGGACCGCACCCGTCGTGAGGTCGAGACCGTAGACGGTGTCGCCCTCGGTCGCCGCGACCGCCAGACCGCCGACCACGATCGGTTGCCCGTACACGGCGCCGTCCAGGGTGGCGGTCCACGCAGGACTGAGCCGGTGCACGGGGGGCAGGCCGGTCACGGCCCCTGCGCGGTCGAGCGTGCGGTGGTACGTCGGCCAGTCGAGCGCTCCGGGCCCGGTGGACGCCGGGTTCGCCGGCGCGGTGGCTGTGGCGCCTTTCGGCGGCTCGCTCGGGCCCGCGACGCCGGCCGATGACGTCGCGGTGCCGCCGACCGGGGAGCACGAGGCCGTCACCAGGACCGCCGTCAACGCCGCAGCCGGGAGCGCCCGGCGTGTGGAGCCAGCCATCCGGCCACACTAGGCACGGATCGAGGTCCGGGCCCGCGGGTGGCCGTCACCGGGTCGCCGCCGCTCGCCCACGGCGGCGTACAGCGGCGTCGCCGGCCTCGATCTGTCATAGCGTTCGACCAGCCTGACCTCGACGAGGTCGCCGCGGGAAGGGAGCCGGACATCCTCGTGGCTTCTCGTGGCCGCCCCTGGGTCGCGCGACGGCGGGGCGCCGCACTCGTGCTGCTGTCCGCGGCCGTGGCGCTAGCGGTGGCGGCACCGGCCCTGGTCGCGGACCGCACCGCGCAACGCACCGACGCGATGGTGCGCGAGGCGGCCTCCGCCCTGGACGCGGCCCAACGTGGGGTGCGGGTGACCACGAGCTCCGCCGACGACGCCGCGGCGCAGCTCTCGGAGGCCGACGCGGTGCTCGGGGCGCTGCTCGACGACGTCCCGGTGCTCACCGCCCGGCTGACCTACCCGCTCGAGGCCCGGTCCGCCGGGGGCGCGGGTCCCACCCGCAGCATGGTGCTCGCGCACGTCACCGACTGGGCCTCGCACGTGGGGATCGTCGACGGCCGGGCGCCGGGTGCGGGCGCCGCCGAGGTGGTCGCACCGCGCGCTTCGGGTCTGGCGGCCGGCACCCGGCTGCTGGTCGGCAGCGCCGGCCTACCCGTGGAGGTGGTCGGCACCTGGCAGCCGCTGGACCCGTCCGACCCGCTGTGGTTCGCCGACCCCGGTTTGGCCTCAGGGACGATGAGCGGCCTCAAGGGCGCGATCGGCCCGTTGCTCGCCGCGGACGCCGCCGTCGTGAACCGCGCCGCGCCGCGCCCGCTGGTGCGGTGGACGGTGGTGCCTCAGGTCGAGGGCCTCACCGCGGATCAGCTGACCGCCCTGGCGGAGCGGCTCGAATCGGTGCCGGACGCTCTGGCCGGCGCGGGACTCCTGGTTCAGGGCGCCTCGATCGACGCCGAGGGCGGTGCGAACCTCGCCGTGATCGCCGGCACGGCGTCCGCCGCCCGGCTCGACGCTCGCGTCGCGGTCGGGGTGGCCGTCGCCGCAGGGCTGGCCGGGCTCTGGGCGGCGGTCGGCCTCGTCGAGGCGCGCACCCGTCGGGAACGGACCCTGCTGCGAGCGCGGGGGGCGCGGCCGGGGCCGCTGGTGTCGCGGGAGGCTCCGTGGGTGCTCGGGGCCGCGGCGCTGGGGGCTCTGCTCGGCTGGGCGGCCGGCGGCGCCGCAGGTGCCCCGGTGTGGTGGGCGGTCGCTGCCGGTCTGGGCGGCGGTGCGGCCGCGCTCGTGCCGGCGGCCACGCGGTTGCCGGTCGACCGGTCCGGTCCGCCGCCCGGCGTCACCGCGGCGGTGGGGGCGTCGGTCCTGGTGCCCGCGACGGCGCTCGCGGTCTGGCAGCTGGGGCGTGCGCCCGCCGGAGCGGTCGCGACCGTGGCGCCGGCCCTGGTGCTGGTGTGCGCCGGGCTGCTGGGGGCGCTCGTGACGCCGCTGGTCGCGCGCGCCCTCGTGCCGCCGGCGCGGGGGGCCCGCGGCCTGGTGCCCCTGCTGTCGGCGCGACGGATGTCCCGTCACCTGGGAGCGGTGCCGGTGCTCGCTGCGCTCACGGCCGGCGCCGCGACCTACGCGACGCGGTCTGCGGACGGAGTGGGCACGGCGTGGTCGGCGGCGGCGGTCGCCACCGCGCTCGTCGGCGTCGTCGCGCTCGTGTCCGACGTCATGACCCGGAGTGAGGAGCGGCGAGCCGACGACGTGCGGCTGCGCGGCCTGACGGCAGGTCGGGCGGGCGCGGCGGCGCGGCGGGTGGCGCGGGCCGCGTCCGTGCTCGTGGCCGCCGGTGCGGGGGTGGCGGCCGCCGTGGTGATCGCGGCGCTGGTCCCGGGGGTCGCGTCATGACCTGGCCTCGCCTGCTGCTGCGGCACCTGCGGCTGTCCGGGGTGCGCTGGGTGGTGCTCGCGGCCGTCATCGCGGCGACCTCGGCGCTGGCCATGGTGTGGCCGCGCTGGTTGGACACCACCGTCACCCACGAGCTGCGCCGCGACCTGGGGACCGCCTCCGCCATCTTCGTCGACCCGTCCACCCAGCCCGGCAGGCTCCCGCTCCAGGTGCCCGATCCCGAGACGCCGCCCAGCGAGTCGACCGCCTCGCGGGCGTGGCAGCCGCTGATGGCGGCGCTCGCGCAGCACCGCGGAGCGATGCCCGAGCTGCTGCGCGGGATGCTCGGCGACGGCCAGGCGTGGATGGCCTGGGCGCCACTGTCGGCCCGGGACGCGAGCGTGCCCGACCGCGGGCTGATGTACGTCCAGCCCGCGAGCGCGCCCGACGTGTGGGACCACGCCCGGATCGTCGAGGGACGGCTGCCCGCGATCGAGGTCCCCGAGCCCAGCGAGGACGGAACGGTCCGGCTCGAGGTTGCGATGTCGGTGGAGTCGGCGAGCGAGATGCGCTGGCAGGTCGGCGGCGTGCGCGCGACCGGCACCGCCGACGCCGACGGCCTGCCGGTCGAGGTGGCGCTCGTGGGCACCTTCCGGGCGGACGACCCGAGCTCGGACTACTGGCAGAACGCTGCGACCCTGCTGCGTCCCACGTTCTCCGGCACCAACGAGACGGGGATGATCGTCACCGCCCGCGGCCTGGTCTCCTCGGGCGCCGGCGTGGTGACCGCCATGACGGCGGTCGTGCCACAGACGACCCGGCTCTGGTACCCGCTGGAGACCGCCGGCATCGACGCCCGGAACGCCGCCGAGCTCGCCGACCAGCTGCGTACCGGTCTGGACGCGGGGCACCTGAGCTACAACTTCGCCACCGACGCGCCGGCGAGGATCGGTGAGGTCCTGGCCCGCGCCCGCACCGCGCAGTCGGTGCTCGGCCTGACCGTGGCTGCGCCGGCCGGCGTGCTGCTCGCGCTGCTGGCGCTCGCCGCGCAGGTGGTCGTCGCGCCGCGGCGGGGCGGTCAGCACCTGATGGCGCAGCGGGGCGGCACGCTCACCCAGCACCGCACGCTGCTGAGTGTCGAGGCCGCGCTCGTGTGCCTACCTGCCGCCGCCCTCGGCGGCGCCGCGGCCCAGCGGCTGGTCCCGGTGGACGTCACGCCCTGGTGGTGGCTCGGTCCCGCGGCGGTGGGCCTCGCACCGGTGCTGGCCATGGCCACCGGGTCGCCCACGCCGCGCCCGGCCGCGGCCCCGCGCGTGGCGCTGGAGGCCACCCTCGCCCTGCTCGCCGTGGTGGCGCTGATCCAGCTCGCGGTCCGCGGCACGGACGACTCGGCCGGCACCGACGTGCTGGCGGTGGCCGCGCCGCTGCTGCTCACTGTGGTCGTGGCGCTGGTGTGCGTCCGGTTGGTGCCGCTCGTGCTGGGCCCGCTGGCCCGGCGCATGGGTGAGCGCGACGACCTCGTGGCACCGCTGGGCGCCGCGCTCGCGGTGCGCCGGTCGCCCCCGATGACCGCGACCGTCGCCACAGTGGCCGGTACCGCCGTGGCGCTCCTCGGGGTGCTCGTCACCTCGAGCATCGACACCGCTCGAACGTCGGCGGCGATGGCGTACGTCGGAGCGGACGTCCGGGTCGCCGGGTTGGTCGACCAGGGCCGGATCGACGCGTTGCGCGAGGTCCCCGGGGTGGCGGCCGTGGCGCCGGTCGCGACCTCGACGTCGGTGGCGCTGGACGTCGGCGAGTCCCACCTGCTCACCAAGCTGTACGCCGCCGGGCCCGACCTCGCCGCGGCGCAACGCGCGGTCGACAGGGCAGTGGCGGTGCCACCGGTCGGCGGCATCGTGGTGTCCGACGCGATGCCGGTGCGCGCCGGGGACACCGTGGTGCTGGAGACGTCGCCCGCGGTGACGCTCACCGTGACCGCGACGGCGCCCGCTGCGCCCGGGTTGACCGGCGCGCAGGACTGGATGCTGGTGAACCGCGAGTCGCTGGCCGGGACGACGACGCCGCTGGTGGTCACGGTGACGTACCTCGCCCTGGACCCGGCGGCCGACCCCGCGACCGTCGCGGACGCGGCTCGTGACGTCGTCGGCCCGGGGATCACGGTGAGCACCGCGAGCGACCGCCTGGGCCAGCTGCGCACGGCGCCGACGGCGAGGGCGATGACCACCGGGATCGGCGTGGTGATGGCCGCGGGCCTGCTCGCGGCGGTGCTCGCGCTCGCGCTCGCCCTGGCGGAGCGCTCCGCACGCCGCACCAGGGTGATCGCCGTGCTGCGGACGATGGGCTTGCCGCCACGTGCCGAGGTCCGGCTCGTGCTGTGGGAGGCCGGCCCGGTGGTCGCGGTCGCGGTGCTGGCCGGCGCGGTGCTGGGCCTCGCGCTGACCTGGCTGGTGCTGGTGACCACCGACGTCCGTCCGTTCACCGGCGGTAGCGCCCAGCCGGGCCTGGCGGTGGACCCCGCCACACTGGGGGGAGCCGTCGCGGCCGTGCTGGCGGCCGCGGGGATCGCCGTCGTCGTCTCGGCGTTCGCGGCAGCGCGCCGCAGCGCTGCCGTCGTGCTACGTGCTGGGGAGGACTCATGATCGTCTGCGAGGACCTGGTGCGGATCTACCGGGGCGACGGCGTGGAGGTGCAGGCCCTTCAGGGGCTCTCGCTGCGCATCGAGGAGGGCGAGCTCGTCGCCGTCGTCGGCGCGTCGGGGTCCGGCAAGTCGACCCTGCTGGCGATCCTTGGCGCCCAGGACCTGCCCAGCGCCGGCGTGGTCCGCGTCGCCGGGCGGGACCTGGTGGGCCTGGACCGTCGTGGCCGGCAGGCCTATCGCCGAGCCGACGTCGGGTTCGTGTGGCAGCAGACCGGGGACAACCTGGTCGGTTACCTGTCGGCGGTGGAGAACGTCGAGCTGCCGATGATCCTCGCCGGGGGCGCCGGCCGTCGCTCGGCCCGCCACCGTCGCGCGCTGGACCTGCTGGACCTGCTCGACGTGGCCGACCTGGCCGACCGGCGGCCGGAGCAGATGTCCGGCGGCCAGCAGCAGCGGGTGGCGATTGCGATCGCGCTGGCCAACAACCCGCAGGTGCTCCTGGCCGACGAGCCCACCGGTCAGCTGGACGAGGCCACGTCGGCCCAGGTGCTCGAGGCGATCCGGGACGTCAACGCCGTGCTCGGCGTCACCACGCTCGTGGTCACCCACGACCGGGCGGTCAGCGAGCACGTCAGCCGGACCGTGCAGATCCGCGACGGGCGGGTGTCCGGAGAGGTGGTCCGGCACGGCGCCGAGCACCACCTCGCCGAGGAGTTCACCGTGATCGACAAGGTCGGCCGGCTCCAGCTGCCGCGCGAGTACGTCGAGCGGCTGGGCCTGGCCGACCGGGTCCGGCTCACCCTCGAGCCCGACCACGTCCAGGTCTACCCCGGGCAGGGGGAGAACCCGGCCGGGACCGGTGTGCCGCCCGATGCGCCGTCCGACGACGCACCGTTCGAGGAGGGACCGGCATGAGCGCCGCGCTCGAGGCCGTCGCCGTGTCCCGGACGTTCACCTCCGGCGCGGGGCCGGTGCACGCCGTCGTGGAGGCGTCGTTGTCGGTCGCTGCCGGCGAGCTGGTGGCGCTGGCCGGCAAGTCCGGCTCGGGCAAGACGACGCTGCTCAACCTGATGGGCGGCCTGGACGAGCCGACCTCCGGCCAGGTGTTCGTGGACGGTGTCGACCTTGCGGGCCTGGGCCAGGCCGAGCTGCTGAGGCTGCGCCGCACGCACGTCGCGTTCGTGTTCCAGTCCTTCGGGCTGCTGCCCGAGCTGACCGCCCAGGAGAACGTCGAGGTCCCGCTGCGGCTGCTGCGCGTGCCCGCCCGCGAGCGCGCGGACCGCGTCGCGTCAGCGCTCGACGCGGTCGGGCTGACCAGGCACGCTCGGCAGACCCCCGCGCAGCTGTCCGGTGGCCAGCTCCAGCGGGTCGGCGTGGCTCGGGCGGTGGTCGCCGAGCCGGCCGTGCTTCTCGCCGACGAGCCCACCGGCCAGCTCGACTCGACCACCGGCCTGGAGATCATGGCGCTGCTGCAGGACCTGACCCACACCCGCGGGATGGCGACCTTGGTGGCGACCCACGACCCGCTGCTGCTGCGCGACGCGGATCGTGTGCACGAGATTCACGACGGCCGGGTGCGGATGGGTCGGTGGTAGTGGGCCGTCCCGTGTCACTGGTCGTGCGCGGTCGGCTAGGCTCGCGGCGGCGTGGCGCAAGCCGCAGGCCGCCGGGCCCACGGCCGAGGACGCCACGCGGAGCAGGGGAGTACGTGGAGACAGCGCCCAGGAGCCGGGACGGCAGCATCCATGTGACCGACGAGCGGTTCAACACCGTCTCGCACCTGTTCGCCGCGTGCTTCGCCCTGGTCGGCGCGGCGCTGCTGATCACCCAGGCGGCCGCGCAGGCCGACCCGTGGAAGATCGTCGGCTTCAGCATCTACGGCGTGTCCGTCGTGGCGCTGTTCGTGACCAGCACGCTGCACCACGGCATCGATCGCGGTCCCAGGGTCAACGAGGTGCTGCGGACCCTGGACTACGACGCGGTCTTCCTGCTGATCGCGGGTTCGGTCACCCCGCTGGTGCTCGTGCTCTTCCGCAACGCCTACGGCTGGGCGATCCTGGGCGCCGTCTGGGTGGTCGCGGTGCTGGGGATCGTGCTGCGGTCGCTGGACCGGCAGCTGCCCAAGTACGTCACGAACACCCTCTACATCGCCCTCGGGTGGATGCCCGTCCTGCTGGCCGGTGCCGGTGTGCCGTTGCCGTTCGGGGCGTACGCGCTCATGGCGACCGGGGGTCTGGTCTACAGCGCGGGCTTCGTGATCTTCGTGATCGAGAAGCCGAACCTCTGGCCGGGGGTCTTCGGGTTCCACGAGCTGTGGCACCTGATGGTGGTCGTCGCAGCCCTGCTGCACTACCTGCTCATGTACCTGTACGTGCTGCCTGCGTAGCGGGCGCGGTGCTCGTGAGGCTCGCGTGGCGCACGGCGGAGCGGACGACGGGAATCGAACCCGCGTAGCCAGTTTGGAAGTTTCTCCGACGGTTACTTGTGACCCCTGGTCAACCAGCGTTTTCGCAGGTCAGCTGCGTATTGAGACTACACCGGAATGAACCGGAATGCACCTTGATGATCATACTAGTGGCACGTTATGGCATGCCATCCGGGTTAGGGGATACGCATTCTTGTCGCGCCGTTACGGCAGCGACCGTGACGTTGCGGCGTCGGGCGGCGTCGGCCAGTGCCAGGTCGAACGTGGCGAGCGTGGCGTGCTCGTGCAGGGCGACCGCCAGGACGCAGCAGTCCGGCATCTTCAGGCCGGTGGTGGCGCGCAGCTCGGCAAGGCGCAGCGGTTCGTCGGGACCGGACTCGGCCACGCTGACTCCGGCCGCCTCGAGGTCGTCGCGCATCGCCGCGCCCCGTCCCACCCGGACGCCTCCGACGAGGACCTCGGCGAGCGTCAGTGGGTGGACGAGGAGTGACCTCGGCGCGGCGTCGAGGAGGAGCTCGGTGGCCGCCTCGTGGTGGCTGTCGTGCGGGTTCAGGTGTGCGATGAGGACTGAGGCATCGAGGGCGATCACGCCGGCCAGTCCCCGCGGAGCTCGTCGAGGTAGCCCTGGCCGAACGCCTCGGGGTAGGCGCCGGCCGACGTACGCACCGCCGCACGGTGCGCGGTGATCGTGTCGTCGTCCTCGCGCCCGAGCGCGGCGTCACCCGCGTCGAGGAGCCGGAGCAGGAGCTTGCCGCGCGACTCGCCTGGCCACCGCTTGGCGGCGCGATCCAACGCCCGGGACACCGCCGGTGTCTCGGTCACTTGGTGGCGAGGTCGTGTCGTGGGCACCACCCCAGTGTGCCACCTGGAGCTCGAGTGGGACACCGACTAGCGGCGACCCAGCCGCGGCACGACGCGGGCCGGGCGGAGCAAGGCATCCAGGTCGATGCGACGGATGCGCAGGACGTGGGGGCCGATCTTGAAGGCCGGTAGGTCGCCCTCGGCGATGAGCTTGCGGATGAAGCGCTCGGTGACGGCGAGCTCGTCCGCTGCCTGGGCGACGGTGAGCAGGGCTGGAGGCGGTTCACTGGCGGTCGTGGACATCGGTCCTCCTGGGCTGCGGGCCGGCGGTCGGGAGCGCGGGTGGTCTGGCACAGCTACATGCTTCGTTCGATCGCGCGTGTCGGAGCCGCGAGGGTGTGGACGGGGGAGCGGTAGACGGGTTCGGCGGTTCGGGTGTTGCGGGCCTGGATCTGGGCGATGCTCGGGATGGGCACGGGCCGGGCGGGTTGGTACTGGGCCCAGGTCTCGGTGGCGGACAGGTCGGCGTGGCTGGTGGCCAGGATGCGGTCGAGGACGTCGCGGCCGGTCTGGGTGCGCTCGTGGTGGCCGGCGGGGGTGGGGCAGTCGTCGTCGAACAGGTCGGTGGCGACGTAGAGACGGTTGGTGTGGCGGCCGCGGGTCATGGCGACGTAGAGGTCTTCGCGGGCCATGCCGATGGCGGCGATGGTGTGGGTCTGGTCGACGGTGAGGCCTTGGGAGCGGGCGGTGGTGACGGCGTAGCCGAGCTCGACGTGCTCGGCGACGTAGCCGGCGGGCAGGTGCACGGTGCCGTCATCGGGTCGCCGGGAGCCGTCATCGCCTCGGTGGTGGCCGTCATCGAGGGG
The DNA here is from genome assembly GCA_963783005.1 of uncultured Actinomycetota bacterium. Taxonomy (GTDB): domain Bacteria; phylum Actinomycetota; class Actinomycetes; order Actinomycetales; family Cellulomonadaceae; genus Actinotalea. The sequence continues at coordinate 159,276 of CAWALY010000005.1, forward strand.
TCGGACGCCGATGGATCCGTCACGGTGGGTGGCGGTGATGTGCCAGAGGGTGCCGTTGCGTACGTGCCCGTCGTCGGTGCGAAGGCGCCGGTCGTTGCGGCGGGTGACGATGCGGTCCCCGACGGTGGCGACGAGCCCGTCGTGGAGTTGGACGCCGCCGTCGGGCCGGGCGTGGCCGGTGAGGATGGCGTGGGCGTGGGCGGCGGCGTTGAGGTCGCGGACGGTGCGGGTGTCGGCGGCTTGTAGGAGGACCACGTTGCCGGTGTCGGTGGCGTCGGCGTAGTGGGTCAGGGCGGCGTCGAGCATGTCCTCGCGGGGTCCGGCGGAGATGGCTCCGTGGGCCTGGTAGGTGTCGAGGGCTTCGGGTTGGGCGTGGCGCAGGGCGAGGGAGGCGCGGGCCTCCCAGGGGTGGGTGAACCGCCACAGGGAGGTGAGCTCGGCGGTGTGGGAGCGGCGGGCGAGCATCCCGAATGCGCCGCCGGCGCCCACCGAGCCGCGTTGCAGGTGGTCGCCGACCAGCAGGATCCGTGCGTCGCCGGCCTGGGCTTGGGCGGCGAGCTCGGCCAGGGTGCGGGTGTCGGCCAGGGAGGCCTCGTCCACGATCACCAGGTGCCCGGGTTGCAGTCGCCAGTCCTCCTGGCTGATCACCGCGGACTGCCAGGACCGGACCGCCTCGTCGAACTTGGATTCGTCGAACGGTGTGGTCGGGTCGGCGGCGACCGCGGCGCGGATGCGCTGCTCGGTGCGCGCGCCGGTGGCGAAGTCGATGGCGCGGCGGGCGGCGCCTTCGCCAATGGTCTCGTAGAGCCACTTGGCGGTGGTGTGGCAGGGCACCTTGAGGGCTTCCTGGAGGGTGTGGGCGGCCGAGGCGGACGGTGCCAGGCCGATGACGCGTCCGCCGGCGTGCGTCCACACCTGGGCGAGGGCGGCCAGGGTGGTGGTCTTGCCGGTGCCGGCCGGGCCGACCAGCACGTCCAGGCCCTGCCGGGACCACACGAGCGCCTCGACTGCCTCACGCTGGTCGGGTGCCAGCGCGTCCAGGGCGGGCGTGTGGGTCAGGGCGTGCCCGAGGATCAGCGGCGGGCGCTGTCGGATGGGCCGCTCGGCTGCCTCGAGCAGGGCGCGTTCGGCGGCGAGCAGGTCCACGGAGGTGAACAGGGCCTCGCCTGCCCGGCGTGTGGCGGGATCGCGCTGCGCGTCCAGGTGCACGCACTGGGCTTGGGCGGTGGTGACGATCTGGTCGATCAGCCGGGTGCGCTGGGCGGGGTCGTGCATCCGCAGCGGGATCGTGGTGCGGGCGGCCGCGGCGCGCAGGTTCCAGGTGGTCCACACCGACCGGTGCTCGGCGGCGTCGTCCAATGTCTGGGCGACCAGGGCCTCGCGGGTGAGGGGTCCCACGTCGTGGGCGTGCAGCCCGCGCCCGTACTCCCCGCTCAGGGCGCGGGCGGCCAGGTCGTGCGGCTCCAGGCCGGTCAGCGCACGGGCCCGGTTGGCCCACTCGGCCAGCAGCTCGGACAGCGGGCGGATGGTCTTGGCCGGTCGGGTCTGGCGGGTCAGGTGCTGACGGGCCTTGATGGTCTCCACCCGCGAGGGCCCACGCCCGCGCTTGGCGGTGAAGTCCTCGGCCCAGGCCAGCTCGGCCTGGTGGATCCGGTCGGAGCGTGAGGAGAACTCGCGGATCAGGGTGTCGTCGATCCCGTCGATCTCGAACGCCTCGTTGCGCCCGTCGCCGCGCGACCGGTAGGAGCAGGTCACCCCGAGGCGGCGGTGCAGCTCGTCGGCGAGCAACCCGTCATACAGCTCGGAGACTGCGACCGTGGCGGCGTGGATGGTCTTGCCGTCCAGCGACCGCCACTTGCGGTCGGGGCCCTGGACCTTGTTCGCCAGCACCACGTGGGTGTGCAGGCCCGGGTCGCCGGCGCGGGTGTCGAAGTGGTCGAACGCCGCCGCGATCATCCCCCGGGTGGACACCTGACGCCGACCCCCGGCCCCCGTCCTGGTCCGGACCGCGCTGCGGGACACGACCTCCAGCGCCTGGGCCACCGCGGCGTGGTGGGCGGCCTGGACCTCGACCCGCACCTCCGCCGGGGCAAGCCCCCATAGCACCTGCGCGGACTTGAACGGGGAGAAGGACATGTCGAACCCGCGCACCGAGTCCGGGCCGAACTCCCGGCCCAGAGGCCGGTGGGTCAGCGGGTCGTGGCCATCGCGGAACACCGCCACCATCGCCGCGTCGCTCACCAGCGACCCGGGCCGCAACCGGTCGCGGCCCTCGCCGAACGCCCAGAGCCCCGACCCCAGCCAGCGCCCCGGCGGGGTGGCCGTGGCGTCGTAGTAGGCCACCAGCGGGTCGGACGCCGCCAGCCGCGCGTCCCCGGCGGCGACCTGCCGGGTCAGGTAGCGGTACCCGTCGCCGCCGAGGAGCTTGTGCATGCTCATCACCGCGACCACCACCCCTCCGAGGCGAAGCACCCCATGCTTGTACGTGTGCGAGAAGCCGACCGAGATGAGCCACAACCCCTCAGGAGCGGGTGTGCAACCCGGCCAGCAACCCCGCCACGGGGAGCCCTGGCCGTGCGCACCGGCCCTCACCCACACCTGATCGCTCGACGACCGACACGGGTCTCGCCGACCGAAGGGCGTCGGATCTCGTGGGTGCCCCGAGCTGGCTGTACCGTCAGAGGGTTTGCGGGCAGCTGCTGCGGGGCCCGGGGGAGGGGTGCCAGTGCGGATCGCGAACGTGTGGGGGCGGGGTTCGGCCGGCAGGTGGTGGGTCGTGGCATGGGTTGTTCTGACGCTGAGTGCGGGCGGTTGCTCGGGTGTGTCGACGGCGAGCTCATCGTCCGAGGTGAGTCCTTCGGTGTCCGGTGTGGTTGCTCCGAGCGGGTCGTCGTCGGCGAAGGTGTTCACGGGGACTCCGGAGGAGTTCAACCTGGCGGCCAAGGCGTGCTACGAGGCTGCGGGGTACACGGTGATCATGCCGACGGACCCGACGGACGGTTCGGCGTTCAGCGTCGACATGACGGGGCACACGGATCAGGAGTTCTTCGACGTGGTCGACGCGTGCGACGCGCAGGTCGGGACGATCGATCTGCGGGGGTACTCCGATGAGCAGATCCGGGCGTCGTACGACTACCGGGTGGCGGAGTTCGAGTGCTTGGTGAGCAACGGGTGGGCGAGCGGTGCTCCGCCCTCGTGGGAGTCCTACCGGGACGACTGGCGGTCCAGCATGGGCGGGGCGCACTGGAACCCGATCAGTGACGCGTTGCAGGCGGGCGCGGGTGTGGCGGCCCGGGTAGTCAACCAGACGTGCTTCGTCCAGCACGCGGGGACGTGGTGATCCCGATGGGCCCGGCGAGGACTCATCGACGGCAGCCGTCCGCGGCGGCGGGGTGGGTCGTGCCGGTGGTCGCCGTGGTGGTGGGCCTGGGTGGGTGCTCGGGTGCGCCGGCGCCGAGCGCGTCGTCCTCGGCCAGCCCTTCGGTGTCCGGCGCGGCGGCCTCTTTGCCGAGCGCGTTGGCGTCGGCGAAGGTGTTCACGGGGACGCCGGAGGAGTACACCGCGGCGTTGGTGGCGTGCTATCGGGCTGCGGGGTACACGGTGACCATGCCGACGGATCCCACGGACGGTTCGGCGTTCAGCACCGACATCACCGGGCACACCGATCAGGAGTTCGCGGACATGGCGAACGCGTGTGATGAGCAGGTCGGCACGATCGATCTGCGGGGGTACTCCGATGAGCAGATCCGGGCGTCGTATGACTATCGGGTGGCGGAGTTCGAGTGCTTGGTGAGCAACGGGTGGGCGAGTGGGTCGCCGCCGTCGTGGGAGTCCTACCGGGACGATTGGCGGGCGAGCCAGGGTGGGGCGCACTGGGACCCGATCAGTGACGCGTTGCAGGCGGGGGTGGGTGTGGCGGCCCGGGTGGTCAACCAGACGTGCTTCGTGCAGCACACGGGCACCTGGTGAGCCCGGTGGACGCCGCGAACGGTCCCGGCCCGGGCGGAGTGGGCGCGCCGCCGCGTCGGTGGCGTGGGGTGGTGGGCTGGTCGGTCGCGTTGGTGGTCGTCGCGGTGGCCGGGGTGTGGGCGGGGGGTCTGCTGGCCCGGCCGGCGGCGACGGCGGCGACGGCGGCGCCTGCGACGTACACGGTGGTGTCCGGGACGGTGGGGTTCTCCCAGTCGTTCTCGGCGACGGCGGCGTGGGGCAGGGTGTTCGAGAGCATGTCGCCGGCCTCGGGCACGGTGACCAGCGTGGACGTGCCGGGCGACCGCGCGGTGGTGGCCGGGGACGTGGTGTTCACGGTCGATGAGCGTCCGGTGGTCGCCGCGGCGGGGTCGGTGCCGGCGTACCGGGACATGGCCCAGGGCGACAGCGGTGCGGACGTGCGTCAGCTGCAGCAGCTGTTGGTGGACCGTGGGGCGTCGTTGAGCGTGGACGGGCGGTTCGGTGCGGGTACGTGGCGGGCGGTGGTGGCCTGGCAGAAGGCGGTGGGGTTCACCGCCGACGGTGTGGTGCACCTGGGTGATGTGGTGTTCGTCGCGGACCTGCCGCGGTTGATGGTGGCCGACGACGGTCTGAGGGTGGGGGTGCGCATCGAGCAGGGCGCCCCTGCGGTGTGGACGTTGGCCGACGCACCGGCGTACACGGTGACCTTGTCCCAGGGGCAGGCCACGGTGGTGGACGGCACCGCCCAGGTGGTGGTGGGAGACGGGGACGGCGCGCTGGACGGGGTGGTGGCCTCGACCACGGACAACGCGGACGGGACGGTCTCGCTGGTGCTGACCGCGCCGGACGGTGGTCCTTTGTGCGCCGAGCGGTGCGCCCAGCTGGTGCCCACGACCAAGGGGGTCAACCTCACGGCCCGGTTCGTGGTCATCCCGTCCACCACCGGGCCGATGGTGCCGGTCTCGGCGATCCGGACCACCGACGCCGGGCAGACGTACCTGACCACCGCGGACGGCGCGACCGTGGACGTGCGCGTGCTCGCGTCGTCCGGGGGGCTGGCGGTGGTCGACGGGGTGGACGTGGGTACCGTGATCTCCACGCCCGGCGCGTGAGCCGATGCTGGCCACCCGGGACCTGACGTTCGCCTACCGCCGCTCCGACCCCGCGGTGGTGACCGGCCTGACCCACGCGTTCACGCCCGGGGCGGTCACAGCGGTGACCGGCCCGTCCGGGCGCGGCAAGTCCACGCTGCTGTACCTGGTCGCGCTGATGCTCTCCCCAGGGCGGGGTTCGGTGCTGCTGGACGGGGCCGACACCGCCGGGACCAGTGACGCGTACCGGTCCTACCTGCGGGCCACCCGGATCGGCATGGTTTTCCAGGACGCCCTGCTGGACCCCGCGCGCACCGTGGTGGACAACGTGGTCGAAGGCGCCCTGTACACCGGGCTGCCCGCGGCGTGGGCGCGGCGCCGGGCCGTAGAGCTGCTCGAGCGCACCGACGTGGCCCACCGTGCCGACCACCGGCCCGGGGAGATCTCCGGCGGGCAGGCCCAGCGGGTGGCCCTGTGCCGGGCCCTGGTCAAGGACCCGCCCGTGCTGCTGGCCGACGAGCCCACCGGGAACCTCGACCCCGCCTCGGCCGACGTGGTCTGGGGCGTGTTGGCCGACCACGCCCGCGCCGGGGCGACCGTCGTGGTCGCCACCCACGACCCCGCCCGGGTGGCGGCGTGCGACGAACGGGTCGACCTGTGAGCCGCACCGCAACCTTGTCTCGCGAGTCTGTCGCGATCGCCCGCGCCTACCGTGGCGCCTCGATCGCCACGGCCAGCGTCGCGGCGGTGGTGTGCCTGCTGGTGTTCCTGACCGCCGGGCGCGCCGCGGCCAGCGAACGCCAGATCCTGGCGTCCATCGACGACGCCGGCGTGCGGCTGATCACCGTGACCGTCCAGCAGGGCTACACCGGCATGGACCCGGGCGTGGTCGACCGCATCGACGCCCTCAGCGGCGTGCAGTGGGCCGTGGGCCTGGGCCAGCCCCACGACGTGCACAACACCGCGATCCCTGGGGGCACCAACGCCTCGGCGCGCACCGTCTACGGCGACTGGACCACCGTCCTGCACCTGGACACCGGACAAGAACCCCGCCCCGGGCAGGCCGTGGCCTCGGCCACCACCCTGGCCACCCTGGGCATGACCAGCCCCAGCGGCGGCGTCACCGACGGACAGGTCTCGGCCGCCATGGTCGGCGTCATCTCCGCGACCGGCCCGGCCGCGGGCCTGGCCGACTACGTCCTGGTCCACACCTGGGCCGACGCCGCCGGCCGCGACAACCCCCCGCACGAACGCCTCACCCTGGCCTACGTCGCGGCCGCCAGCCCCGAGGCCGTCCCCGGCCTCATCCCTGCGATCCGCGCCCTGACCGGCATCGAGGATCCTGCCGGCGTCGCCGTGGACTCCTCCACCGACCTCATCGCCGTCCAACGGGTCATCTCCGGCAACTTCGGCGAGCTGTCCCGCCAGCTCGCCCTCGCAGCCCTCGGCGCCGGAGCCCTCGTCATCGCCCTGACCATGGTGATGTCCGTCATCTCACGCCGCCGCGACTACGGCCGCCGCCGCGCCCTGGGCGCAACTCGCTCCACCCTGGTGATCCTCGTGCTTGCCCAAGCCGCGATCCCCACCCTCATCGGCGTCGCCGTCGGCTCCCTAGGCGGCGCACTGCTCGTCACCCGCACCGTCGGCACCGCGCCAGCGCTCAGCACCATCGTGGCCGTGCCCACGCTGACCCTCCTCGCGGCGGTCCTGGCCGCCCTGCCCGCCGCCGTCCTGGCCGCCCGCCGAGACCCCGTCCGGATCCTGCGCGTCGCCTGACGCAGCGATCACAGAGGACAAGACTCTTCTTGCACGCCGTGCGATGACGGTCTCGCCGGGGCCCGCGTCAGGCAGCCGACGGCCGTCATCGGGTCCTCGCTGGGCCACACGTGAAGCCCTGCGCTTGCCCGGTTGCCGATGTGCCTACCGATGGCCGTTGTATCGCGTTACGATACGCGATACGCTCGCGGGGTGATCGTGAGCTTCCGGCACAAGGGCCTGGAGCAGCTGTACCGCGACGGGTCGAAGAAGGGCGTGCAGGCGGCTCACGTACCCAAGCTCCTGCGCATCTTGTCGGTGCTGGACGTCGCGGCGGCTCCGGCGGACCTGGCGATCCCGTCGTTTCGCACCCACCCGCTCAAGGGCGACCTGGCGGGGCAGTGGTCGGTCTGGGTGAACGGGAACTGGCGGGTGACGTTCAGATTCGTCGATGGCGACATCGAGCTCGTGGACTACCAGGACTACCACTGAGTGGGAGGTGAGGGTGATGGCGATGAAGACTCCGGTGCACCCGGGGGAGATCCTGCGCGAGGACGTGCTGGGCGATCTCGGGCTAGGTGTGGGTGAGGCCGCGTCCCGGCTAGGGATCTCGCGGGTGGCGCTGAGCAGGGTGCTGCACGGCCACGCCCGGATCAGCCCGAACCTGGCCGTCCGGCTGGAGGAGGCCGGGGTGGGAACCGCCCGCGCCTGGCTGGCGATGCAGTCCGCCCACGACTTGGCCGCCGAACGCGCCGCCGGCTCACCCAAGGTCCGCCGCCTCAGCGACGTCGCCTGACAGCTCCGTCTGCCGCGGCGGGCGCCGTGGGTCGCTTCGCAGAAACCGCACCGGGCCCGGGACGTCCGGGCGGCTGTCCTCCGTCGAGTGGGCGACTCGTGCCCTGGGGCGCACTCGGGTTCATGCCTACCGGCCGGTGCTGCCCCCGGTCCTCACCCGCCTCCTCGAGCAACCGATCGAGCCTCCCGGCGATCCGCCGTTCGGCGTCGTCGACGGCGTGCTGGTAGATCAGCGCCGCACGGGAGCTCGCGTGGCCAGCGCGTTGCATGATCTCGGGCAAGGTCGCACCGGTGGCGGCGACCATCGTGAGCGCCGAGTGGCGCTGGTCGTGCCAGGTGATGTCGTCGCGACCGATCGCAGCCCGCGCCCGGGCGAACATCGTCGACCTGTTGCTGCTCTGCACCGGCTGCCCGCTGGCTGTGCCGAACACGAGCGCCTCGGAGCCGGTAGGCGCGAACCGCGCAAGATGCTCGGCCAGGGCCTCGACAGCCACCTGCGGGAGCGCGACGGTGCGCCGGCCGGCCGCCGTCTTGGGCGCGGAGAACCAGCCCTGGCCCAGCGAGGGCGGCGCGAGCGTCTGCTCGACGCGGACCGTTCCGGCCCCGAGGTCGACGTGCTTGCGCTGCAGGGCAAACAGCTCGCCGGCGCGCAGGCCGGAGCAGAACGCGACGATCACCGCGGCGGAGTAGCGCTCCGGCATCGCGTCGGCCAGGGCCCAGACCTCCTCGGCCGTGATGATGCGCCGCTCCGCACGGTCGCGGGCGTCGCGTTGACCCGCGCCCTTGATCGCGCACGGATTGGCCAGGATGAGACCGTCGGCCACTGCCTGCGCCAGCCCGGCGTGCAGCACCCGGTAGGCCTGGGTCGCTGCGGTCTGACCTGCGTTGCGGCGCAGCGGTCGGGCCGGCGGCAGGGAACCGCCCGTGGCCGCGAGCCAGCCCTCCCGCGCCCAGGACGGGATGCGCCCCGCGGGGGCGAGCGGTGCGCCCTGCTCGGCCGCCCACGCGCGGATCGCGGCCGCGGCCCGCTTCGGGTGCTCGGTCTGCACGCGCCAGCGTTCGGTTTCTCGTCGGGTTGACTCGGTCATCACGGCGTGGTGCCACTCGCGCACGAGGGCGGGCGTGATCGACGCGAGGGTCCGGATCCCCAGATGCACCGTGCGTGGCTTGCCGGTGCGACCGGTGGTAGGCAGCGCGGCGTCGATCCAGGTGGCCACGGACTGCCGGTACAGCGCCCTGGTGGACTCGGCGATGTCGGTGCGGGTGGCGATCCAGCCGCGCAGCCATTCGCCGAGCAGCTGTTCGCCGAGGCGCGGGTCGCGCCACTCGCCGCGGGAGATCCGGGAGACCTCCTGGGCCAGCCCCTGGTCGGCCTCGGCCTTGGTGGCGAAGGTTCCCAGCGTCCGCATCGCCCCGTCCGGGCCGGTGTAGCGGGCCTGCCAGCGGCCCGAGGGTAGGCGGCGGATGGCGCCGCTGGTTCGGCGACTGGCGACACGCATTGTGGACATGGCGAGGTCCCTCCCCGGGGGCCGAAGTGGCACGTTATGGCACGACGGGCCTGGAACGAGGGTCCACCGGGGGTCTGACATCGCCTCCGCAGGCCTCTGACCTGCGGAAACATCGGAGCGGACGACGGGAATCGAACCCGCGTAGCCAGTTTGGAAGACTGGGGCTCTACCATTGAGCTACGTCCGCACGGCCCGGTCGGGCTGCGCGGACCAGGGTAGTGGCTCTCGCGCCGTCCTCAGTCGCGCGGCCCAGCCCCCGGAAACTCCCAACCCGCCGTCCGCCGGCGCGCCGGGTCGAGCCTGCCGCGGCCGTCGACGATCCGCGGTGCGTGAGCGCCGCGAGCGCCGTGAGCGTGGTGATCGGGTCGGCCTCGTGGACCAGCCCCGGTTCTGCTGGTGCGCCGAGCTTGCCCTGCACGCGCGGCGGCCCTCGGGGCAGTCGCGGAGCCAGCTTCGAGCGCGTGGGCACTACGCTGCGCAGCACGGGATGTGGCGCAGCTTGGTAGCGCGTCCGCTTTGGGAGCGGAAGGTCGTGGGTTCGAATCTTATCTGTACCGGCACCGGTGTTGGTGCAGGTAGAGTCGCTGACTACGTGTAGTTGACGAGACGGGCTGTAGCGCAGTTTGGTTAGCGCACCGCGTTTGGGACGCGGGGGTCGCGGGTTCGAATCCCGCCAGCCCGACAGTGACAGTGGAACTGATGGGCGGGCGGTCCGACTCGCTTGGGAGGACATCGGGGACTGAGCTAGCACCGGGTTGGGTGAACTGTCGCCTGACTTCGCAACGGACTGCTGGCTGCCGCGAGGTCCGCGGGGCTTGACCCCTGATGTTGGACACGCGGGTGGTTTCACGCGGCGGTCGCCAGCCTAGTGGCGCCGTGGTGGGTGTTCTCGTAGGTGATGGGGCTGAGGTGGCCGCACCAGGAGTGGCGGCGTCTGGTGTTGTAGCGGGTGATCCAGGCGAACACCGCGCGGCGGGCGGTGGGCGGGTCGGGCCAGCCGGGCGCGCCGGCGAGGGTCTCGCGTTTGAGGGTCGCGTTGAACGACTCTGCCAGGGCGTTGTCCGCCGAGGAGCCCACCGCGCCCATCGAGCGGGTCACGCCCAGGCGGTCGCACAGGGCGGCGTAGTCGGTGGAGGTGTAGACCGACCCGTGGTCGGAGTGGAAGATCGCCCCGGCCATCGACCCGCGCTCTCGGGCCGCCGCGAGCAGAGCGTCGGTGACCAGGTCGGTGCGCATGTGGTCGGCGATCGACCAGCCGACCAGACGCCGGGAGTAGCAGTCGATCACGGTGGCCAGGTAGAGGAACTGCTTGTCCCCGCAGGGCAGGTAGGTGATGTCCCCGACGTGACGGCGTTCGGCGCGGTCGCGGTGAAGTCCCGGCCGAGCAGGTCGGGGACCTTCACCGCGGCCTGGTCGGGGATCGTGGTGCGCACCCGCCGGCGCAACCGGATCCCGGCGATGCCCCGCTCGCGCATCACCCGGGCGACCCGCTTGTGGTTGACCCGCTCGGACGCAGGCGCGCCGTCGTTGAGCTCGGCGGTGACCCGCGGAGCCCCCAACGCCTTGTCACCCGCGTGCACCCGCGTGATCCGCTGCGCCAGATCCGCGTCGGCTCGCGCTCTGGCCGCCCGGGCCGGGGCGGCGGCCGCCCAGGCGTAGAACGACGAGCGGGCCACGCCCACGACCTGGCACAACCGCTTCACCTCGAAGGCGTGTTGGTGGTCGGCGACGAACTGGAAGCGGCTCACCAGTTCGTCTCCCCGGCGAAATACTTCGCCGCCGCGCGCAAGATCTGCCGCTCGGTGTCGAGCTTGCGGGCCTCGGCCTCCAGCTCGCCCACCCGCGCCCGCAACCGCGCGACCTCCTGCTCAGGTGTCTCGCCACCCGGTGGCGGGGCGCTCGAGCGCGCACGCGACTGGCCCCGGATCGGCACCCCGGCGGCCTTGATCCAGTTCGACAACGTCGTATCCATGATCCCCAGATCAGCAGCGATCCCCGCGACCGTCGCCGTCGGCGTCGACCGATACAGCTCCACAGCATCGCGACGGAACTCCGCCGAGTACGTCTTCCTCGCCATGACCAGATCGTCTCGCTTCCTCCAGGACGAACCCGGAATCAGCGTGTCCAAGATCAAGGGTCAAAGGCCCGTTCTTCGCCGGCCCCACCCTGCTGGTCATCGACGAGCTCGGCTACCTACCCCTACCCGCCGAAGCCGCCTCCGCCCTGTTCCAGGTCGTCGCCCAGCGCTACGCCAAGACCTCGATCATCTTGACCACCAACCGAGGCGTCGCGTCCTGGGGCGAGATCCTCGGCGACACCACCGTCGCCGCCGCCATGCTCGACCGGCTCCTGCACCGCTCCGTCGTCCTCAACCTCGACGGCGACTCTTACCGACTACGCGACCACCACGCCCGCACCGACACCCTGCGTCGCGCCACCACCGGCACCCGCCGACCACTAACCTGAACACAGCACCGGGTGGGGACTTTCAACGAGCACCCCTGGGGAATTTCGGTGAGCGCCATCAGTGAGTTCGATCTCGAGCCGGCTCTGCCCCTGGTTCTGTCCCACGCTGCCCGGGGCCCTGCCTCGCCCCGTTCGGCTGCCCCGACGATGATGCTCTTCACTAGCATGCGTCCGGTCTGCCAGGGGCGAGGACGGGACGCGTGTCAGTGCGCTTGGAGTGGCTGCAGACCAGGCGTTCGCTACTGCTGGAGTTGGCAGCGCGCCGCTGCCCGAACACACGGTCCGCTCGCTATCGCGTCGTCTCGGCGGGCCCGCGTCGCCGTCAGCGCAGGGCGCTGAAGCGAGTTCGTGATCGAGCAGGCAACCAGGCGAGTGAACCGGGCTCGATCCCCTGCGGCGAACTGCTCGGGCGCAGCGACGGCTGGGTGCGCTTCCTCACCGCTGGACGTCGGCATGGTGCGACTTTCGGAGCGCCTGCGAGGCGGGCGAGCTGGCGGAAGGCATGCTGAAGCCAACCCCGCTCACGAGGCATGTCCGGTGGTTCACGGGGTGCGCATTACCTCGACGGGGTCACGCCGTGCGGCGTAGAGGGCTGGTGGGAGGCACGCGAGGAGTGCGGTGACTACTCCGAGGAGTGCCGTCGCGGCCGCGAACGTTGCCGGAAACTGGCCCGTGGTATGCCAGACCTGCGCGCACCCGATCCCGGCGCCGAGAGCGGCACCGAGGATCGAGGGGCCTGCCGTGCGCGCAGTCACGAGAGCGACTAGTTCGCCGCGGGTGATGCCGAGGGTGCGGCGTCGGCCCAGGTCCCGGCGTCGGATGAGTACGTCGGCCAAGACGACGATCGCGACGAAGAACGCGCCTGCGCCGAGGATGAGCAGTAGCAGCGAGCGCCCCAAGCCGGCGAGGGCACCAGCGGCCTGTTGACTGGCGCCGGCGGCCGCGAGTGCGCTGGTGACCTGGACCTTGCCGAGGTCAGGGCTGGCGATTGCGAGGGTTGCATCCTGGACGGCCCTCACGTGGGTGACAGTGTCGGTGACGACGCGCAGTTCGTGGAACCCGTATCCGGTGACGGAGGCGTCCGGGCTGAGGGTCGGCAGGGCGACCGCGACGCCGGCAAGGTCCTCGAACGGGGGCTTGGGGCTGAACGCGCCGACAATCGACCATTGCGTGCCGTCACCTGCCTGGAGGTAGCCAACAGGCTGGGCCAGACCGAGCTTGTCCATGACGGCTTGAGGCACGATCACTTCGCCGGGGCCGGGTAGGTGCCCTTGGGTGAGCGTGAGGGCGGAGCCGGCCGTTCCGTAGAGGCCCACGATGGCGACCGGCGTGGACCCGGCGCCCAGCGCTCCGTTGACCGCGTCGACGGGGAGGTCAGTGGCGACGACCGCGTCGGTGCCGTTGAGGGTGGTGAGTTGCGCCAGGGCCGCCGGGGTCAGCGAGGCGCCGTCGCCGGTTTGGGTCAGGGTGAGCGTGCGGGCTTCCGGGCCTGCGAGCTGCTGCGAGAGGACTGCCTCAGCGGCGGCTTGTCTTCCGACAGTGGCCACGGCTGCCAGGCATGTGGCGGCGACGACGAGGGCAACCAGGGCACTCGGCACCAGCGAGGCGCGGGCGGCGGCCGCGGCCTCACGGAGCAGAACGAGCGCCCTCACAGTGTGACCACGGCATCCACCCGGGCCACCACCGTCGGATCGTGGGTGGCGACCACGACCGTGCACCCGGTGTCGGCGGCGTGGCGCAGCGCGTCAATGACCAGGTCGGAGTTTGCCGGGTCGAGGTTGCCAGTCGGCTCGTCGGCGAGCACGAGATCCGGGGAGTTGATCAGTGCGCGGCACACTGCGACGCGTTGGGCCTGCCCGCCGGAGACCTGGCCCGGCCGGTGGTCGGCGCGGTCGGCGAGCCCGAAACGTTCCAACAGGTCCAGCGCTTGAGGTCGCAGCTGGGCAGGTTTGCCCCCCGCGTACAGGCCGGGTTCGATAACGGAGTCGATCACGTCTCTTGCGGGGTCGAGTTCACTATCCTGGAAGACGAACCCGATCCGGGTGGCCCGCAGTTTCGAGCGCGCTCGGTCAGGCAGCGCGGAGGCGTTAACCCCATCGATGCGCACCGACCCGTGGGACGGGGTGAGCATCAGCCCGAGCAGGTACAGCAGGGTCGACTTGCCTCGCCCGGACGCGCCGGTCAACGCGGTCATGTGCCCCGGGGTGAAGGCGTGGGTCAGTCCGCCGAACAGTTCTTGAGCCCCACCCGGGTATCCGAACCGCAGGTCCTCGACGGCCAGCACGTGCGCTGTCGCACGCTCGCCGGATCCGCGCAACGGTGTGCCCGCTGGCCCGGACCGCGGGTCGGGGCCGGGCGGGATAGCCCCGGCACTCACGGCGTACCCGTGGCGCTCGCGGTCGGTTCCCTCGTCGTGCCGTCTGGGCTGGTACTTGGCGCGCCTGAAGCGTCTGAGCCGAATACCCGCACCCGGTCACCAATGTCGACGCCGTCGACGACGGCGAGGCCATCGGCGATCGTCTGCACCTTCACGGAGACCGCCCGGGCGACGCCGTCGGCGTCGATGACGTCGACACTCGTTGTGCCGTCAGGGTTGGTCGTGATCGCTGCGGCTGGGACGACCGGGCCCGTGACCGGTTCTACGACGGCGACCTCGGTGAGGAGATAGGTCTGGGCGGAGGCGGGCAACCTGGCACAGTCCTGCCCGCACAGCAGGCTCCCATCGGCCGCGGTGACCGGCACGTCGATTCCGGAGTCGGTGGTGATCGGGTCGCCTGCCACGCCGGCCCAGTCGGCGCCGTCAGCGTGCACGGTGACCTGTGTGCCGGCGGGGACTAGCGCCGCTTGGGTGGAGGTCAGCTCCATGACGAATGTCGGATCCCCGGTCGACACCATTACAGGCGTCTCGCCCCCCGCAAGGATAGCGCCGGGCCAGAGAACTGAGGAGTCCAGGTCGACAACCACCGGCAGGGTTGGGGAGGCGACCATCGTCCCGAGCGGGATCTGCCCGGTCTGCTGGATGCCAAGTTGCTTCTGCCACGCCTTGACGGCCGACGTGGTCGCCGAGCCCCAGTTCCCGTCGATGGACAGAGGGTGCCCCGCGCCAGCGAGGAACTGCTGCACCTGGGCAACGTCCGCACCCGAGACCCCGGCACCCAGGTCCCGCCAGAAGGGCGTCGATCCCCCCACCAGCACCACCGGTGTGGCACCAACGGTGTAGAGGATGTCGCCGGCCGTCTGCTCCCCGTCCGTAGCGACGTGTGTCACCGTGCCGGCGAGGTCGTTCACCGCCAACGGAGCGCTCGTTCGACGCGCTGTCGTGGTCAAGGTCAGCACCCGGCCGACCTCCTGCCGAGTCACCTGCACGTCAACGAAGGAATCGGCAGTTTGGGTCTGCTCGGCCGCAGGTCGAAGCGTGACCCGGCCGGCCCAGAACCCGCCCGCGCCAACTATGCACACCACGACCAGCACCGCCAGCGCGCGCCACCCGGAACGCGGTCCGGGCCCCCGATCGCTGCCGCGCCCGATCGGCTCAACCATGTCCGTCACTGGCCGTAGAACACATCATCGGGCGGGTACAACGCGCACGCCTTGCGGATCTCGGTCTGCTGCGTGGTCGGCGTGGACTGCAGCGCGTTGTCCGGCCACCAGTCCGAACGCTCCGACGTGTGGAACGCCGCCACCCACGACTCCTTGCTCGGGACGCTGCTCATGTCCACCGAGACCCCATGTGCCTCGATGCACGGCAGGTAGAACTGGGTCCAGTAGTCGAAGATCAAGTTTAGCTGGTCCGTGGTCCAGTCTTGGGAGTACACCGGGTCCAAGGTGTACATCGATTCGCAGGTGTACTCCGCCAGGAAGAACGCTGACATCTGTGACTGGGGAACACCTTCGCCGAAGTCGATGCCCCCGTCGGAAGCGGGCTGCGCCTCGAAGCCCGCGTCGGTGAGACACGAGCTCACGGTCTTGTCGTGGTCAGCGTTGCCCTCGGTCCACCGAGAGAGTGCAACCTGAGGTGGGTCCTCGATGCCGTTCTCGGTGGCCGTCCTTGCGAGCCATGTGGCACGCCACTGCTCCTTCTGCGCCTCCGTCATCGACACCGGCGTGATCGTCACCGTTGGCACCCAGCTCCGCGGATCCCATGCGCCTGCCCCAGTGTCAGGTGGCGACTCCGAGGGCGCCGGTCCCGAGTTCCCGCTAGGTGCAGTGACCGGCTCTGGCGCGGTGCACCCAGCGACCACGAGCACAGCGGCCAGCACCACACCGACTCGCCCACGATTGACCATGTGTTTGGCCCCCCAGCCCTCATCTGTCTCCGTCCTGCGCCCACACGCCGACATCTCACGTCCCACGTCAGGCCCCACCGCTCCGGAGAATAGGCCCGTACCAGCCGGGACGCCCTCGGGTCGCGGCGAGAGGCGATGCCGCATGTCGGATCATCGCACCCCGCAAAGGCACGCGGACCTCGTCGGCGAACCATCAGGCCCTGCTTCACGAGCGTGTGTTCCCGAGCTACTCAGAGTGGTGGCCGCAGGCCCCGAAGCGGGCCAACGGCCACCACTGCCCGATCCAACAAGGATCACAGGCGCCTACCAGGCGCTAGTGCTCATCCGCCCGCCGGCACGCAATACCCGTAGCTGCCCGGCCAGTCGAGTGAGTACGACGTTACCTGCCACGAGCGAGTGCCCATGTAGGTCGTCCCGACCGTGTACCAGTACAGGTTCGACTTCGTCGCCTTCAGGTAGCCGTTGGCGTAGATGTACAGCGTGCTCGAAACGGTCTGCTGCTGACCTCTGACGTACTCGTAGCTGACCGAGCCGCAGTTCACCGTCCCGCTATCGGTGCCGGCGAACGCTGGTCCGGCGATCAAGCCCAGCGCCGCTGTGGCCGCCACCATCATGCCAAACCGTCGCTTCTTCACAGTCCCCCCGATCGTCGGTGGCGGTCGATCTCTGACCGCCTTCTGCAACGTACCCACCAGTAACATTCGGTGCAATGCTGTGTGACATCCGTCACGAGCGGCAGTGACCGGACTCCGGTGGAGGCGAGCGCCGAAGGTAGGTGCTTGAGGGAACGCGACCTCGGTAGGTCGCCGCTTCGCGCGGCGTTCCCGCCGAGACCGACATCGCTCTATGGTGACCTCGACATGGAGACCGCCCCTGCCATCGACGGTGCCGCCCTCATCCGTGCCCGTGAGGCTGTTGGGCTGACTCAGCATCAGCTCGCCGGGGCAGTCGGTGTCGCCGGCGGTGAACGGATCTCGGCCTGGGAGCATGGACGATCCCGACCGAGGACCCCGGATCTTCTGCGGCGCGTGGCGGACGCACTCGGAGTCTCGCCGCAAGACCTGCTGGTCACCCCCGACGCGCCGAGCTTGCGGTGGATGCGGTTTGCCGCCGGGCTCGACGTGGCCGACGCGGCCGCCGTCGCCCACGTCTCCGTGGATACCTTTAAGCGGTGGGAAGCGGTAGGGGTGCGCCGGGCTGTCGCGCCCCAGGTCGTCGAGTCCCTGGCGGCGGCGCTGGGAGCCGAAGAAGGTGATGTCGCCGCGGCGCTCAGGGGCCTCTCGGCCAACCCGTAGGAGGGCGCCGGTGGTCACCGCTGTGTGTCACGGATGTCGACAATCCTGTGGAATCTCCACGCGCAGGCGTGCCGAGCGTGTCAAAATGCCCGGGTGTGCCCGGGTGTGCCCGGGTGTGCCCGGGTGTGCCCGGGTTTGCGCCCGTGCACGACACACCACAGGGGCGGGGCTCGGCGGGCGGGCATCCAGGGAGCCATTCGGCGGCGAGGTGCGGCGGGACTCTCATCTACCTCTATACGCACTAGTGATTCGAGTGGCATATTGAGTGGATGAAGGCCACCAAGCGGTGACCAGACGCGTGAGGTAGTCGACGCGTCGGCACACGCCGGTGGACGTGGAGGGGGCGAAGTGAAGCGACGGCTCATCGTGCTCACGCTGGTCATCGCATCGGCGCCTTTCGGGCTGCGTGGACCGCACCCCGGATCCGACCACAAGCCCGTCGACCTCCTCCCCGCAGCCCACGACAACCGAGGCGTCCGAGCCCGCGTCGTCGCCTTCCACGCCGTCAGCAGAGCGCAATGTGAACACCGCCGCCGCTGGCGCTGTCATCGGAGAGCGTCAGGCGACGGCGGTCGCCGACGCCCTAGTTCGTGCAGATCGCCCCTGAGGCGCGCGTTCTCCGCCCGAAGTGCATCGTTCTCGGCACGCAGCCGCCTGAGCGCGTCCGTTGCCACTCTGAGCTTCACCGCATCAGAGCTGGCCGGCGAGGGCGAGCGTGAACGGGCCGGACTCCCGATCGATGCCCTCCTCTTGTCCATGATCGCGCTTCGGAGTGCATCGTTCTTGTACAGGAAGTCCCTCGACACCCCTGCCTCGGCCGCGACCGTCGTGAAGTTAACGACGCGTCCACGGTTCTCGAGCGCGATGATCGCGCGGTTGGCCTTGGCGCTCGCATCCTCGTGCTTCCGAAGGGCGGCACCGCGGAGCTGAGCGATCCGCGCGTCTCTGGTATCGCTCATCCGGCGGCCACCGCGGCATCGCTGCAGTCTGCTGTCTCGAGCGCTGCGATGATCGTGTCGAGGCGCTTGACGGTGCCGGCATGGATCTCAGCTGCCCGATGGCGACCCTCGTCACGAGCCAGGTCCAGCTGGCGCAGCGCCTCGTCGCGCTGGCGGGTGTGGACGGGCAGGAACGTCGGCGTCGTTCGGAAGAACGGCTTGCACGACAGGCACGGCGACGGCGCGAAGTCACAGGTCTGCTTCTCCGGAAGGGTGCAGTACCCGTTCGGTAGCGTCGCGCGAACCATCCGGTCCCTTAGCCGCTCGACGTCTGCCGCCGCCTCAACGTCCACAGGCTGTGGCGCACCGGTGATGTCGACGGATCGCTCAACGAAATCGATGTACTTGTCACGCATCTTCTCGTCGTTGATCTCGGCGTACGCCTGCATCATGGTCGGCGAGTCGTGGCCGAGGAACTTCTGCACCTCGTACTGGCTCCAGCCCTCATTGAGCAGGCCCGTAGCGATCGTGTGGCGGAACCGGTGCAGCGCGCAGCCCGTCAAGACCTCGCCAGTGATCGCCGAGGCGGTCACGCCGTACCGCTGATAGAGGCCCCATACGAGCGTCGTGAATGCCTGGTAGGTCCACGGCTGGGGCTGGCCCGCATACTTGACGAGGTGGAGCATCCGGGGCCCCTCGTCCATCCTCGGGAACATGTGCGGGTAGCGGGCCCCAAGCGTCTCCGCGACCCAGGAGACGTGAGCCGCGAGGTCCTGGCCGAGCCGATCCGGGATCGGCACCGCGCGCAACTTCTGCGTCTTCGACTGCACGTACTCGAGGCTGTAGCCGCGCCCGGCCGTGTGCCGGAGGGCGTCGGCGGGCAGTTCGAGGCACTCCGAGGTGCGGGGACCGACAGCTCGGTACACCCGAAGCATCAGCCCGACGCCGACGGGCAAGTCCGTTGCCTGGGCGAGCATTTCGTCGAACCGCGCGAGGATGTCTGCCGGCAACGGCTTGGGACGGCGCTGCTTCGTGACGGAGTTCTCCCCGCGCAGTAAGAAGACGGTCGTGGGCAGCCGCGGCTCGATCCCGCGCTCGCGGATGTCGGTGAGGTTGCGCGAGAGGACATTCGCGGCGTTCAGGTCGGTGCGCGTTGAGTCCTCCGAGCGGATCCACCCGAGCATCTCGAGGAAGTACGTGCGTGTGACGTCCTCGGGCTCGACGTAGCCGGTCTCGGACTCCATGAACTGACTGAGCAGCGAGCCGCCGCGGATGTAGTTGGCAACCGTCCCCCACGCGATGTTCCCGGAGACGAGCTGCTGCCTGGCGTACGCCTTCAGAGCGGTTCGAAGCCAGTCGCACGAGACGCCACGCCACGTGTGGATCCCGAGGGTCTTTGAGCCGGACGAGAAGCCCAGGTCCCTGGGGTGCCAGGCGTCGGCCTCCCACGGGTCTGCGGTCGCATCGGCGAGCACTTCAAGCATCGTCGGAAGCGCGGAGGCCAAGTTGTTCCACTCGCCGCCGTGCTCGTCAGGGAACATCTCGTGCCTCCGATGGGGTCCATGGGGACCGGGAGGCACGGGGGGAAACTCCAGGAGGGTGCTCAACTGGTGCTTTGCCCCGTAGGCGAGCGCGGCACGAAGCACCGACACCAAGTACTGCGGTGAGCGCCAAGTCCGTCGCTGCACCTTGATCGCCGCGATGTATCGCAACTCGTGTGCGAGGTCGGGGTGACATGAAGTGAAGTCGATCGGCGGAAAGGTCTCGCGGCGCGTGTGTGCACCTCGCGGTGCCCGGATCGGACTCGCCGTTGCTTGCTGGGCGATGAACTCGGGCAGGCCGACCCCCGTTGCCTTGTTGAAGCGTCTGCGGTGCGCGACGCAGAGGACATCGGTCGGACGAGGGGGGTCGCCATGCGCTGCGCCAGCCGCGCCTCCACACGACACGATGGTGCACGTCATGTCGCCGCTGGTTGCGAACCGGACGGGTTGCTCTACGTGCCAAACGGGGGCGCACCAAGGCCCCTCGGGAACGATCAGACGTCGATGAGGGCCGGGCTGCGCAAGGTCGGCGGCATCAACGAGCAAGAGAGTCCTCCGTCGGGAAGGTCTGGCGGTACTTCTGGGCAATGTCGTCGTCTGCGAGATGGATGTACACGTCGGCGCTCGATGCCGCTGACTGCCCGAGGCGCTTGGCGATCTGCGGCGCTGACCATCCGGCTCGGGCAAGAGCGGTCCCGTGGGTGTGCCTGAGAGTGTGAGGAGTCAGATCCACGCCGGCGCGGAGGCCAAGGGACCTGATGAGCTGGTATGCGTTCGAGTAGGACATCGGTCGGCCAAGGGTGCGCTGCTGCAGGTTCACGAAGACGTAGTCGGAATCGACACCCAGGGCGAGTTGCTCGTCGACGAGGGACGAGCCGTAGTACTCGAAGAACCGCTCTGGCATCGGCTGCCAGAAGGTGTTGGTCTGCTTCGAGACCGCGCCGTTGGCGTTGTCCAGACGACGCTCGACGCAGATCCGCCTGCGGGCGAGGTCGATGTCGCCGTGACGCAGACCGAGCGCCTGGGAGATCCTCAGCCCGCCGTCGTAAAGGGCCGAGAGCAGGGTCCGGTCGCGTGCCGTTCGGGCAGTTGCGCAGAGCGCCTGGAAGTCCTCCTCGAACCGAATCACGACCGGGGGCGGAGTCTTGGGCCCCTTGACCTTGATCCGCCTCTCGACCTTCGGGCGCCTGGACTCGACGTGGGCGAGGAAGCTGTAGGACGGCCGGCCCGCACGGCGGGACTCCTGGTAGAGCTGGAGCCCGTCCGGGCCGCGGCCTTCAACCCTCCAGTAGTGGAGGAAGCCGTACACGGCGGCCAAGACAGCTTCTGCCGTCGCGCGCGACCGTGGCCGTGGCTTCCTGTACGACCCGGCGCGGTCGAGGCTACGGAGCGTTCCGTCGCGCAGGTCGTTCACGAACATGCAGAGCCCCTCGAACGTGAGCTGCTCCCAGTCGGTGTGGCGGATCGCGAGCCAACGGAAGAACAGCGCGAGATGGCGGGCGTAGGACTCAAGGGTGTTGGGGGAGGCGTTGGTGGCCGTGAGGTAGGTGTTGATGAACTGCTCCACCTCTGGGATCGCCAGGCCCGACTCGTCGACGACGCTCCAGGTCGAGCGGCCGTTTGGCAGATCGACCCTGACGGACCTCACGTTGCTAACTCGCTCCACGTGCACCTCGTCGAAGACGGACTACAGGTAAGCATGACGATAGCGAGCGGTTGGGACGACCCGGTGGATGTCGAGGGTGTGTCTTGGCAAGTCGGGTCTGTGCAGGTCAGACGCAGTGACTTGAGCCTTCCCGCACTGAGGTGCCGCCGGAGGACCCGGGAGGTTCGCCACTACAGATAACGAATCCCGCCATCCCGACCCGGGGCCGGTGCCGAGCGGCCGAACGGTGCACCGAGGTCGCAGTCTCGCTGCGCGTTCGCCGCAGCGGGACTGCGGTCCAGCGCCAGACCTGCGACCTCATGGGGCTGGCGCCGGGTCGGACGGGTGCCGAAACCGGCGGCCCACGCGGCGAACGTCGGCTCGAGCACCGACCCGCGTGGGGGCGTCCGCGATGCGGACGCTGGCCGGGCCCTCAGACGCTCTTGGCCGCGCGGGCCGCCACTCCTGGCCGCGTCGGCCGCGCGCCGTGAGGCTCCGCGCGCCGCGTCGGTGACGCTCGCTGAGCACTCCACGCGGACCGTGTCGCGGGTGAGGCTCGTGCGTCGGATGCGCCGTCCCACCTGCCTCACCCGTCACCCCCGTCACCCCCGTCACCCCCGTCACCTGGCCGCCGCCCGGGCCGCCGATCCGGAACCGCGTTGGCCGCCGCGATGGCCGCCCCCCGGACCGCCGACGACGCCGACCGTCGCTGCCGTGCGCACGCGAGATCAGGTGGACGAGCCGGCGGCCGCGGCGGGATCGCCGCCATCCCGTCCCCGGGTCGCCCCCGCGCACGGCGGCGGTACGCGGTGCCGTAGGATCGTCGGGCCGTGCGCGCGGATCCGAGCGCGCCCGCGACTCCCCACTGTCTGGAGACCACTGCTGTGAAGAGCGACGTCGAGACGCTGGACGCCACCACGGTCAAGCTCACCGTCGAGGTGACCGGCCCAGAGCTCAAGCCGAGCATCGACCACGCCTACCAGGCCATCGCGCAGCAGGTGCAGGTCCCGGGCTTCCGCAAGGGCAAGATCCCGCCCCGGATCATCGACCAGCGGATCGGCCGGGCCGCGGTCGTGGAGCAGGCCGTCAACGAGTCGATGGCCACCTTCTACCGCCAGGCGGTCACCGAGGCCGAGCTGCGCCCGCTCGGCCAGCCGGAGATCGAGGTCACCGAGCTCCCCGCGCTCACCGACCCCGAGGCCGGGCTCATCTTCACCGCGCAGGTCGAGGTCCGCCCGGAGATCACGGTGCCCGAGCTCGAGTCGGTCACCGTGACGGTGGACGACGTCGAGGTCACCGACGAGGACGTCGAGGCCCGCCTGGACTCGCTGCGCGAGAGGTTCGGCACGCTGGTCGGGGTCGACCGGCCGGCCGCGGATGGCGACTACGTCGTGCTGGACCTGTCCGCGAAGGTCGGGGAGGAGGAGGTCGACGCGGTGAGCGGCGTCTCCTACCTGATCGGCTCGGGGAACATGCTCGAGGGTCTCGACGAGGCGCTGACCGGTCTGTCGGCGGGGGAGACCACCACGTTCGAGACCGCGCTCGCCGGCGGCGAGCACGCGGGTCAGACCGCCGTCGTGACGGTGACCCCCACCTCGGTGCGGGTCCGCGACCTGCCGACGCCCGACGACGACTTCGCCCAGCTCGCCTCGGAGTTCGACACCCTCGAGGAGCTGCGCGCCGACCTGCGGGTCCAGGTCGCCGGCACCAAGGCCTCCAACCAGGCGGTCCAGGCCCGGGACGTGCTGCTGTCCACGCTGCTTGAGCAGGTGGAGATCCCGGTGCCCGCCGGTGTGATCGAGGCCGAGGTGCACCGCCACCTGGAGTCCGAGGGTCGTCTCGAGGACGACGAGCACCGTGCCGAGGTCGAGAAGGACACCAAGGAGACCCTCGCCCAGCAGATCCTGCTCGACGTGCTGGCCGAGCGGCTCGAGATCAAGGTCTCCCAGCAGGAGCTCGTGGACTACCTCGTCAACGCCGCCCAGCAGTACGGCATGGACCCCAACGAGTTCATCCAGACGCTGGACCAGCAGGGCCAGATCCCCGCGATGATCGGTGAGGTGGGCCGCTCCAAGTCGGTCGCCGTCGCGCTGCGCCGGGCGTCGGTGATCGACGCGTCGGGCAACGCCGTGGACCTCACGGCCTACATCGGCACCGACGAGGAGCCCACCGGCGAGGAGCCGGCCGACGTGCCCGTCGAGGAGCCCGCCGAGAGCTGACGAACCGCCGTGACGGCCCCGTCCCCGTGCTCGGGGGCGGGGCCGCGGCGTCCGTCGCTGCGCCGCACGGCTGGCCAGGGTGCGCCGTCAGCGAAAACCCGGCCTCGCCGGACGTGACGGCCCCCGGGCCCGCGTTAGGGTCCAAGAACACCGAGACGAGGAGCGCCGTGAACGAGATCTCCCACGACCCACGCGCCGCCAGGGCCGAGGGTCCCCAGATGGGGTACAACGACCACATCTTCAACCGGCTGCTGCGCGAGCGGATCATCTGGCTCGGCTCCGAGGTCCGCGACGAGAACGCCAACGCCATCTGTGCACAGATGATGCTGCTGGCGGCGGAGGACCCCGACAAGGACATCTGGCTGTACGTCAACTCGCCCGGCGGCTCGATCACCGCCGGCATGGCGATCTACGACACCATGCAGTACATCCAGCCGGACGTCGCGACCATCGCGATGGGCATGGCCGCCTCGATGGGCCAGTTCCTGCTGTCGTCGGGCGCCAAGGGCAAGCGCTACGCGACGCCCCATGCGCGGGTCATGATGCACCAGCCGTCCGGCGGCATCGGCGGCACCGCCACCGACGTACGCATCAACGCCGAGCTGATCCTGCACATGAAGCGCGTGCTGGCCGAGCTCACCGCCGAGCAGACCGGCAAGACCGTCGAGCAGATCAACGCCGACGCGGACCGCGACCGGTGGTTCACCGCGGACGAGGCTCTGGCCTACGGCTTCATCGACCACGTCGTCACCCACGCCGGCTCCGTGTCCGGCGGCGGCGGCACCACCCGCTGAGGAGTGAATGTGAGCATCGAGCACGACTACCTCGTCCGCGCGGCCTCGTTGGCCGGCGG
This sequence comes from uncultured Actinomycetota bacterium, assembly GCA_963783005.1. Taxonomy (GTDB): domain Bacteria; phylum Actinomycetota; class Actinomycetes; order Actinomycetales; family Cellulomonadaceae; genus Actinotalea. Next base: position 183,616 of record CAWALY010000005.1, read on the forward strand.
TCGCGCAACCTCGCCGTCCTCGCGGTACGTCCTGCCTCAGTTCGAGGAGCGGACGGCCTACGGGTTCAAGCGCCAGGACCCCTACACCAAGCTCTTCGAGGACCGGATCATCTTCCTGGGTGTCCAGGTGGACGACGCCTCGGCCGACGACATCATGGCCCAGCTGCTCGTGCTCGAGTCCCAGGACCCGGACCGCGAGATCACGCTGTACATCAACTCCCCGGGTGGCTCGTTCACGGCGATGACCGCGATCTACGACACGATGCAGTACATCAAGCCGCAGATCGCGACCGTGTGCCTGGGCCAGGCAGCGTCGGCGGCGGCGGTGCTGCTCGCGGCGGGCACCAAGGGCAAGCGCCTGGCGCTCCCCAACGCCCGGGTCCTCATCCACCAGCCCGCCCTCGAGGGCGGCGGCTACGCGCAGGCGTCGGACATCGAGATCCACGCCAACGAGCTGATCCGGATGCGCGAGTGGCTCGAGGCCGTGATCGCGAAGCACACCGGGAAGTCGGAGGAACAGGTCCGCAACGACATCGAGCGGGACAAGATCTTGTCGGCCGAGCAGGCGATGGAGTACGGCCTGGTCGACCAGGTTCTCGAGAGCCGCAAGTCCGCCGTCGGGTGAGCGCCGGTCGCACGATCGGAGCAGACACGCCCGGCGTCCGGCTGACAGGCGCGCCCGCGTGGTGTGCAATGGGCTGTGGGGGACGTCCGCGCTCACGATCGGAAGGAGGGCTCCGTGGCACGCATCGGTGACGGCGCCGACCTGCTCAAGTGCTCTTTCTGTGGCAAGAGCCAGAAGCAGGTCAAGAAGCTCATCGCCGGGCCCGGGGTCTACATCTGCGACGAGTGCATCGACCTGTGCAACGAGATCATCGAGGAGGAACTCGCCGAGGCCACCGAGATCGGCCTCGTCGAGCTGCCCAAGCCTCGGGAGATCTACGACTTCCTCGAGCAGTACATCATCGGCCAGGAGACCGCCAAGCGGTCGCTCGCGGTGGCGGTCTACAACCACTACAAGCGCATCCAGGCGGACAGCAAGGACACCGACGTCGAGCTCGCCAAGAGCAACATCCTGCTCATCGGCCCCACGGGCTGCGGCAAGACGTACCTGGCCCAGACCCTGGCGCGGATGCTGAACGTGCCGTTCGCGATCGCCGACGCGACCGCCCTCACCGAGGCCGGCTACGTCGGCGAGGACGTCGAGAACATCCTGCTCAAGCTGATCCAGGCGGCGGACTACGACGTCAAGAAGGCCGAGACCGGGATCATCTACATCGACGAGGTCGACAAGATCGCGCGCAAGAGCGAGAACCCGTCGATCACGCGCGACGTGTCCGGTGAGGGCGTCCAGCAGGCGCTGCTGAAGATCCTCGAGGGCACCACGGCCTCCGTGCCGCCGCAGGGCGGGCGCAAGCACCCGCACCAGGAGTTCATCCAGATCGACACGACGAACGTGCTGTTCATCGTGGCGGGTGCGTTCGCCGGCCTGGACGAGATCATCGCCTCACGCGCGGGGCGCAGGGGGATCGGCTTCGGCGCGCCGCTGCACAGCGCGGACGACGACGACGTCTTCGGCGAGGTCATGCCCGAGGACCTCCTCAAGTTCGGGCTCATCCCGGAGTTCATCGGCCGGTTGCCGGTCATCACCACCGTCTCTTCCCTGGACCAGGCCGCGCTCGTGCGGATCCTCACCGAGCCGCGCAACGCGCTGGTCAAGCAGTACCAGCGGATGTTCGAGATCGACGGAGTCGAGCTCGAGCTGGCCGACGACGCGATCGAGGCGATCGCGGACCAGGCGCTGCTCCGGGGCACCGGTGCGCGCGGCCTGCGCGCGATCCTGGAGGAAGTGCTCCAGCCGGTGATGTTCGAGGTTCCGAGCCGTGACGACGTCGCGCGCGTGGTGATCACCCGCGACGTGGTGCTGGACAACGTCAACCCGACGATCGTGCCGCGGGAGGCCAAGCGGACTCCGAGGGAGAAGTCCGCCTGACTGGCGGGTCGCGGCCAGGTCGGAGAGCGTAGAGACCCCGACGGAAGGCGTGCGATGAAGCTCGACTCGCTCAAGCCCCTGCTGGACCACGACGGAGCGCTCACCACGGTCTGTCTGGACGTCACCAAGGCCGACGAGGCCGGGGACCGCGAGATCCGCAACCGCTGGCACTCACTCAAACGCGCGCTGGAGCATCAGGGTGCGCCCGAAGCCACCGTCGAGGCCATCGCCGACGTGGTGCTGCGCCCCACCCACGTGCCGGGGCCGCACGGCAGGCTGGTTGTCGCGTCGGGCACCAAGATCCTGTTCGACCGGGTCCTCGCCGACGCGCCGGCGCGTCAGGAGGCGTTCCACGCGCAGGACCCGCTGCTGATGCCGGCCGCCCAGGCGGTCGACGAGGCGGTGCGCTATCTGCTGGTCGAGGTCGACCGTACGGGGGCGGACCTGACCTGGTCCGGCGTGGACCTCCCCGACGAGGAGGTCACGGGCGGTCATGACGTGCTGCACAAGGTGCGCGCGGGCGGGTGGTCGCACCGCCGCATGCAGACCAGGGTCGAGGACTCCTGGGAGCGCAACGCCGGTGCGGTGGCCGCGGAGCTGGACCGGCTCGTGGCCGCGGCCCACCCCGAGGTGGTCCTCGTCACCGGCGACGTGCGGGCGGTCGCGATGCTTCGCGACGAGGTCGGCAAGGCGGTGAGCGAGGTCCTCATCGAGGTCGCCGGTGGCTCGCGCGCCGATGGCGTGAAGGAGGACGTCTTCGCCGCCCGGCTGCACGAGGTGATGGAGGGGTACCGCGCCCGCCGCCGTGACGCGGTGATCGACCGGCTGCGCGAGGCGCTCGGCCGAGGCGGCGGGGTGTCCTCGCTCGAGGACGTGGTGGAGGTCCTCCGCCGCGGCCAGGTGGACGAGCTCATCATCTCCGAGGACGCGGCCGGCCTGCCCGCACCGCTGGCCGATCGGGAGCTGTGGACCAGTGACGACCCGCTCGCCCTCAGCCTGCGGCGCAGCGAGGTCGAGGCCCAGGGGCAGGCGCCCCGCAAGCTTCGCGCAGACATCGCGGTCCTGCGCGCGGCCGTCGCGCAGGATGCCGGCGTCACCTTCGTCCCGGAGGACAAGGTCGCGCTCCCCGACGGACTGGGCGCGGTGCTGCGCTGGACCGACCCGGCGACCCCCCACGAGGCGGCCCCCGCGTACACCGGGGTCCGCCGCAGGCGGCGGACCTAGGGAGCCGATCAGGCCTGGTAGATCTCCTCCACCTGGGCCGCGAAGTCGGCGAGCACCTTGGAGCGCTTCACCTTGGTCGACGGCGTGAGGTAGCCGTTGACCTCGGTGAAGTCCAGGTCGAGCACCTTGATCTTGCGGATGGACTCCGCGCGCGAGACCACCTCGTTCGCGCGCGTGACGGCGCGGTCCAGCGCGGCGAGGACGGCGTTGCTACGCGCGGCCTCGGCCACCGTCATGTCCGGCAGCCCGTGACCGGCCAGCCAGCCGGGCAGCATCTCCGCGTCCAGCGTCACCAGCGCCGCGATGAACGGCCTGCCGTCGCCCACCACCACGACCTGGCTCACCAGCGGATGCCCACGCAGCCGGTCCTCGAGCACGGCGGGCGCGACGTTCTTGCCGCCGGCGGTGACGATGATCTCCTTCTTGCGGCCGGTGATGGTGAGATACCCGTCCTCGTCCAGCGACCCCAGGTCGCCGGTGTGGAACCACCCGTCGACGAGCGCCGCCTGCGTGGCCTCGGGGTTGTTGTGGTACCCGCGGAACACGTGCGCGCCGGAGACCTCGATCTCGCCGTCGTCGGCGATCCGGATGCTGGCCCCGGGGAACGGCGGGCCGACCGTGCCGATCTTGGACTTGGCGGGCATGTTGACCGCCGTCGGGGCGGTGGTCTCGGTGAGGCCGTAGCCCTCGAGCACGCGGAGCCCGACGCCGCGGTAGAAGTGGCCCAGGCGTTCGCCCAGCGGGGCGCCGCCGGAGATCGCCCAGCGTGCCTGGCCGCCGAGCGCGGTGCGCAGCTTGTGCAGCACGAGTGCGTCGGCGACCTTCAGCCGCAGGCGCTGCCCGAGCGTCGGACCGGACTCCATCGCCCGCGAGTAGGTGATCGCGACCTTCGCCGACCACCGGAAGATGCCGAGCTTGAGCCTGCTGGCGGCGGCCTTCTGCTCTGCGGAGTTGTAGACCTTCTCGAACACCCGCGGCACCGCGAGCAGGAACGTCGGGTGGAAGGTGCCCAGGTCCGCCAGCAGGTTCTTGGTGTCGGGCGTGTGCCCGAGCACCGCCCCGGACGCGACGCACATCACCTCGATGTACCGCGCGAACACGTGCGCGAGCGGCATGAACAGCAGCGTCCGCGCTCCCTCGTGCGCGACCACCTCCGGCAGCCCCGCCGTGCCCTCCAGGGCCAGCGAGGTGAAGTTCCTGTGGGTGAGCTCGGTGCCCTTGGGGCGGCCGGTGGTGCCTGAGGTGTAGATCAACGTCGCCAGGTCGGCGGCGCCCGCCAGCGCGCTGCGCCGCTCGACCTCGAGCTCGGGCACGTGCAGGCCCTCGGCGACCAGGGTCTGGACCGCGCCGTCCTCGATCGCGAGCACCGGCACGTCCGCCGCTGCGTGCGTGGCCTCGGCGTGCGCAGTGGTCTCCACCACGGCGAGCCGCACGTCGGCGTCGCCGAGGATCCACGCGATCTGGTCAGTGGACGACGTCTCGTAGACCGGCACCGGCACCGCGCCCGCAGCCCAGATGGCGAAGTCGAGCAGGGTCCACTCGAAGCGGGTACGGGCCATGATGCTGACCCGGTCGCCGGGCTCGATCCCGCGTGCGACCAGGCCGCGGGCCACGGCCGTCACCTGGTCGACGAACGCCTGCACGGTCATCGGGCTCCATGCCCCACCCAGCTCCGCCTTGCGCTCGCAGAACGTGCCCTGCGGGTCGCGCTCGAGGCGAGCAGCGAGCAGTCCGGGGATCGAGGGCACGCTGGGGTCGATCAGGCTGGGCGACGTCGCAGTTCGCACGGGTGCTCCAGGGGGACGTGGGCCCCTCGTTGGGCCTGTTCGACCTTAGCGCCTGGGGGTGGGCGGGGTCGCCGACTGTGCAGGTTCCCTGAGGGGGATGGCGGCGCGGGTCAGCGCTGGGCGTCCTCGGCGTCGAGGTGCTCCTCGATGGCCCTGGCGGTGGGCGCATCGGTGACGAGCACGTTGTAGAGCCGCGCGCGGGCCGCGCCGATCGCCGGCTTGGCCTTGGAGACCGCTCCGGCCAGGCAGATCGAGTGGGGGATGGCCGCGAGCTGGTCTGGGGTCACGCCCAGCAGCCGTCGGCCGTCGCGATAGGGCACGAGCGTGCCGTCGATCGTGAAGGACCAGCCCGCGAAGTCCCCGGCGGCATGGTCCAGCGCGGGATCGTCGACGGGGAACCCCGCCGCGGCGTAGGACGGGTCCGGCTTGGGCCACGCGCCGACGCCGACCAGGGAGACCTTCGCGCGTTCCCACATCGCCAGGATCGCGTCGAGCTGTCCCTCGGCGAGCAGCGTGTCATACAGGGCGGGGGACAGCAGGGCCGGTGCGTGGAAGTAGCGGGCCTGGCCCTCGACCGCCTGCGCGAGGATCCGCACGGTGTCGTTGGGCTGGAACCACGGCTGGTCGCCGGCGTTGCCCCCCATCGCCGGGGCGATCAGCACGCCCGGGTAGGCGCGGTGCAGGCGGCGGCTCACGCTGTGCACGGCCCGGCCCCAGGAGACCAGCATCACGTCGCCGGTGGTCGGTCGCGCCTCGTCCAGCGCGCGCTCCACGGAGCTGGCGAGCACCGGGCCCGGGTCGGACTCGTCCGCGCGACCGGGGGCGACGTGCACGGCGTTGAGCTGGAGGCGTTCGCGCAGCCGCCCCGCCAGTCCGGGGTCGACCTCCGGCGGGATGATCTCGATCCGGACGATCCCCGCGTCGCGCGCACGCTCGAGCAGGCGACTGACGGTGGGCCGGCTCACGCCGAGCTGAGCGGCGATCTGCTGCTGCGAGGCGCTGTGCTCGTAGTACATCCGCGCCACGGTGACCAAGAGCTCGGTGTCGTCCGACGGCGGGGTCCTGGCCACGCAACGATCCTCTCGTGTCGGCGGTGACGGCGTCCACTTGCGTCGAAAACTGGTGAACATTCGTTCTGGACAAACGTGCAGAGGGGTCGTACGCTCGTCCCAGTCGCCCGGCAGGTACCGGCGGTTCGAGATCGAAGACCCGACCCACCACTGAAGGAGAGTCATGAAGGTCGCTCGCTTCCACGCTCCCGGAGACATCCGACTCGAAGACACGCCGGAGCCGGCAGCCGGCCCTGACGAGGTGAAGATCCGCGTCCGCGCCTGCTCGATGTGCGGGACCGACGTCAAGATCTCGAGGTTCGGCCACTTCCGGATCGTGCCGCCGCGGGTCATGGGCCACGAGATCTCCGGGGAGGTCGTCGAGGTCGGCGCCCAGGTCGCCGGATGGGCGCCTGGCGACCGGGTCCAGGTGATCGCGGCCATCCCGTGCGGGACCTGTCCCGACTGCCTCGCGGACCACATGACGACCTGTCCCAACCAGGTGTCGATGGGGTACGACTTCGACGGCGGCTTCGCCGAGTACATGATCGTGCCGGTCGAGGTGCTCGCGGTGGACGGCCTGAACCGGGTCCCGGACGGTGTGAGCTTCGCCGAGGCGTCGGTGGCCGAGCCCTTCGCCTGTGCGATCAACGCCCAGGAGCTGGTGAACGTCCACGAGGGCGACGACGTCGTCGTCGTCGGTGCCGGTCCGATCGGCTGCCTGCACGTCCGCCTGGCCAGGGCCAGGGGAGCGAAGCGGGTGTTCCTGGTCGAGCTGAGCCGGGAGCGGTTGGACCTGGCCGCGGCGGCCGTGACGCCGGACGCCGCGATCTGCGGCAGCGAGACCGACGCGGTCGCCGCCGTGCTCGAGGCCACCCAGGGGCGCGGCGCGGACGTGATCATCACGGCAGCGCCGTCCGGCGCCGCGCAGGAGGACGCGCTGAAGATGGCGGCGCCCGGCGGCCGGATCAGCTTCTTCGGCGGCCTGCCCAAGGACAACCCGACGATCACCCTCGACTCGAACGTGGTGCACTACCGCGAGCTGATGATCATGGGCGCCAACGGGTCGAGCCCCGAGCACAACCGACGCGCCCTGGCGATGATCGCCGACGGCAGCGTGCCGGTCGACGACCTGATCACCCACCGCCTGCCCCTCGACGGCGTGCTCGAGGGCATCGAGATCGTCAAGGCCGGTTCAGGCATCAAGGTGACCATCGAGCCCTGAGCCACCACGTGAGTGTGACCCCTCGGCGCCGACCGGAGCGCCAGGGGCCGCGAAGGGGATCCCCATCGCGCACATCGAGTAGTCAAGGTCGACATTCGAGAGGAAGATCCGTGAGCACTGTCGAGGCAACGCCCCCGGGTATGTCCCGGGCCAAGCAGACCCAGGTCCACGTCCAACGGTTCGGGGCATTCCTGACCGGGATGATCATGCCGAACCTCCCGGCGTTCATCGCGTGGGGCCTGATCACCTCCCTGTTCATCGCCGCGGGCTGGCTGCCCAACGGCGTCCTGGGCGGCTTCGGCAACGCCGACCTCGCTGGGAGCTGGCAGGGCGCGGCTACGGCGCTGGCCACCGCAGCCGATGGCACGACGTTCCACCAGTACCTCGGGCTGGTCGGTCCGATGATCGTCTACCTGCTGCCGCTGCTCATCGCCAACCAGGGCGGCCGAATCGTCTACGGCGAGCGCGGTGGCGTGGTGGCCTCGATTGCGACCATGGGCGTCATCGTGGGCAGCACGATCCCCATGTTCCTCGGCGCCATGATCGTCGGCCCGCTGGCCGCATGGCTCATGAAAAAGATCGACAGCATCTGGGATGGCAAGATCAAGCCCGGCTTCGAGATGCTCGTCAACATGTACTCGGCCGGGATCCTCGGCATGGGGCTCGCGATCCTCGCCTTCTTCGGCGTCGCACCCTTCGTGACGAACGTCAGCGCGTGGCTCGGTTCGGCTGTCCAGTCCCTCGCCGACGCGCACCTGCTCCCGCTGATGAGCATCATCGTCGAGCCCGCGAAGGTGCTCTTCCTGAACAACGCGATCGGCAACGGCACGCTCGTCCCGCTCGGTATCCAGCAGACCCTCGACACCGGCCAGTCGCTGCTGTTCCTCGTCGAGGCCAACCCCGGCCCCGGCTTCGGCCTGCTGCTGGCGTTCGCGCTCTTCGGGATCGGGACGGCCCGAGCCTCCGCGCCCGGCGCGATCATCATCCAGTTCCTCGGCGGCATCCACGAGGTCTACTTCCCCTTCGTGCTCATGAAGCCGATCCTCATCACCGGCCTGATCCTGGGCGGTGCGACCGGGGTCGCCACCAACTCGATCTTCGGCAGCGGCCTGCGCGCACCCGCTGCGCCCGGCAGCATCATCGCCGTTCTCGCGCAGACGCCTCGAGGCAGCTACGTCGGGGTGATCCTCTCGGTGGTGCTCTCGGCCGCTGTGACGTTCTTCGTCAGCGCGGCACTCCTGCGGATCTCGCGCAAGCGTGACCTCGCCGCCGAGGGCGACGGCATGGCCGCCGCGATCGCGCAGACCGAGGCGAACAAGGGCAAGTCGTCCGCGGCGCTGTCGTCGCTGGCGGCAGGCCGGACGACGGCCGGCGAGGCCACCTCGAGGTCGGACGCCCTCGGTGCTCCGGTGCACACCATCATCTTCGCGTGCGACGCTGGCATGGGGTCCAGCGCGATGGGTGCCAGCGTGCTGCGGGCCAAGCTCAAGAAGGCGGGGGTCGAGGACGTCGTGGTGGTCAACAAGGCCGTCGCCAACCTGACCGACGAGGCCGAGATCGTGATCACCCAGCGCGAGCTCACGGACCGGGCCCGCCACAGTGCGCCGAGCGCGGAGCACCGGACCGTGGACAACTTCATGAACAGCCCTGTCTACGACGAGGTCGTCGCCGAGGTCGTCGCACGCCGGCAGCGTGAGGGTGCGGACACATGAGCGGCGTGCTGAGCAAGGACCTCATCGTCGCCGACGGGACCGCCCGGACGTTCGGTGAGGCGATCCGGGAAGCCGGGGAGCTGCTGGTCAAGGCGGGCGCGGTCGATCCCGCGTACGTCGACTCGATGGAGGAGCGCGAGCGCACGATGTCCACCTACATGGGCAACTTCCTCGCGATCCCGCACGGCACCAACGAGTCGAAGTCCACGATCCACCGGTCGGCGCTGTCCCTGGTGAGGTACGCCGAGCCGATCGACTGGGGCGGCCGAGGGGACGTGCACATCGTGGTCGGCATCGCGGGTGTCGAGGACCAGCACCTGGAGATGCTCTCCAAGATCGCCGTGCTGTTCTCCGACGAGGACGATGCGGCCAAGATGCGCGACGCCACGAGCGTCGACGAGCTGTACGACCTCCTCGAGGCGGTTAACAGCTGAGGAAGCCACCGCCGCGGGCACGGAATCCCGCGGCGGGGGTCGGCGCCTGCGACGGTGCCGCCAGGTCGGGCCCGGCAGGCGAGCGAACCACCTCCGCTCGCCGCCGGGCCCGATGTCGTGCCGGGAGAGACGTGGACCGGTGTGGGACCGGCCCTCAGGCGTCGTGGTGGTGGGTCGGGTCGAGCACCCGGGCCAGGAACGTGCGGGTCCGCTCCTCCCGGGGCTCGCCGATGATCTGGCTCGGCGGCCCCTGCTCGACGATCTGCCCGTCGTCCATGAAGATCACGCGGTCGGCGACCTCACGGGCGAAGGCCATCTCGTGGGTGACCACGAGCATGGTCATGCCACTCTCCGCCAGGTCCCGCATGACCGAGAGCACGTCGCCGACCAGCTCCGGGTCCAGCGCGGAGGTCGGCTCGTCGAAGAGCATGAGCGCCGGGTCCATGCTCAGCGCCCTCGCGATCGCGACGCGCTGCTGCTGGCCGCCGGAGAGCTGGGTGGGGTGGGAGTCGGCGCGATCGCCGAGCCCGACCTGCTCCAGGTTGCGGCGGCCGACCTCCTCGGCCTCGGCCTGCGAGCGGCGCAGCACCTTGCGCTGGGCCATGGTGCAGTTCTCCAGCACGGTGCGGTGCGGGAACAGGTTGAACTGCTGGAACACCATGCCCACGTGGGTGCGCACCCGATCGATGTCGACGTCCGGGTCGGTGACCTCCACGCCGAGCACGCTGACGGTGCCCTGCGTCGGTTGCTCGAGCAGGTTCACGCAGCGCAGCAGTGTCGACTTGCCGGAGCCCGAGGGCCCGATGACACACACCACCTCGCCGGGGACGACGGCAAGGTCGATGCCCTTGAGCACCTCGCGCTCGCCGAAGGACTTGCGCAGCCCGGAGATCTCGACGACGCCGGCCATCAGACGTGTCCCTTCACGCCGGTCTTGCGTTCGAGCCACCGGGTCAGCGTGCTGAGCGGGATCGTGATCATCAGATACGCGATGCCGACCACGACGAACGCGGTCAGGCCGCCGACTGCGACGTTGTTCAGCGTGTACCTGGCCAGCCGGGTGAGCTCGTAGTCGGGCAGCGAGAGCCCCATCACGTAGACCAGGGAGGTGTCCTTGGTCAGCAGCACGATCTCGTTGGTGACCGGCGGCAGGACGAGCCGGAAGGCCTGGGGGATGACGACTCCGCGCATGGTCTGCCCGGAGGTCATGCCGAGCGACCGCGACGCCTCCACCTGGCCCTTCGGCACGGCTTGGAGCCCCGCCCGAAGGGTCTCGGCGAGGTACGCGGCGGAGACCATGCCGAGCGCGAGTGCGATCGTCACGGTGACTGAGCTGAACTTCACCTGGAACGCGACGGGCACGATGTAGGCGAAGGCGAGGACCACGAGCAGCGCCGGCACGCCGCGGAAGAACTCCACGTAGCCGGTCGCCAGTACCCGGTACAGCCGTACCGAGGACAGCTTCATGAGAGCGAGCACGAGCCCGAGCGTGAAGGCCACGGCGAAGGCCGAGAAGGTGTACTTCACCGTGTTGAAGAACGCCGGCGGGATGTCGGACGCCATCTGGCGGACGGCGTCGAGGTTGAACACCTGCTCGCGCATGTTCGACCAGTCGGTGCTCACGGCAATCCCGAGGATCACCACTGCCAGCACGACGTACTGGACGACCCGGGAGTACTGCGCCCGCTTGCGCGGGCTCATCCGGGCGCGCCCCGCAGGCATCACCTCCACGCTCGGGCTCGTCATCGCTCAGCCCTGGCTCGGGGCGATGTACTTCGCGTAGATGTCGTCGTAGGTTCCGTCGGACTTGATCCGCGTGATCGTGGCGTTGATCGCGTCGAGGAGCGCGGTGTTGCCCTTCTTGACGCCGAGCCCGTACTGCTCGCCGGTGACGAACTCCGTACCGACCTCGTAGCCGTCGGTCGCGTAGGGACCGAGCACTGCGATGTCGTTGATGATCGCGTCGACGTCACCGTTCTTCAGGCCCTGGACCTGCAGCCCCAGGTCCTCGTACTCGAGGGTGTCGAGGTTGTTCTCCTTGGCGAAGTCCGCCCCCGTGGTGGCCTGCTGGACGCCGACCTTCTTGCCGGCCAGGCTCTCCAGGCTGTCGAGCCCGGAGCCGCTGGGCACGAGGAGACCCTGGTTGGCGTCGAAGTACGGGTCGGAGAAGTCGAGCTTGCCCTTGCGGGTGTCGGTGATGGTGATCGCGGACGCGACCACGTCGCAGGTCCCGGCGTTGAGGGCCGCGCCGGACTGGATGCCGTCGAAGCCGGTCTCGACAGGCGTCAGCGTGACCCCGAGGTCGTCGGCGACCGCCTGGGTGACCGCGATGTCGAACCCGACGAGCTTGCCGCCCTCCTGGTACTCGAACGGCTCGTAGGGCGGGTTAGTGCACACCGTGAGGGTGCCGGGTGTGATGAGGCTCACGTCGCCCGACGCGCTCCCCTCGCTGCCGGCGTCGGTGGCGGTCGAGCTACAGGCGGTCAGGGCGAGCGCAGAGAGCGCAAGAGTTGCGGCGAGGCGGCGCCGGGTCATGGGATCCTCCCAGATCGAGTGGAAAGTTATGCATCCAAGACGGTAGATATACGCCGGGTGTCGGGGGCGGACCAACGTCCCGGTCAGCGAGGCGGGGCCACGCCGAGCTCGGCTCCCTCCACTGTCGCGACGTCGAGCTCGCCCTCGGAGAGCTCGACCTGGGCGCGTCCGGCGGCGAGCACGTCGGCCCAGGCGAGCTCGACGTGGCTCTGCTGCCCGGTGGGCACGATGAGCGTCCCGGCCACGATCGGGGTCCGCATGGAGGCCTTCGCCTCGCTCTTGACCTTGCGCAGCGCGGCGAGCGCGCGCCCGGCGGCGTCGAGCGTGGTCGGATCGGCGTGGCCCGCGATCTCGCGCAGCGGCGCGGAGGTGGGCCACAGCGCGCGGTGCACCGAGCCCTCGCGCCACCAGGACCAGACCTCCTCGGTGGCGAACGGGATCACCGGTGCGAGCAGCCGCAGCAGCGTGTCCAGTGCGGTCGCCAGCGCCAGCCGCGCCGACGCGGTGGCGGCCGGGTCCATGCCCGCGGTGCCGTAGGCGCGGTCCTTGACCAGCTCGAGGTAGTCGTCGCAGAACGTCCAGAAGAACGTCTCGGTGGTCTCCAGTGCCTTGGTGTGGTCGTAGCCCTCCAGCGCAGCCGTGGCGGTGTCGACCACCTGCGCCAGTCCCGCAAGCATCGCCAGGTCCAGCGGCTCGGTGACGCGGGCGTCTGCGCTCACCTCGCCGAAGCCGAGCGCGAACTTGCTGGCGTTGAGCACCTTGATCGCGAGTCGGCGACCGATCTTCATCTGGCCCTCGTCGAAGGCGGCGTCGGTGCCCAGGCGTGCGCTCGCGGCCCAGTACCGCACGGCGTCCGAGCCGTGCTGCTCCAGGAGCCCCATGGGCGTGACGACGTTGCCCTTGGACTTCGACATCTTCTTGCGGTCGGGGTCCAGGATCCAGCCGCTGATCGCCGCGTGCTTCCAGGGGAGGGAACCCTCCTCCAGGTGTGAGCGCACGACCGTCGAGAACAGCCAGGTGCGGATGATGTCCTGGCCCTGGGGGCGCACGTCCATCGGGAACACCCGGGAGTACAGGTCCTCGTCCCAGCCCCAGCCGCCGGCGATCTGCGGGGTGAGCGAGCTGGTCGCCCAGGTGTCCATGATGTCGGGATCACCCACGAACCCGCCCGGCACGCCGCGCTGGTCGGCGGTGTACCCCGGGGGCACGTCGCTGCTGGGGTCGACCGGCAGCGCGCTCTCCTCGGGGACGATCGCGCGGTCGTAGTCGGGCTCGCCCTCGGCGGTCAGCGGGTACCACAGCGGGATCGCGACGCCGAAGAACCGCTGGCGCGAGATGAGCCAGTCGCCGTTGAGGCCGCCGACCCAGTTCTCGTAGCGCACGCGCATGAACTCGGGGTGGAAGTCCAGCTCCTGGCCGCGGGCGAGCAGCTTCTCGCGCAGGCCCTCGCCGGCGCCCTCGTTGCGCCCGCCGTTGCGGATGTACCACTGGCGCGATGTGACGATCTCGAGGGGCTTGTCGCCCTTCTCGTAGAAGTTCGCCATGCGCTGGGTGGGCGTGGGGTCGCCGTCCAGGTCGCCGGTCTCGCGCAGCAGGTCCACCACGGCGGCCCGGGCGGAGAACGCGGTCTTGCCGGCGAGGTCGACCCACCGCCGCTGCCCGGCCGAGGAAGTGATCCAGCTCGGGGTCTCGGTCGCCAGGCGGCCGTCGCGGGTGACCACCGGGCGCGTCGGCAGCTGGAGCTCGCGCCACCACTGCACGTCGGTGAGGTCGCCGAAGGTGCAGCACATCGCGATGCCGGCGCCCTTCTCGCGCTCGGCGGCGGGGTGCGCGAGCACCGGGATCTCGATGTCGAACAGCGGGTCGCGCACGGTGGAGCCGAAGAGCCCCTGGTACCGCTCGTCGTCCGGGTGGGCGATCAGGGCCACGACTGCTGGGATCAGCTCCGGGCGGGTGGTCTCGATGTAGACCGGGCTGTCGTCCTCGGCCTTGTGGAACGCGACCCGGTGGAAGTGCCCGGGGTACTCGCGGGCCTCGAGCTCGGCCTGCGCGACGGCGGTCTGGAAGGTCACGTCCCAGAGCCCGGGCGCCTCGGCCTGGTACGCCTCGCCGCGGGCGAGGTTGCGCAGGAACGCGCGCTGCGCCACGGCGCGGGACCGGTCGTCGATGGTCTGGTAGTGGTGTGACCAGTCGACCGAGAGCCCGAGGTGGCGCCACAGCGCCTCGAACTGCTGCTCGTCCTCGACGGTGAGCCGCTGGCACAGGTCGACGAAGTTCCGCCGCGAGATCGCGACCTGGTCGGACGGCTTGATCGCCTTGCCGTCCGTGCCCTCGTGCGGCGGTGTGAAGCCCTCCTCGTAGGGAAGCGACGGGTCGCAGCGCACGCCGTAGTAGTTCTGCACGCGGCGCTCGGTGGGCAGGCCGTTGTCGTCCCAGCCCATCGGGTAGAACACCTCGCGGCCGCGCATCCGCTGGTAGCGGGCGATGACGTCGGTGTGGGTGTAGCTGAACACGTGCCCCACGTGCAGCGATCCGGAGACCGTGGGCGGCGGCGTGTCGATCGAGTAGACCTGCTCGCGGGTCTTGGTGCGGTCGAAGGCGTAGGTGGCCTGCTCGCGCCAGACGCCGTCCCACTTGTCCTCGAGCCCGTCCAGGCTGACCTTGTCCGGTACGCGCGACGTCGACGCGCTCGACGGGGATCTCCGGATCAGCTGGTCGTCGCTCATGGCCGGTGATTCTCCCAGAGATCGTGAGCGGGTCGCGCACCGTTGTCGCGCTCTGAGCGACCGGCGCTGTATCGCACAGGCGACGCCCGCGGGCACGCCTCATCCGGCCAGCGCCAGCTGGCTCGTCGAGTACCTCGGCGAAGACTCATCCCGTCCGGATGGCTCGTCGCGCCCCTCCGCAGCGGGTGGCCCGTCTGCGCCGGGCCGCGCCCCGGCCCGTCTTCCGTCGCTTCGTCCGAAGCGCCACACACCGTGCTCGCGCGTGATGCTGCGCGTGTGCGTCGGGTCGATATGGCCACGGTGGCCGCTCTCCCTGATCTGGTGGACCCTCTGTGGCTTCTCGCCCTCATCGGCATCGCCGTCGCTGCAGGCCTGAGTTGGCTGTGGCGTCGGGCGCCACGCGCACGTCCTGGTGAGGTCTGGTTCGGCATGGTGCCGTTCGAGGACGGCACCGGCGCGAAGGATCGGCCCGTGCTCATCCTGTCGACGAGTGCGCGCAGCTGCGAGGTGGCGCGGTTCACCTCGCGCGATCCTGCCGCCAGGAGCGACTTCGTGCAGGTCCCGGAAGGCCTGCCGAACATGCCCAAGCAGAGTTGGGTCAGCCTGAGGCCCATTCGACTGCCACGCTCGGCGCTGCGGCGCCGGATCGGCACACCGGGAGAGGCTTTCGTCGACTGGTACTGGAGGACCGCCAGGGCTCGATGACCTGCCGCGGTCCGCCGGCCGCCGGTGCCCTGGGACGCTCCGGCGGTCAGGCCTGCCCGTCGCCGAGGTAGGCGACGCCGTCGAGCTGCACCAGGCACGCCGCGTCGAAGAAGCCCGTCGTCACCGTCGAGCGTGCCGGTGGCCGGTCGCCGAAGTACTCGTCGAAGACGTCCCAGGCCGCGCGCATCTCGTCGGTGATCTCCTTCACCAGCATCGTCACCTGGACCAGGGACCCCAGGTCCGCGCCGGCCCGGGCGAGCGTCTCGCGCATGGCCTCGAGCGCGCCTCGGGTCTGAGCCGCGTAGCTCGCCTCGGAGAGGTTGCCCGCGTGATGTGCCAGGAACGCGAACCCGCCGGCCGTGACGACCGACGCGCAGCTCGGGTCGCCGTAGTGGGGCGCGAGTCGAGTGATCACGGTGGAACGCTAGCGGCGCCGGCCTCGCTCGTGTGGTGGGTCGCCGCTCACGGCACCCGCGCCGCCGCCTTCGCCGCCAGTGCCAGCGTCTGCGTCAGCACGGTCCCGGCGTCGGACGGGATATAGGCCACCTGGACGAACAGCCCGTGCACGTCCATCGCGACGATGCTGCCCTCCTCGGTGGCGAACGCGCGGTCCGCACCGGGCACCGTCTCGTCGTGCACCGGGCTGACCTGTCCGGTGCCGGTCTGGGCCTCCTGCCAGCCACTGTCGGTGAGCGGGGTGATCAGGACCTGGGCCGTCGCGAAGGTCGAACCGGACGCGATCCAGTCGCAGATCCGGCGGTCCGCGGCGCTGAGCTGCTCGTTGTAGGTGCCCTCGGCGAAGGTCACGCCGGTGACGTCGCTGATCTCGGCCGCGGTGAGCAGGCTGCACGGGTCGGGGAGGCTCGCCGAGCCCGCGTCGGTCGAAGCGGAGTCGCTCGCCGTCGCGGCGTCGGACGGCGAGGCCGACTCGGACGTCGTGGCGGCGCTCGACGACCCGCTCCCACCCGCGTCGCTCGCCGCGGGCGTGCCACCACCTCCCGAGCACGCGGTGAGCGTGAGCGCGGCGGCGACGACGAGCGTCCGGGCGGTGGTGCGGCTGAGTGCCATGTCGACCCCCTTCGACGACGATCATTATGGTCGGCCGCCGCGAAAAAGCACCCACGAGGTTCGCCCCGGTGTGTGCGACCCTGAGGGGGTCGGGGTAGCGCCGCTCCGGGTTCAGGGGCGGCACCAGGGTTGTCCCTGATCCCTCGGACCCACCCCGCCCACCACGATCATGGGACGACCCCCACACACCAGGAGACGTCATGCGGGCTCTCGCTCAGGACCCCACCCACGAGGCGCAGATCGCCTCGGCCCGTGGGCTCGTCAAGGTCTACGGCAGGGGCGAGGCCGCCGTGCGGGCGCTCGACGGCGTGGACGTCGACCTCGCCCGTGGCGAGCTCACCGCCGTGATGGGGCCGTCGGGCTCCGGCAAGTCCACGTTGATGCACTGCATGGCCGGCCTGGACACCGCCACGGCCGGCCGGATCGTCGTCGACGGTGAGGACATCGGCTCGATGGGCCAGCGCGGCCTGACCCGGCTGCGCCGCACCCGGATCGGGTTCGTGTTCCAGGCGTTCAACCTCATCCCGACCCTCACCGCCGAGGAGAACATCACCCTGCCGCTGGACATCGCGCGGCGCCCCGTGGACCGCGAGTGGTTCGACACCGTGGTGGACTCGGTGGGTCTGCGCGACCGGCTCGACCACCGACCCTCCGAGCTGTCCGGCGGCCAGCAGCAGCGCGTCGCCTGCGCTCGCGCCCTGGTCTCGCAGCCCGGCGTGATCTTCGCCGACGAGCCGACCGGCAACCTCGACTCGCGCTCGGCCGCCGAGGTGCTCGGCTTCCTGCGGCGGTCCGTCGACGAGCTGGGCCAGTCCGTCGTCATGGTCACGCACGACCCGACGGCCGCCTCCTACGCCCACCGCGTGCTCTTCCTCGCGGACGGTCGCCTGGTGGGCGAGGTCGAGCAGCCGACCCGGGAGTCGGTGCTCGACGCGCTGCGCGCCCTGGGCGGCCCCGAGCACGACGAGGCGCATGGCGAGCACGCCATCCCGGGCCTGGCCGACGCGGTGCCGCACCCGATGGGCGCCCCGGCCGAGCACCTCGCCGGTCCGGCCGCCGAGTCGCACGCCGGCCGGCACACCGCCGACGCCTCCGACGCACGATGACCCGCGTCGCCCTGCGGGGCATCCGCGCGCACCTGGGCAGGTTCGCGATGTCGGTGCTGGCCGTGCTGCTGGGCGTGGCCTTCGTCGCCGGCACGTTCGCGCTGCGCACCATGATGTCGAGCACGTTCGACGCGATCGTCGAGGCCGGCACGGTGGGCGACGCCTACCTGCGCGGCGCCGACGCCATCTCCTCGCCCGAGGCCGGCGGTGACCCGACCGCCCAGGCCCGGAACCCGATCCCGATGTCCCTGGTGGACCAGGTCGCCGAGGTCGACGGCGTGGCGCACGCCATACCCGACGTGTCGGGTCCGGTCGTGCTGGTCGGTGCCGACGGCACCGCGACGGCCGCCGGCAACGGCCCGCCGAGCTTCGCGATGGCGCTCGACCCGGCCGACCCGAGCGTGACGGTGATCGCCGGACGCGCCCCGGTCGGGCCGGACGAGATCGCGCTCGAGTCCAGCACCCTGGAGGCCTCCGGGCTGTCGATCGGCGACACGACGTCGGTGGTGCTCGGCGGTGAGGTGCGCACGGTCACCGTGGTCGGCGAGGTCCAGTTCGGCGCGCCGATCGCCGGCGCGACCATCGTGTTCCTCGACCCCGCCACAGCGCGCCAGGCGTTCGCGCCGAACGGCACGACGTCGACCATCGCGGTCTACGCGGGCCCGGGCGTCTCCGAGACCGAGCTGGTGGACCGGATCGAGACGACGGTGCCCGGCCTGGAGCACGTCCAGGTGCTCACCGGCGACGAGGTGCGCCAGGAGACCAAGGACCAGATCGACGCGGCGCTCGGCTTCGTCGGGACGTTCCTGCTGATCTTCGCCGGCATCTCGCTGTTCGTCGGCGGCTTCCTCATCGCCAACACGTTCCAGATGATCGTCCGCCAGCGCCAGCGGGAGTTCGCGATGCTGCGCGCGATCGGTGCGTCTCCGGGGCAGGTGTTCGGCTCGATCGTGGTCCAGGCCGTGGTCATCGGGGTCCTCGGCTCGGCCCTCGGCGTGGGTGCCGGCGTCGGACTGGTGGCGATCCTGCGAGCCGTGCTCGGGGCGATGGGCATGGAGCTGTCCGGCCAGATCCCGCTCGACGTGTTCACGGTGGTGGTGGCCGTCGTGGTCGGGGTCACCCTGAGCGTCGCCGCGGCTCTGGTGCCGGCGCGGCGCGCGGCGCTGACCGCGCCCGTCGAGGCGATGCGCGACGAGCTGCCCACCCACGACCGCGGCTCCGTGCTGCGCGCGGTCGCCGGCGGGGTGCTGACCGCCGCGGGGATCGCGGCCGTGGTGACCGCGACCGTCGGCGACCTGCGCGAGCCGGGCCCCGTGCTGGGCATCGGGGCCGGCGCGATCGTGATCGGTGCGCTGATGCTCGCGCCCAGCGTGGTCCCGGCCGGCCTGCGGGTGCTCGCCGCCCCCGCGGTGGCCTGGATGCGACCGCTCGGCGGGCTGGCGCGTGGCAACGTCACCCGCAACCCGAGGCGCACCGCGTCGACCGCCGGGGCCCTGATGATCGGCATGGCGTTGGTCGGTGCCGCGTCGGTGCTCGCAGCGTCGACCCAGGCCTCGACCCGGGCGATCGTGGAGACCGAGTCCACCGCCGACTTCCTGCTGCAGTCCGCCACGCGCGACGTGCCGGCGGAGCTGGTCCAGCAGGTCGAGGGCCTGCCGGGCGTGGCCCGGGTCGACGCACTCCACGTCGGCGCCGCAACGCTCGACGGGACCGACGCCGTGGTGGTCGGCGTGGACCCGGGGATCTTCCAGCACTCCCTGGACGTCCAGGTGGTCTCGGGCGACACCGCGAGCCTGGCGAGCGGCGACGTCGTGGTCCTCAAGGCCGCGGCGGAGAAGAACGGCTGGGCCGTGGGCGACACGCTCGAGGTGACGGCCGGCGACGGGACGCGGACCGCCCGGATCGGCGCCGTCATCGACTCCCGCGCCGTCCAGGCCACCGCGATGCTGCCCCGGTCGCTGTTCGACGCCGTCGTCCCGGCCGCGCAGTCCACGATCAACACCGCGTTCGTGGAGATCCGCCCGGGCGCGGACACGGAGCAGGTGCGCGGTGAGCTGACCGCCGCGGCCGCGCCGTACGTCGTGGTCTCCGTGATGGACAACGAGCAGTTCGCCGACCAGCTGGCCGACCAGGTCAACCAGATCCTGGTGATCCTGTACGCGCTGCTCGGGCTGTCGATCGTGATCGCGGCACTCGGCATCGTGAACACGCTCGCGCTGTCCATCGCGGAGCGCACCCGCGAGGTCGGGCTGCTGCGCGCGGTGGGGCTGGGCCGGCTCCAGCTCGCCACCGTCGTGGCCATCGAGTCGATCCTCACCGCCGTGTTCGGCACCCTGATCGGGGTCGCGATCGGGGCGGGTCTGGCGTCGACGTTGCCGACGGTGTTCGCCGACCAGGGCCTGTCCACCCTCGCCGTGCCGTGGGCCCAGCTGGGGGCGTTCGTGGGCCTGGCGGTCGTGGTCGGCGTGGTCGCCGCGCTGTGGCCGGGTGTCCGGGCGGCGCGGCTGGACGTGCTGGAGGCCATCTCCTACGAGTAGGCGGCGACGGCGGCTCATGGCGGGCCGCCGTCGCGGCGACGCAGGCTGCGGCCGTCGACGTCGGGCACGCGCGCGTCGCCGCGCGTGGGGCTAGCCTCGAGCGCGGCGACGAGTGGAGGTCATGGTGGCAGGTCTGACGGTGGGACTCGCGGCGGCGCTGGAGCAGTTCAGCCCGACGGAGGTCCTCGAGCACGTGGTGCTCGCCGAGCGGCACGGGTTCTCCGGGGTGATGGCGGCCGACCACTTCCAGCCCTGGGTGCCGGCCCAGGGCCAGGCGAGCTTCGTCTGGAACGTCATGACCGCGATCGCCGAGCGCACCGCGGGCGACGTCGGGCCCGGCGTGACCGCGCCGACGTTCCGGTGGCACCCGGCGATGGTCGCCCAGGCGTCGGCCACGCTCGCTGCGATGTACCCGGGGCGGCACTGGCTGGGCCTGGGCTCGGGCGAGGCGCTCAACGAGCACATCCTGGGCACGTACTGGCCCGAGGTGCCGGTCCGGATCAACCGGATGTTCGAGGCCATCGAGGTCATCAGCAAGCTGTTCGCCGGGTCGCTGGCCGGCAAGGACGTCAAGCACTCGGGGGAGTACTACGCGCTCGAGTCCACCCGGCTGTGGACCATGCCCGAGACCCCGCCGGAGATCTACGTCGCGACGGCCGGACCGGTGACGGCGAAGCGGGCCGGGCGGCACGCCGACGGCCTCATCACCGTGGGCGCACCGCTGGAGAAGATCGGCGGGCTGTTCTCCCGGTTCGACGACGGCGCGCGCGAGGCGGGCAAGGACCCGTCGACCATGCCTCGCCTGCTCCAGGTCCACCTGTCCTGGGCCGAGACCGACGAGCAGGCCCTGGCCAACGCCATGGACCAGTGGCCCAACGGCGGCATGAAGTTCCCCAAGGGCGACATCCGCTCGCCGCACGACTTCGAGCAGATGGCCAAGCTGGTCCGTCCCGAGGACTTCGAGGGCCGGATGGTGATCTCCTCCGACCCGGACGTGCACCGGGCCGCGCTCCAGCGCTACGTCGACCTCGGCTTCGACCGCGTCTACCTGCACAACGTGGGCCGGAACCAGGAGCAGTTCTTCGAGGTCTTCGGCCGCGAGGTCCTGCCCAAGCTGCACCGGTGAGCGCGGGCGTCGAGCCGGGCGCCCGCCTGGAGGTGTGGGCCCCGGCGGGGCTCGGCGAGGTCGCACCCGGTGACGACCTGGGTGCCATGGTGGCGGACCTGCTCGACGGCTCTCTCGCCGACGGCGATGTCGTGGTGGTCACCAGCAAGGTCGTGTCCAAGGCCGAGGGGCGGGTGGTCGCGGCCGCCGACCGCGAGCAGGCGATCGCCGACCAGACCGTGCGCGTCGTGGCGACCCGTGAGCACCCCGGTGGGGTGCTGCGCATCGTCGAGAACCCGCAGGGCCTGGTGATGGCCGCCGCCGGGGTCGACGCGAGCAACACCGCGCCCGGCACCGTCCTGCTGCTGCCGGTCGACCCAGATGACTCGGCGCGTCGGTTGCGCGCGGCGTTGTCCCGGCGCCTGGGGGTGCGGGTCGCGGTGGTGGTCACCGATACCGCCGGCCGGGCGTGGCGCGACGGCGTGGTGGACCTGGCCATCGGCGCGGCGGGCCTGCGCGTGGCCGAGGACCTGCGCGGCACGGCCGACTCGCACGGGCAGGTGCTCTCCGCCACCGTCGTCGCCGTCGCCGACGAGGTCGCGGCTGCCACCGAGCTGGTGCGCGGCAAGGCGGCCGGACGGCCGGTCGCGGTGGTGCGCGGCCTGGCCCGGCACGTCACCGAGGACGACGGCCCCGGCGCCCGTACCCTGCAGCGGCACGGCGAGGACGACCTCTTCCGGCTCGGCACCGGCGAGGCGTGGCGCGCCGGGTACGAGGCCGGGGTCGCCGCGGCGATGGGCGAGCGCGAGCCCACGCCATGACGGCATGGACCGTCGTCGTCCCGGTGAAGGACCTCGGGTCGGCCAAGTCCCGGCTCGACGCACCGAGCGGCCCCGCCCGGGCCGAGCTCGCGCTCGCGTTCGCGCGGGACACGCTCACGGCCGTGCTCGGCGCGGCTTGCGTGGCGAGCGTCGTCCTGGTCACCTCCGAGCCGCGGATGGTCGACGTGGTGCCGCCCGGCGTGCGGGTGGTGCCCGACCCCGGCCGGGGCCTGGTCGCGGCGTTGGCCGCTGGGGCCGAGGTGGTCGACGACGGTCCGGTTGCGCTCCTGCTGGGAGACCTTCCCGCGCTGCGTCCCGCGGAGCTCGACGCCGCGCTCGCGGCGGCGGCCGACCACGAGCGCGCGATGGTGCCCGACGCTGAGGGCGCTGGCACCACGCTGCTCACGGCCGGGCGGGCCGGGCTGCTGCGGCCGGCCTTCGGCCCGGGGTCGCGGGACGCGCACGAGCGGGCCGGTCATCGCATCCTCGAGGCCGGCCCCGGACTGCGCCGCGACGTGGACACGGCCGACGACCTGGCGGCCGCCGTGCGGCTCGGCGTCGGCCCGGCCACTGCGGCGGCGCTCGCGGCGCTGGCGCCGCTCGACTGACCGTGGTGCGCCGGTGGAGTCTTGACAGGTAAGCGTGGACTTACCTATAGTTCCGGATGTGGACGAGGCGCTGTTCCGGGCCCTCGCCGACCCGACCCGGCGGGCGATCCTCGACGAGCTGGTCGCTCGCGACGACCAGACCCTGTTCGAGATCTGCTCCCGCCTGGCCGTGAACCACGACCTGACCCCGACACGGCAGGCAGTGGCCCAGCACCTCGACGTCCTGGAGTCGGCGGGGCTGGTGCACTCCCGCCGCGTGGGGCGTTACCGCTACCACACGCTCGACACCTCGCCGCTGCGCGCCATCGCCGAACGGTGGCCGCCCCGCGCCGAGTAGGTCGCGACCCAACCCGGAGGTACCCATGCCGCACGTCACCGTGTTCAGCGTCTTCGTCGACGACCAGCGTGCCGCGCTGGTGTTCTACACCGGCGTGCTGGGCTTCGCGCTCAAGGACGACGTCCCGATGGGGGAGCACTCCTGGCTCACCGTCGTCGACCCGACCGACCCGGAGGGCACCCAGGTGAGCCTCGAGCCCGCCGGGCACCCGGCCGTCGCTCCGTTCCGGGACGCGCTGATGGCCGACGGGATCCCGTTCACGTCCTTCGGTGTCGATGACCTCGACGCCGAGGTGGAGCGGCTGACCGCGGCAGGTGTGGTGTTCACCCAGCCGCCGACGGACGTCGGGCCGGTGCGGACCGCAGTGCTCGACGACACGTGCGGGAACCTCATCCAGCTCGCGCAGCTCACGGGCTGACCGCGCGAGGCGCGTCGGTGTCCGGGTGCGGCTCTGCCAGGTCACGCCCCCGGCAGGCCGTCCGAGGCCTCGGTGAGGAACGCCCGGAGCGCCTCGTTGCGCTCCGCCACGATCGCCGCCCGGTACGCCTCGCGGGCTGCGTCGTCCTCGCCGGCCAGCCGGAGCAGGTGGGCGCGCACGGCGCTGACGTCCCCGCGCAGGACGCCGCCCGCCTCGAGCTCGTCGAGCGCGGCCAGGCCCGCGTGCGGGCCGAGCTGGTACGCGATCGCGACGGCCCGTGCCAGCAGCGCCGCCGGCGAGGGCCACTGGGCGACGAGACCGTCGTACAGCGTCCGCACCGCCGGCCAGTCGGTGAGCTCCCAGGACGGCGCCTGGGCGTGCAGCCCCTCGATCCCGGCCTGGAGGGCGAACCGGCCACCGCCCGGCAACGCGAACGTCGCGTGGCGCAGACCTTCGGTGACCAGCGCCGAGTCCCACGTCGAGCGGTCCGCGTCGGTCAGTGGCACCGGGGCCGGCCCCGGTCCCGCGCGACCCGGCGCCCTGGCCTCGCTGAGCAGCACGAGCGCGAGCAGGCCGGCCACCTCCCGGTGCTCGGGCACGAACCGGCGCAGCGCCCGGGCGAGCGCGACGGCGAGCCCGGTGAGCTCGGCGCGGCGAACCAGCGGTCCGTCGGGCGCGGTGTGCCCGAGCGTGTACAGGGCGTGCACCACGGCCAGCGCGTCGTCCACCCTGGCGCGCGCCTCGGCCTCGGACAGTGTCGACCATGGCAGCCGTTCGACCTGCCGCTTGGCCCGGGTCAGCCGCGCGCTCATCGCCGCGTGCTCGACGAGCAGCACGTCGGCGACCTCCTCCGTCGGAACCCGCAGCACGAACCGCAGCGCGAGCGCGAGGCGGGTCGCCGGGGTGAGGTCCGGGTGGCACGCGAGCAGGACCAGCTCGAGCCGGTCGTCACCACCCGGCGGGTCGGGCGGCGGCTCGACCGTCGCCTCGTCGAGCGCGGCGAGCACGGGCAGGCGAGCCCGCAGCGCAGCGTCCCGCCGGACCTGGTCGATCGCGATCCGCTTCGCCGTCGTGGTCAGCCACGCGGCCGGGTTGAGCAGGAGCCTGCGCTCGCGCACGTCCAGCGCGCGGGCGCAGGCCTCCTGCAGGCAGTCCTCGGCCAGCTCGGGGCTCCCGGTGAACCGGATGAGAGCCGCGAGCAGGTGCGGCCACTGGGACCGCACCGCCTCGGCGAGCGGGTCGGCAGGCGCCCCGTCCGGGGGCACCGGTTCCGGCGTCACGACGTCGGCATCACCGGGGTGACCTCGACGTACCCGCCCGTCGGGCACTGCGCGGCGAGCGCGAGAGCCTGGTCACGGTCGGCCACCTCGAGCTTGTAGTAGCCGGAGACGACCTCCTTGACCTCGGGGAACGGCCCGTCCGTCAGAACCGGGTCGCCGCCGCCGGTCCCGGGCGTGATGCGGGTGCTGGTGCGCGGCGGCATCAGCGCGTCACCGTCGAGGATGCGCGCGCCGGCTGCGGCGACGGCCTTGGCGAAGGCCTCGTGAGCGGCCATCGCGGCGGCCCAGTCCTCCTGAGTGACGGTGTTCGGGTCCCACTCGGGCTCGACGATGAGGATGACGTAGTGCTCGGCCATGGCGTTCTCCTGGGTCTGCGGTGGTGGCCCACCGGCGGGTGCTGACACCGGGTCGACGAACGGGCGTCTCGGATTTCGACATGCACCCCAGATTCTGTTCCGAGGACCTCCGGCGGCGACAGGGGCGCGAGCCGGAGGCCGGGCGGGGGGTCAGCGGGGCAGGGACCGCGAGACCTCGGTGCCCAGGTCCAGCGCGGCCCGCGCGATCGCCGCCGTGGCCGGTCCGTCGCTCATCAGCAGCGGCAGGACCCGGGCCTCGATCCCGGCCGCGCGCACCGGCGCCACCGCGTCCGCGTCGGCCTCGTCGACCAGCCAGCCGTCCAGCAACCCGCCCGCTGACCGGGCGCCGTAGTGCTCGGCGACCGCCCGGGCGGACGTCTCCACGCCGATCGCGGTCAGGCACGCGTCGGCCATCCCGCGCACCGGTGCGCCGCCGATGATCGGCGACACCCCGACCACCGGGGCTGGGGCGGCGCGCACGGCGTCCCGGATCCCTGGCACGCCGAGGATCGTCCCCACCGAGACCACCGGGTTGGACGGCGGCAGCACCACGAGGTCCGCGGCGCCGATCGCCTCGAGGACGCCCGGCGCCGGGCGGGAGCCGCCCACCCCTCGCTGCAGGAACCGGCGTGCCGGGAGGGCGGCGCGGTGTCGCACCCACCACTCCTCGAAGTGGATCGTGGTGGGCTCGCCGTCGGCCTCGACCTCGACCCAGGTCTCGACCTCGTCGTCGGACATCGGCAGGAGCGTCGCGCCGGGCTGCCACCGCTCGCACAGCCGCGCGGTGACGGCGGACAGCGGCAGGCCCGAGCGCAGCAGCTCGGTGCGCGCGAGGTGCGTGCCCAGGTCGAGGTCGCCGAGCGTGAACCAGTCCCAGCCCAGGCCGTACGCGTGCAGCTCGGCGGTGACCCGCGTCGACTCGCCCGCGCGACCCCAGCCCTGGTCGCCGATCACGCCGCCGAGCGTGTACATCACGGTGTCGAGGTCCGGGCAGACCCGCAGTCCGTCGAGCCACAGGTCGTCGCCGGTGTTGACGACCACCGTCAGCTCGAGGTCGAGCCCTTCGGCGCGGCCGAGGTCGCGCAGCCCCCGGGTGAAGCGGGCGCCGCCGACCCCGCCGGCCAGCAGGACGACCTTCACCGCCCGGCCGCCCGGGCCTCGGCCTTCGCGGCGCGCTTGGTCGCGCGGACCTTGTCGAGGGACTCGGCGTCCACGACGTCGGCGATCGAGCGGAACGAGCCGTCCTCGCCGTAGGCCCCGGCGGCCTCGCGCCACCCGGCGGGGTGCACGCCCCGCTGCTTGCCCAGCAGCGCGAGGAAGATCTTGGCCTTCTGCTCCCCGTACCCCGGCAGCCGCCGCAGCCGGCGCAGGACCTCGGCGCCGTCCGGGTCGCCGTCGGTCCACAGCCGCGAGGCGTCGCCTTCGTAGTCGTCGACCACGGCGCGGGCCACCGCCTGGATACGCTCGGCCATCGAGGACGGGAACCGGTGCACGGCCGGGGGAGTGGCGCACAGTGCCGCGAACTCCTCGGGGTCGGCGGCCGCGATCCGGCCGGGGTCGAGGTGGTCGCCGGCGGACATCCGCACGGCGATCTTCGCCGGCCCCGCGAAGGCCGTCTCCATGGGTACCTGCTGGTCCAGCAGCATGCCGACCAGCAGCGCGAACGGGTCCGCGTCGAGCAGTCGGTCGGCGTCCGGGTCGCCGGTCAGGTTCATGCCGTCATCCTGACATCTGGGCCCCAGGTGCGCGCCCTGCGGGTCACCCTCGGTCGAACACCAGCACCGGCCGTCCGGTGCCCGGGTGGTCCAGCACCGTGCAGCGCACGCCGTACACCGGCTCGAGCACGTCGGGCCGCAGCACGTGCGCGACGGGGCCGGCCGCCGCCACCCGGCCGTGGTGCAGCAGCACCACGTGGTCGCAGCTGGCCGCGGCGAGGTTGAGGTCGTGCAGGGCTGCGACCACCGTGACGCCCTCGGTGGTGAGGTCGCGCACCACCGCGAGGGTGTCGAGCTGGGCCCGTACGTCGAGGTGGTTGGTGGGCTCGTCGAGCAGGAGCACGCGTGGGTCCTGGGCCAGGGCGCGTGCCAGGTGGACGCGCTGGCGCTCCCCGCCGGAGAGCGTGGTGAGCGTGCGGTCCCGCAGTGCGTCGACCCCGACGGTGACCTGCGCCCGCGCGGCGCGCTCGTGGTCCGCGGCGGACATGCCAAACAGCGGCGAGCCGTAGGGCGTGCGCCCCAGCAGCACCGTCTCGGCGACCGTCAGGCCCTCGGGCGCGGCGCCGTCCTGCTCGACCAGTGCGAGCAGCCGGGCGCGCTCGCGGCGGCGCAGGGCGAGCAGGTCGGTGCCGTCCAGGTGCACCGCGCCGGCGCCGTGCAGCACGCCTGCCACCAGCCGGAGCAGGCTCGACTTGCCCGCGCCGTTGGGGCCCAGCAGCCCGGTGAGGGCGCCGGTGGGCGGTGTCACGTCCACCCCGTCGACGATCACCCGGCCGTCGACGGACCAGCTCAAGGCGTCCAGGTGCATCTCAGGCCTCCAGCCGTCGGCGACGCCACAGCAGCGCCGCGAGCACCGGTGCCCCGACGAGCGCGGTGACGATCCCCACCGGCAGCTCGCGCGGCTCGAACAGGGCCCGGGCAGCGGTGTCCGCCCAGACCAGGAACGTCGCGCCGACCACCGCCGTGAGCGCGAGGAGCCGACGGTGCGCGGTGCCCACGAGGAGGCGGACCGCGTGCGGCACGGCCAGCCCGACGAAGCCGATCGACCCGCTGACCGCCACCAGCGCGCCGGTGAGCAGCGCGACCGTGACCAGCAGGGTCCAGCGCACCCGCGCCACGGCGACACCCAGCGCCGCGGCCGCGGTGTCGCCGAGGGCGAGCGCGTCCAGTGGTCGCCCGGCCGCGAGAAGCCCGGTGCCCAGCACCCCGACGGCCACCGCCGCGATCGCCACGTCCGACCAGTCGGCGCCGGCCAGCGAACCCATCAACCAGGCCAGGATGTCGCGGTAGGAGTCCCCGGTGGCCGACCAGAAGATCACGAACGACGTGCCCGCCGCGGCGAGCTGGCCGATCGCGAGCCCCGCCAGCACCGTCCGCGCCGGGCTGGTCGCGGCCGAGGACCCGGCGAGGGTGAGCGTGGCGACCAGCGCGGCCAGCGCTCCCGCGAACGCCGCCACCGGTAGCAGCACCGCGACGCCGAGCACGAGCACCGCCACGGCGCCGAGGGAGGCCCCGCCGGACAGCCCCAGCAGGTACGGGTCGGCGAGCGGGTTGCGCACCACCGTCTGCATCACCGCCCCGGCCACCGCGAGCCCGGCGCCGACCAGGGCGGCGGTGAGCACGCGTGGCAGCCGCAGCTCCCAGACGATGCCGTCCAGCAGCCGGCTCAGGTCCCCGCCCGGCGCCGTGATCCCCAGGTGGTGGGCCACCGTCGCCCACACGTCTGCCGGGGCGATCCCGGCCGGTCCCACCGTGATCGCGACCACCAGCGAGACCAGCAGCGCCGCCAGACCCACGCCGAGCGCCACCGGCGTCGGCGACCGGCTCACAGGTCGGCCAGCCGGCGGGCCAGGTCGAGCGCCACCGGCACGTTGCGCACGCCCGCCTCGGTGCCCGGGAACGGCACCACGAGGTAGCGCTGCTGCTGCACGGCGGTCAGGCGTGCGGTGGCAGGGTTGGCCGCCAGCTTCTGCTTCTTGGCCTCGGCGGTGTTCCAGGCGGCGTCGACCAGGACGATGACGTCCGGGTCGTCCTGGGCGACCTGCTCCCAGCTGAACGAGGTCCAGGTGTCCGGCACGTCGGCCGCGATGTTGGTCAGCCCCACGGCGTCCATGATCATCTGAGGTGCGCCGATGCCCGCGCCGACGTACGGGATGTCGTCGCCCGAGGAGTACCACAGGGCCGTGAGGCCGCGGTCGTCGGGCGTCAGCCCGGCCAGGTCCGCGCGCTGGGAGTCGACCAGCGCGGCCGCCGCGTCGGGCACGCCCAGGAGCGCGCCCAGCTCGGTGACCTGGGCGAACACGTGGTCGAAGGTCAGAGGGTCGGGCTGATAGGCGGGTTCCTTGCAGGCCGCCGGCGAGACGTAGGTCGCCACGCCGAGATCGGCGAGAGTGGCGCGGTCGCCCGCGCCCTCTGCGGTGAGGTTGGACTCCCAGCCCGCGTAGACCAGGTCGGGCTCGGTCTGGAGGACGACCTCGGCCGACGGCACGCGGTCCGAGAGCTCGGGCAGGTCGGGTGCCGTGGTCGCCAGGTCTGCGGGCAGGGGCCCGTCGGGGAACCCGGTCCCGACGATGCGGTCGCCGACACCGAGCGCGAGGAGCATCTCGATCGCCGAGGACTTGATCGCCACGATCCGCTGCGGCGGGGCGTCGACGGTGACCTGGAAACCGCAGTTGTCCACCGTGACGGGGAACGCGTCGGCCGACGCGGCCTGTGAGGTGGTGGGGCCGCTGGTCGCCGCTGCGGACGTGGCGGGGGAGCCGGCGGCGGCCGTCGAGCAGCCGGCCAGGGCCGCGGCGAGCAGGACCGCCGCAGCGATGGGGGCGAGGGAGGCGGGTCGGCGGACGGACGGACGGGCGCGCACAGGCACAGCGATCTCCGGGTCGGGGAAGGTGTGGGGTGGCCGTCCAGCTGTCGACCGGGGACCGCGACCCAGATCCGGGCCGGGCTCCGGGCCATGCAGGGCCCGGGGTCCCGCATCCAGCCTAAGCGGTTGCGCCGTCCCGTCGGGCAGCGGTTGGGACGTGCGCCGCGGCGGCCCACGCGGCGAGCGCCGCCTCGAGCTCCGGCCCCCGCGGGCCCGTCCGCGATCTGGACGCCGAGACGGGCCACCGCGACCCTGGCCGCGTGGGATGCCGGCCGCCGACACCGCGCGCCCGCGGTGTCGCGGCTTAGGGCGGGCCATAGGGCGGGATCGGTGGCCGAGCGGTGACATGATCGGGCTGAACCGACTCGAAGGAGCACACGCATGGCGTTTCCCGTCCGCATCGGGGTCCAGCTCCACCCGCAGCACGCCGACTACAGCCAGATCCGCGACGCGGTGATGCGCGCCGAGGACCTGGGCGTCGACATCGCGTTCAACTGGGACCACTTCTTCCCGCTCTACGGCGAACCTGAGGGCAAGCACTTCGAGTGCTGGACCATGCTCGGCGCCTGGGCGGAGCAGACCAGCCGGATCGAGATCGGCGCGCTGGTCACGTGCAACTCGTACCGGAACCCCGAGCTCCTCGCCGACATGGCCCGCACCGTCGACCACATCTCCGGTGGACGGCTGATCCTGGGGATCGGCGCAGGCTGGTTCGAGAAGGACTACGACGAGTACGGCTACGAGTTCGGCACCCCCGGGACGCGGATCGCCGACCTGGCTCAGGCCATGCCGCGGATCCGGTCGCGCTGGGAGCGTCTCAACCCGGCGCCGACCCGCGACATCCCCGTGCTGATCGGCGGCGGCGGTGAGCGCAAGACGCTGCGGATCGTCGCCGAGCACGCCGACGTGTGGCACTCGTTCGGCGACGTCGCCACGCTGCGCCGCAAGAGCGCGATCCTTGACGAGCACGGCGGGGCCGTCGGCCGCGACACCGCGCGGCTCGTCGAGAGGTCGGTCGAGGTCGGCGTACCACCCGCCGCGATCGGGGACGACCTGCTGGACGCCGGGGCGACCCTGTTCACCATCGGCGTCAACGGCCCGGACTACGACCTGTCCCTGGCGCGCGAGTGGGTCGCGTGGCGGGACGCCCGATGAGCGCCACGCTGCGCGCCGTCGTGACCGGCGCTTCCTCGGGGATCGGTGCCGCGACTGTGCGGCGGCTGCGCGCCGAGGGCTGGGACGTCATCGCGGTGGCTCGCCGAGCCGACCGGCTCGAGGCGCTCGCGGCCGAGACCGGGTGCACCGCAGTGCCCACGGACGTGACGTCCGACGCCGACGTCGCGGCCCTGGTCGAACGGGTCGAGGCCGCGGGCGGCCTGACCACCCTGGTCAACGTCGCGGGCGGCGCCCTGGGCCTGGACCCGGTCGAGTCCGGCGACCTGGCCGACTGGCAGCGGATGTACGACGTCAACGTCCTGGGCACGTTGCGCGTGACCCAGGCGTTGCTGCCGCTGATCGAGGCCTCTGGTCGGGGCGACGTGCTGTTCGTCACGTCCACGGCGGCGACCGGGGTGTACCCGGGCGGCGCCGGGTATGCGGCCGCGAAGCACGCCGAGCAGGCGATGGCCGCCACCCTGCGACTCGAGCTGGCGGGCCGGCCGGTGCGGGTGATCGACGTGGAGCCCGGCGCGGTGGCCACCGAGGAGTTCTCGCTGGTGCGCTTCGGCGGGGACGCCGGGCGGGCGGCGAAGGTCTACGAGGGCTATACCCCGCTGACCGCCGAAGACGTCGCGGACACCATGGCGTTCGCGCTGACCCGGCCGCACCACGTCAACCTGGACACCATCGTCATGCGGCCGATCGCCCAGGTCTCGCACACCACGATCGCGCGCCGGGGCTGACCCCGACGGTCAGCCGCGCGCCCGACGGTCTGCCCGCGCCGCCGACACTCGCTCGACGCGCGAGGTCGCGCGGGCCGACCTAGGTTGTCCCGATGGCCAGGGCCAGACGTCTGCTGCGCGCCGCCGGCCTGGCGCTCGCCGCCGGGCTCCCGGTGGCGCTGCTCGCATTCGGCGTCCGGGTCGGCTGGCACGGCCTGGTCGAGCTCGACCGGGCGGTGATCCGGGCCGCCACCGACCTGACGCGGGCCCAGCCCGGCCTGCGTGGTGCGCTTCTGGTCGGCCAGGACGTGCTCCAGGCCAGGTGGCTGAACCTCGCCGTCCTGGCCGTGGCGGTCTGGGCGTGGCGGCGCCGCGGCCTGGGGGGGCGGGCGCTCTGGGCGGTAGCGACGCTCCTGGTCGCCTGGGGTACGGCGAACCTGGTCAAGGCCATCGTCGAGCGTGCGCGACCGGTGGTCGCCGATGCGGTCGCGCAGGCGCCGGGCTACAGCTTCCCGTCGGGCCACACCGCGAACGCCACCGCCGCGGCGGCCGTGACTGTACTGCTCCTGTGGCCGGTGCTGGGCGCGACGGGTCGCCGGGTCGCGGTGCTGCTCGCCGTGCTCATCGTGGTGGTCACGGGGGCCGACCGTGTGCTGCTCGGCGTCCACTACCCGTCCGACGTCCTCGGCGGCGTGCTGCTCGCCGCGGCCGTCGTGGCGGGCTCCGCCGTCGAGCTGCTGCGCGAGCAGGGGCGCAGCTCCAGCGACACCCCGATCCCCGAGGAAGGTTCACGATGAGCGACACCGAAGAGCCCGGCGGCGACGCCGCCGCGCGCCACGCCGCCGCTCGCGGGGACCGCTACGCGCTGGACGGCACGCCACCGACTCTCGGCACGGCGTGGGCGGACCTGTGGCGCCGCGCCCTCGTGCCGGCCGCGGGCCTGCTCGCGCTGGTCGTCGGGCTCGGGTTGCTCATCGTGGGCCCACTGGGCGACCTGCCCGCCGAGCAGCAGGTCGACGTCTGGCTGGCCGAGCGCCGCACGCCCCGGCTCGACTCGCTCACCGCGATCTGGTCGCTCGTGGGCAGCACGGAGATCATCATCGGTGGCTGCGTGCTCGTCGGGCTCATCGCGTGGTGGGCCACTCGCGAGTGGTGGTACGCGGTGATCCCGGGGATCGCGGTCGCGATCCAGGCGACCGTCTTCATGCTCGCCGCGCTACTGGTGGGCCGTGAGCGTCCGGACGTGGAGATGCTCGACGAAGCGCCGCCGACCTCGAGCTTCCCGTCCGGCCACACCGGGGCGGCCACCGCCTTCTGGGTGACGACGGCGCTGATGGCACGGCGGATCCGCGTGCTGTGGCTGCGCGTCGTGGTGATGGCCGTGTGCCTGGCCGTGCCGCTCCTGGTGGCCTTCGCGCGGCTGTACCGAGGGATGCACCACCCCACCGATGTCGCGGTCGGTGCGCTCAACGGTGCGGTGTGCGTCTGGTTGGCGTGGCACTACCTGCGCCGTGACCCGCACCCCGCGGAGCGTGCCTGATCCGCCTCAGACGCGGGCGTACCGGGCGCGTGCAAAGGAGTAGAGGCCGTAGCAGGCGAACCCCACCGCGATCGCGGCGACCAGCACCGGGCCGGCCGGGAGGGCGAGCAGCCGGTGCAGCGCCTGGTCGAGGCCACCTGCCTCGGCAGGGTCGTGAGTGATCGCGGCCGCCGCGAAAAGCGCGCCGACCGCACCGAGCGCCAGGCCCTTGCCGAGGTACCCGAGCCGTGCGATCACAACGACCCAGCGGCGGGGGCGCTCCCGCAGGTCCTTGAGGAACCCGGCCCGCGCGCCCTTGACGACGTGAAAGACCCCGACGGCGACCACGCCCGCCCCGACGACGCCCACCAACCACACGCCGGCGGGCTGGGACATGAGCCGGGCCGTTGCGCTTTGGGTCTGCTGGTCGCTGCTGCCTGCTGAGCCCTGGATCACGCTCACGGTCGAGAATGCGAGCGCGGCGTAGACCACAGCCTTGGCGGCGGGCTTGACCCGGTCCTTCCCGCGGCGCGCGACGGCCTCGGTCACCTGCCAGAGCCCCAGGAGCACGAATCCGGCGAGCAGCACCCACAGCAGGGCGCCACCCACCGCCGTCCCGGCGAGCTGCGACATCGCGCCGGTCTGGTCGGCGCTGCCGCCGCCGCGACCGATCGCGAGCTGCAGCGCCAGCCAGGCGAGCACGAGGTGCAGCAGTCCGGAGGCGGCGTAGCCCAGACGGGCGCCTGCCTCGATGATCGGGTGGTCGGCCGCTTCGCGAGCCACGGACCGTGCTGATCTCGCCATCAAGGCAGGGTGCCACGCACTCGGGCTCCTCGCGCGGCGTGGGACCCGGGGCGGTGCGGGACCGCACCGCCCCGGGAGACGCTCACAGGTGCCGGTCCGCGTACGCCGCGAGCGCGTCGCGCACGAAGGCCGCGCCCTCGGTCCCGCCGTAGTGCTTGGCGAACCGCGGGTCGGCGACGTACATCTCGCCGAGCCCGACGACGTAGGCCTTCACCGGCGCGCCTCCGTGGCCCGGGGTGCCGGGGATGTCGGCCAGCCACGCGACATGCCGGGCGGCGAGCGCCTGGGCGCCGTCCGACGCGGGGTCCGTGCCTGCCGCCGCCGCGGCCCGCCAGTCCGCGCTGAGCGCCTCCTGACGCGCCTTCCAGTCCGCGCGCTCGGTCTGCGTCATCCCGCGCCACCAGGCGTCGGACGCGGTGTAGGCGTCCGCGCCCCAGCGCTCGGTGACCTCGTCCCGGTACTGCGTGTGGTCGAACCCGTCCAGCAGGTCGTCCGCCATGAGCTCTGCTCCTTCCTCGAGTGCCGTGATGGTCCGCTCGACCGTGGCCCGGAGCCGGCGGAGCCGGTCGGTCTCGGCCTCGAGCCAGGCCAGGTGCGTGCGCAGCGCGCCGACCTCGTCGGTCTGGGCGTCGAGCACCTGGCGGATCTGCTCCAGGCCGAGCCCCAGGTCCCGCAGCAGCAGGATGCGCTGGAGCCGGACCAGGGCGGCGGCGTCGTAGTACCGGTAGCCCTGGTGGCCGATGCGGGTGGGCGGCAGCAGCCCGATGGCGTCGTAGTGCCGCAGCGCGCGGCTGGTGGTCCCGGCGAACCGGGCCACCTCCTGGATCGACGCCTCCATGACTGCTCCCTCCACCACGACGACGCTAGAAGTTGACGTTACGTCAAGGTCAAGGTCACGTGCCCCTGAGTTCGCATGCGAGCCAGCGGGCGTTCTCGAATGCCCCGTCGGACGAGTGCGCGGACGTGCTCGCACGCGAACGAGCGGGCGGTCGCGGGCGTGGGGTGAGGGTGGAGGTGGGGCGATAGCCTCACCGCATGAGCGTCGAGACCGCCGAGGGCCAGGACCTGCCGACCGATCGCGAGATCCTCACCTGGGACCTGCTCGGGGCGGCCACCCGCCACCTGGCCCAGGCGGTCGTCGACTCCGGCTTCGCGGTCGACGTGGTGGTGGCCGTGGCCCGCGGCGGGCTGCCGGCGGGCGGTGCGATCGCCTACGCGCTCGGTACCAAAGCGGTCGGCACACTGAACGTCGAGTTCTACACCGGCGTCGACCAGCGCCTGGCCGCCCCCGCGGTCCTGCCGCCGCTGCTGGACACCGACGCGCTGACCGGACTGCACGCGCTGGTGGTCGACGACGTGGCCGACACCGGCGAGACCCTCGCACTGGTGCGTGACCTCATGGCGAAGCACTGCGCGCAGGTGCGCACGGCGGTGCTCTACGCCAAGTCCCGCTCGGTGATCGACCCCGACTACGTGTGGCGACGGACCGACCGCTGGATCACGTTCCCGTGGTCGGCGCTGCCCGTGGTGTCCGGCGACACGCCGGTCGCCCAGGCCGTCGAGGCCGACGCGGACGGCCCGGCGGCGTCCGAGGGCGAGACCGCCGTCGTGGCCGGCGGGCAGCCCTGGTCGTGAGCGCCGTGGCGCTCCGCGCCGAGCTCGTCGCGCAGGCCGACGCCGAACGCGCCGCAGGAGCGGCCCGGTACTTCCAGGCCGGCCCCGGCGGGTACGGCGAGGGGGACGAGTTCCTCGGCGTGCGGGTGCCTGACGTGCGCGCAGCCGTGCGGCGGCACCGCGACCTGGGGTTCGACGAGATCGAGCGGCTGCTCGACGACCCGGTGCACGAGGTGCGGCTGGCGGGCGTCCTGCTACTGGCGGTGCGGGCGCGCCGCGAGCCGGACGAGGCGAAGGCTCGCTACCTCGCCGCGCTGCACCGCGGTCGGGTGGACAACTGGGACCTCGTCGACTCCAGCGCTCGCGACGTCCTGGGCGCCGCGCTGCGGGACTGCGGCCGGGGCGAGCTGGACCGGCTCGCGGGCTCCGCCCTGGTCTGGGAGCGGCGCGCGGCGGTGATCGCGACGTTCGCGTTCCTCGCCGACGGCGACGCCGGCACGACGCTGGCGCTGGCCCGACGGCTCCTGCACGATCCGCACCCGCTCATGCACAAGGCCGTCGGCTGGGCGCTGCGCGAGGTCGGCACCCGGGTGGACCGCAGGGCGCTCCTGGCCTTCCTCGACCAGCACGCCGCAGCGATGCCCCGTGTGATGCTGACCTACGCGACCGAGCACCTCGACCCGGACGTGCGCGCGCACTACCGGGCGCTGCGCTGACTCACAGGTGCAGCTCGGCGACGTAGGTGCCGGTCGGCTCCGGGGATCCGCCCTTCGGCTCCTCGGTGACCATGAACGCCGCCACGTCCGACAGGTCGCCCTCGACCACGGCGGTGACCTCCCCGTCGTGCGGCATGAAGGTCGGGCCGGCCGCCATCGAGCCGTCGGTGTGCATCATCCAGACCTGGTACACCATCCCGGCGTGGCCCGGCATCGGTACGTCGTCACCCATCACGGCGGCGGCGCCCAGGTCCGCGCTCATCACCAGGTGGGTGCCCATGCCCAGCTCGTGGCTGACCATGTCGGGCGCGGAGACGATCCGCACGACCTCGGCCTGGGTGGCGGCGGTGAGCTGGTTCGCGCGCTGGGCCTGTACGAGCAAGGTCCCGCCGATCGCGAGCATCAGCGCGACGGCCGCGGCCGCGGCGGTCACCGGCCACGAGGCGAGCCACGACCGCGACCCGCGGCGGCGCAGCGGCACCACTCGAGCCGGGTCCTGGTCGCCGGCCTGCGCCGTGGCGTCCGGGGCGGCCGACGTCTCGTGCGGTGGGGCCGGGGGAGCAGTGTCGGCAGCGACCTGAGGGGGCAGCTGGGGGGTGCGGGCGATCCGGGCGCGCACGACGTCGCGCATCTCGGGCGGCGGCGCCGCCGCCTCGGCGACCGCCATCGTGGTGGTCGCCTCCCGCAGCGAGGTGACCTCGGCGCGGCAGTCGGGGCAGCCGGGCAGGTGCGCCTCGAAGGCGTCCCGCTCCTGGCCGTCCAGGGCGTCCAGGACGTAGGCACCGGTCAGGGCGTGCAGGTTCACCGTCCCCTCCCTTCGCTCACGTCCAGAGCATCTCGCAACCGGATCAGGCCGTCCCTGATCCGGGTCTTGGCCGTCCCGAGGGGCACGGCCAGCACGGTCGACACCTCCTGGTGGGTGTAGCCCCGCCAGTAGGCCAGCTCGATGGCCTCGCGCTGGACCGGGCTGAGCCCGGCGACCGCGCGCCTGACCCGTTGACCGTCCAGGCTGCGCTCGGCGGCGGCCGGGACCTCGTCGTGGTGCGGCACCTCGTGCACCGCGGCGGCCCGCGCGGCGACCCCGGACTGGGTCTCCTCGCGGCGCACCCGGTCGACCGCGCGCCGGTGCGCGATGGTCATCACCCAGGCCATCGCGCTACCCCGTGCCGGGTCGAAGCGAGGGGCCTGGCGCCAGATCTCGACCAGGGCGTCCTGGGCGACGTCCTGGGCCAGGTCCGGATCACGCAGCACCCGCAGCGCCAGGCCCTGGACCGGGCCGGAGACCTTGGCGTAGAGCGCGTCGAAGGCCGCGGTGTCGCCCCTGGCGACCTCCGCGAGCAGCGACTCCGCGGTCGGGGCGCCGTGCGACGCCCCGACCGCGCGCTCGGAGTCCACGCCTCAGCCGTTCCCCTCGGTCATGCTGTCGCTCGGCATGGTGTCCTCGGTCATCGACCCGTCGGTCATCGTGTCCTCGGTCATCGTGTCCTCGGTCATGGTGTCATCCGAGGCGGGCTTGGTGTCGTTGCAGGCGGTGAGCAGCCCCGCGCTGAGCAGTGCTGCGAGGGGCAGGGCGATCATCCGGCGGTTCATGCGTCCCCCAAGGGTCGGAGCAGATTCGGACACCGGGTCTTCGCGCGTCGGACGCGGCCGGATGGGATCCGCCCGACCGCGTCGCGTGAGGCCCACGCCCGGCGCCCGTCGGCCCGAGCAGCCCCCGCGGATCGGGTGACAGGTGCGACACGTGTGGCCCGCGGGACATGACACACGCCTCACCCGCGCCATACGTCACATGGACCGCGTCGGCTGCTCGCGGGTGCCGCCGTGGTACGCGGCGTCAGGCGTCCGACGAGGCGGCCTCCGCGCGGCGCTCCCACATCCTGCGCAGCCCGCTCCCGATCGAGCCGATGAGCATGAGCGCCGAGCCGACGACGAACATCGACACCGCGAGCGTGTAGTACGCGTCGAAGGCCTTGAAGAACAGCACCGACCCCACGACGAACAACAGGTTTCCGATGATGCCGGCGGCGACGTGGACGTGCTCGTAGTCCTGGACGAGGGTGCGGATCACTGTGACGGCCTCCGGGTCGACGTTGGCGGGACCGACGGGCGTGCGCAGGGCCGCGTCGGCCCGCGGCAGGCTACCCGGCGGCGGACAGCCGCCGGCCACGGCCACGGCCATCGCCAGAGCAGTCGGGCGCCTTGAGCGATCGCTCAAGCCGCCCTAGGGTTGAGCAGTCGCTCAAACTGGAGGCCGCGATGGAGGGTACGCACCCGCGCGCCGTGCGAGGTCCCACGGAGGTGCTCGCGCCCGCCGGATGGTGGTGCGCGGGGATCGGCATGCTGGCCGGCCCCGTCGGAGTCCTCCTGGGCGCCGCGATCGGGCGGCTCGTCGCGCCAGGCCCCGCGCTGGCCGGCCCGCACCCGGAGCTGGTGCGGACCGCACTGGTGACCCGGGCGATGGCGTGGGGGATCGTCTCCGGCGTCGCGCTGGGCGGCGTCGTCGGCATCGCGGTGGGGCTGTCGGCCCACCCACCCACCGCGTGGTTCGCCGGGATCGAGGGCGCCGTCGCGGGCATGGCCGCGGCCCTCCCCGTCTCCGGCGCCTGGGCCGCGGTGGCCGTGCTCGTAGCGGGGAGGCGGCGATGAGCGACACCAGGACGCGGTTGCTGGCGGCCGCGGCGGACGTCGTGCGTGAGCGGGGCGCATGGGAGGCGTCCGCACGCGTGATCGCAGCCCGGGCCGAGGTGAACCAGGCGCTGGTCTTCTACCACTTCGGGTCCGTTGCGGCGTTGGTCGTCGCCGCGTGCCGCGCCGCCGTCGACGGGGCCGTCACGAGCTACCGGGACAGCCTCGAGCAGGTCACGTCGCTGCCCGAGCTCATCGACGTCGGGCGTATGGTCCGCGAGCAGGAGCGGACCACCGGCAACCTCGCGATGATGGCGCAGCTCATGGCCGGCGCCCGCACCGACCCGGCCCTCGCCGACGCCGCGCGCCACGCCACGGACGCGTGGATTGCCGCGATCGAGCCGGTGGTCCGGCGGGTGCTGGCGGACAACGCCCTCGCCGAGGTCGTCGACCCGGCCGGCCTGTCCCGGGCGATCACCGCGGCGTTCATCGGCCTCGAGCTGTACGACGGCGTGGACCCCGGCGGAGCGGACGCGGCCCTCGCCGTCCTGGACGGTCTGGCCGACCTGGTCGCGACGCTGGACCGGCTCGGACCGGTCGCCCGCCGCGCGCTGCGAGCCGGCACGGGCCGGCCCCGTCGGCGGTGACCTGGGACCGCGAAGCGCGGTAGGGCAGATGGTCGACCGACGTGCGCGGCCCGTCGCCCCGTCGACGGCTCGTGCGGCCCGGCTCAGGCGTTGGCCGGCCGACAGCGGCGCCCGGCGCGGCGAACGCCGACTGCGCCGCCGGCTACGGCACGCCTGTCCACCATCCGGACGGTGTGTGGCGTCAGGAGCGCCTTCGCCGCCTCGGGCGCCGGGCGTGTGCGGCACGGCCGCGAGCACGCCACGCGGATCACGTGACGGGTGCGACGCACGGGAAGAGTGCGGCGCCTCACGGGACCCACCTGCACCACGCGTCACACGATCCGCGTGGGTTGCTCACGATGCCGCCGCGGCACACCCGATCTCGGCCTCGCCGGTCGCGAGGGTCGCGCCGGCCTCTGCCCCGCCCGCGCGCCTCAGCCGAAGGTGAATGCGTACGCCCGGACCCCGGCAGGCAGCGACAGGTGGAGCACGGCGGTGGTGGCCGGTCCGTCGTAGAGCGTGTGGAGGGTCGGGCTGCCGGTCACCTCGACCTGCGTGGTCACGCCGCCGACGGTGGCCGTCACGGTGCCCTCCCCGGCCAGCACCAGGTGCACCCGTGCGGCGTGGAAGCTCAGAGCGAGCTCGGCGCCCGGCCCGGCCTGTGCGTACTCGGGCTCGACGGTCCAGGTGCCGCCCAGCGAGAAGGTGTCCTGCGGCGGGGTCCGGTCCAGCGTGTACGTCGCGGCCGAACCCGCGGCCACGTCGGTGTTGGTGTGCGGGCCGATCCGCGCCCCGCCCAGGTAGGTCTCGGGGGTCCGCCCGGCGGTCAGCGCCGGACCGTCCGTCTCGCTCGGAGCTGCGCCGTCGAGCCCCAGCAGGTCACGGATCAGGGCCTCGGTCTGCGCGTAGGCGCCCTCGCCGTAGTGCACCTGACGCACCTCGCCCGTGCCGTCGATGAGGTAGTGCGCGGGCCAGTAGCGCTGGTCGTAGGCGCGCCAGGTGCGGAAGTCGTTGTCCAGTGCGATCGGGTAGGTCACGCCGAGCCGCGCCGCGTTGTCGGCGACGTTGGCCTCGACCTTCTCGAAGGCGAACTCCGGCGAGTGCACGCCGAGCACCACGAGCCCGTCGTCGGCGTACTCGTCGTGCCACGTGGTCAGGTACGGCAGCGTGCGCTGGCAGTTGATGCAGGAGTAGGTCCAGAAGTCCAGCAGCACGACCTTGCCGCGCAGGTCGGCGAGCGTCAGCGGGTCGGAGTTGAGCCACCCGGTCAGGCCGGTCAGCTCCGGGGCCGGCCCGCAGTCGGCGAGCCTGGACGGGTCGGCCTCGCACTGGTCGAACGTCATCGCCTCGGCCGCGTCGGCCGTCGCGCCGCCCGCCGCCCCGCCGTCACCCCCGGCCAGGGCGTCGAGCTCGGCGCGCACGTCGGCGTCGTTCTCCACCCGGTCGCTCACCCCGGCCAGCCAGGTCGGGGTCAGCCGCTGGAGCGGCTCGGCCACGTTGAACGCGAGGACCAGTGCCGTGGCGACCATCACGGCGCCGCCGACCTGTCGGACCCGCGGGGTGTGCTCGCGCACGGCCTTGACCCGGCCGAGGATCGCGCCGCCCGCCGAGGCCATCACCAGGAGGGGGATAGCGACACCGACCGCGTAGGCCAGCGTCAGCACCACCAGCCCGGGCCCGACCTGCGCGGTCGCCGCGAGCACCGTGATCGACGCCAGCACCGGGCCGGCGCAGGGCACGAACACCAGGCCCAGGCCGAGCCCGAGCACGAAGCCGTTCCCGTCCCGGTTCAGCGCGGGCATCCGGGTCCACGCGAACGGCGCCTCGAGGACGTGTCCCAGCCGCGGCCACAGCAGGCCGAGCCCGACGACAGCGAGGATCGTGACCCCGACCCAGCGCAGCAGGTCCTGCGGCAGGTGCAGCAGGCTCAGCAGCGCAGCGCCCAGCAGCGTGAACACCGCGAAGGACACCACGAGACCGCCGATCACGACGAACGGTCGCCGCCGAGCCCCCGGCCCCGGTGCGGCGCTGGCGAGCACCACCGGCAGGATCGGCAGCACGCACGGGGACAGGGCGGTGATCAGCCCGGAGACGAGTCCGACGAGCATGAGCGTGGTCATGCCCCGTGTTCGGCCACGCCGCCGGGGCGGATGGGCCCGATCGCCGCCGGGCAGTCGGTGTCAGCCCGCCGAGCCTGCCCGGCCGAGTGCGGCGACCGC
This sequence comes from uncultured Actinomycetota bacterium, assembly GCA_963783005.1. Lineage (GTDB taxonomy): Bacteria > Actinomycetota > Actinomycetes > Actinomycetales > Cellulomonadaceae > Actinotalea. The sequence continues at coordinate 225,226 of CAWALY010000005.1, forward strand.
CGCGTCGTAGTCCGGCTCGTCGCCGATGAAGGGCACCACCTCGGTGTGCAGCACTGTCCCGTCCGCGTCCAGCACGACCACCGAGCGGACGTACAGCCCGCGCATCACGCCGTCGGCCATGGTCACCCCGTAGTCGGCGCCGAACGTCGACCGGAAGCCGGAGCCCACCACCACGTTCTCGATGCCCTCGGTGGTGCAGAACCGTCGCATCGCGTACGGCAGGTCCATCGAGGCGCACACCACGGTGGTGTCCGGGAGGCCCGCGGCGAGCTCGTTGAAGCGGCGCACGCTCGTCGCGCAGGTCGCGGTGTCCAGGCTCGGGAAGATGTTCAGCACCGTGCGGCGCCCGGGGCGCGTCACGTCCGACAGGTCCTTGCCGGTGAGCGTGAACTCCGGCGCCCGGCTGCCCACGTCGGGCAGGTCCCCGACGGTCTGCACCGTCGTGCCGTTGCGCAGCTCGGTGGTCGCCATCCATGCCTCCGTGGGTTCGTCCTGCGGCGGCGCACGCCGCCACCGGTGCGCAACGCGGGGCTGCCCGGCGGTATGCCCTGGGGCCCTTCGCTGGGGACCGGTTACCATCGGGCACACAGGCGTCGACCCGGCCATCACCGGCGAGCCTCCGGAAGAACGGGCCGTCCCGCCAGCCCTCGGGTGGGCAGCCGGCCTCAGTAGAACCGGACGGGGCAGGCCCGTCACAGCCGTCGCAGAGTGGCCGTCGCAGCCCGGGAGCCCGGACGCGGTCGGCAAGCGGGGTGGTACCGCGGTGGACGCCTACCGGGCGTCGTCGTCCTCGTGACCGACACGTCCTACCGGACGAGGAGACCGCCGCGTGTACCCCAAGCACCGCCCGTCCAACCCCGTGCCCGCGTCGCCCGACCTGCCGGGCGTCGAGCGCGACGTGCTCGCGCACTGGGAGACCGACGGCACGTTCGTCGCCTCGGTCGAGGCCCGCGAGGCCGGCGAGCACGGCGCGAACGAGTTCGTGTTCTATGACGGCCCGCCCTTCGCCAACGGCCTGCCGCACTACGGCCACCTGCTGACCGGCTACGTCAAGGACGTCGTGCCGAGGTACCAGACCATGCGCGGCAGGCGCGTCGAGCGGCGGTTCGGCTGGGACACCCACGGACTGCCCGCCGAGCTCGAGGCCGAGCGGATCCTGGGCATCACCGACAAGTCCCAGATCGAGGAGATGGGCATCGCGGCCTTCAACGCAGCGTGCCGCGAGTCGGTGCTGCGCTACACGGGGGAGTGGGAGACCTACGTCACCCGCCAGGCCCGGTGGGTCGACTTCGAGAACGACTACAAGACCCTGGACCTGACGTTCATGGAGTCGGTGCTCTGGGCGTTCAAGCAGCTGCACGACAAGGGCCTTGCCTACGAGGGCTACCGCGTCCTGCCGTACTGCTGGCGCGACCAGACGCCGCTGTCCAACCACGAGCTGCGGATGGACGACGACGTCTATGCCGACCGCCAGGACCGCACCGTCACCGTGACGTTCCCGCTGGAGGGCGAGCGCGCGGAGGCGCTGGGCCTGGCCGGGGTGGTCGCCCTGGCCTGGACGACCACGCCGTGGACCCTGCCGACCAACGCGGCGCTCGCGGTGGGCGCCGGACATCGAGTACGTCGTGGTGCCGCACGCGGTCGCACCGGTCGACCGGGCCGGCAAGCAGGAGCACCTGGCCGGTGAGCTGTTCCTGCTCGCTGCGGACCGTCTGGCCGAGCACGCCAAGGACCTGGGCTACGCCTCGGCCGACGACGCGCGCGCCGCGGTGCAGCGCACCGTCGTGGGCGCCGAGCTGGCCGGGGTGCGCTACCGGCGGCTGTGGGACTGGTTCGCGGACGCGTACGGCGAGAACGCCTGGCAGATCCTCGTCGAGGACTACGTCACCACCGAGGACGGCACCGGCCTGGTGCACGAGTCGCCCGCCTACGGCGAGGTCGACCAGGAGTCCTGCGAGCGGGCCGGCATCCCGACGGTGCTGTCCGTCGACGAGGGCGGAGTGTTCACCTCCGTGGTGCCGGACTTCGCCGGCCAGCAGGTGTTCGACGCCAACCCGGCGATCATCCGACGCCTGGAGGCCGACGGCCGCCTGCTGCGCGAGTCCAGCTACGTGCACTCCTACCCGCACTGCTGGCGGTGCCGGAACCCGCTGATCTACAAGGCGGTGTCCAGCTGGTTCGTCCGGGTCAGCCAGTTCCGCGACCGGATGGTCGAGCTCAACCAGCAGATCACCTGGGTGCCCGAGCACCTCAAGGACGGCCAGTTCGGCAAGTGGCTGGCCGGTGCGCGCGACTGGTCGATCAGCCGCAACCGGTACTGGGGCACGCCCATCCCGGTGTGGGTCTCGGACGACCCGGCGCACCCGCGGATCGACGTCTACGGCTCGCTGGCGGAGCTGGAGCGCGACTTCGGCCGGCTGCCGCGCAACGACGCGGGCGAGGTCGACCTGCACCGTCCGTGGATCGACGACCTGACCCGGCCCAACCCGGACGACCCGACCGGCGCGGCCACGATGCGCCGCATCCCGGACGTGCTGGACGTGTGGTTCGACTCCGGGTCGATGCCGTTCGCGCAGGTGCACTACCCGTTCGAGAACGCCGACTGGTTCGAGCACCACTACCCGGGCGACTTCATCGTGGAGTACATCGGGCAGACCCGCGGCTGGTTCTACACGCTGCACGTGCTGGCCACCGCGCTGTTCGACCGGCCGGCGTTCAGCACCTGCGTGTCGCACGGCATCGTGCTCGGCGACGACGGGCGCAAGGCCAGCAAGTCGCTGCGCAACTTCCCCGACCCTGCGGTGATGTTCGACACCTACGGCTCGGACGCGGTGCGCTGGGCGCTGATGAGCTCGCCGGTGCTGCGCGGCGGGAACCTGGTCGTGGCCGAGGAGAACATCCGAGAGGGCGTGCGCCAGGTGCTGCTCCCGCTGTGGAGCACCTGGTACTTCTTCACGCTCTACGCCGGGGCGGCGAACGGTGGAGCGGGGTACGACGCGCAGCCGGTGACGGCCGACCGGGTGGCCGGGCTGCCGGTGCTGGACCGCTACCTGCTGGCCCGCACGCACGACCTCGTGGAGCGGGCGACGGCACACCTGGACGTGTTCGACGTCGCGGCGGCGTGCGAGGACGTGCGTGACCACCTCGACATGCTCACGAACTGGTACGTGCGCACCCAGCGCGACCGGTTCTGGTCGGAGGACGCAGACGCGTTCGACACGCTGTACACCGCGCTGGAGGCGCTGAGCCGCGTGATGGCGCCGCTGGCGCCGATGGTCGCCGAGGAGGTCTGGCGGGGCCTGACCGGCGGCCGGTCAGCTGCACCTGACCGACTGGCCGACCGCGGGCGGCGCGCTGGCCGCCGACCCCGACCTGGTGGCCGCGATGGACCGGGTGCGCGAGGTGGTCTCCACCACCCTCGGCCTGCGCAAGGCGAACGGCCTGCGGGTGCGCCAGCCGCTGCGCGAGCTCGGGGTGGCGGTGGCCGACCCGGCCGCGATCGAGCCCTACGTCGCGCTGCTCGCGGCCGAGCTCAACGTCAAGCACGTGACGCTGGTGGACCTGGCCGAGGTGGGCATGGCCGAGCTGGGCGTCGAGCAGCGCCTGGCGGTCAACGCCCGCGCTGCGGGTCCCCGCCTCGGACGGCAGGTGCAAGCGGTGATCCGCGCGGCCAAGGGCGGGCAGTGGACCGCCGACGCCGACGCCGTCGTGGTCACCACCGACGACGGGCCGGTCCCGCTGGTCGCGGGTGAGTACGAGCTGACCACCGTGGTCGCCGAGGGCGGACCTGAGAACCAGGTCGCCTCGGTGCTCTCCGACGGTGGCGTGGTGCTGCTGGACACCGCGGTGGACGCCGAGCTCGAGGCCGAGGGCTTCGCCCGCGACGTGGTCCGCGCCGTGCAGGACGAGCGCAAGGCCGCCGGGCTCCAGGTCAGCGACCGGATCGCGCTGCTGCTCACCGTGCCGGCCGAGCGTGTCGCGGCCCTGGAGACCCACCTGGAGATGGTGGCCCGGGAGACGCTCGCCACCCGGGCGAGCGTGGTGGCCGGGGACGCGCCGGACGGCGCTGTCGCGGGCGTCGGGCTCGAGGTGGTCGCGTGACCGGCGCCGCCGGGCGCCCCGCCGACACCCCGGCCGAGCTCGAAGCCCTCCGTGAGGTCTACGCAGGCATCCTCGAGCGGGCCCCCGAGCACGACGTGGCGCCGTCGACCGAGCGCGTCGAGGCGGTGTGCGACCTGCTCGGCCACCCTGAGCGCGCCTACCGGGTGCTGCACGTGGCCGGCACCAACGGCAAGACGTCCACCTCGCGGATGGCCGAGCGCCTGCTGCGCGAGCACGGGCTGCGCACCGGGTTGTTCACCAGCCCGCACCTGACCAGCGTGACCGAGCGGATCCAGGTGGACGGTGAGCCGCTGTCCGCGGCGGCGTTCGTCGCGGCCTGGCAGGACGTCGCGCCGTACGTGCACATGGTCGACGCCCGCTCGGCGGAGACCGGCGGCCCGCGGATGAGCTTCTTCGAGGTGCTCACCGTGATGGCCTTCGCGGCCTTCGCCGACACCCCGGTGGACGTCGCGGTGATCGAGGTCGGGATGGGCGGCCGGTGGGACGCGACCAACGTCGTCGAGCCCGAGGTCGCGGTGATCACCCCGATCGCGCGCGACCACGAGCGCTGGCTGGGCCACGACCTCGTCGACATCGCGGGCGAGAAGGCCGGCGTGCTCAAGGAACACGTCACCGCGGTGATCGCCGAGCAGCGCGAGGAGGTCGAGGGCGTGCTGCTCGCCGCCGCGGCCGAGCGGGGCGCGCGCGTGCTGCGCGAGGGCGTCGACCTCGAGGTCGTGGGGCGTCAGATGGCGGTGGGCGGCCAGGTGATGGACCTGCGTACCCCCGGCGGGCTGTACACCGGGATCTTCGTGCCGCTGCACGGTGAGCACCAGGCGCACAACGCGGTGCTCGCGCTGAGCGCTGTCGAGGCGATGCTGCGCGGCGTCGGGGCGTTGGACGCCGTGCCTGTGGAGGCGGCGTTCGCCGACACGCACTCGCCGGGCCGCCTGGAGGTGGTGCGGACCTCGCCCACCGTGCTCGTCGACGCCGCGCACAACCCGCACGGTGCCGAGGCGACGGTCGCCGCCCTGTCCGAGGCGTTCGCGTTCGAGCGCCTCGTCGGGGTCGTGGCGATCCTGGCGGACAAGGACGTCGAGCAGATCCTCGCGGCGCTCGAGCCCGCGCTCGACGAGATCGTGGTCACCCGGTCCTCGTCCGAGCGGGCCCTGGACGTGGCCGAGCTGGCCGAGGTCGCCGTCGACGTGTTCGGCGAGGACCGCGTGCACACGGCGGAGCGTCTCGACGAGGCGATCGCCCGCGCGGCGGACCTGGCCGAGCAGGGCACCGGTGGATCGCCCACCGGCGCCGGCGTCCTGGTCACCGGCTCGATCACGGTCGTCGCCGAGGCCCGCATCCTCCTGGGCCGCCCCTGACCCGCCCGCTGTGCCACTCCGCCGAGTCCGGGCCTACGGCTCCAGTACGGGCCGTGGGATGCCCGTGCTCGGTGCCGGAGGCCCGTCGTCGGTGCGCGTGCCGGTGGGGCGCACAGCTGTGGAGCGAGTGGATGCACATACGTGCATCGCGCGTGCACGCTCTCCCCTTGACCTTGTTGTGACCTGCTGCACACGATGGCGAGCGGGGGCGAGGGGCAGTTCGCGCCCCGACGTCGAGGGCGACGACGCCGTCGGCGGTTCCGCGGTCGAGGGGAGTCCAGAGTGAAGAAGCTCATCAACGATCCGTCTCGTGTCGTCGACGAGTCGATCGAAGGTTTCGGCCTGGCGCACGCCGACCTCGTGGCGGTGCACACGGATCCGATCTTCGTGTCCCGTGCCGGCGGGGCCAAGCCGGGCAAGGTGGGCCTGGTCAGCGGTGGTGGCAGTGGCCACGAGCCCCTGCACGCCGGCTTCGTGGGGCTCGGCATGCTCGACGCCGCGGTCCCCGGTGCCGTGTTCACCTCGCCGACGCCCGATGCGATCGCGCCCGCGACCACCGCGGCCGACGGCGGGGCAGGCGTGCTGCACATCGTGAAGAACTACACGGGCGACGTGCTCAACTTCGAGACCGCCGCCGAGCTGGCCGACGCCGAGGGCATCGAGGTCAAGGCCGTCGTGGTCAACGACGACGTGGCGGTCGAGGACTCGCTGTACACGGCCGGCCGTCGTGGCGTGGCCGGGACCGTCCCGGTCGAGAAGATCGCCGGCGCCTCCGCGGAGCGCGGCGACGACCTGGCCACGGTCGCAGCGGTGGCCGAGAAGGTCATCAAGAACGTCCGCAGCATGGGTGTCGCCCTGACCGCGTGCACCGTCCCCCACGCCGGCAAGCCGTCGTTCGACCTGACCGACACCGAGATCGAGATCGGCATCGGCATCCACGGCGAGCCCGGCCGCCACCGGATCCCGATGGCCCCGGCCGACGAGATCACCGAGATGCTCACCACCCCGGTGCTCGACGACCTCGGTCTGGGCAGCGGCGAGCAGGTGCTCCTGCTGGTCAACGGCATGGGTGGCACGCCGGCGTCCGAGCTGTACATCGTCTACCGCGCGGCACGCAAGCTGATCGAGGCCCGCGGCGCTGCGGTGTCCCGCTCGCTGGTCGGCAACTACGTCACCTCCCTGGAGATGCAGGGCTGTTCGGTGACGGTCCTGCGCCTGGACGACGAGCTCACCGCTCTGTGGGACGCTCCGGTCCACACGCCGGCGCTGCGCTGGTGAGCTGAACCAGGTGCGCCGGGCGGCTCGAGCCGCCCGGCGCACCTGGGCCGTCCGAGGCAGAACGTGGCAGGCTGCCCCCCAGACCCGACGCCGCACGGGTGCCGGGTCGCCCCCCGGGACGAAGGAGAAGCATGGCTCTGGACGTGGCATGGGCCCTGGCGTGGGTCCGGCGGACCGCAGAGGTGGTCGCCGAGCACAAGGTCGAGCTGAGCGAGCTCGACCGCGAGATCGGTGACGGTGACCACGGCGAGAACATGAACCGGGGCTTCGTGGCCGTGGCCGGCAAGCTCGACGCGCTGGAGGCGCCGCCCGCCGAGGTCGCGGACGTGCTCAAGCTGGTGGCGACGACGCTGATGTCGACCGTCGGTGGCGCGGCCGGTCCGTTGTACGGCACGGCCTACCTGCGCGCGGCCAAGGTCACTGGGCTCGAGTCGCTCGACGCACCGGCCACCGTGGCCATGCTGGAGGCCGCCCTGGAGGGCATCGTCGCTCGGGGCAAGGCGACCACCGGCGAGAAGACCATGGTGGACGCCTGGACGCCCGCCACCACCGCGGCGCAGGAGGTCGCGGGCAACGGATCCTCGCCCGCCGACGTGCTCGCCGCCGCCGCGACCGCAGCCGAGGAGGGCGCCGAGGCGACCATCCCGCTCGTCGCGACCAAGGGCCGGGCAAGCTACCTCGGGGAGCGCAGCGCGGGCCACAAGGACCCGGGCGCCACGTCCACCGCCTACATCCTGCGTGCGGCCGCCGACACCGCGGCGGGCGTGTGAGCACCCGCGTCGCGCTGGTCCTGGTCTCGCACTCGGCGCAGGTCGCCGCCGGCACCGCGGAGATCGCCGGCCAGATGGCGCCCGACGTCCTGCTGCTGCCGGCCGGCGGGATCGACGGCGGGATCGGTACGAGCGTCGACCTGGTCATGGAGTCCGTCGAGCGTGGCCTGGCGCAGTACCCGGACGACGCCGGGGGCGTCGTGGTGCTCACCGACCTCGGCTCTGCGGTGCTGACCACCGACCTCGTGCTCGAGATGGTGGACCCGGAGCGCGTCCGGGTGCCCGCCGCGCCGTTCGTCGAGGGCGCGGTCTCGGCTGCGGTCGCGGCCCAGCAGGGCGGTGACCTCGCGGCGGTCGAGGCGGCGGCGCTCGAGGCGGGTCGCCAGTACGCGGCCGGGCCGGAGCCCGAGGCAGCGGCGCCCGGTGGGTCCGAGGGCGTCGGCGACGGGGCGGTCACCCGGTGTGTGACGCTGCGCAACCCGCTCGGCCTGCACGCGCGCACGGCAGCCCAGGTCGCGCGCGTCGCCGCGGACTCGGGCGCGCGGGTGACGATCGACGGCGCGGACGGCTCGAGCGTGCTGGCACTCATGGCGCTGGGCGCCACGGGTGGTCATGAGCTCACGGTGTCCGCGACCGGTGACGGGGCGCAGGCCGCCGTGGACACCGTGGTCGCGCTGGTGGAGACGGGGTTCGGCGAGGTCTAGCGTGCGGCGCGGCCGGGCGCCGGTAGCCTGACCGCCGTGCCAGCCCGCCCCCGCTCCGCGCGACGGCAGTTCTGCGTCGCCGTGCTGAGCCTGGAGGTCTTCGTCGTGCTGTTCGCCGCGCTCGTGGTCTACGGGCTCCGCCTGGCCGACCCCGTGACCCTGGGCGTCGGCGCCGGCGCGCTGGGCCTGTCGCTGGCGATCGCCGCGGGGCTCCAGGGCAGGCCGGGCGGGCTCGTGGTGGGGTCGGTGCTCCAGGCGCCGCTGCCCGTCGCGGGGCTGTGGCTGGCCATGCCGATGCTCGTGGTGGTCGGGCTGCTGTTCGTCGCGCTGTGGGTCATGGGCGTGCGCCTCGGCGGGCGGATCGATCGGGAGCGGGCGGAGCGCGCGGCCGCCGCCTGAGCGCACCGCTAGGCTTCCGGCCATGTCCGAGCCGAGCCGCACCCTGGTCCTGGTCAAGCCCGACGCCGTCCGACGCGGCCTGACGGGCGAGGTGCTGCGCCGGATCGAGGCCAAGGGCTACACGCTGGTCGCGGTCGAGCTGCGCACCGCAGACGAGGCGCTGCTCACCGAGCACTACGCCGAGCACGTCGGCAAGCCGTTCTTCGAGCCGCTCGTCGCGTTCATGTCGAGCGGCCCGGTGCTCGCCGCCGTGGTCGAGGGCCAGCGGGTGATCGAGGGCTTCCGCTCGCTGGCGGGCGCGACCGACCCGACCGCCGCCGCGCCCGGCACGATCCGCGGCGACCTGGCCCGCGACTGGGGCAAGGCGGTGGTGGAGAACCTGGTCCACGGCTCGGACTCGCCCGAGTCGGCGCGCCGCGAGATCGCCCTGTGGTTCCCGGGTCTGTGACCCACACCTCCTAGGCTCGCCCCGTGCACCTCAAGACGCTGACCCTGCGGGGCTTCAAGTCGTTCGCGTCCGCGACGACGTTGAGCTTCGAGCCCGGGATCACCTGCGTCGTGGGGCCCAACGGCTCCGGCAAGTCGAACGTCGTGGACGCGCTCGCCTGGGTGATGGGCGAGCAGGGCGCCAAGTCCCTGCGCGGCGGGTCCATGGAGGACGTCATCTTCGCCGGCACCGCGGGACGTCCGCCGTTGGGCCGGGCCGAGGTCGCCCTGACGATCGACAACACCGACGGCGCCCTGCCGATCGACTACTCCGAGGTCACGATCTCGCGGACGCTGTTCCGCAACGGCGGCTCGGAGTACGCGATCAACGGCACCGCGTGCCGGCTGCTGGACATCAGCGAGCTGCTCTCCGACACCGGAATGGGCCGCGAGATGCACGTGATCGTCGGCCAGGGCCAGCTCGAGGCCGTGCTGCGGGCCAACCCCGACGAGCGGCGCGGGTTCATCGAGGAGGCCGCCGGCGTCCTCAAGCACCGCCGCCGCAAGGAGAAGGCGCTGCGCAAGCTCGAGGCGATGCAGGGCAACCTCACGCGGCTGGGCGACCTGCTCTCCGAGATCCGCCGTCAGCTCGGCCCGCTTGGCCGGCAGGCCGACGTGGCGCGCCGGGCCCAGACCATCCAGGCCGACGTGCGCGACGCGCGCGCCCGGCTGCTCGCCGACGACCTCGCCCAGCTCACCGCCGCGCTCGAGCAGGAGGTCGCGGACGAGACCGCGCTGCTCGAACGGCGCGAGCACGTCGAGACCGCGCTGGCCCAGGCGCGTGCCGGGCTGGCGGACCTGGAGGCCGCGGCCGCCGCGGCGGCGCCCGAGCTCTCCGCTGCGAGCGACGTCTACTACCGGATGTCCGCGGTGCGCGAGCGGCTGCGCGGCGTGGCCACGCTCGCCGACGAGCGCACCCGCCTGCTCGGCGCGGCGCAGGCCGAGACACCCGCCGGCGCCGATCCGGACGACCTGGACGCGCAAGCGGCCCGGGCCCGCGCCGCCGAGGCCGACCTCGCCACCGAGGTCGAGCTCGCGCGCAGCGCACTGGACGCCGCGGTCGAGCGCCGCACCGAGGTCGAGCAGGCCGCGGCCGCCGCCGAGCGCCGGGTCGCCGACCTGCACCGCGCCGCGGCCGACCGGCGCGAGGGCCTGGCCCGGCTGGCCGGCCAGGTCGCGGCGCGCCGCACGCGGCTGGAGGCCACCGAGTCCGAGATCGGCCGGCTGCGCGACGCCCTGGCCGAGGCCGAGCGCCGGGGTCACGAGGCCACCGTGGAGTTCACGGCGCTGGAGTCCACGGTCGCGGGCGTCGAGGAGGGCGAGGAGGGCCTGGACGCCGACCACGAGTCGGCCGTGGCCGAGCTCGAGGAGGCCGTCGCCGAGGTCACCGGGCTCGAGCGCACCGAGCAGGAGGCCGAGCGGGACCGCGCCACCTGGTCGGCGCGGGTCGAGGCGCTCGAGCTGAGCCTGGAGCGCAAGGACGGCGCGGGCGCGCTGCTCGCCGCGGACGACCTGCCCGGCGTGCTCGGCTCGGTCGCGGCGCTGCTCGGCGTCGAGCCGGGGTACGAGGACGCGATCACCGCGGCGCTCGGCCCGCTCGCCGACGCCGTCGCGGTCGCCTCGGTCGACGCCGCGGTCGACGCGCTGCGGCGGCTGCGCGAGGTCGACGGGGGCCGGGCGGCGCTGGTGATCGGGGCCTCCGTGGCCGGCCCGGCGGACGGGGCTGCCCTGCCGCACGGTGCGGTGCGGGCGACCGACGTGGTCCGGCCCGCGAAGGACCTGCAGGGCGCGGTCGACGCCGCGCTCGCGGACGTCGTGGTGGTCGACGACCTCGCTCGCGCCCGCGCCCTGGTCGCCGAGCACCCCGACCTGGTCGCCGTCACCCGGGCCGGGGACCTGCTCGGCCAGAGCCGCGCCTGGGGCGGGTCGAGCGGTGGTCCCGGGGCGCTCGAGCTCCAGACGGCCCTCGACGAGGCCAGGTCGCACGTCGCCGAGGCGGTCGCGACCGTCGAGCGGACCCGGTTCGCGCTGGTCGCGGCCCGCCGTCGCCGCGACGAGGCGCAGGGCCGCCACGACGCCACCCTGGGCAGGCTGCACGAGTCCGACGCCGCGCTCGCCGCGGTGGCCGAGCAGCTCGGGCACCTCGGCTCGGTGGCGCGTGCCGCGCGGGCCGAGGCGGAGCGGGCCGAGGCCGCGCTCGCCGCCGCCCACCAGCGCCTGGCCGCGGACCAGCGCGAGCTGACCCAGCTCGCCGACCGGCTCGGGCGCGCGGAGGCGGACCCGGCGGAGTCCGAGGCGGACCTGGAGCAGGCCGTCACGGTGCGCGACGCGGCGGCCGCCGAGGCAGCCTCGGCCCGCGCCAAGGAGACCGAGGCGCGCCTGACCCTGCGTACCGGCGAGGAGCGGATGCGGGCCGTCGCTGGCCGCGCCGAGTCGCTCGAACGGGCCGCGGCCACCGAGCGCCAGGCCCGTGAGGTCGCCGCCACCCGGGCCAGGCGGCGCGCCGAGCAGGCCGCCAGGGCCCGTCAGGTGGGCCGCGCCGCTCGCCGCGCCCTGGCCGTCCTCGACCAGTCCATCCAGCACGCCGACGCCGCCCGAGGCGCGGCCGAGACGGCCCGCGCCGAGCGGGACGCGGCCCTGATCGCCCACCGCGGCGACGTGGACCGGCTGGGCGCAGAGCTCGCCGAGCTCACCGACGCCGCGCACCGTGACGAGGTCGCGCGCGCCCAGCAGGTGCTGCGGATCGAGCAGCTCCAGTCCCGCGCCGTCGAGGAGCTCGGTCTCGAGCCCGCGGCGCTGGTCGAGGAGTTCGGTCCGCACCGGCCCGTCCCCGTGCCGCCCGAGGACGGCGAGGAGCCCGCGACCGCGCCCTACGTGCGCGAGGAGCAGGAACGTCGGCTGCGCCGTGCCGAGCGGGCTCTGGCGCAGCTCGGCCGGGTCAACCCGCTGGCACTGGAGGAGTTCGCCGCGCTGGAGGAGCGGCACGCGTTCCTGTCCGGGCAGCTCACAGACCTGACCTCGTCCCGAGCGGACCTCCTCCAGATCGTCAAGGACATCGACGAGAAGGTCGAGCAGGTGTTCGCCGACGCGTTCGCGGACACCGCCGCGCAGTTCGAGCGGGTGTTCTCCCGCCTCTTCCCGGGCGGTGAGGGGCGCCTGGTCCTGACCGACCAGGCGGACATGCTCACCACCGGCATCGAGGTGGAGGCGCGACCGGCGGGCAAGAAGGTCAAGCGGCTCTCGCTGCTGTCCGGCGGGGAGCGGTCGCTGACCGCCGTGGCGCTGCTGGTGGCGATCTTCAAGGCCCGGCCGAGCCCGTTCTACGTCATGGACGAGGTCGAGGCCGCTCTGGACGACACCAACCTCGGCAGGCTGCTGGAGATCTTCACCGAGCTGCGCGAGGACTCCCAGCTCATCGTGGTCACGCACCAGAAGCGGACCATGGAGGTGGCGGACGCGCTCTACGGGGTGACGATGCGCGGCGACGGAGTGACCACCGTGGTCAGCCAGCGGCTGCGCGAGGACGACTGACTCGGCTGTGGAGGTTTCGTGGTGATCGGGGGAGGGCCTCGTTCACCCGTCCGGGTGAACGTCCGGGGCCGCTGATACTGGCCACATGGGTCCTGTCATCGCCTCGGTCGCCATCGCCGTTCTCGCCGCCGCCGTGGTGCTGCTGATCGCAGCGCGGATGACCTCGGATCGCGGCGAGGAGTCGTTCCTCGCCGCTCTCCGCCACGGACTGCGTCACGACACCTCCGGGCAGCCGCTGGGCGTGATCGCCTCGGCCCGTCGCGAGCTCGCGGAGTCCGCCGTGGCCGACGGCTCGGGCATGGAGGACCTGTTCCGTGCGGCGGTGACCGACGAGTCGGCGTACCTGACCACCGACGACCTCGTGCGCCGGCGCGCCAGGACGACCGGCTGAGCGCCACGCGGTCAGCCGCGGTGGCGACGGCTGATCGCCGCGGGCCGGACCGGCTCGGAGCCGCTGCCGGGGCTGGCAGACTGCTCGCGTGAACGACCTCCAGGACATCCTGCTCGTCGCGGTGCCGTCGCTGGCCGTCCTGGCGACCGGCGTGGGGCTGGCCGTGCGGTCTCGCCGGGGCGGCGGGGCCAGCACCTCGGACGCGCCCGCCGCGCCGTCGACCGACGCACCTGCCGCGGCGACGACCGACGCGCCCGCCACCGCGCCTGCCTCGACGGTCGAGACCCCCGCGCCGGCCGCCGGCCGGATGGTCAGGCTGCGCGAGCGCCTCGCGAGGTCGGGCTCGCCGCTGGGGGCACGGCTGCTCGCGGTGCTGTCCCGCGACCACCTGTCCGAGGCCGACTGGGAGGAGATCGAGGAGACGCTCCTCCTGGCCGACGTCGGCGCGGGGCCCTCCGCCGAGCTGGTCGACGCGTTGCGTGAGCGGGTCCGCGTGCTGGGCGTGCGCGAGCCCGCCGCCGTGCGCGAACTGCTGCGCGAGCAGCTCCTGGCGCTGGTCGACCCCACGATGGACCGGGCCCTGGCCACCGAGCCGGTCATGCTCGCCGGCGAGGACGAGGTCGGGGTCCAGCCCGCCGTGATGCTCGTGGTCGGGGTCAACGGCACGGGCAAGACCACCACGATCGGCAAGCTCGCCCGGCTGCTGGTCGCCGAGGGCCGCAGCGTGCTGCTCGGGGCGGCCGACACGTTCCGTGCGGCGGCCGCGGACCAGCTCGCGACGTGGGCCGGCCGGGTGGGCGTGCCCGTGGTGCGCTCGGACAAGGACGGCGCCGACCCGGCCTCGGTCGCGTTCGAGGCGTTGCGGGCCGGCCGTGAGCGCGGCGTCGACGTCGTGGTCGTGGACACCGCAGGGCGGCTGCAGAACAAGGCGGGCCTGATGGACGAGCTCGGCAAGATCGGCCGGGTGCTCGCGCGCAAGGCTCCGATCAGCGAGGTCCTGCTGGTGCTCGACGCGACGACCGGGCAGAACGGACTGACCCAGGCGCGCGTGTTCGCCGAGGTCGCCGGCGTCACCGGGATCGTGCTCACCAAGCTGGACGGGACGGCCAAGGGCGGCATCGTCGTGGCGGTGCAGCGTGAGCTCGGCGTGCCGGTCAAGCTGGTCGGTCTCGGTGAGGGTCCCGACGACCTCGCGGAGTTCGACCCCGAGGCCTTCGTCGACGGCCTGCTCGGCTGACAGGCTCCTGATCCGTGGGACCTGAGTCCCACGATCTGGACTCGCTGCACCGCGCGAAACCGGTCGTTCACATCGCTGCGCCCCTTGTCACCGCCTCGTAACGGGGGGCGCGTGGCGACGAAACCTCCTCCCGCCAGGGTTTCCCCAGACCAGCCGCCCCGGCTGGCGAGGGGAGAGGCGAACTCTATGGAATCCGCTCTGAACAGCGGGGACACCGCGTGGATCCTGACGGCCTCCGCGCTCGTGCTGCTGATGACGCCCGGTCTGGCGTTCTTCTACGGCGGCATGGTCCGCGGCAAGTCCGTCCTGAACATGATGATGATGAGCTTCGGCGCGATGGGCGTCGTGGGCGTCATCTGGGTGCTGTGGGGGTACCCCATGGCCTTCGGCACCGACATCGGCGGCTTCATGGGCAACCCGTTCGACGGGTTCGGCCTGGGCAACCTGCTCGCCGCGAACCCTGAGGAGTCGTTGCCGTCGATGGCATTCGTCGCGTTCCAGGCGACCTTCGCGATCATCACCGTCGCCCTGATCTCCGGCGCGATCGCCGACCGGACCAAGTTCGGCGCGTGGCTCGCTTTCACCGGCGTGTGGATCACCCTGGTCTATTTCCCCATCGCGCACTGGGTCTGGGCCGCCGACGGCTGGATCTACCAGCTGGGCGCCATCGACTTCGCCGGTGGGACCGTCGTTCACATCAACGCCGGTATCGCGGGCCTCGCACTGGCGCTCATCATCGGAAAGCGGAAGGGCTGGGGCAAGGACCCCATGCGGCCGCACAACCTGCCGTTCGTCATGCTCGGCGCCGGCCTGCTGTGGTTCGGCTGGTTCGGCTTCAACGCCGGCTCGGCCCTGGCCGCCGACAACACGGCCAGCGTCGTGTGGGTCAACACCATGGTCGCGACCTGTGCCGCGATGCTCGGCTGGCTCCTCACGGAGAAGATCCGCGACGGCAAGGCCACCTCGCTCGGCGCCGCGTCCGGCGTCGTCGCGGGTCTGGTCGCGATCACCCCGGCGTGCTCCTCGGTCAGCCCGATCGGCGCGATCCTCGTCGGTGTGATCGCCGGCGTCGTCTGCGCCCTCGCAGTCGGCCTGAAGTGGAAGCTCGGCTACGACGACTCGCTCGACGTCGTCGGCGTGCACCTGGTGGGTGGCCTCACCGGCACCCTGCTGATCGGCCTTCTGGCCACCGCCGCGGCCCCCGCCGGCGTCGACGGCCTGTTCTACGGCGGCGGCTTCGACCAGCTCGGCAAGCAGGCGATCGCGGCGTTCGCGGCGCTCGGCTACTCGCTCGTGCTGACGCTGATCATCGGCTACGCCATCAAGATGTTCGGTGGCTTCCGGGTCAGCGAGGAGGCCGAGGTCAACGGCATCGACCTCGCGGTGCACGGTGAGACGGCCTACGAGACGCTCGGCACCGGGCGGGTCTCGACGGAGGTGAGGGCATGAAGCTCGTCTGCGCGGTGATCCAGCCGCACCGGCTCGACGACGTCAAGTCCGCCCTCGAGGCTGCCGGCGTCCGCGGGATGACGGTCTCGGAGGCCAGCGGCTACGGCCGGCAGCGCGGGCACACCGAGGTCTACCGCGGTGCGGAGTACACGATCGACCTGGTGCCGAAGGTCCGGATCGAGGTGCTCGTCGGCGACGAGGACGCGACCAGCGTCACGTCCGTCATCGTGGGCGCCGCCCAGACCGGCAAGATCGGTGACGGCAAGGTCTGGACCATCCCGGTCGAGGACGTCGCTCGCGTGCGGACCGGCGAGCGCGGCCCCGAAGCGATCTGAGATGAACCCGTGAGGGTCCCGCCCGCGACGGCGGGGCCCTCACGGGTGTCCCGGACCGGTTCGTACGGCCGAGGACGTACTCGCGCGATGATGGCCGGGGAAGGGCAACCGGTCCCCGCAGCGTCCGCCCGTCCGGGCGGGCGCCAGGATGCCGCGCAGCGGCGCACAGGAGGACGAGACCATGAAGCTGGTCACCGCAGTGATCCAGCCGCACCGCCTGGAGGCCGTCAAGGAGGCGCTCCTGGGCGCCGGGATCCATGGCCTGACGGTGAGTGAGGCGTCCGGTTACGGACGGCAGAAGGGCCACACCGAGGTCTACCGCGGTGCGGAGTACGTGGTGGACCTCGTGCCGAAGGTCCGCATCGAGGTCCTGGTCAACGACGAGGACGCGCTCACGACCACGGAGGTCGTGATCAAGGCGGCGAGCACGGGGCAGATCGGCGACGGCAAGGTGTGGACCGTGCCGGTCGAGGACGTGACCCGGGTCCGTACCGGCGAGCACGGGCCCGACGCGATCTGAGCGGGCGATGACGCAGCAGGGGGGGTCCGAGGCCGCCGCGGCGGCCTCGGACCTGCGCGGACTCAAGGCCGACCGCCTGGAGCTGGCCGCCCGGATGATCGGCCCGGGCGCGCAGGGGCACGTCCGCCGTGCGGCGGGGACCAACCTCGTCACCGGTCGGATCGCGTCGCTGTGGGAGGCTGCGGTGGCGCAGCTCGACACCACCGAGGGGCTGGCCCTGGGCGCGGTGGGGAGCCTGGGCCGCGGCGACGCCAGCCCGGCCAGCGACCTGGATCTGCTCCTGGTGCATGACGGGCGCAGCCACGGCGCGGCCGAGGTCGCGGCGCTCGCCGAACGGCTCTGGTACCCGATCTGGGACGCCGGCCTGCAGCTCGACCACTCGGTCCGCTCGCTCGCGCAGTGCCGGCAGGTGGCCTCCCACGACCTGCCGGCCGCGGTCGGCCTGCTGGACCTGCGGCCGGTCGCCGGTGACCGCGCGATCATCGCCAAGGCGACGTCGGCGCTGCTCGCCGACTGGCGCTCGGCGGCCCGCCGGCGCCTGCCCGAGCTGCTGTCCTCGACTCGGGTCCGCGCCGAGCGCTCGGGTGAGCTGGCCTACCTGGTCGAGCCGGACCTCAAGGAGGCCAGGGGCGGCATCCGGGACGCCGTGGTGGTGTTCGCCCTCGCGGCGACCTGGCTCACCGACCGGCCGCACGGTGCGGTCGACGACGCCTACGCCCACCTGCTCGACGTGCGCGACGCTCTGCACGTGGCGACCCGGCGGCCCACGAACCGACTGCTGCGGGTCGACCAGGACGAGGTCGCCGAGCTGCTCGGAGCCGACGACGCCGACGAGCTGCTCGCCGGGCTCGCCGAGGCGGGTCGGACCGTCTCGCACGCGCTGGACACCACCGTGCGCCACGCGCGCCAGGCCCTCGAACGCCCCTCGCTGCGCCGGCCCGTGCTGGTGCGCGGAACCCGGTTGGCGCCCCGCCTCCGCTCGGTGGGCGAGGGGCTGGTCGAGCACGACGGAGAGCTCGTGCTCGCCGCCGGGGTACGGCCCGAGGACGACGCGTTGCTCGGCCTGCGGGCCGCCGCGACGTCGGCCCGCACGGGCCTGCCGCTGTCCCCGGTGACGGTCAGCTCGCTGGCCCGGACCCCGGACCTGCCCGAGCCCTGGCCCACCGTGGCCCGCCAGCACCTCCTGGCGCTGCTCGGCTCCGGCGCCGCCCAGATCCCGGTCTGGGAGACGCTCGACCTGGCCGGCGTGGTCACACGTTGGATCCCGGAGTGGGCCGCGGTCCGCAACCGGCCGCAGCGTTCGCCGATCCACCGGCACACCGTCGACCGGCACCTGGTGGAGACGGCGGTGCGGGCGGCCCGCCACAAGGGCGGGCAGGAGCTGCGGCGGGACCTGTTGCTGGTGACCGCGATCCTGCACGACATCGGCAAGGTGCGCGGGGCCGTCGACCACAGCGTGGCCGGCGCCGGGATCGCCCCGACCGTGGTGCTCCGGATGGGCTTCGAGCCCGTCGAGGCGCAGGACGTGGGCCTCCTGGTCCGCCACCACCTCACGCTCGCGGTCCTGGCCACCCAGGAGGACCCCGAGGACCCGGCGACCGTCGCGACCCTCCTCGATGCCGTCGAGCGCCGCTCGGACCTGCTCGAGGTGCTGCGCGCCCTCACCGAGGCCGACGCCTCGGCCGCCGGGCCGACGACCTGGACGCCGTGGCGCGCCCGCCTGGTCGACGACCTGACCTCCAAGGCCCGCGCCGCGCTGTCCGACTGACCCCACCCCAGCCAAGATCGGCGCTTCTAGGCCCGATCCGGCGCGATTACCGCCGATCCAGGCCCAGAAGTGGCGATCTCGGGGAACGCGGGACGCGCGGGTAACCTGTGGGGACCCGTGCCCGTACCAACGCTGAGGTCTGAGTGTTCGCCACCCTGTCCGACCGTCTGTCCGCGACGTTCAAGAACCTGCGGACCAAGGGACGGCTCTCCGAGGCCGACATCGACGCGACGATCCGCGAGATCCGTCGCGCCCTGCTCGACGCCGACGTCGCCGTGCCCGTGGTGCGCGACTTCGCGGGCACGGTGCGCGAGCGCGCACTGTCCGCCGAGGTCTCGCAGGCCCTCAACCCGGCCCAGCAGGTCGTCAGCATCGTCCACGAGGAGCTCATCGCGATCCTCGGCGGCCAGCAGCGCCCGCTCCGCCTCGCCAAGAACCCGCCGACGGTGATCCTGCTCGCGGGTCTGCAGGGCGCCGGCAAGACGACGCTCGCCGGCAAGCTCGCGCTGCACCTGCGCGAGCAGGGGCACACCCCGGTACTCGTCGCCGCCGACCTGCAGCGCCCCAACGCGGTCACCCAGCTCCAGGTGGTCGGCGAGCGGGCCGGCGTGCCGGTGTTCGCCCCGCACCCGGGCGCGAGCGACGACGGCGAGCTGGCCGAGGAAGGTCGCCGCTGGTGGGAGCGGTCCAAGAAGGCCGACCCGGTCAAGGTCGCGCGGGACGGCGTCGAGGAGGCGCGCACCAAGCTCTACGACGTCGTCATCGTCGACACCGCCGGCCGGCTGGGCGTGGACGCCGAGATGATGCAGCAGGCCGCGGACATCCGCGACGCGGTGCAGCCCGCACGAGACGCTCTTCGTCGTCGACGCGATGATCGGCCAGGACGCCGTCACCACCGCGCAGGCCTTCGCCGAGGGCGTCGGCTTCACGGGCGTGGTGCTGTCCAAGCTCGACGGTGACGCCCGGGGAGGCGCCGCGCTGTCGGTGGCCAGCGTCACGGGCCAGCCGATCCTGTACGCGTCGACCGGCGAGAAGCTCACCGACTTCGAGGTGTTCCACCCCGACCGGATGGCCTCGCGCATCCTCGACATGGGCGACGTCATGACGCTCATCGAGCAGGCGCAGAAGGCCTTCGACGCCGAGCAGGCCGAGGCGATGGCCGGCAAGCTCGCCGCCGGCGAGGACTTCACGCTCGACGACTTCCTGGTCCAGATGCAGCAGCTGCGCCAGATGGGCTCGATGAAGAAGATGCTCGGCATGCTGCCCGGGATGGGGCAGATGCGGGAGGCGATCGAGAACTTCGACGAGCGCGAGGTGGACCGGATCGAGGCGATCGTGCGCTCGATGACCCCGGCGGAGCGCGAGGCGCCCAAGATCATCAACGGCTCGCGCCGTGCCCGCATCGCCAAGGGTTCGGGGACCACCGCGACGGACGTCAACCAGCTGCTCGAGCGCTTCGCCGGCGCGCAGAAGATGATGCGCCAGATGGCCAAGAGCGGCGGCATGCCTCCGGGGATGGGCAACCTGCCGGGCATGGGCGGCAAGAAGTCCAAGGGCCGCCAGCAGGCCCAGCGCAAGGTCAAGGGCCGCTCGGGCAACCCCGCCAAGCGCGCCCAGCAGGAGCGTGAGGCCTCGCAGAGGCGCGAGGCCGCGCCGTCGGCCCCCGGCTCGGCCTTCGGCCTCGGCGGCGCTCAGCCGAAGGCCGACCCCCCCAAGGTCGAGCTTCCTCCGGGAATGGAGAAGTTCCTCGGCCGTTGACACCTGGCCGGGCGGCGAGGGGCCGTCACGCCGGGTCCGATCGCCCCGGCGTCCGCACCCGGTGTGACCGGAGCCGACGCGGTCTGGCAGAATGTGCCGCTGTACTCGGCCCGGTCGGTCCCTCTACCCGCCCGTGCGTCGCGTCCTCGGTCCGCTCGGCTCCCTCGCCCCACGGGGAGGCCAACCCGGATCACCCACGCAGAACCAGGAGACCCCACACCAGTGGCCGTCAAGATCCGTCTGAAGCGCCTCGGCAAGATCCGGGCGCCCTACTACCGCATCGTCGTCGCCGACTCCCGCACCAAGCGGGACGGTCGTGTGATCGAGGAGATCGGCAAGTACCACCCGATCGAGGACCCCTCGTTCATCCAGGTCGACTCGGCTCGGGCGCAGTACTGGCTCGGTGTCGGCGCTCAGCCGACCGAGCAGGTGCTCGCGATCCTCAAGCTCACCGGCGACTGGCAGACCTTCAAGGGCCTGCCCGGCACCGAGGGCACCCTGAAGGGCAAGGCCGCCGAGGTCAGCGCCGCCGACGCCATCAAGGCCGCAGCGGACGCCGCCGAGAAGGCCAAGGCCAAGGCCGCCGAGAGGAAGGCCGAGGGCCAAGGCCGAGGAGCCCAAGGCCGAGGAGCCCAAGGCCGAGGAGCCCAAGGCCGAGGAGCCCAAGGCCGAGGAGCCCAAGGCCGAGGAGCCCAAGGCCGAGGAGCCCGCCGCCGAGGACTCGGCGGCCGAGGAGACCGAGGCCTGATGCTGGCCGACGCGCTCGAGCACCTGGTGCGGGGCATCGTCGACCACCCCGACGACGTGCGCGTCCGAGCACGCTCGGTCCGCCGCGGAGAGGTCCTCGAGGTGCACGTGCACCCGGACGACCTCGGTCGCGTGATCGGCCGGTCGGGGCGGACCGCGCGAGCCCTGCGCACCGTGATCGGCGCGCTCGGCACGGGGTCGGTGCGGGTGGACGTCGTGGACGTCGACCGGCGCTGAACCAGCGAGCCTCCGGGCCCGGAACCCTACCCTGGGGCCGGGCCCGGTTCCGTCCGATCAGGAGGTCGTCGTGCAGCTTGCGGTCGGCACGGTGGGGCGCGCCCACGGCCTGCACGGCGAGGTCGCCGTCGAGGTGCGCACCGACGACCCCGCCGACCGGTTCGCGGTCGGCGCGCGGCTGGACAGCGACCGCGGGCCTCTGGTGGTCGCCGATGCCCGGCGTCAGGGGGAGCGCTGGTACCTGAGGTTCGAGGGCGTGGTCGACCGCACGGGTGCCGAGGCGCTGCGCGGCGTCGAGCTGCTCGTCGAGGCCGCCGACTCGGACGAGGAGGACGCCTGGTACCCGCACGAGCTCGCCGGCCTGCGCGTCGAGCTGGCCGACGGGACGCCGGTGGGCGAGGTCATCGGCCTGGAGCACCTGCCGGCGCAGGACGCTCTCGTGGTGCGCGAGCTCGACGGCACGCGGTCGCTGGTGCCGTTCGTGCGGGCGATCGTCCCCGAGGTCGACGTGGCAGGCGGGCGCGTGGTGCTGGACCCGCCTGCCGGCCTGCTGGCCGGCCTGGGCGAGCCGGATCTCGACCTGCCGGAGGAGTGACGTGCGGGTCGACGTCGTCACGATCTTCCCGGAGTACCTGGCCCCGCTCGAGCTCTCCCTGGTGGGCAAGGCGCGCGAGGCCGGGATCCTCGAGCTGGCCGTGCACGACCTGCGCGGGTGGACCACCGACCGGCACCGCAGCGTCGACGACACCCCGATGGGCGGCGGCGCGGGCATGGTCATGCGCCCGGACGTGTGGGGCGCCGCGCTCGACGATCTGCTGGCTCCCGGCGCCGAGCTGGTGCTCCCGACCCCGTCCGGTGAGGTTTTCACGCAGCGCACGGCGGAGCGGATGGCCGCGGCCGAGCACCTGGTGATCGCGTGCGGCCGGTACGAGGGCATCGACGCGCGCGTCGCCGAGCACTACCGCGGTCGCGGGGTCCGGGTGAGCGAGCTCTCGATCGGCGACTACGTGCTGAACGGCGGAGAGGTCGCGGCCCTGGTCGTGGTCGAGGCGGTCGCGCGGCTGCTGCCGGGCGTGGTGGGCAACCCCGAGTCCCTGGTCGAGGAGTCGCACGGCTCCGCGGGGCTGCTGGAGTACCCCGTCTACACCCGGCCGCCGTCGTGGCGCGGGCTGGACGTGCCCGAGGTGCTGGCCTCGGGCCACCACGCGCGGATCGCCCGGTGGCGGCGGGACCGGGCGCTGGAGCGCACCGCACGGCGCCGGCCTGACCTGCTGGCGCGGCTGGACCCCGACGAGCTCGACGCGGCCGACCACGCGGCGTTGGGCGCGGCTTCGCGGGCGCAAGGCCCCGGGGCGGCGCGCGACGACTCCGGCCACGACTCCGGTGACGCGGTCTGAGGACCGCCGCTTCGCGGCGTGCCCCGGCGCTGTGGCAGACTTGTAGGTCGGTGTGCGCCTGCCGTACCTCTGCCACGGGGGAGGCGGCGACGTAGGGCGCACACGTCTCGCACTCGCCGGGCGCCGTGCCCGGCCTGATTCGCGCGTCTGACCCGCGGCAGGAGCGCAAGGAGAGTCATGAACATCCTCGACGCCGTCGACGCGGCCTCGCTGCGCGACGACATCCCCGAGTTCCGGCCCGGCGACACCCTCAAGGTGAACGTCAAGGTCGTCGAGGGCAACCGCTCCCGGATCCAGGCCTTCCAGGGCGTGGTCATCCGCCGTTCCGGTGGTGGCGTCCGCGAGACCTTCACGGTCCGCAAGATCAGCTTCGGCGTGGGCGTGGAGCGCACGTTCCCGGTGCACTCCCCGTCGATCGAGTCGATGGAGGTCGTCACCCGCGGTGACGTGCGCCGCGCGAAGCTGTACTACCTGCGCAAGCTGCGCGGCAAGAAGGCGAAGATCAAGGAGAAGCGCGCGACGGTCGCGCACTGACGCATCCTGCGACGGGCGGCCCACCGATGCCGGGGGCCGCCCGCCGGCGTCTGCGGGTCGCACCCGGGGGTGCGCGGCAGCCGGACCGGCGTCCGTCGTACCCAGGACGGCATGGCAGAGTGGACGCGTGACCGACGAGCCCGCGCCCGACCACGCCGCGGCGCACCGAGGAGGACGCGAGCCGAGCGGTTGGTTCCTCGTGGTGCGCGAGACGGCGATCATCCTGGTCAGCGCGATCGTGCTGTCCCTGGTCATCAAGACCTACCTGGCCCAGGCGTTCTACATCCCCAGCGGTTCGATGGAGCAGACCCTCGAGATCGGCGACCGCGTCATGGTCACCAAGCTCGCGCCGGGTCCGCTGGAGGTGCACCGCGGCGACATCGTGGTGTTCAAGGACCCGGGCGGCTGGCTGCCCCCGCCCCCGCCGCGCAGCGGTTCGCCCGCAAGCGAGTTCTTCGCGTCGGTGCTCACCTACATCGGCCTGCTGCCGCAGGACTCCGGCGAGCACCTCATCAAGCGGGTGATCGGGGTCGGTGGGGACCACGTGGTCTGCTGCGACGAGCAGGGCCGCCTCCAGGTGAACGGGGTCTCGATCGACGAGCCGTACCTCGCGGCCGGCGCCGTGCCCAGCGAGATCGATTTCGACGTGACGGTGCCCGAGGGCTACCTGTGGGTGATGGGCGACAACCGCCAGAACTCCGAGGACTCCCGGTACCACCAGGGCAACCCGGGCGGCGGCGCCGTGCCTCTGTCGGACGTCGTGGGCGTCGCGTTCGTCACCCTGTGGCCGCTGGACCGCCTCACCCTGCTGCGCAACCCGGGCGCCACCTTCGCCGACGTGCCGAAGCCGGCGGGGCCATGAGCAGGCCGCGCCCGGACCTGCGCATGGAGCGTGAGCTGCTCCGGGCCGGCGCGCGCGTCGTGGTCGGCATGGACGAGGTCGGCCGGGGAGCGCTTGCCGGGCCGGTGAGCGTCGGTGCGGTCGCGGTCGACCTGACCACCCGGTCCGGGCCGCGCGGGGTGGCGGACTCCAAGCTGCTCACGCCGGGCGCCCGCCGCGCGCTGCTGCCGGCCCTGGGTCGCTGGGGTCTGGCCCGAGCGGTCGGGCACGCGTCGCCGGCCGAGATCGACGCGTACGGCATCGTGGTCGCGTTGCGGATCGCCGGGCTCCGAGCGCTGGCCGGCACGGGCCTGGACGCCGACGTGGTGCTGCTGGACGGCTCGCACGACTGGCTCACCGGGGCATCCGACCGCGGGGAGCTCGAGCTGTGGGACCTGCCGGCGCCGGTGGTGTCGCCCGTCGTGCGCACCAGGGTCAAGGCGGACCAGCGCTGCTCCTCGGTGGCGGCCGCGAGCGTGCTGGCCAAGTGCGAGCGGGACGCCCTGATGGTCGCGCACGCCGCCGAGCACCCGGCCTACCGTTGGGAGGAGAACAAGGGCTACGGCGCCCCCGAGCACCTCGCCGCGCTGCGCGAGCGCGGCCCCAGCCCGCTGCACCGCCGAAGCTGGCACCTGCCGGGAACGGACCCGGGCGAGGCCTGGGTCGCCGCATGGTCCATCATGGAGCCGTGAGCGCAGAGGACCTCGAGAACTACGAGACCGAGATGGAGCTCGCGCTCTACCGCGAGTACCGCGACGTCGTCGGGCTGTTCTCGTACGTGGTGGAGACCGAGCGGCGGTTCTACCTGGCCAACCAGGTGGACCTGCAGGTCCGGTCCGCGGCCGGCGAGGTGTACTTCGAGCTCACCCTCGGCGACGCCTGGGTCTGGGACGTGTACCGCTCGGCGCGGTTCGTGCGCGCGGTGCGCGTGGTGACCTTCAAGGACGTCAACGTCGAGGAGCTCGCCAAGGCGGACCTCGACGTGCCGGAGGGCGGCTTCCGGCGCTGACGCCGCAGGGCGTCCGCCGGGCGGGTGCGCGCAGTCGTCCCCAGCCCTGGGCGCTGCGGGGCTGTCCCCAGGCCCGCGGTGCCTCGTTCCTGAGCCCGGTCCTGGGACGCCATGGTGGTGACCGGAGGTGGTCGCGTGGCAGCCAAGGACGAGTTGGGCAGGTACGGCGAGCGGCTCGTCGCCGAGCGTCTGGTCGCGGCCGGGTGGCAGGTGCTGGACCGCAACTGGCGTGGCGCGAGCGGTGAGCTGGACGTGGTCGCGATGGAGGGCCGCGAGCTCGTGGTGGTCGAGGTCAAGACCCGCAGCGGCCCAGGGTTCGGGCACCCTGCCGAGGCCGTGACCCCGGCCAAGCTGGCCCGGCTGCGCCGGCTGGCCGGCCAGTGGCTCGCCGAGCACGAGGTCCACGCCGGCGCCGTGCGGCTGGACGTGGTCGCCGTGCGCACCGACCGCGGTGGCGACGCCCGCTTCGAGCACCTACGAGGCGTGCTGTGAGCCTGGGTCGGGCGCTCGGGGTGGCACTGGTGGGGCTGACCGGCCACCTCGTAGAGGTCGAGGCGCACCTGGCCGCGCAGCTGCCCGGGCTCACCCTGGTCGGACTGCCCGACGCGGCGCTGAGCGAGGCCCGTGACCGGGTGCGCGCGGCGGTCACCTCGAGCGGGCTGTCGTGGCCGACACGCCGGATCACCGTGAACCTGTCCCCGGCGGCGCTGCCGAAGGCCGGGTCGGGGTTCGACCTGGGTATCGCGGTCGCGACGATGGTCGGGGCCGGTGCGTGCCCCGACGCCGGGCTGGCCGCGCGGACGGTCCACCTCGGCGAGCTGGGGCTGGACGGGCGGGTGCGGCCCGTGCGCGGTGTGCTGCCGGCCGTCGTGGCCGCGGTCGCCGCGGGGTGCTCCCGGGTGGTGGTGGCCGCAGCCGACGAGGCCGAGGCCACGCTGGTGCCCGGCGCGCAGGTGGTGCCCGCCGCGTCGCTGGCCGAGGTGCTGCGCGGGTACGGCGCGGACGTCGTGGTGCCGGACGTTCCCCCCGCGGCCCGCGCCGAGCCGGAGGTCCAGGGCCCGGCGGCGGCCGGCGACCTGTCGGACGTGATCGGCCAGGGCGCAGCGCGTCACGCGCTCGAGGTCGCGGCCGCCGGCGGGCACCACCTGCTCATGACGGGCCCGCCGGGCACCGGCAAGACGATGCTGGCTGCCCGGCTGCCCGGCCTGCTGCCGGACCTCGACGACCGTGACGCTGTGGAGGTCACCGCGATCCATTCGATCGCCGGGACGTTCCGGCCCGGCGACGGGCTGTTGCGCCGGCCGCCCTACGAGAATCCGCACCACACCGCGACGCCTGCGTCCGTGATCGGCGGTGGCTCGGGGCTGCCCCGGCCCGGTGCCGCGTCCCGGGCGCACCTTGGGGTCCTGTTCATGGACGAGGCACCGGAGTTCGCACCGCAGGTGATGCAGACCCTGCGTCAGCCGCTGGAGCACGGCGAGCTGGTGCTGCACCGGGCCGCCGGGTCGGCGCGGTACCCCGCGCGGTTCCAGCTCGTGATGGCGGCCAACCCGTGCCCGTGCGGCAACTCGGTGGGCAAGGGCCTGAACTGCACGTGCACGCCGTTGGCGCGTCGGCGGTATTTCTCGCGCCTGTCAGGCCCGTTGCTGGACCGCGTGGACCTGCAGGTCGACGTGCTGCCGGTGACGCGCGTCGAACGCTCGGTCGGGGCGGGGGAGTCGACGGCCACCGTGGCCGACCGCGTCGCCGAGGCCAGGCACCGGGCCGCGCGCCGCCTCGCCGGGACCGGCTGGCGGACCAACGCCGAGGTGCCGGGGCGTTGGCTGCGTGGACCGGGTGCGCCGCCGGACACCCGACTGGTCGAGGCCGCGATGGACGGCGGGACCCTGAGCCTGCGGGGCGCCGATCGGGTGCTGCGGGTCGCGTGGACCCTTGCCGACCTCGCCGGCCGGCGGGTGCCGAGCGTCGAGGACATCGGCAGGGCCGTCGCGTTGCGGACCCGCGGGCAGGCGGGCACGTGAACGGCCGCGAGGCACGGGCCGCGTGGAGCGGACTGGTCGAGCCGGGGGACCCGGTGGCGGGGGCGCTGGTCGCCGCGCTCGGTCCGCAGGACGCGCTTGCCCTGGTCGAGCAGGCGGCGCGGGACGGGGAGCCCGCTGCACTACCCACGTTCGGCGACGCGAGCCGGGAGCGGTTGAGGCGCGCCGTGGAGGGCTGGGCGCGTCGGTGGGAGCCCGACGCCGCCCGCGGTCGGCTGGACTGGTTGGCCAGGCTCGGCGGCCGGCTCGTGGTGCCCGGGGAGCCGCAGTGGCCGGCGGCGCTGGACGATCTCGGCCCGTCCCGGCCGATGTGCCTGTGGGTCCTGGGCCAGGACCCGGCCGAGCTGCTCGCGCGAGCGGTGTCGGTGGTCGGGTCGCGGGCCGCGACCGCCTACGGCGAGCACGTGGCCGGTGAGCTGGCGGCCGGCCTGACGGACGCCGGGGTCTGCGTGGTCAGCGGCGGGGCGTTCGGCATCGACGCGGTCGCGCACCGCGCCGCCCTGGCGGCCCGCGGCAGGACGGTGGCCGTGCTCGCGGCCGGCCTGGACCGGCCGTACCCGGCGGGCAACGCCAGGCTCCTGGCAGCGGTCGCGGAGTCCGGCGCGGTGGTCTCCGAGGTCCCGCCCGGGCACCCGCCGAGCCGGCACCGGTTCCTGCTGCGCAACCGGCTGATCGCGGCGGCGGGCGCGGTCACCGTGGTCGTGGAGGCGGCGTGGCGCTCGGGCGCGCTGAGTACGGCCGGGCATGCGGTCGGGCTCCTGCGGCCGGTCGCCGCGGTGCCCGGGCCGGTGACATCGGCCGCCTCGGCGGGCTGCCACCGTCTGCTGCGTGAGGGCGCGGTGTGCGTGACGGACGCGGCCGAGGTGCTCGAGCTGCTGGACGGCACGCCGGCGGCCGTCCCCGACGTGAGCGTCCTGACCGACGGGCTCGGCCCGCACGAGCGGATGGTGCACGACGCGCTGCCGGTGCACGGGGAGCGCTCGGTGGACGCGCTGACCCGGATGTGCGGGCTCGGGGTCGGCGACGTGCTCGCGGCTCTCGGGGCCCTCGAGCTGGCCGGGTGCGCGTCCCAGCGCGCGGGACGCTGGCGCCGGTCGCGACCGGCGCGACCCTCCTGACCCGTCGGGGCAGGACGCCTTGCGGGGGCCCGTCCTGAGTGATGTCGCGGGTTGTCGCCTTGTGACTCGCGCCGCGACAGGCCACGGTAGTGCCATGCAGGTGGCAGGTCTCGAGGCGGACGTCGCGGTCACGGAGGCCGTGGGGCGCTTCGGCGTGCACCTCTCGGCCGGCCGGGGACTGTCGCCGCACACCGTCCGCGCCTACCTCGGGGATGTGCGCCACGCCGTCGCGTTCGCGGGTAGACGGGGGGTCGCGTGGGAGCGGATCGACCTGGCACTGCTGCGGTCATGGCTCGGGTCGATGGTTGCCGCGCGGTTGAGCCGGTCGACCATCGCGCGCCGCGGCGCGGCGGTGAGGTGCTTCTTCGCCTGGGCCCACGAGGAGGGCCTGGTGCCCGACGACCCGGCCGCCCGGCTCGTCACCGCGCAACCCCGCCCGGCGCTGCCCATGGCGCTGGCTCTGGCCCCGGCGAAGCAGCTGGCGGAGTCGGCCCGTGAGGCGGCTGCCGACGACGACCCGGTGGCCCTGCGGGACTGGGCCCTGGTCGAGCTGCTGTACGCGACCGGCGTGCGGGTCAGCGAGGCGGCAGGCCTGGACGTCGACGACGTCGACCTCGGCCAGCGTCTGGTACGCGTGATGGGCAAGGGCAGCAAGGAGCGTGTCGTACCGTTCGGCGCCCCCGCTGCGCGAGCCGTGCAGGCGTGGCTCTCGCGCGGGCGCCCACAGCTGGTCCGCTCGGGCTCCGGGCCGGCGCTTCTGCTCGGTGTGCGCGGCGGCCGGGCAGACCCGCGCCAGCTACGCACAGCCGTGCACCGCGCGTCAGCGCTCGCGGGTGTCGACGACGTCGCGCCGCACGCACTGCGTCACACCGCCGCGACGCATCTGCTCCAGGGCGGATCGGACCTGCGTACGGTGCAGGAGCTGCTCGGACATGCGAGTCTGGCGACCACGCAGCGTTACACCCACGTGACGGCGGACCGACTCCGCGCGTCCTACCTGCAAGCACACCCACGAGCCTGACAGGATCAACGCATGTCGAGCGAGGCGCACGCCGAGCGCGGTGGCCGGTCCCCCGACGGTCCGGACGCCGCGGTGTCGAGCGCTGCCTCCGAGACGGCGGAGGAGGTCGCCGGTCAGCCGCCCGAGCTCGACGACCGGGTCGACACCACCGATGTGGCGGACGGAGCGATCAGTGCGACGTCCGTTGCCGGATCTCCGGTCGACGCGACCTGGCAGCTGTTCAAGGCCACGGGCGACCGCAACGCTCGCGAGGTGCTGATCCTGCACTACGCCCCGTTGGTGACGATGGTCGCCAACCGGGTCGGGGCGGGCCTGCCGACCTCGGTCGAGCAGTCCGACCTCGTGTCCTACGGGATGTTCGGGCTGATCGACGCGATCGAGAAGTACGAGACCGACCGTGCGGTGAAGTTCGAGACGTACGCCAGCTCGCGGATCCGCGGCGCGATCATCGACGAGCTGCGCGCGATCGACTGGATCCCGCGATCGGTGCGCACCAAGGCCCGTGCCGTCGACCGCGCGTTCGCCGAGCTCGAGTCCGAGCTGCACCGGGCGCCGAGCGAGGCCGAGGTCGCCCATCGGCTCTCGATCAGCGTGCACGAGCTGCGCGGGGTGTTCTCCCAGCTGGCCACGGTGAACGTGGCCGCGCTGGACGAGCTGCTCGGGTCCGGCTCGGAGCGCGGTGACGCGCTGTCCCTGCTGGACACCCTGGAGGACGCCGGCGCGGTGGACCCGCAGGGCAGCGTCGAGGTGCAGGAGACCAAGCTCCTGCTGGCCCGGGCGATCGAACGCCTGGGCGAGCGGGAGAAGATCGTCCTGGTGCTCTACTACTACGAGAACATGACCCTGGCGGAGATCGGCCGGGTGCTCGGCGTGACCGAGTCGCGGATCTCCCAGATGCACACCGCCGCGATGCTGCGGCTGCGCACCTACCTCCAGGAGGCCGAGCGCGTCTGACTACCCGGCCGGCGGCAGCAGGACCACCGGCGAGGTGCGGGTCAGCAGGCTCAGCGGGTCCAGGTAGGCATCGCCGTCGCGCACCCCCCAGTGCACCCCGTCATGGCCGGGGCGGTCCTGGAGCGTGCCCAGCACCGTCCCGGGCCCGACCCGGTCGCCGGGTGTGACGTCGGCCTCGACGGGTTCGAGGCTCGACCGGAGGCCGTCGTCGTGAAGCACCGTGACAACACCTCGGCCGGCCACCGGGCCGGCGAAGGCGACCACGCCGGCGCCGGGGCAGCGCACCTCGGCCCCCGGCTGGGCCGCGAGGTCGACGCCGCGGTGCCCCGAGCCCCAGCGGACCGCCGGCGGGTCGAACAACCGGGTCACGGCCCCGTCCACCGGTGGGCGGTACACCGCGTCGGCCGCCCCCGCGCGCGGCAGCGCAGGGGTGGCCGACGCGGCGGGGGCGCCGACCGCTGGCGCCCCCGCCGGTCCCGCGGACGCGGCGCCGCCGAGCGCGGCGACCCCGCAGACCCACCACAGGGCCACCGCCCCGACGACCAAGGCCCTACGAGGCGTCGCACGCGACCTGCGCCGACGATGGGGTGGGCGCCGTCGCGCGGCAGTCGCTCGCGCGTGTGTGCCTCCTGTCGACCGGTCGGGCGCCCACGGGCTCCTCGCCTCGGCGTTCCGCGTCACCAGCGGATCGTCGCTCTCCATCCGTCCGCCCCGTCGTGCGGCCCCGGCGCCCTGTGGACGGCACGGGCGTGGGCGGGTCCGTGGGTCGGCTACGATGGTCGGCGCACCCGGCTCGTCCGGGTGACATCGCGTGCCCTCATCCCGCCACCACGCCGGTTCGCCGGTCGACGGGAGCGATTTCCGGCAGCGGTCCGCCTCGGCGGCGCCGGCACCGCGGGCACCAGGGGCGTCCGGTCACCCGACCGCCGCCGACAACCCGACCAGGGCCGCACCGCGCGGCCCGCCATCAGGTGCGCGGCCCAGGGCCGCGCCGGAAGGAACGTGCCATGGCCGTCGTGACCATGCGCCAGCTGCTCGAGAGCGGCGTCCACTTCGGGCACCAGACCCGTCGGTGGAACCCGAAGATGAAGAGGTTCATCCTCACCGAGCGCAACGGCATCTACATCGTCGACCTCGAGTCGACCCTCCTCCACATCGACCGGGCGTACTCCTTCGTCAAGGAGACCGTCTCGCGCGGCGGCTCGGTGCTGTTCGTCGGGACCAAGAAGCAGGCCCAGGAGCCGGTGGCCGAGCAGGCCGCCCGCGTCGGCATGCCCTACGTCAACCAGCGCTGGCTCGGTGGCATGCTCACCAACTTCCAGACCGTCAACAAGCGCCTCCAGCGGCTCAAGGAGCTCGAGGAGATCGACTTCGACGACGTGGCGGGCAGCGGCTTCACCAAGAAGGAGCTGCTCATCATGCGTCGCGAGAAGGACAAGCTCGCCAAGACGCTGGGCGGCATCCGGGACATGGCCAAGGTGCCGTCCGCGGTGTGGATCGTCGACACCAACAAGGAGCACCTGGCCGTCGACGAGGCACGCAAGCTCGGCGTACCGGTCGTCGCGATCCTGGACACCAACTGCGATCCCGACCTGGTGGACTACGCGATCCCCGGGAACGACGACGCCATCCGTTCGGTGACCCTGCTCACCCGCGTCGTCGCCGACGCCGTGGCCGAGGGCCTCATCGCGCGGCACAGCGCGCGCACTGCGGCCACCGAGGGCGAGGCGCCGGCCGAGGCCGAGCCGCTCGCCGAGTGGGAGCGCGAGCTGCTCGCCGGTGCCGGCGACGCCGCCGCAGCCGCCGCGGAGACGCCTGCCGCGCAGGCCCCTGCTGCTGAGACCCCTGCCGAGGAGGCCCCTGCTGCTGAGGCTCCTGCCGAGGAGGCCCCTGCTGCTGCGCGAGGAGGCGCCTGCTGCTGAGGCGCCTGCTGCGGAGGAGGCGCCTGCTGCTGAGGCTCCTGCTGCGGAGGAGGCGCCTGCTGCTGAGGCTCCTGCTGCGGAGGAGGCGCCTGCTGCTGAGGCGCCTGCTGCTGAGGCTCCTGCTGCGGAGGAGGCGCCTGCTGCTGAGGCTCCTGCTGCCGAGGCCCCCGCCGAGGAGGCGCCTGCTGCCGAGGCCCCTGCCGAGGAGGCCCCTGCTGCCGAGGCCCCGGCCGACGAGGCGCCCGCTGCTGACGAGGCCGCCCCGGTCAAGGCCACCGAGGCCACCGAGAGCTGACCGACCTACAGACAGGGAAGAACCCACTCATGGCGAACTACACCGCCGCTGACATCAAGGCCCTGCGCGAGCGCACGGGCGCGGGCATGCTCGACGTCAAGAAGGCGCTCGACGAGGCCGACGGCGACGCCGAGAAGGCTCTCGAGATCATCCGGGTGAAGGGTCTCAAGGGCGTCGCCAAGCGCGAGGGCCGGGCCGCCTCCGACGGCCTGGTCGCCGCGCACGTGTCCGACGACGCCTCCGGCCAGACCGGCGTGCTCATCGAGCTCAACTGCGAGACCGACTTCGTCACCAAGAACGCGAGCTTCATCGAGCTCGCCGACAAGGTGCTGGCCGCGGTGGTCGCCGCGGGCGCCGCGGACGCCGAAGCCGCGCTCGCCGCGCCCCTCGACGGCGGCACGGTGGCCGACGCGATCACCGACACCGCCGCGACCATCGGCGAGAAGCTGGTGCTGCGCCGGGTCGCGCGGGTCGCCGCCCCGGCCGTCGAGGTCTACCTGCACAAGGTCAACAAGGACCTGCCGCCGCAGGTCGGCGTGCTGGTGGGCACCGACGCCGCGGCGGCTGCGGTCGCGCACGACGTCGCGATGCACATCGCGGCGTACTCGCCCACGTTCCTCACACGTGAGGAGGTCCCGGCCGAGACCGTCGCCGACGAGCGTCGGATCGCCGAGGAGACCGCGCGCAACGAGGGCAAGCCCGAGGCCGCGCTCGGCAAGATCGTCGACGGCCGGATGAACGGGTACTTCAAGGAGAACGTGCTGCTGGACCAGGCGTTCGCCAAGGACCCCAAGACCACCGTCGGCAAGGTGGTCGCGGGCTCCGGTGGCACCGTGACCGGCTTCGCCCGGTTCCGCGTCGGGGCCTGAGCCCCGCCAGGTGGCGGTCCCCGCTCGACGGGGGCCGCCACCGCCGTGTCCGCGCGGGCGCGGCTGACCGGTGACGGTGTGGGACCCTTGCCCCCGAGAGTCGGGCGAGCGACGAGGAGGGCTGCGGGTGAGCGACGAACCGAGCAGGCGGGTGCTGCTGAAGCTGTCCGGCGAGACGTTCGGCGGCGGCGGCGTCGGGGTGGACCCGATCGTGGTGCGCAGGGTCGCCGAGGAGATCGCGGCCGCGGTCGGCGAGGGCGTGCAGGTCGCGATCGTCGTCGGTGGGGGCAACTTCTTCCGCGGCGCCGAGCTCGCGCAGGCCGGCATGGACCGGGCCCGGGCGGACTACATGGGCATGCTCGGCACAGTGATGAACTGCCTCGCGCTGCAGGACTTCCTGGTGCAGGCGGGCGTCGACACCCGGGTGCAGACCGCCATCACGATGGGTCAGGTCGCCGAGCCGTACATCCCGCTGCGGGCCATCCGGCACATGGAGAAGGGCCGCGTCGTCGTCTTCGGCGCCGGCGCCGGCATGCCCTTCTTCTCCACCGACACCGTCTCCGTCCAGCGCGCGCTCGAGACCCACTGCGACGAGGTGCTGATGGCCAAGAACGGGGTCGACGGCGTCTACACGGCCGACCCACGGACCGACGTCTCGGCCCGGTTCCTCGCGCACATCACGTTCACCCAGGCGATCGTCGAGGACCTCGGCGTGATGGACACCACGGCGCTGTCGCTGTGCCGGGACAACAAGATCGTCATGCGGGTGTTCGGGATGGGCGAGGCGGGTAACGTCACCCGCGCGCTGCGTGGTGAGAAGATCGGGACGTTGCTCACCGCCGCCGAGCCGGACGGTGAGCTGACCAGAGCGTGACCACGACGAAGGAGCAACGGTGATCGACGAGACCCTCCTCGAGGCCGAGGAGAAGATGGACAAGGCCGTCGAGGTGGCGAAGGAGGAGTTCGCCACCATCCGCACCGGCCGTGCGAACCCGGCGATGTTCACCAAGCTGCTGGTCGACTACTACGGCTCGCCGACGCCCATGCAGCAGCTCGCCTCGTTCTCCACCCCCGAGGCCCGCACCGTGCTGATCTCCCCGTTCGACATGTCGGCGATGCAGAACATCGAACGCGCGATCCGGGACTCCGACCTCGGTGTGAACCCGACCGACGACGGCAAGATCATCCGCGTCGTCCTGCCGGAGCTCACCACCGAGCGCCGCAAGGAGTATGTCAAGCTCGCCAAGCACAAGGCCGAGGAGGGCCGCGTCTCGATCCGCAACATCCGGCGGCACGCGAAGGACACGCTCGACCACCTGGCGCGCGACGGCGAGGCCGGTGAGGACGAGGTGGCCCGCGCCGAGAAGGAGCTCGAGGCGCTCACCAAGAAGCACGTCGACCTCATCGACCAGCTGCTCGCCCACAAGGAGAGCGAGCTCCTCGAGGTCTGATGACCGAGAACGCCGGGACGTCTGTCGCTGCCCCCGCCTCCTCCCGGGCGGGCCGCGACGTGCCGATCGCCATCGGGGTGGGCCTCGGCCTGCTCGCGCTGGCCGGCAGCGCGCTGGTGTGGCGCAAGGAGGCCTTCATCGGCCTGGCGGCCGTGGCGTGCGGAGCGGCCCTGTGGGAGCTCGCGCACGCGTTCCGGCGGCGGAGCATCGAGCTCCCGCTGGTGCCGATGCTGGTCGGTGCGGTCGGCATCCTGGTGTCCGCCTACACCTCGGGCGCCGAGGCCCTGCTGGTCGCATTCCTGCTCACCGCCGGCGGTGTGGTGATCTGGCGGGTACTGGATGGCAG
Organism: uncultured Actinomycetota bacterium; assembly: GCA_963783005.1. Taxonomy (GTDB): domain Bacteria; phylum Actinomycetota; class Actinomycetes; order Actinomycetales; family Cellulomonadaceae; genus Actinotalea. Next base: position 260,148 of record CAWALY010000005.1, read on the forward strand.
CGGTCCGGCGGCCCTGCGCGACGCGTCAGCTGCGACGTTCGCGCTGGCGTACGTGCCGTTCCTGGCGGGCTTCGTCATGCTCATGCTCGCCGCCCCGGACGGGCAGTGGCGGGTCGGGCTCTTCGTGCTCCTGTCGGTGGCCAACGACACCGGCGGCTTCCTCTTCGGGGTCGTCCTCGGGCGTCATCCGATGGCACCCAGCGTGAGCCCGAAGAAGTCCTGGGAGGGCCTGGCAGGGTCGCTGGTGCTGGCCTGCGGCGTGGGCGGAGTCGGCGTCTGGTGGGCCTTCGGTGGCCCGTGGCAGGTCGGTGTGCTGCTCGGTGCGGCCGCTGTCGCGACCTCGACGCTGGGCGACCTGGCGGAGTCGCTGCTCAAGCGCGACCTCGAGCTCAAGGACATGGGTCGGCTGCTGCCGGGCCACGGTGGCGTGATGGACCGGCTCGACTCGCTGCTGCTCAGCGCCCCGCTGGTCTACATCCTGCTGCTGGTGCTCGTCCCGGAGGCGGTCCGATGAGCGTGCCGCTGACCTTCACCGCACCGCGGCGCGGGAAGCCCCCACGTCACCTGGCCGACCTGAGCCCGCACGAGGCGGCCGAGGCCGTCGCGGCGCTCGGGGAGCCCGCGTTCCGGGCACGTCAGCTCGGCACCCACTACTTCCGCCACCTGGAGGCGGACCCGGCCACGATGACCGACCTGCCGGCGGCGAGCCGCGACCGGATGGCCGAGGCGTTGCTGCCGTCGCTGCTGTCGCCGATCAGGGCGCTGACCGCGGACCGCGGTGCGACGGTCAAGACGCTGTGGCGCCTGCACGACGGGGTCAAGGTCGAGTCGGTGCTCATGCGCTACCCGGACCGGGCGACGCTGTGCGTGTCCAGCCAGGCGGGCTGCGGGATGGCGTGCCCGTTCTGCGCGACCGGCCAGCAGGGTCTGACCCGAAATCTGTCCGCCGGGGAGATCGTCGAGCAGGTCCGTCAGGCCGCGCGGGCGCTGGACCGTGGCGAGGTCGCCGGGGGACCCGGGCGGCTGACGAACCTGGTGTTCATGGGCATGGGCGAGCCGCTGGCCAACTACAAGGCCGTGCTCGCCGCCGTGCGTCGATTCATCCAGTCCCCGCCCGACGGCTTCGGTGTCTCGGCGCGCAACGTCACGGTGTCCACCGTCGGGCTCGTACCGGCGATCGACAAGCTGGCGGGCGAGGGCCTGCCGGTCACCCTGGCCTTGTCCCTGCACGCCCCGGACGACGAGCTGCGCGGCGAGCTGGTCCCGATCAACACCCGGTGGAGCGTCGACGAGGCCCTGGATGCCGCCCGGCGCTACTTCGAGGCCACCAAGCGCCGGGTCAGCATCGAGTACGCGCTCATCCGGGACATGAACGACCACGCCTGGCGCGCAGACCTGCTGGCCGCCAAGCTCAACGACCGCGGCCGGGGCTGGGTGCACGTGAACCCGATCCCCCTGAACCCCACGCCCGGCTCCATCTGGACCGCGAGCGACCCGGCCGTCGAGGCCGAGTTCGTCGCCAGGCTGCGGATGGCCGGCATCCCCACCACGATCCGGGACACCCGGGGGAGTGACATCGACGGCGCCTGTGGGCAGCTCGCAGCGGAGGAGGCCTCATGACAGGGATGTTCCGGACCGCCGGACGGATGCGGACCGGGTACGACCCGGACCAGGTGGACGAGTTCTTCACGCACGCCCGGCGGGTCTACGAGGGCGAGGTCACCGAACCGCTGTCGGGGTACGACGTTCGCAGGGTGGCGTTCGACCTCGTGCGCGGCGGCTACCGGCCGGCGGCGGTCGACGCCGCGCTCGACCGGCTGGAGCGGGCGTTCGTCTCGCGCCAGCGCGCCGAGTTCGTCGGCACCCACGGTCAGCAGGCATGGCTCGAGCACCTCGCCGGCCAGGCCCGCACCCTGTACGGTCGCCTCGCGCGGCCGGACGGGGAACGTTTCGCTCGCGCCAAGCGGGGCGAGGAGTCCTACGACGTCGACGACGTCGACGACGTCTGCCACCGCCTGATCGACTACTTCGACCAAGGCAAGGCGCTCGCCTCCGAGGAGCTGCGTCAGGTGACGTTCGCCCGCCGGCGCGGGCCGAGCGGGTACGCGGAGGGCGCGGTCGACGCGTTCCTGGACCGTGCCGTCGAGGTGCTGCTCGGAGTCGAGTGACCGGCGCGAACGGCGTGCACGTGCCGCTGCGCGCCGACTGCTCGAGCTGCGCGGCCCTGTGCTGCGTGGTCCCGGCCTTCGTGCGTTCGGCCCAGTTCGCGATCACCAAGCCCGCCGGCGTCCCGTGCCCGCACCTGGACTCCTACCGGTGCGCGATCCACGCCGACCTGCGCGGGCGCGGGTTCGCCGGCTGCGTCGCCTACGACTGCTTCGGCGCCGGCCAGCGGGTCACGGCCGTCGTGCTCGCGGGCCGGGACTGGCGGGGGGACCGGCGCGCGCTCGACGAGGCCGCGGAGGCCCTGCCGTGGGCCCGGAGCTGGCACGAGGTCGCCTGGTACCTCAACGAGGCAGCCCGGCTGCCGGCCGCCTCCGTGTTGCACGAGGCGCTGGTCGGAGCCCGGGACGCCGCGCTGGAGCTCGCCGTGCCCGGCCCCCGCGAGCCGCGGGCGGTCGACGCCGACGCCCAGCGCGCCGACATGATCCAGCTGCTGCGTCGGGCGTCCGACCTGGCCCGTGCCGGTTACCCCGGGCGCCGCGACCTGCGGGGCGCCTCGCTGGTGGCCGCGCAGCTCGTCGGGGTCGACCTGACCGGCGCGGACCTGCGCGGCGCCACACTGCTGGGCGCGGACCTGCGGCGGTCGACCCTCACCGGTGCGGACCTCACCGGCGCGGACCTGCGCGGTGCGGACCTGCGCGAGGCCGACCTGCGTGACGCGCTGTTCGTCACCCTAAGCCAGCTCGAGACCGCGGTCGGGGACGAGCGGACCCGGCTGCCGGTGGGCATCGAGCGGCCGGCGCACTGGTAGGCCTCGGCTCGCCCACGTTCTTGCGCACCGAGCACGAGGAGCCGGGTCGGCGCGCCGAGGGTTCGACGGCTCGGCATGGTTCAGTCGGCCGCCGCGTCGGGTCCGCGCCGGTCGCCCTCCTCGGGCTCGGTCGCGGGCTCGGGGGCATCGGGCGGGCCGACCACCGGCGGGTTGCCCTCCGCGGGGATCTCCTCGTGCAGGAGCAGCTCCTGGACCTGCAGGAGCCGGCGCTCCAGGTGCGCCACGTCGTAGAGCTCGACGTCGCTGGTCTCGCCGGCGGTCTGGACCACGAGCGTCCCGCAGCCCAGCAGCCGGTCCAGCAGGGTGCGTCGGTAGGACACCGACTGGACGCGGTCGACGGGGATCTCACGCCCCTCGCGGGAGAACACGCCCCGCCGGCTGATCAGCCGCCGGGTGGTCAGGGTGTCGGTCGAGCCGAACCAGCCCAGGAGCGGCCAGAGCCCGAAGGCCAGGGCCAGCACGGCCGCGAGGATCACGATCGTCCAGCGCTGCCACGCCTGGGTCGCTGGGTCCGGGACGAGCGCGAGGAGGCCGAACGCCACGGCCGCGGCCGCGAGCACGACCACCAGCATCGGTCCGACCAGGTTCTTCCAGTGCGAGTGCGCCCGGAAGACGACCTTCTCGCCGCGGGCGAGCATCGAGTCCTTGACCATGGCGTCGATCCTTCCACCCGCGCGCCGGTGCCCGCCACGTCCGAGCCGCCGCGTACCGCCGTGGCTGGCAGGATGCCGTCGTGACCCCCCGTACGGTGACCCTGCTCGGTTCGACCGGCTCGATCGGCACCCAGGCCCTGGACGTCGTGGCTCGCCACCCCGAGCGGTTCAGGGTGGTCGGGCTCGCCGCCGGGGGCTCCGACCCCGATCAGGTGGCTCGCCAGGTGCTGGCCACCGGCGCCTCCGTGGTGGCCGTGGCCGACCCGGTCGCAGCCTCCGCGGTGCACGCCTCGGTGCAGGCCAGGGCCGCCGTCCAGGGGGTGGCCGCCCCCGACCTCGAGGTGCTCGCCGGCCCGGACGCCGCCCGGCGTGTCGCGGGGATGGGCGCCGACGTGGTGCTCAACGGCATCACCGGCTCGGTGGGCCTGGGCCCGACCCTCGCGGCCCTGCGCGCCGGCTCTACTCTCGCGCTGGCGAACAAGGAGTCCTTGGTGGTCGGCGGACGGCTGGTGCGTGGTGCGCAGGTGCGCGCGGACCAGATCGTCCCGGTGGACTCCGAGCACTCCGCGATCGCCCAGTGCCTGCGGGGCGGCGCGCGGACCGAGGTGCGCCGGCTCGTGCTCACCGCATCCGGTGGCCCGTTCCGTGGCCGGCGCCGCGACGAGGTGAAGGCGGTCACCGCGGAGCAGGCCCTGGCCCACCCGACCTGGTCGATGGGCCCGGTGGTGACGGTGAACTCCGCCACGCTGGTCAACAAGGGCCTGGAGCTGATCGAGGCGCACCTGCTGTTCGACGTCCCGGTCGCCGACATCGCCGTCGTCGTGCACCCCCAGTCCGTGGTGCACTCGATGGTCGAGTTCGTCGACGGCTCCACGATCGCCCAGGCCTCGCCGCCCGACATGCGGCTGCCGATCGCGCTCGGCCTGTCCTGGCCCGACCGCCTGGACCCCGTCACCCCGCCGTGCGACTGGTCGCGGGCGACCAGCTGGACGTTCGAGCCACTGGACGAGGACGTGTTCGCCGCGGTCGGTCTCGCCCGGCAGGCGCTCGCCGCCTCGGCGACCCACCCCGCGGTCTACAACGCCGCCAACGAGCAGGGCGTGGCGGCCTTCCTGGCGGGTCGGATCGGATTCCTGGACATCGTGGACACCGTCGCGCGGGTGCTCGACGAGCACGAGGGCACGGCGCCGGACGCGCTGACCCTGGACGCGGTGCTGACCGCCGAGCGCTGGGCGAGGGAGCGCGCGGACGCCCTCCTGGCCCTCCGCTGAGCGACGGAACTCTCAGCCGTCCTGCGCGTTTCCAGGTGGGCGGGGGATGATGTCCCCGGAGAGGAGCGTGGCGGATGCCGTACGTGGTGGGCCTGGTGGTCCTCGTGCTGGGGCTGCTGGTCTCGATCGCGTTGCACGAGGTGGGCCACATGGTGCCCGCCAAGCGCTTCGGGGTCCGGGTCAGCCAGTACATGGTGGGCTTCGGCCCCACGCTGTGGTCCCGGGTGCGGGGCGAGACCGAGTACGGCATCAAGGGCATCCCGCTCGGGGGCTACGTCCGGCTGGTCGGCATGTACCCGCCCAAGGATGCCCTCGGCAGGCCCCCGCGGGCCGGGCGGTTCGCCGAGCTCATCGACGCTGCCCGGCGGGCCAGCGCGGAGGAGATCCGGCCCGGTGAGGACCACCGCGCGTTCTACCGGCTGAGCGCGCCCAAGAAGGTCGTCGTGATGCTCGGCGGCCCGATGATGAACCTGGTGATCGCAGGAGTCCTGCTCACCGTCGTGCTGTCGGGGATCGGCCTGCCCACGGGCGCCGGGACCACCACCGTCGCCGCCGTCGGGCAGTGCCTGACGGTCCAGCCCACCGATGCGTGCACGCCGGCCGACCCGCCGGTCCCCGCCGCGGTGGCGGGCCTGCAGCGCGGGGACCGGATCGTGTCCTGGGGCCCGCGCCAGATCTCGTCGTGGGCCGACGTCCAGGCCGCGATCAAGGAGGTGCCCGGCGAGAACATCCCCGTCGTCGTCGAGCGGGACGGGAAGCAGATCACGTTGACCGTGAGCCCGGTCACTGCGAACCGTCCGGTCTTCGACGCCAACGGCAACCCCGAGACCGACGCCAACGGCAAGCTCGTCGTGCGGCCTACCCGCTACGTCGGCTTCAGCCCGACCAACGCCATCGTGCGGCAGCCGGTCACGGCCGTCCCGGCGGCCCTCGGCAACGCGGTCGGACAGACCGTGGGGATCGTTGCGAACCTTCCCGGCAAGCTGGTCGGCGTCACCAAGGCCGCCCTTGGCATGCAGGCACGCGACCCCTCGTCGGTGGTGGGAGTGGTCGGGGTGGCCCGGCTCGCCGGCGAGATCGGAGAGGCGCCGATCTCCGACGCGCAGCGGATGGCCGGGTGGCTGTCGATCCTCGCGTCGCTGAACATCGCCCTGTTCGTGTTCAACCTCATCCCGCTCGTCCCACTCGACGGCGGTCACGTCGCCGGCGCGGTGTGGGAGGGGTTGCGCCGCGCATGGGCCCGCCGGCGCGGTCTTCCCCGGCCGGCGCCGTCCGACGTGGCGCGGATGGTCCCGGTCGCCTACGGGGTCTTCGCGGTCCTCGTGGTGATGAGTCTGGTGCTCGTGGTCGCCGACCTGGTGGCGCCGGTCACGATCTGACGCGGTGCCGGCGCCTCGAACCGGAGGGCTGCGCTGCCCACTGCTGGGCTGCCGCGTGCACCTGGGCGGGGTGCCCGGACAGCGTCCAGGGCCACACGTCGAGGTGCTCGAGGGTGTGCCTCAGGTGCGGGCGGGCGGCCTCGCGGTCCCGGCTGAGCCACGCGACGTAGGCCAGGGTGTTGTGCGCCCGCTCCCGGTTGACCGGCGACGGCCCGCCCGGCCCACCCTCCCACCGCGCGACCGCGCGTGCGATCTCGGCCCGCACGGCGGCGGACCTCAGGTACGCGGTGGCCTGGGCCAGTGACCGCTCGGCGATCGTGAGGTAGTGCTCGAGGTGCGCGGTGACCACGAGGAGCGCCAGAGCGTTGCCGGGCGGTGCGGCGGAGCTCGCGGCCCTGGCGTGGCGGAACATGTCCTCGGTGCTGCCGTGCCACTTGAGCGATCGGTACTGCAGCTCGGCCTCGTGCCCGCCCTGGTGGTAGGGGGCGAGCGCGTACAGGCCGTCGGCGCGCGCCTCGAGCTCGGCCACGTCCACCTGCTGCCCGCGGGCCATCTCGACGAGCACCGCGCGGGGGGTGGGGTCGCCCGGGTCGTTGTCGATCGCCTCCCGAGTGAGCTCCTCGGCCTCCTGCAGGGCCGCGAGGAAGGCCAGCTGGTTGCGCGGCTCCCAGTCCGGCCCGCGCAGTTCCCAGGCGCGTCGCACCGCGAGCATCGCGGACACGGCGAGGGCGTTGGGGTCGGTGGGGCGGGTGCGCACCCACTCGTCGAGCCAGCGACTGCGCCGCAGGCCGTGGACGGCGAGCTGGACGACCCGCGAGTAGCGCACGTCGTGGTCCACGGAGGCAGCCAGCAGTCGCGCCGCCGGCCGCCAGTGCCCCCGGTCGGCCTCCGTGCGCGCACCGATCAGCTCCAGGTCGTCGAGGGCACCGTCCGCTGAGACGGGCATGGCGGGTGCCGGCTCGGTGACCGCGAGCGGGTCGCGGGCGACTACCCGCAGCGCGACCTGCGACGCGCGTGGCGCGGTGAGCGCGAGCGTGCCGGCCACGACCACGCACGTCAGCATCCAGGCGAGCGCGGCGGAGCCGTGCAGGACCCCGGTGACCGCCAGGTGTGCGGCGGCGCCGAGCCCGACGAGGCCGCCCAGGTAGGCCGCGAGCAGGCCGTGCGCTCGCCCACCGGCCGGGCTGGACCACCACGGCGCGTCCTCGCGCAGACCGAGGGCCGGCGCGAGACGGGTGCTCGCGACGGTCAGCACGGTCAGCCCGGTCACGAGCAGCACGCCGCCCCCGATGAGCGTGTAGCCCGCGGGCGTGCTGAGGTTCACCCACGTGATGGTCCTATGTCCCCCGTGCGGCGGATAGGACCGACTGGTCCGGATGGGTGACGCCATCGGTCTCAGCGGCGGATTTCACCCGCTCGGATGGGTACTTCGGCTTGTCGGCGTGCCTTCGGGCCGTCCGGGCGCCGTGCTGCTGCCTGCCGGGCGAGGGGCGATACTGGGTGGGTGAGCACCCCTATCTCCCTGGGCATGCCCCAGGCTCCCGCCCCCGTGCTGGCCCCGCGCCGCCCCACGCGCAAGATCCGGGTCGGCTCGGTCGAGGTCGGCGGCGACGCGCCGGTCAGCGTCCAGTCCATGTGCACCACCCCGACCACGGACATCAACGCGACGCTGCAGCAGATCGCCGAGCTGACCGCCGCCGGCTGCGACATCGTGCGCGTCGCCGTGCCCACCCAGGACGACGCGGACGCGCTGCCGGTGATCGCGCGCAAGTCCCAGATCCCGGTGATAGCCGACATCCACTTCCAGCCGCGCTACGTCTTCGCGGCGATCGACGCCGGGTGTGCCGCCGTGCGGGTCAACCCGGGCAACATCCGCAAGTTCGACGACCAGGTCAAGGAGATCGCCCAGGCGGCGCGCGACGCGGGAGTCTCCCTGCGGATCGGGGTCAACGCGGGCTCGCTCGACAAGCGGATCCTGGAGAAGTACGGCAAGCCGACCGCCGAGGCGCTCGTGGAGTCCGCGGTCTGGGAGGCCTCGTTGTTCGAGGAGCACGACTTCCACGACTTCAAGATCTCGGTCAAGCACCACGACCCGGTGGTGATGGTCCGCGCCTACGAGCTGCTCTCCGAGCGCGGCGACTGGCCGCTGCACCTGGGGGTGACCGAGGCCGGACCGGCGTTCCAGGGCACCATCAAGTCCGCGACCGCGTTCGGCGCGCTGCTGAGCAAGGGGATCGGCGACACGATCCGGGTCTCTCTGTCCGCGCCGCCGGTCGAGGAGGTCAAGGTCGGGATCCAGATCCTTCAGTCGCTCAACCTGCGCCCGCGCAAGCTCGAGATCGTCTCGTGCCCGTCGTGCGGGCGTGCCCAGGTGGACGTCTACGAGCTCGCCGAGAAGGTGACCGCGGGACTCGAGGGGCTGACCGTCCCGCTGCGCGTGGCCGTGATGGGCTGCGTCGTCAACGGTCCGGGCGAGGCCCGCGAGGCGGACCTCGGCGTTGCGTCCGGCAACGGCAAGGGTCAGATCTTCGTCAAGGGCGAGGTGGTCGCCACGGTGCCCGAGGCGAGGATCGTCGAGACGCTCATCGACCAGGCGATGCGGATCGCCGAGACGATGGAGCCGGTCGACGGCGAGAGCCCGGTGGTCAGCGTCAGCTGACGCGCGCCGCGGATCACGCTCCCTCGGCGGGGCCGGGAGGCCCTGCGGGCCCGGTGGTGCAGAATCGCCGCATGACCGGCTGGCGGATCGAGTCACCGACTCGGCGCTCGACGGGGCACGTCGACCTCGCCGACGCCGCGCGGCTGTGCGCCGAGGACCCGGTCGGGTCGGTTCTCGCCGCCGCCAGGATCGAGGCAGCTCGGGCGGGACGCGGCCGGAGCGGTACGCCCCAGCTGTGGGGCGTCGAGCGCCACGGCGAGCTGGTCGGGCTCGCCTGGGCCGGCGCGAACCTGGTCCCCGTGGTCCGGCCCGGCGACGAGCAGGCGCTCGACGTGATCGCCGAGATCGCCCTGGCGCAGGGACGGCGGTGCTCGTCCTTGGTCGGGCCCGCGGAGCCGGTGCTCGGCCTGTGGCGCCGACTGGCGCGCGACTGGGGGCCGGCCCGGGAGGTGCGGGCGGACCAACCCTCGCTGGTGATCGACGGGCCTCCGGCAGTCGAGCCGGACCCTCTCGTCCGGCTCGGTCGGCAGGCCGACCTGGCCTCGCTCGTGCCGGCGTGCGTCGCCATGTTCACCGAGGAGGTCGGCTACTCCCCGCTCGAGGGGAGCCCGGGCTCGTACGAGGCGCGGGTCAGGGGGCTTGTGGCCGAGGGGCGGTCCTACCTGCGCTCGCAGCTCGGGCCGCACGGCGTCGAGGTGCTGTTCAAGGCGGAGCTCGGGGCGGTGAGCTCGCAGGTGGCGCAGGTCCAGGGGGTCTGGGTGCCGCCGGAACGCCGCGGTGAGGGCCTGGCCACGGCCGGGATGGCCGCGGTCGTGGCCGCGACGGTGGGCAGGGTCGCGCCGCAGGTCTCCCTGTACGTCAACGACTACAACGCCCCGGCCCTGCGGGTCTACGAGAAGGTCGGATTCCGCCGCGTCGGCACCTACGCCACCGTCCTCTTCTGACCCCCCCGGCCGATCCACCCCGATCCACCCCGGCCCGCCCCGCCGCCCCGCCCACCCGCCCCGCGCCCGCCCCACCCACCCGCCCCGCGCCCGCCCCACCCACCCGCCCACGACTTCGCACGCGAACACGTGCGCGTTCTCGTACCGACCGGCGGACGAGTACGCGCAGGTGTTCGCGTGCGTGCAAGCGGCCGGCCGGGGGCGCTGGGCGGCGTGGGCGGCGGGGTGCGGACCGTGCTCGGGACACGGGGTGTGCACAGGGCGGGTGGTGCGGGGCGTCCACAGGGTTGGGGGGCCTCGGGGCGCGGCGGCCGCCGGTCTGGTCACGCTGGGGCGCGTGACACGCACCGGTGACCCCAGCGCACCCGAGCAGCACCTGCGGGACGTCGACCTGGACCGGCTCGCCTCTACCGTCTGCGCGGTCGGTGGCGGTCGGGGCGACCTGCTCGTCAGGCAAGAGCTCGACCGCGCTGGGCTCTCGGGCCGCGAGATCGTGGCGCTCCTTCGCGCCGGGCACCTGACGAGGGTCCGCCGCGGCGTTTATCGGGTACCCGGTCCCGACGACGGCCCGCAGGCTGCGTTCCACGCGCGTACCGCCGCAGCGCAGCTCCTGGCGCCGGACCGGGTGCTGACCGGTCCCGCAGCGCTCTCCGTGCTCGGGCTGCCGCTGTTCGCGAGCCCGCAGGAGATCCACGTCGGGCTCGACGCCCGGGGAGGCTCGACCGTGCGCAGCGCGGCGCGCACCGTGGCGATGCCGCCCCCTGAACACCGCGTGGTGATCGCGGGGCGCGCCGTGGCGGGCCCCGCCCGTGCCGTGCTCGATGCCGCGCGTCTGCAGTCGCTCGAGGCGGGTGTCGTGGCGGCCGATGCTGCGCTCGCGCATGGCATGACCACGCCGGCCGAGCTGGAGTCGGTGCTGGCGACCATGCGGGGCCTGCGCGGTGTGGCCCGGGCCAGGCTGTGTCGGGACCTCGCGTCGTCCGAGTCCGAGAGCCCCGGCGAGTCGTGGAGCGTCGTCGTGCTGCACCGGCACGGTGTCCCGGCTCCCGAGCGCCAGGTCCTCGTGAGGGATGGCCAGGGCGTTGTCGGGCGCGTCGACTTCTGGTGGCCGGACGCCCGGGTGGTCGGCGAGTTCGACGGCAGGGTCAAGTACGGTCGCGCGAACCCGTCGCGTCGGGCGCCGGAGGATGTGCTGTGGGAGGAGAAGCTGCGCGAGGACCGGCTGCGGGCGCTCGGCCTCAGCGTCGTGCGTTGGACCTGGACCGACCTGGCGAACCCCACAGCGATGCTGACCCGCCTGACGTGTGCGCTCGGTGTGCGGCCACCAGTTCGCGTGCGAACGCGATGAACGCGTTCGAACACCCCGCCGGACGAACGCGCGGGTTTGTTCGACTTCGGGGGCGCGGGTGGGGGGCGGGTGGGGGGCGGGTGGGGGGTGGGGGCGCGGGGCGGGGGGTGGGGGTTAGCGGAGGAGGCGGGACATGCGGCGGTCGGCGAGCGGCTTGCCGCCGGTCTGGCACGTCGCGCAGTACTGGAGGGACGAGTCGGCGAAGCTCACCTCGCGCACCACGTCGCCACACACCGGGCAGGTCTCGCCCGTCCGGCCGTGCACCTGCAGCCCACGCCGCTTGGCGTCCTTGAGCTCGGCGGCCGGCTTGCCGTCCGCCTCGGCCACCGCGCCCCTCAGCACCTCGAGGATCACGGCGTGCAGGCCTTCGACCTCCTCGGGACTGAGCCGCTGGGAGAGCGCGAACGGACTCATCCGGGCGGCGTGCAGGATCTCGTCGGAGTAGGCGTTGCCGATCCCCGCGATCTGGTGCTGGTCGCGCAGCAGGCCCTTGACCTGCTGGTTGCGCGCCGAGGCGAGGTCGGCCAGGCGGGCCACGGTGAACTGCTCACCCAGCGGGTCGACGCCGAGCGACGCGATCATCACCACGTCGGCAGGATCGCGTACCACGTGCACTGCCAGACGCTTGCGGGTGCCCTGCTCGGTCAGGTCGAACCCGGAGCCGTCGTCGAACCGGACGCGCAGGGCGATCGGGGAGCGTCCGGGACGCACGGGCGTGGCCGGCAGCCCTTCGGACCAGCGCAGCCAACCGGCGCGCGACAGGTGGAACACGAGGTGCGGCCCGGTGGTCACCAGGTCGAGCCACTTGCCGTGCCGGTCGACACCCGCGACCTCCTGGCCGACGAGCGCATCAGGGGCCGGGTCGAACGTCTTGAGGGCGCTGATCGCGCCCACCGACACCGCCGCGACCCGCCGACCGGACAGCCGGCGGGACAGGAACCGCGCGAGGCCCTCGACCTCGGGAAGCTCGGGCACCGCCCCATCGTGCCGCCCGAGGCGCGGCCGGGGAAGGGGAGCCGACCGGCCATGCCCACCCGGCCGGAAGCGCGGTCGTCCCGTGGGACCAGGCCGCGGCGGGTCCGCACACCTGGGAGCGCTGCCTGCGGCCACTAGGCTGACCGCCATGCTTCTGCGGATGTCGACCCTGTTCGTGCGCACCCTTCGGGAGGACCCGGCCGACGCCGAGGTGCCGAGCCACAGGCTCCTGGTCAGGGCCGGCTACATCCGTCGTGCGGCGCCCGGCATCTACTCCTGGCTGCCGCTAGGCCTGCGGGTGCTGGCCAAGGTCGAGCAGGTGGTGCGCGAGGAGATGGACGCGATCGGCGCCCAGGAGGTGCACTTCCCGGCGCTGCTGCCGCGCGAGCCCTACGAGCGCACCGGCCGGTGGACCGAGTACGGCCCCAACCTCTTCCGCCTGCACGACCGGCGCGAGAACGACTACCTGCTCGCGCCGACCCACGAGGAGATGTTCACCCTCCTGGTCAAGGACCTGTACTCGTCGTACAAGGACCTGCCGCTGGCGCTGTACCAGATCCAGACCAAGTACCGCGACGAGGCCCGTCCCCGGGCGGGCCTGCTGCGCGGGCGCGAGTTCATCATGAAGGACGCGTACTCGTTCGACGTGGACGACGCCGGCCTGGACGCCGCCTACCTGCGCCAGCGCGAGGCCTACCAGCGGGTGTTCACCCGGCTCGGCCTGGACTACGTGATCGTCGCGGCGATGTCGGGGGCCATGGGTGGCTCGCGCAGCGAGGAGTTCCTCATGCCGACGCCGGTCGGCGAGGACACCTTCGTGCGCTCGGCCGGCGGGTACGCGGCCAACGTCGAGGCCGTCACGACGCCGGTGCCGGACGCTGTCGACGCCGCGGACGCGCCTGCCGCCCACGTCGAGGACACCCCGGACACGCCGACCATCGACACGCTCGTGGCCCTGGCCAACGAGCGGTTCGCCCGGCCGGACCGGGCCTGGACCGCGGCCGACACCCTGAAGAACGTCGTGGTCGCGGTGATCGAGCCGGACGGTACCCGTGACCTTCTCGTGGTCGGCGTGCCGGGGGACCGGGAGGTCGACATGACCCGGCTCGAGGCCGCGCTGGCCCCTGCCGCCGTGGAGGCCGCCGGCGAGGCCGACTTCGTCGCGCACCCGGAGCTGGTCAAGGGTTACATCGGCCCGGCAGCCCTGGGCCGTGCCAACACCGGGCGCGAGGACGCGATCCGCTACCTCCTGGACCCGCGGGTGGTGCCGGGCACGCGCTGGATCACCGGCGCCAACGAGCCCGGTCGCCACGTGTTCGACCTTGTCGTCGGGCGCGACTTCGTGGGTGACGGCACGGTCGAGGCGGCCGACGTGCGCGCCGGTGACCCGGCCCCGGACGGCTCGGGTCCGCTCGAGCTGGCCCGCGGGATCGAGATCGGCCACATCTTCGCCCTCGGCCGCAAGTACGCCGACGCGCTCGGCCTGACCGTGCTGGACGAGAACGGCAAGGCGGTCACGGTCACGATGGGCTCCTACGGGATCGGCGTGTCCCGGGCCGTCGCCGCGCTCGCCGAGACCAACCACGACGACGCGGGACTGGCCTGGCCGGCCGGCGTGGCACCGGCGCACGTGTACCTGGTCGCCGCGGGCAAGGACGAAGCGGTCCGCGCCGAGTGCGAGGAGCTCGCCGCCGACCTGCACGGCCAGGGCGTCGAGGTCATCTACGACGATCGCAGGGTCTCGCCCGGGGTCAAGTTCGCCGACGCGGAGCTGATCGGGGTGCCGATCATCGTCACGGTCGGCAGGAGCCTGTCCGACGGCGTCGTCGAGGTCCGGCTGCGGCGGCCGGCGGACGCGGGTCTGCCGGCGGGGGAGCGTCCGCCCGTGGAACGGGTGCCGGTGCAGGACGCTGCCGTGCGGATCGGTGGGTTGGTCGCGAGCCTGGTGGAGGGCTGACCTCAGGCCACGCCCGGGATGCCCGGGAGCGCGGGCACCATCCCGGTGAGGTGCGCCGAGTGCTGCGCGGCCGCGGCGAACGCGTCGATCAGCGGCGTGCGGGCTCCCGGAGCGGCTGCGACCGCGAGGTCCAGCCACAGCGCGGCGAGCTCGTCCTCCAGGCCGGCCAGGGCCGCGATCCGGTCCGTCGGCTCGGCCTGGGGGTCGAGCAAGGCGTGGGGCAGGTCGTAGGACACACGCCTGGGGTCGAGCCCCGAGCCGGCGACCTCCGTCACCGCCGCCCAGGTCGCCGCGCGGGCGCGGTGCTCGGCGGCGATTGCCGCCGCCTGCGTGCGCGCGGTCCCGGACGACCGGGCCGCGGTGACCTCCCAGGCGAGCCCGAGCGCGTCCTCGGACGCGATCGCGGGCGCGAGAGCGACGGCCGACAGCCCGACCGGGATCTGCTCGGGGTCCACCGGCGCCGCTGTCGTCGGGACGTCGTTGCCCTCGGCGAGCGCGAGCCGCGCGGCTGCGAGCCGTCGTTCGACCCCGATGGAGGCGAACAGCCGTGCCATCCGCCCGTCGGAGACCGTCGCGGCGTCGGCCAGGGCGGAGGCGGACTCCTCGGCGAGCACGTCGAGCAGTGGCTCAGGGTCGGGTGCGGGTGTGGTTGTCCCGGTCGGCGCGGGACTCGTGGTCGTCGACTCCGGGAACGGCACCCAGACCCCACCCAGCGCGTCGAGCTGGGTCCGGGCCGCCGAGCGCACGTCGGCGATCGCGGCCTTGGCCTCGTCCGACGCGGCGTCGGCCACGTCCGCCGCTGCCACCAGCCTCGCGGCGCCGACCGCCTGGCGCTGGCGGGCCTGCTCCACCGCGTCGGCGCTCGGCGTGACCGCGGGCCCGGACTCGACCCGCAGGGCCGCGCAGCCGGTCAGCGGCACGACGGCGAGCCCGGCGGCGAGCGCGAACGCGACGGCGCCGCCCGGGCGTGCGCGTCGCGCCGTCCGTGTGGTGGGGCTGGTGTCCATCGCGGGTGATCCTGCCACGTGGCGGGCGGTCGGCCGGGCGCCGGTGAACTGGTTACGCTGGTTGCCGACAAGTCAACAGGGTCGTCCAGGTAGGCCCGACACGACCCGCGGGAGGCACCATGGCTCCGGAGAGCCCGGCGGCGCAACGCGTCCGTGCGGCCGTCGAGCCGGCGGTGGCGGGCGTGGGCCTGCTGCTCGAGCGCGTCGTGGTGACGGCCGCCGGTCGCCGATCCGTGGTCCGGGTCGTCGTCGACCTGCCCGACGGGCCGGGCGGCGTCGACGCCGATGCGCTCACCGAGGCGTCCCGGGCGATCTCCGCCGCCCTGGACGAGGCCGATCCGGTGCGCGGCAGCTACGTGCTGGAGGTGTCGACCCCCGGCACCGACCGCCCGCTCACCGAGGCCAGGCACTTCCGGCGTGCCGTGACGCGCCTGGTCCGCCTCACTCTCGTGGACGGGACCACCCGCTCGGGGCGGCTCGTGGACGCGGGCGAGACGCTCGTCCTCGAGGGCCCGGACGGTGCGCGGACGACGGTGCCCCGCGACGACGTGGCGCGCGGTGTCGTCGAGGTCGAGCTGGCCCGCTCGCAGGACGAGGAGGGAGACCTCTGATGGACATCGACATGACGGCCCTGCGACTGGTCGAGCACGAGCGCGGGATCAGCCTGGACACCTTGGTCGGGGCCATCGAGCAGGCCCTGCTCTCGGCGTACCACCGCAGCTCCGACGCCTACGAACGGGCACGGGTCGAGGTGGATCGGCGCACCGGGCACGTGACGGTGTGGGCCCGCGAGCGGCTGGCGCCCGAGGAGCCGGACGGCGTCGAGGGCGACGAACCACGGTGGTCGGAGGAGTTCGACCACACCCCCGAGGGCTTCGGTCGGGTCGCCACGTCGACAGCGCGCCAGGTCATCGTCCAGCGGCTGCGCGACGTCGAGGACGAGCAGGTGCTGGGCACCTTCAAGAGCGCCAAGGGCGAGCTGCTCGCGGGAGTGGTCCAGCAGGGTCGCGACCCTCGGGTCGTGCTGGTCGAGGTGCGCGGGACGGAGGCCGTGCTGCCCCACCACGAGCAGGTGCCCACCGAGAGGTACCAGCACGGCGAGCGGTTGCGCGCCTACGTGCTGGACGTCTCGCGCGGTCCCAAGGGGCCGTCGATCACGCTGTCGCGCACCCATCCGGGTCTGGTCCAGAAGCTGTTCGAGCTCGAGGTCCCCGAGGTCGCCGACGGTTCGGTGCAGATCACCGCGATCGCACGGGAGGCGGGGCACCGGACCAAGATCGCGGTGCGCTCCACGGTGCCCGGCCTGAACGCCAAGGGCGCGTGCATCGGCCCGATGGGCGCCAGGGTCCGTGCGGTGATGGCCGAGCTGCGCGGCGAGAAGATCGACATCGTCGACCACAGCGACGACCCCGCGACGTTCGTCGCGAACGCGCTCTCGCCCGCGCGGGTCAGCTCGGTCACCGTCGTCGACCAGACGGCGCGCGCCGCCCGCGTCGTGGTGCCCGACTACCAGCTGTCGCTCGCGATCGGCAAGGAGGGCCAGAACGCCCGGCTGGCCGCGAAGCTCACCGGTTGGCGCATCGACATCCGGTCCGACGCCGAGGGCGCTCCGGGGGCCGCGCTGACGGGTGACGACCGGGCGCCGGACGTGCCGGCTCACGATTCGTGACCCGGCACGCTAGACTCGGTGCCGCTGGGCCGAGGGCCCGGCTCCCCGAGCGCTCGGGCGGCGGCACGGCCGTCGCGGGTCGTGGTGCGGCCTCGAGCGGGCCGGACACCGGTCCGATCCGACAGTGCGTGGGGTGTCGGGAGCGAGGTCCACGTTCCGCCCTGGTCCGCGTGGTCGGGGTCGACGAGGACGGCACGATGTGTGCCGTCGTCGATCCGGGTCGCTCGATGCCGGGGCGGGGCGCGTGGTTGCACGCCGATCTGCACTGCCTGGAGCTCGCCGAGAGGCGTCGGGCACTGCCCCGTGCTCTGCGCACTCCGACGCTCGACCTGTCGGCGGTGCGTCGGGCGTTCGGCGCCGACCATGGCGATCCGTCGTTCACCGAGATGGGAAGCGGGTTGGAAGCCGATGGGCACCCGATGAGTACCCGGCGATGAGCATCAAGCACTAACGACGGTCCGTCTTCTGTGTCGGGCGGGCCGAGACAGGAGAGTTGTGGCAAAGGCCCGCGTCTACGAGCTCGCGAAGGAGCTCGGCGTCGAGAGCAAGGCCCTGATGGCCAAGCTGAACGAGCTCGGTGAGTTCGTCCGCTCGGCATCGTCGACGATCGAACCCCCGGTCGTGCGCAAGCTGCGCGACCTGTACCCGCCTGCGCCCGCCGGGGACGCCGCACCGGCGAAGCCCGCTAGCAAGGCTCCGGCGAAGCCCGCCGCGCAGCCTCCGGCTCAGGCCGCCCCGGCGGAGGCTCCGGCTCCGGCCGAGCCCGCCGAGCCCGCCGCCGACACCCCGGCGGCTCCCGCACCCGCGGCTGCCGGTCCGACGCCCGTGGCGGACGAGTCCGAGGCCCCCGCTGCGGGGGCCGAGCCCGCCGCGCGTCCGGGCGCGCCCCGTCCGGGTGCTCCGCGTCCGGGCGCCCCGCGGCCCGGCAACAACCCGTTCGCGCCCAGCCAGGGCATGCCGCGCGAAGGGCAGCGGTCCGGTGGGCCGCGTCCTGGCGGCCCCCGTCCGGGCGGCCCCCGTCCGGGCAACAACCCGTTCGCGCCGAGCCAGGGGATGCCTCGGCCCGGCGGTGGTGGCGAACGCCCCGGCGGCCCGCGCCCCGGGGCTCCGCGTCCGGGGGGTCCCCGCCCGAACCCCGGCATGATGCCCGGCAAGACCTCGGTGGGCCGGCCCGGTGCCGGTGCCCCCGGTGGTGGTGGCGGTCGTGGTGGCGGTGGCCGTGGGGGCGGCCCCGGTGGCGGTCCCGGTGGGGGCGCTCCCGGTGGCGCCGGCGGCGGCTTCCGCGGTGGATTCGGCGGCGGTCGGGGCGGCGGTGGCCGTGGCGCCGGTCGTGGTTCCACGCAGGGCGCCTTCGGGCGCGCCGGTGGCAAGCCGGTCCGCGGGCGCAAGTCCAAGCGCGCCAAGCGCCAGGAGTTCGAGCAGATGCAGGCGCCGTCCCTGGGCGGCGTCCAGGTTCCCCGCGGTGACGGCAGCACCGTCATCCGGCTGCGGCACGGCTCGTCGCTCAACGACTTCGCGGACAAGATCGACGCGAACCCCGCGGCTCTGGTCACCGTCCTGTTCCACCTCGGCGAGATGGCCACGGCCACCCAGTCGCTGGACGAGGACACCTTCGGCACGCTGGGCGCCGAGCTCGGCTACCGGATCGAGATGGTCTCCGCCGAGGAGGAGGACCGCGAGCTGCTCGAGTCCTTCGACATCGACCTCGAGGCCGAGGAGGCCGCCGAGGAGGACGAGGACCTCGAGGCGCGTCCGCCGGTGGTCACCGTGATGGGTCACGTCGACCACGGCAAGACCAAGCTCCTGGACGCGATCCGCTCCGCGGACGTCGTCGCCGGCGAGGCCGGTGGCATCACCCAGCACATCGGTGCCTACCAGGTGCACACCGAGCACGAGGACACGCCGCGGGCGATCACCTTCATCGACACCCCGGGCCACGAGGCGTTCACCGCCATGCGGGCCCGCGGTGCGCAGGTGACCGACATCGCGATCCTCGTGGTCGCGGCCGATGACGGCGTGATGCCTCAGACCATCGAGGCGCTCAACCACGCCCAGGCGGCCGGCGTGCCGATCGTCGTGGCGGTCAACAAGGTCGACAAGGAGGGTGCGAACCCGTCGAAGATCCGCCAGCAGCTCACCGAGTACAACCTGGTGGCCGAGGAGTACGGCGGCGAGACGATGTTCGTCGACATCTCGGCACTCAAGCGCACCGGTATCGAGGAGCTGCTCGACGCCGTGCTGCTGACCGCGGACGCGGCACTGGACCTGCGGGCGAACCCCAACAAGGACGCGCGCGGGGTGGCCGTCGAGGCCAACCTCGACAAGGGCCGCGGCGCGGTGGCTACCGTGCTGGTCCAGTCCGGCACACTCCGGGTCGGCGACGCGATCGTCGCGGGCACGGCCCACGGCCGCGTGCGCGCCATGTTCGACGAGCACGGTGGCACGGTGGGCGAGGCGACGCCCGCACGGCCGGTGCAGGTGCTGGGTCTGACGTCCGTGCCACGCGCCGGCGACACCTTCCTGGTGGCGCCGGACGACCGCACCGCACGCCAGATCGCCGAGAAGCGCGAGGCCGCGGAGCGGGCCGCGCTGCTGGCCAAGCGTCGCAAGCGGATCAGCCTCGAGGACTTCACCCAGGCCCTCCAGCAGGGCAAGGTCGAGACCCTCAACCTGGTGCTCAAGGGCGACGTGTCCGGTGCCGTCGAGGCGCTGGAGGACGCGCTGCTCAAGATCGACGTCGGCGACGAGGTCGAGCTGCGCGTCATCCACCGTGGTGTGGGTGCGATCACGCAGAACGACGTCAACCTGGCCACGGTCGACAACGCGATCATCCTGGGCTTCAACGTGAAGTACGCCGAGCGGGTCGAGGACCTCGCCGAGCGCGAGGGCGTCGACGTGCGGTTCTACTCGGTGATCTACCAGGCGATCGACGACGTCGAGGCGGCCCTCAAGGGCATGCTCAAGCCGGAGTACGAGGAGGTGCAGCTCGGCACCGCCGAGGTGCGCGAGATCTTCCGCTCCTCGAAGTTCGGCAACATCGCGGGTTCGCTGGTGCGGTCCGGGCTCATCCGGCGCAACGCCAAGGCGCGCGTGCGCCGCGGCGGCGCGGTGGTGGCCGAGGACCTCACGATCGAGTCCCTCAAGCGGTTCAAGGACGACGCCACCGAGGTCCGCGAGGGTTACGAGTGCGGTATCGGGCTCGGGTCCTACAACGACCTCGCGGTGGACGACGTCATCGAGACCTACGAGATGCGGGAGAAGCCGCGCTCGTAGGACGCCGTGCGGGGTGGGTCGCGTCCTCGGGGCAGGGGTGCGCGACCCACCCGGCGGCCGCTGGTCGCGGCCGCCCTGCCAGGCCCACCAGGCTCGCGCACCCCTACCCCGAGAACGCTCGCGCAGCACGTCGTCTGGCACTCGCTGCGGGGCCGAAAGACACACCGGAGGCAGTGAGATGGTCGATCATCCGCGGGCGCGCAAGCTCGCCGATCGGATCCAGGAGATCGTCGCGGAGATGCTGGACACCAAGGTGAAGGACCCCAGGTTGGGGTTCGTGACGGTGACCGACGTGCGCGTCACGGGGGACCTGCAGCACGCCTCGGTGTTCTACACGGTGCTCGGGGACGAGAGAGCACGCGTGGAGAGCGCGGCGGCGCTGGCGAGCGCCACGGGGCTGATCCGCTCCGAGGTGGGCCGCCAGACCGGGGTGCGGCTCACGCCGACGCTGGAGTTCATCCCCGACGCGGTGCCGGAGACCGCCGAGCACCTCGAGGCGGCGCTGCGCGTCGCCGCGCAGCGTGACGCCGAGGTCGCGGCGCTCGCCGCGGGGGCGCGCTACGCCGGGGACGCCGACCCGTACAGGCACGCGGAGGACTCCGGTGCGGAGGAGCCGGGCGACGAGGACTGAGTCCCGCCGACCGGCCCCTCGGGCACCGGCTCAGGCCGCGCTGGGCAGCGTCTCGGTCTCGTCGAGCTCGGCCGGCCCCGCGGTGAGGGCGGTCTTCGAGCCGTCCGCGCGCCCGGTCAGCCGTGGCATCCACACGGCCAGCACGGCGCCGAGCGCGACGATCGCCGCGCCCACGAGCACCGCGGGGCGCAGGCCGGCCGCGTAGTCGGTAGCCGTGAGCGCTCCGCCGGACGCCTGGAACACGGCGACGAGCACCGCCACGCCCAGCGCCCCGCCGATCTCGCGGATCGTCGCGTTCACCGAGCTCGCCGTGCCGTGGTCGTCGGGGGCCATGTCCGCCAGCACCGCGGTCGCCGCCGGGGCGAACGTCAGCCCCATGCCGACGCCGGCGAGCGCGAGGCCGGGGACCAGGTCGGCATAGACCACGGCGTCGGTGACGGCGAGCGCCTGCCAGGCCAGGCCGATCGCCTGCAGGCCGAGGCCCGTCACGAGCAGCGGCCGCACGCCGATCCGTCCGGCGAGCACGCCCGCGACCGGGGCGACGAGCATCGGCGCGGCGGTCCACGGCAGGGTCCGCAGCCCGGCCTCGAACGGCGTGTAGCCGAGCCCGATCTGCAAGTACTGCGCGAGCAGGAACACCCCGCCGAACACGCCGATCGAGAACAGCCAGGCGCTCGCGTTGGCGACGGCGAACGAGCGCACCCGGAACAGCCGCAGCGGTACCAGCGGGTGATCGCTGTGCGACTCCCGCACCACGAACGCGGCGATCAGTGCGACACCACCCAGCAGGCCACCGAGCACCGGGGCCGAGGTCCAGCCCTCGTCGTTCCCGCGCACGATCGCCCACACCGTCGCCACGACGCCTGCGCCGGCCACCAGCAGGCCGAGCACGTCGAGCCGCTGGCGTCGGCCGGTGGACTCCGGCAGGGCGCGCCGGACGAGCGGGATGGCCACGACGGCCACCGGCACGTTGATCCAGAAGATGGCCTCCCACGAGATGCCGCCGACGACAGCACCGCCGATCACGGGGCCGAGGGCCACGCCGAGCCCGGACACCGCGCCCCACAAGCCGATGGCCATCGCACGGCGGGCCGCCGGAACGGCGCCCGCGAGCAGGGTCAGGGACAGCGGCAGGATCGCGGCCGAACCTGCACCCTGCAGGGCGCGCGCAGCGATCAGTGCGCCGGCGCTCGGGGCCAGCGCGGACCCGATCGACGCCAGCGCGAACACGGCGATGCCGGTCACGAAGACCCGGCGTCGCCCGAGGCGGTCGCCGAGGGTGGCCGCAGCGATCATCAGGCCGGCGAAGGCGAGCGTGTAGGCGTTCACCATCCACTGCAGCTGTTCGAGCGTCGCGCCGAGCGCGGTCCTGAGCACCGGCAGGGCGGTGGTCATGACGAGGTTGTCGAGGGTGGCCATGAACATCGGCAGCGAGGCGGCGACCAGCGCGAGGCCGGTGCGACCTGCCGTCGCGCGCCGAGCGGCTGGGGCGGCCGAGTGGAGGGGGGTGGTGGTCATCGACGTCTCCATCCGTGTTGGCATTGATTGATTACTACTTGACGTCGGGAGAGTAGGCATCGACTGATAACATGTCAACCATGACTTCGACGACCAGCAGGATGAGCGCGAGCGAGCGACGGGCGGAGGTGCTGCTCGCAGCGCGGCACGTCCTGGCCACCCGCGGCCAGTCGGCGACGACCGACGACGTCGCGCGTGCCGCGGGGCTCTCCCAGCCGTACGTGGTGCGCCTGTTCGGTTCGAAGCAGGAGCTCGTCCTGGAGACCTACCGGGCCGCGTGCGACGAGGTGGTCGCGGCGTTCGAGGCCGTACCGGCCGGACCGGAGGCCGGCCGGCGGATGGGCGAGGCGTACATCAGGCTGCTCGCGGACCGTGACCTGCTCACCCTGCTCATGCACGGCTTCTCGCCCGGCGCGGACGAGCCGGTCGCCGCACTGGCCCGGTTCACGCTGGGCGAGGCCTTCCGACTGTTCCGCGAGCGCACCGGCGCGACGGACGACGACGCCAGGCAGTTCGTCGCGCAGGGCATGCTCATCAACGTCCTGGTCGCCACCGACGCGCTCGGCCACGTCGGTGAGCACGAGGGCCTGGACGGGCTCGTCGCGTGCGCGCTCGACGTCCCGGCCATGCTCTACCGCAACCCCGTCGCGGACGGCGGGCCGCGCGCCGACGGCTAGCCTGACCGGCGTGGAGCGCGCGGACACCGGACCCGACGGCGTCGTCGTCGTGGACAAGCCGGCCGACTGGACGTCGCACGACGTCGTCGCCCGGTGTCGTCGACTGCTCGGGACGCGCAAGATCGGCCACGCCGGGACGCTGGACCCGATGGCCACCGGCGTGCTTGTGCTCGGCGTCGGTCGCGCGACGCGGCTGCTGACCTACCTGGTGGGCGCCGACAAGGAGTACCGCGCCACCATCCGCCTCGGGCAGAGCACGGACACCGACGACGCGCAGGGCGCCGTCACGAGCGCAGCCGGTGCCGCCGGGCCGGACCCGCGGACGCTTGCCGCCGCCGTGGGCGCCCTCACCGGGCCGATCGAGCAGGTCCCCAGCACCGTGAGTGCGGTCAAGGTGGACGG
Source organism: uncultured Actinomycetota bacterium (assembly GCA_963783005.1). Taxonomy (GTDB): domain Bacteria; phylum Actinomycetota; class Actinomycetes; order Actinomycetales; family Cellulomonadaceae; genus Actinotalea. The sequence continues at coordinate 283,506 of CAWALY010000005.1, forward strand.
CCGGCGCGCCTATCAACGCGTCAGGGCCGGGGAGGAGGTCGCGCTCGCGGCCCGCCCGGTGCTGGTGCACACGTTCGAGGTCGGCGAGCCGCGCGAGACGGTGGCCGAGGACGGCACGCCGGTCGTCGACCTGGACGCCCGGGTGGTCTGCTCGTCCGGCACCTACGTGCGCGCGCTGGCGCGCGACCTCGGCGCCGCCCTCGGGTGCGGGGGCCATCTCACGGCACTGCGCCGGACACGGGTGGGCGGCTACGGGCTCGATGTCGCGGTGTCGATGCCGACGGACGACCTCGGCGAGCGCGCCGCCCACGAGCCGGCGGGCGGTCCTGCCGTGATGACCCGCGCGCTGATCCCCCCGGCGCAGGCGGCGCGGGCGGCGTTCCCGGTGCGCGAGCTGTCGGCCGACGAGGCGCGCGAGCTGTCCTTCGGGCGCTCGATCGCGCCGGCCGACGGGGTGCCGCGTGGCACGCGCACGGCTCCCGTGGCCGGGGTGTCGCCCGAGGGCGTTCTCGTGGCCCTGCTCGCGCAGGAGGGGCAGCGGGTGCGCCCGGTCCTCGTCCTCGCGCCCGCGTGAGGGCCGCGCGCGTCGTCGCCCCGGCGAACGGCCGGGAGCCGGCCGAGCACCGCAGGGCGGTGCCGGGCCGCCGCGTTCGGGTGCGTGGTCCCGTGCGTCACGTGGCAGGCTTGTCCCGCGCCGGGCGCCGCCCCGGCGCCACCCGACCCGCCGAGGAGGAGCACGCGTGGAGCGCTGGTACGGCCTGAAGCAGGTCCCCGCGCTGACGCGCTCGGTCGTCACGATCGGCAACTTCGACGGCGTGCACCGCGGGCACCGCGGCGTGCTCGGCGCGATGGTCGCCGACGCGCGCCGCCTGGACAGCACCTCCGTCGCCGTGACGTTCGACCCGCACCCGGCCGTGCTCCACCGGCCCGAGAGCGCGCCCCCGCTGATTACGGGATTGGCCGATCGTCTCGAGCTGCTGGCCGAGACCGGCCTGGACGCCGCCCTCGTGGTGCACTACACCCGCGAGTTCGCCGCCCAGGAGCCCGAGGAGTTCGTCCGGCGCTACCTCGTGGACGCCCTGCACGCGACGGTGGTGGTGATCGGCCGGGACGTGCGGTTCGGCCGCGGCAACTCCGGCGACCTGCGCACCATGGTCGAGCTCGGCGAGCGGTACGGCTTCGAGGTCCAGGTGATCAGCGACGTCCACGGCGGCCCGGACCCCGTCCGGCGTTGGTCGTCCACGTGGGTGCGCGAGCTGCTCGCGGTGGGCGACGTCGGCGGCGCCGCCGAGATCCTGGGGCGCCCGCACCGGGTCCGGGGCGTGGTGGTGCGCGGCGACGCGCGCGGCCGCGAGCTGGGCTTCCCGACCGCGAACCTCGGCCCAGCGACGCAGGGCATGATCCCGACCGACGGCGTGTACGCCGGCTGGATGCGTCGGGTCGGACACCCCTCCGACGCCCCGGACGGGTATCTGCCGGTGGCCATCTCCATCGGCACCAACCCCACGTTCGACGGGCACGAGCGCCGCGTCGAGGCGCACGTGCCCGACCGGTCGGACCTGGAGCTGTACGGCGAGGAGGTGGTGGTCGAGTTCGTCGAGATGCTGCGTCCCACCTGGAAGTTCGACTCGGTCGACGCGCTCGTCGCCCAGATGCGGACCGACGTCGAGGAGACCAACGCCCGCCTGGCGGGCGGCCCGCTTCGATTGGGGCGGGCGGAGACCGGCTGGTAACATCGCAGCGCCGTGATCTCGGCCGCGGACCCAGAGCGCCCGGGTGGACATGCCCCGGAGCACCGCGCAGCGATTCACCAAGGAGAGCCAGTGCCCCTCGACGCCGCCACCAAGCAGCGCATCATGTCCGAGTACGCGACGTCCCCGAACGACACGGGCTCGCCCGAGGTCCAGGTCGCGATGCTCACGCAGCGCATCAAGGACCTCACCGAGCACCTCAAGGAGCACAAGCACGACCACCACTCGCGTCGTGGGCTCCTCCTGCTCGTCGGCCAGCGTCGGCGCCTGCTCGGCTACCTGCAGAAGGTCGACATCGACCGCTACCGCAGTCTGATCGAGCGTCTCGGCCTGCGCCGCTGACCCCCTGCCCGGGCCGCGTGGCCCGGGCACGCTCATGTTCACCACCCCCGGGCCGGCAGCCGGTCCTCGGTAGTGGCTCGCGGACCCGATGTCCGCGGACCTCGATCGAAGACCGTCTGGCAGGGCGGGGCTTCGTAGAGAGGGGCTCCCGTGGAGGGACCCGAGATCCAGTTCGCCGAGGCGACCATCGACAACGGTCGGTTCGGCACCCGCACCGTCCGGTTCGAGACCGGTCGCATCGCCAAGCAGGCGGCCGGTTCGGCCGTTGCCTACCTGGACGGCGAGTCGATGCTCCTGTCGGCGACGACCGCCGGCAAGCACCCCAAGGACCAGTTCGACTTCTTCCCGCTGACCATCGACGTCGAGGAGCGGATGTACGCCGCGGGTCGCATCCCCGGCTCGTTCTTCCGCCGCGAGGGCCGGCCGTCCACCGAGGCGATCCTGGCCTGCCGGCTGACCGACCGCCCGCTGCGCCCGCTGTTCGTCAAGGGCCTGCGCAACGAGGTCCAGGTCGTCATCACGGTGATGGCGCTGCACCCGGACGACGCGTACGACGTGGTCGCGATCAACGCCGCGTCGATGTCCACCCAGCTGTCCGGCCTGCCGTTCTCCGGCCCGGTCGGTGCCGTGCGGATCGCGCTGATCGAGGGCCAGTGGGTCGCCTTCCCGCGGTACTCCGAGCGCGAGCGTGCGACGTTCGACATGGTCGTGGCCGGTCGCATCGTCGGCGACGATGTCGCGATCGCGATGATCGAGGCCGAGGCACCTGAGGGCGCCTGGAACCTGATCAAGAACGAGGGTGCCGTCGCGCCGTCGGAGGAGAAGGTCGCCGAGGGCCTGGAGGCCGCCAAGCCGTTCATCCAGGCGCTGTGCGAGGCCCAGATCGAGCTGGCCGGCAAGGCCGCCAAGGAGACCCGCGAGTTCCCGACCTTCCCGGACTACCAGCCGGATGTGTACGAGGCCGTCGAGGGAACGGCCGAGGCGCCGCTCGGCGAGGCGCTGTCGATCGCGGACAAGCAGGACCGCGAGGCCCGGATCGATGAGCTCAAGGCCGAGATCCAGGCCCAGCTCGCCGAGACCTTCGAGGGGCGCGAGAAGGAGATCTCCGCGGCCTACCGCGCGGTGCAGAAGAAGGTCATCCGACGCCGGATCCTCACCGACGGGTTCCGGATCGACGGCCGCGGGCTGCGCGACATCCGCACCCTGTCCGCGGAGGTCGAGGTGCTCCCGCGGGTGCACGGCTCGGCGCTGTTCGAGCGCGGCGAGACCCAGATCCTCGGCGTCACCACGCTGAACATGCTCCGCATGGAGCAGCAGCTGGACACGCTGTCGCCGGAGACCCGCAAGCGGTACATGCACAACTACAACTTCCCGCCCTACTCGACCGGTGAGACCGGCCGGGTCGGCTCGCCCAAGCGCCGCGAGATCGGTCACGGCGCGCTGGCCGAGCGGGCGCTCGTGCCCGTCCTGCCGAGCCGCGAGGAGTTCCCCTACGCGATCCGCCAGGTCTCCGAGGCGCTGGGCTCCAACGGCTCGACCTCCATGGGCTCGGTCTGCGCCTCCACCCTCTCGCTGCTCAACGCCGGTGTGCCGCTGCGCGCGCCGGTCGCGGGCATCGCGATGGGACTGGTGTCGGACGTCGTGGACGGCCAGCCGCGCTACGCCGCGCTGACCGACATCCTGGGCGCCGAGGACGCGTTCGGCGACATGGACTTCAAGGTCGCCGGGACGCGCGAGTTCGTGACCGCGATCCAGCTGGACACCAAGCTCGACGGCATCCCCGCCGAGGTCCTGGCCGGTGCACTGACCCAGGCCCGCGAGGCCCGTCTGCACATCCTGGACGTCATGCGCGAGGCGATCGACGCCCCCGATGAGATGGCTCCGACGGCACCGCGCGTGATCACGGTCCAGGTCCCGGTCGACAAGATCGGCGAGGTCATCGGCCCGAAGGGCAAGATGATCAACGAGATCCAGGACAAGACCGGCGCCGACATCACGATCGAGGACGACGGCACGGTCTACATCGGCGCGACCGACGGTCCGTCGGCCGAGGCGGCGCGGACGATGGTCAACGCCATCGCGAACCCGCACATGCCCGAGGTCGGCGAGCGCTTCGTCGGCACCGTGGTCAAGACCACGTCGTTCGGCGCCTTCGTCTCGCTCACCCCCGGCAAGGACGGATTGCTGCACATCTCGCAGATCCGCAGGCTGGTCGGCGGCAAGCGGGTGGAGAACGTCGAGGACGTGCTGTCGATCGGCCAGAAGGTCCAGGTCGAGATCGGCGAGATCGACCCGCGCGGCAAGCTGTCGCTGCACGCGGTCGTCGACGAGGGCAAGGGCGAGGGCGAGGCCGCGGCGGAGCCTGCTGCCGAGACCGAGGACGCCCAGGCCTGAGGTGCCCCTCGACCTTCCGCTGGACCCCGGTCACCAGCTGACCGCCGGGCAGGACGGCGGCGCCATCGTGCGTCGCTCCGTCCTGCCCGGCGGCGTCCGGGTCCTCACCGAGACCATGCCCGGGCTGCGCTCGGCGACGCTCGGCGCCTGGGTGGGCGTCGGCTCGCGCGACGAGCGTGACGGGCACCACGGCGCGACGCACTTCCTCGAGCACCTGCTGTTCAAGGGCACCGGCCGGCGTTCCGCGCTGGACATCGCCGAGGCGTTCGACGCCGTGGGCGGTGAGGCGAACGCCGCCACCGGCAAGGAGCACACCTGCTACTACGCCCGGGTGCTGGACGCCGACCTGCCGATGGCCGTGGACGTCATCACGGACATGGTGACCTCCGCGCGCCTGGACCCCGGCGAGCTCGAGATCGAGCGCGGGGTGATCCTCGAAGAGCTCGCGATGAACGACGACGACCCGAGCGACGTCGCGCACGAGCAGTTCGCCGCCGCCGTCCTCGGCCGGCACCCCCTGGGACGGCCGATCGGGGGCACGCCCAGCACGATCCGGGCCGTGCCGCGCGACGCGGTGTGGGAGCACTACCGCGAGCACTACGCCGCCCCCGCCCTGGTGGTCACGGCCGCCGGCGGGGTTGACCACGACACGCTCTGCGCGCAGGTGACCGACGCGCTGGGCGCCGCCGGTTGGGACCTGGACCCGACGACCGCGCCCACGCCGCGCCGGATCGCCAGCGAGGCGTGGGCGCCCGAGGCGGGCACCGAGCTCGTCGTGCGGCGCGCGACGGAGCAGGCCAACGTGGTCGTCGGCGGGGTCGGGCTGACCGCCACCGACGATCGTCGCTACGCGATGTCCGTGCTCGGTGCCGTGCTGGGCGGCGGCATGTCGTCCCGCCTGTTCCAGGAGATCCGCGAGCGCCGCGGCCTGGCCTACGCGGTCTACTCGTTCTCCTCGGGCCACGCCGACACCGGGCTGTTCGGCCTGTACGCCGGCTGCGCCCCGGAGCGGGTCGAGGAGGTCGAGCGGCTGATGGTCGAGCAGGCCGTGCGCCTCGCCGAGGAGCCGATCACCGGCTCGGAGCTGGACCGCAGCATCGGCCAGCTGTCCGGCGGGCTGGTGCTCGGCATGGAGGACACCGGCTCCCGGATGAACCGGCTCGGCAAGGCCGAGCTGGTCCAGGGGGAGCTGGTCAGCGTGTCCGAGGCGCTCGAGCGGATCCGCTCGGTGACCGCGGCCGAGGTCCAGGACCTCGCCGCCGAGCTGCTCGAGCGCCCCCGCTCGGTGGTCCGGGTCGGGCCGTTCGGGTCCGGCGGCTAGGGTGACCGCCGTGGAGGCGCTGCGCGTGGCCGTCCTCGGGGCGGCAGGTCGGATGGGCAGGACGGTGTGCGACGCCGTGGTGGCCGCCGAGGGGCTGGACCTCGTCGCGCGGCTGGACCTCGGCGACGACGTGTCCTCGCTCGCCGGGCGGGTGGACGTCGCCGTCGACTTCACGGTGCCGAGCGCGACCGAGGCCAACGTGCACGCCCTGCTGGACGCCGGCGTGCACGCGGTGGTCGGCACGACGGGCTGGGACGACGCAGCGCTGGGCCGGGTGCGCGAGCACGTGTCGCGGACGCCGGGCCTCGGTGTGCTGGTGGCGCCCAACTTCGCGATCAGCGCGGTGCTGGCGATGGCGTTCGCCGCCAAGGCCGCGCCGTGGTTCGAGTCCGCAGAGGTGATCGAGCTGCACCATCCCGACAAGGTCGATGCACCGAGTGGGACCGCGCGGCACACGGCCGCCGGGATCGCCGCCGCCCGCTCCGCCGCGGGCCGGGGTGGGATGCCGGACGCCACGACGAGCGCGCTGGACGGCGCCCGGGGTGCGCAGGTCGACGGCGTTCGCGTGCACGCGGTCCGGCTGCGCGGCCTGGTGGCCCACGAGGAGATCCTGCTGGGCAACCCCGGCGAGCAGCTGACGATCCGCACGGACTCCTTCGACCGCGTCTCGTTCATGCCCGGCGTGCTGCACGCGGTGCGCACGGTGGGTTCCCGGCCCGGGCTGACGGTCGGGCTCGACGGCTACCTGGATCTGTGAGGGCGTGGGCGTGAAGCGTGGTCTGATCGGCGCGGTCGCGGTGACCGTCCTGCTCGTGGTCTACCTGGTCGCCGTCGCGGGCCGCGGGGTGGCGCTGCTCGGCTCCGGCGAGCCGATCGGGGTCGGGCTCGGCGTCGCGGTCCTCGTCCTGCCGGTGCTCGGCGTCGTGCTCGTCGCGCGCGAATGGTGGCTCGCCCACCAGGTGCAGGCCATGGCCGACGAGCTCGCGGCCGCCGGTGGCCTCGATGCCGACACCCTGCCCCGCAGCCCCGGCGGCCGGGTGGACCGCGCCGCCGCGGACGCGCAGTTCGAGGTTGCGCGGGCGGCGGTGGAAGCAGCACCCGAGGACTGGGGCGCGTGGTTCCGGCTCGGCTTCGTCTACGACGCGGCACGCGACAGGCGTCGGGCCCGGGAGGCCCTGCGGACCGCGGCCCGGCTGCACCGCCAGGCCCGTACCGCGCACTGAGCCGCGGTCGCCGGCTCACAGCCAGCCGAGCTGCTCCGCCGTCAGCACCGCCTCGGCGCGGTTGCCGGCGTTCGTCTTGCCGATCGCCGCCGACAGGTGGTTACGCACCGTGCCCTCGGACAGCACGAGCTTGCCGGCGATCGCCGCGACCGACGAGCCGTCACGCGCCGCGCGCAGCACATCGGTCTCCCGTGGGGTCAGCGGGGACTCGCCGGCCACCAGGCTGTCGGTGGCCAGTGCCGGGTCGACCACCCGCAGGCCCTGGTGGACGCGGCGCACCGCGTCGGCGAGCTTGGCGGCCGGGGTGTCCTTGACCACGAAGCCGGACGCGCCGGCCTGGAGCGCGCGGCGCAGGTAGCCCGGGCGGCCGAACGTCGTGACGATCAGCACGCGGGTGCTCGGCACCGCGGCGCGCACCGCGGCCGTCGCGGCGATCCCGTCCATGCCGGGCATCTCGACGTCCAGCAGGCACACGTCGGGCCGGTGCGCGAGCGCTGCCGGCACCACCTCCTCGCCGGACGCGACCTCGGCGACCACCTCGAGGTCGGGTTCGAGGCCCAGCAGCGCGGCCAGCGCACCCCGGACCAGCGCCTGGTCGTCGGCCAGGAGGAGGCGGATCGGCCCGGTCACGACGACTCCCGCGCAGGGACCGGAGCGCTGACCCTGAGCACGAAGCCGCTCTGGGCACCACGGCCGGCCTCGACGCTCGCGCCGACCCTGGCCGCGCGCTCGCGCAGGCCGACGAGCCCGTGGCCGTCGACCCCGTCCACGGGGCCGTGGCCGTCGTCACGCACCTCGGCGGCGTCGGCGCTGAGCCGGACGGTGCAGCGCCGCGCGCCGCTGTGCCGCACCACGTTCGTGACGCCCTCGCGGATCGTCCAGGCGAACAGCTCGCGCAGGTCGCCCGGCACGTGGTCGGTGGAGTTCGGCAGATCGGCGGCGATCTCCGCGGCCGCCAGGGCGGTGCGGGCCCGGGACAGCTCACCGGGCAGGGTCAGCTCGCGGTAGCCCTCGACGGCGCGGCGCACGTCGGCCAGCGCGTCGCGGGACAGCCGCTCGAGGTCGGCGATCTCCGTGCGGGCGCGGTCGGGGTCGGCCTCGACCAGCCGGCCGGCCAGCTCGGCCTTGACGGTGATCACCGTGAGGGAGTGCCCGAGGATGTCGTGCAGGTCCCGGGCGAAGCGGTTGCGCTCGTCGGAGATCGCCAGCCGCTGGTTCTCCTCCTGGGCGAGGCGGAGCCTGGCGTTGCCGCTGATCATCTGGGTGAAGCCGAAGACCGCGAGACCGGCGGTGAGCATCGACAGCAGGAGCGAGTTGTCCCGCTCCCAGCCCGGCACGAGCAGACCGGCGGCGTACCACGCTCCGGCGTTGACCGCTGCCATCGCCAGCCCGGCCACGCCACGGAAGGAGAGCACGGCCAGCACCCCGACGTACACCGCCGACGCGGTGCCGGCCTGGCCCACGGCGAGGCACATCACCACGGCCAGCGCGGTGGCGACGCCCACCGTGACCACTCCGGCGGTCCGGTGCGGGTGCACCCATCGGCCGAGCAGACCCCGACGGCGCGCGATGAACGCGGCGACGTACCACGCCGCGAACGCGAGCGTGGCGGCCATGCCGATCCACCCCGACACCTCGTCGCGGTGGGACCACCCGACCTCGAGCGGCTCGAGCAGGAAGAACGTCCAGACCGCGACCCAGAAACCCGTCCAGCGTCCGCCGCGGCCGGGCTGGTGCAGCGGGGGTCTCCCGGCGAGATCGCCGGGAGACCCCCAGGTAGCGGCGCTCATCTCAGACCCGGGCGGTGTCCTTGGTCATCCGCCACGCCGCGCCGACCACGAAGATCGCCAGCCAGGCCACCGCGTTCACCACGGCGTACCAGGGCAGCTCGCCGGTCAGCGGCGCGCGGGCGACCTCCGCCACGCCGTACATCGGGGTGAACACCGCCACGTGCCAGATCGCGCCGCCGTGCGTGAGCGGGATGAACACCCCGCCGAGGAAGGACAGCAGGGCCAGGCCCGGGCCGAGGAGCTGCATCGCGTTCTCGCCGGGCACGACGTACCCGACGAACACGCCGAGCGCGGCGAACGTCGACGTGCACGCCAGGGTGACCAGCGCCGAGGCGACCCACGTCGTACCGGGCATGTCGGGCTTGCCCTGCAGCAACCCCGCGAGGTTGACCACGGCGATCGCGACGGCGCCCATCGCGAGCGCGACGATCGCCTTCATCAGGATGTACGCGACGGGGTTCAGCGGGGTGAGCCGCAGCTGGCGTGACCAGCCGAGCGACCGCTCGAGGGCGACCATGGCGCCGGCCGCCGCGGCGGTCAGCGCGGCGCCGTACAGACCCATCGACACCAGGATGTAGGCGGAGACGTTGCCGTTGCCGACGCTCTGCGCGGTGCCCGTGCCGGTGCCGAAGGCGAAGAACATCGCCGCGGGGAAGACCAGCGTGAAGATCACGGTCCGCCGGTTGCTCAGCATCCGCTTGAGCTCGATCGCCAGGGCGGTGCGGTTGAAGCCGCCGAGCGGCGGGACGCGCCGCGCTGCGACGTCGATCGTCGTGCTGCTCATCGCTGGCCTCCTTCTGGGGTGTCGGTGGCGTCGCCGATGCCGTCGTCGGATGTGAGGCTGAGGAACGCCTCCTCCAGGCCGTTCGCCGTGATCTCCAGGTCGCGCGCGTCGGTGCTGGTCAGCAGCCAGCGCGCGACGGCGTCGGAGTCGGTGGTCCGCAGGTACACCTGCTCGGCGAGCACCTCCACGCCGTCCACACCGGGCAGGTCGCGCAGCGCGGCGGCGTCGGCACCGGGCAGGGTCGCACGCACCGTGCGGCCGGCGGTCAGCGCCTTGATCTCGCTGCCCGTGCCATCCGCGACGACCCGGCCGTGGCTGAGCAGCACCACGCGGTCGGCGTACCGGTCGGCCTCGTCGAGGTAGTGGGTGGCGAACAGGACCGTGCGGCCGCGGTCGGCGTCGCGCCGGGTCGCCTCCCAGAACGAGCGCCGACCCTCCACGTCCATCCCGGTGGTCGGCTCGTCCAGGACGAGGAGGGCCGGGTCGGGCAGCAGGGCCATCGCGAATCGGAGGCGCTGCTGCTCGCCGCCGGAGCACTTGCCCACCTTACGGTCAGCGATCGCGGCGATCCCGGAGACCTCGAGCACCTCGTCCACCGGCGCGGTGTCGGCGAACAGGCTGGCCGTGTAGCGCAACGTGTCGCGCACCGTGAGGTCCTTGAGCAGGCCGCCGGTCTGCATGACGGCGGCGACCAGGCCGTGCGCGACGGCGCGCCGGGGTTCGTGGCCTAGCACCTCGACGCGGCCCGAGGTCGGTCGCGACAGGCCGAGCACCATGTCGATGGTCGAGGTCTTGCCGGCCCCGTTGGGCCCGAGGAACGCGACGACCTCGCCCTGCTCGACCCGCAGGTCCACGCCGCGGACGGCGTGCACGGAGCCGAAGTCCTTGGTCACGGCGGCGAGGTCGACAGCCGGCTGCGACGCGGTCGTGGCGCGGCCCGGCTCCTGACGTGCTGTGGCGGTGGTCATGCCGACCAGCCTGCCGGGCGGTTCGCCGACGGGGCTGGTCCGGTCATCACGACCGGGCCATGACATCTGTCACGACCCCGAGCGGTCACAGCAGGGCCGTCCAGCGGCGCTCGACCACGTCGCGGCCCGGCCCCGTGGCCAGCGACCGCTGCCCACCGTCCGGCCCCAGCCCGGCGCCGCCGAGGAACGACTCGCGGGCCTCGTCGCCGTCGAGCACCCAGGTGGCCACCTCGGTCGCACCGTGCTCGCGGCCCAGGTCCACGCACGCGGTGAGCAGCCGGGAGCCGTGCCCGGCGCGCTGGTGCTCGGGGTCCACCTCCAGGGCCGTGACCTCGATCCCCGCGCCACCGTCGGTCGGCACGCTCGCGGCGACGCCCACCACCCGTGGGCCGTCGCAGGCCACGAGCACCCGGTGGTCGGGGGAGGGCGCGTGCTCGATCGCCGCCGACCACCGCTCACGTACGGTGGTCGCGTCGATGAGGTCGAGCACGTCGGCGCCGAGCACCTCGGCGTGGTCGGTCCGCCAGGCGCGCAGCTGGGTGCCGGCGATCGCGACGGCGTCCTCGGGCAGGGCAGGTCGCACCGACACGTCGGCGCCGCTGGGTCGCAGGAGGGGCACGGCCCCAGGCTAGGCGTGGCGCGGGCACGGCACGAACCGGGGCGTCAGGTCACCGCGCGCAGCACGGCGGCGACCACCGCGGCCAGGACGACCACCACGACGAACGGTGCGCGCAGCGCCAGCGCCACGGCCGCAACCCCGAGCGCCACGAGCCGCGCGTCGACCGTGAGCGCCGACCCGTGCGTGAACGTCTGGACGCCGACCAGCGCCGCGAGCAGCGCCACGGTGACCAGCCCGGAGAGCCGCGCGACCCGCGGGTCGGTGAGCCAGTGCGACGGGACGCGGTGGCCCACGAGCTTGGTGAGGTAGCAGGCGGCCGCGCCGCCCAGCACCGCGAGCCAGGTCTGCAGGGGCGTCACGCGGCACCTCCGGGTGTGGGCTCGCCGGCCGGCGAGCCGGGGGCGCCCGCGGTGTCGCCCGGCGACGGCGCTCGCCAGCCGACCGCCACCGCGACCAGCGCGGCGGCCAGCACCGGGATCCCGGCGGGCGTCACCGGCGTCAGGGCGAGGGCGACCACGATCGCCCCGGCGGCGACGAGCTGGGCGCTGCGCGAGGCGAGCCGCGGCCACAGCAGCCCGAGGAAGGCGGCGCCGGCGGCGGCGTCCAGCCCCCAGCGGCTCGGGTCGCCGAGCGCGTTGCCGACCAGCGCCCCGGCGAGAGTGAACGCGTTCCAGAGCACGAAGACCCCCGCGCCGGCCCACCAGAACCCCGCGCGGCCCGCCGTGGGGTCGCGCTGCGCGGTCGCGACGGCGGTCGACTCGTCGATGGTCAGGTGCGCCGCGAGCAGCAGGCGCGGCCCGCGCACACCGAGTCGCGGCGCCATGACCGCGCCGTACAGGGCGTTGCGCGCCCCCAGGAGCGCGGCGGTCGTGGCGGCCGCCACCCCGCCGCCACCGGCGCCGACCACCCCGACGAACGCGAACTGCGAGCCGCCGGTGAACATCAGCACGCTCAGCGCCTGGGTCTGGAGCACGGTCAGTCCCGCTGCGACCGCCAGCGCCCCGAACGACACGCCGTAGAGCCCGGTCGCGATCGAGATCGACACCGCCTGGCGCACCGCCCCGCGCCGCTCGGCGACGGGATCGCTCGCGGGAGGGCGAGCGGAGCCGGGAACGTGGTCCGGTCCGGCCGCAGGGTCGACGGCCTCGTCGCTCGGCAGCTCGTCAGGGGAGTCGGCCACGGGCGCCAGGGTAGTCAGCGCCGCGGGACCTCAGATGGCCACGTACACCGTCTCGAGGTACTCCTCGATGCCCTGCTCCCCGCCCTCGCGGCCCAGACCCGACGCCTTCATGCCGCCGAACGGGGCGGACGGGTCGGACACCAGGCCGCGGTTGATCCCGATCATCCCGGCCTCGAGCTGCTCGGTCAGCCGGAAGGCGCGGTCGACGTCACGGGTGTACGCGTAGGCGACCAGCCCGAACGGCGTCGCGTTCGCCAGCGCGATCGCCTCGGCCTCGTCGCCGAACGTGACGATCGGCGCGACCGGGCCGAAGACCTCCTCGGTCACCGCCGTCGCCCCGGGCCGGACGCGCAGCAGGACCGTCGGGTTGTAGAAGTAGCCCGCGAGGTCCGGCCGGTCGCCGCCGCGGACCACGGTCGCTCCGTGGTCGACCGCGTCGGCCACGACCTGCTCGACGAACTCGACGGCAGACGCGCGGATCAGCGGCCCGACGCTCGTGCCGGGCCGGTCGCCGGGGCCGACCACCAGCTCGCCGAACGCGTCGGACAGCTTCGCGGCGAACGCGTCGGCGACCGACTCGTGCACCAGGAAGCGGTTCGCGGCCACGCAGGTCTGCCCGGAGTTGCGCATCTTGGCCACCATCGCCCCCTCGACGGCGGCGTCCAGGTCGGCGTCGGCGAATACCAGGAAGGGCGCGTTGCCGCCCAGCTCCATCGAGGTGCGCAGGACCTGCTGGGCGGCGCCGCGCAGCAGCACCCGGCCCACCTGGGTGGACCCCGTGAACGACAGCTTGCGCAGGCGGGGGTCGCGCAGCAGCGGCTCGGTCAGTGCGCCGGCGTCGGACGTCGGCACGACGTTGATCACGCCGAGGGGGAGGTCGCGCTCGGCGAGCACCTCGCGCACCACGTCGGCGAACAGCAGGGTGGTCAGCGGGGTGTACCCGGCCGGCTTGATCACCACGGGGCAGCCCGCGGCGAGCGCCGGGGCGGCCTTGCGGGTGGCCATCGCCAGCGGGAAGTTCCACGGCGTGATGAGCAGCGACGGCCCCACGGCCCGGCGCAGCACCAGCTGCCGGTTCGCGCCCGACGGCGCGGTGCGCACGGTCCCGGTGATCCGGACCGCCTGCTCGGAGAACCACCGGACGAACTCCGCGCCGTAGGCGGTCTCCGCACGAGCCTCGGTCAACGGCTTGCCGCCCTCGGCCGTGATCAGCGCGGCGAACTCCTCGGTCCGCGCCGTGACCCGCTCCCAGACCGTGCGGAGCACCTCGCTGCGCACCCGCGGTGGGGTGGCCCGCCAGACCGGCCAGGCCCGGTGTGCGGCGTCGAGCGCGTCGAGCCCGTCCTGCGGCGTCGCGTCGGCGACACGCGTCAGGACCTCGGCGGTGGCCGGGTCGCGCACCTCGAACGTGGCGCCGGTCGATCCTGGCCGCCACTGGCCGTCCACCAGCAGCTCGGTGCGCAGGGACGGGGGCAGGGCAGCGACGTCGGGCATGCCTCCAGTATTCGGCGCGGGTGCGCTCGGCGCAGCCGCGGCGTGGGGCGGCCCGCGACGTGCCCGCGCGGCTACCCTCGGACGTCATGACCGTCGCCACGCCGTACGAGGACCTGCTGCGCCACGTCATGGCGCACGGCACGCCGAAGTCGGACCGGACCGGCACCGGGACCCGGTCGGTGTTCGGCCACCAGATGCGCTTCGACCTGAGCGCCGGCTTCCCGCTGGTCACCACCAAGCGGGTGTTCATGCGGGGCGTCGCCGAGGAGCTGTTCTGGTTCCTGCGCGGGGAGCGCAACGCCCGTCCGCTGCAGGAGAGGAACGTCCACATCTGGGACGAGTGGGCCGGCGAGGACGGCGACCTGGGGCCGATCTACGGCTACCAGTGGCGCTCGTGGCCGACCCCCGGCGGGCACGTCGACCAGATCGCGCAGGTGCTCGACACCCTGCGGTCCGACCCGGACTCGCGCCGGATGATCGTCTCGGCCTGGAACGTCGCCGACATCCCGAGCATGGCGCTCGCCCCGTGCCACGCGTTCTTCCAGTTCTACGTCGCCGACGGCAGGCTCTCCTGCCAGCTCTACCAGCGCTCGGCCGACCTGTTCCTGGGCGTGCCGTTCAACATCGCCTCGTACGCCCTGCTCGTGCACATGGTGGCCCAGCAGGTGGGACTCGACGTGGGGGAGCTCGTCTGGACCGGCGGTGACTGCCACGTCTACGACAACCACGTCGAGCAGGTGCGCGAGCAGCTGTCCCGCGAGCCGTTCCCGTACCCGACACTCCGGCTGCGCAAGGCTCCCGCGATCGACGCGTACACGTGGGAGGACGTCGAGATCGTGGACTACCGCCACCACCCGGCGATCCACGCCCCGGTGGCCGTGTGAGCCTCGGCCTGGTCTGGGCCCAGTCCGTGGACGGGGTGATCGGCGTCGACGGGACCCTGCCCTGGCACCTGCCCGAGGACATGGCTCATTTCCGCGACGTGACGGCCGGCGCGCTGGTCGTGATGGGTCGAGCGACCTGGGCCTCGCTGCCTCAGCGGTTCCGCCCGCTGCCCGGGCGCGTGAACGTGGTGCTCAGCCGGACGCCGGGCCTCGAGCTCGCAGGTGCCACGGTGGTGCCGTCCGTGGCCGAGGTGCTGGACGTCGTCGGCCGGGCCAAGCGCCCGGCCTGGGTGGTCGGCGGCGGTCAGGTGTACGCGGCGTTCGAGCCGTTCGCCGACCGCGCCGAGGTCACCGAGGTGGACGTCCGGCTGGGGGACGGCACCCGGGCTCCGACGCTGGGCGACCACTGGGATGTGGCCGGTCGCGATCCGGCGGAGGGCTGGGCCAGCTCGACCGGCGGGCTACGGTACCGATTCGTCGCGTGGCGGCGGGGCGCGGCGTCCGACGGCACCGGCGCGGTCCCCACGGCCGCTGGTCGGACGTCGCCGAGCGACGACCTGCCGGGAGAGTAGGTTGACGCGCATGGTCCGCACGGTCACCCCGCAGCGCCCGTTCGGCGCCCTGCTCACGGCCATGGTCACCCCGATGACCCCCGACGGCGACGTCGACCTCGACGCCGGCGCCGCGCTCGCCAAGCACCTGGTGGACCACGGGCACGACGGCCTCGTGCTCAACGGCACCACCGGCGAGGCCCCGACCACGCACGCCCCGGAGAAGGCCGAGCTCGTCGCCGCTGTGGTCGAGGCGGTCGGCGACCGAGCCTCGGTGCTGGCCGGGGCGGGCTCGAACGACACCGCGCATGCCGTCCGGATGGCCGAGCAGGCCTACGAAGCGGGCGCGCACGGGCTGCTGGTCGTCACGCCCTACTACTCCCGCCCGTCGCAGGCCGGGATCTACGCGCACACCGTCGCCGTCGCCGACGCGACGGACCTGCCGGTGATGCTCTACGACGTGCCCGCGCGCACGGTGGTCCGCTACGCGCCGGACACGCTGGACCGGCTCGCGGCGCACCCTCGGATCGTCGCGGTGAAGGACGCCACCGGCGACACCCAGGCTGCGCTGCGCAGCATCGCCCGGACCGGTCTGGCGTGGTACTCGGGCGACGACGGCATGCTGCTGCCGTTCCTGTCCGTCGGGGCCGTCGGCCTCGTCTCGATGGCGGCACACCTGGTCGGCGACGAGCTCGCAGCGGTGATCCGCGCGTGGGACGAGGGCGACCACGCGACGGCCCGCGAGCGCTTCGTCGACCTGCTGCCGGTGGTGGACCTCATCACCGGGACCGGCAACGGCGCGCTGCGCTGCAAGCTCACCCTCCATCTGCTCGGCCTGCTGCCGAGCGCCGCGATGCGTCTGCCGCACGTCGAGGCCGACGAGGCCGAGGTGGCACAGGTGCGCGCGGCGCTGGTCGCGGCCGGCCTGCTCGAAGGAGCCTGATGTCCCACCCGCACCCCGAGCTGGGGCTGCCCCCGGCCCTCGAACCCGGCACGCTGCGGGTCGTCCCGCTGGGCGGCCTCGGAGAGATCGGCCGCAACATGGCCGTCCTCGAGCTGGACGGGCGCCTGCTGATCATCGACTGCGGCGTGCTGTTCCCCGAGGACCACCAGCCCGGCGTCGACCTGATCCTGCCCGACTTCGACTACATCGCCTCGCGCCTGGACGAGGTCGAGGCGCTGGTGCTCACCCACGGTCACGAGGACCACATCGGCGCGGTGCCCTACCTGCTGCGGTTGCGCCCGGACATCCCGGTGGTGGGCTCGCAGCTCACCCTGGCGTTCGTCGAGGCCAAGCTCAAGGAGCACCGGATCACGCCGCTGACCCTCGCGGTGCGCGAGGGCCAGACCGAGCGGTTCGGGCCGTTCGAGTGCGAGTTCACCGCGGTGACGCACTCCATCCCGGACGCTCTCGCGGTGTTCGTCCGCACCTCGGCCGGCACCGTCCTGCACACCGGTGACTTCAAGATGGACCAGCTGCCGCTGGACGGCCGGATCACCGACCTGCGGGCGTTCGCCCGGTTCGGCGAGGAGGGCGTCGACCTGTTCATGGTCGACTCCACGAACGCCGAGGTGCCGGGGTTCGTCTCGCCGGAGCGCGAGATCGGCCCGGTGCTGAGCTCGATGTTCGCCGGCGCCGACCAGCGCATCATCGTCGCCTCGTTCGCCTCGCACGTGCACCGCGTCCAGCAGGTGCTCGACGCCGCGTACGCGCACGGACGCAAGGTCGCCTTCGTCGGGCGCTCCATGGTGCGCAACATGGGCATCGCCGCAGATCTCGGCTACCTCACGGTGCCCGAGGGGATCCTGGTCGACGCGCGCGAGGTCGACGCGTTGCCGCCGTCCCAGGTGGTGCTGATGTCGACGGGGTCGCAGGGCGAGCCGATGGCGGCGCTGGCCCGGATGGCCAACGGCGACCACCCGGTCAAGATCGGCGCCGGCGACACGGTGGTCCTGGCGTCCTCGCTGATCCCCGGCAACGAGTACGCGGTGTTCCGGGTCATCAACGGGCTGATGCGGCTCGGCGCTACGGTCGTGCACCAGGGCAGCGCCCGGGTGCACGTGTCGGGGCACGCGGCCGCGGGCGAGCTGACGTACTGCTACAACATCCTGCGCCCGCGCAACGTCATGCCGGTGCACGGTGAGGTGCGCCACCTGATCGCCAACGGCAAGGTGGCCGAGCGCACCGGGATCCCGGCCGAGCGGGTGCTGGTCGCCGAGGACGGCGTGGTCGTCGACCTACGTGACGGCGTCGGCAGCATCGTCGGTGCGGTTCCGTGCGGGTACGTCTACGTCGACGGATCGAGCGTCGGCGAGCTCACGGACGTCGAGCTCAAAGACCGGCGGATCCTGGGGGAGGAAGGGTTCATCTCGGTGTTCGCCGTAGTGGACTCCGCGACCGGCAGGGTGCTGGCCGGCCCGCAGGTGCACGCGCGCGGCATCGCCGAGGAGGACGCGGTGTTCGACGCGATCCTGCCCGACGTGGTCCAGGCACTCGAGGAGGCAGCCGCGGGGGGCGCGTTCGACACCCAGCAGCTCCAGCAGGTGATGCGCCGGGTCGTGGGCAGGTTCGTCTCCCACAAGCTACGGCGGCGGCCGATGATCATCCCGGTGGTCGTCGAGGCCTGAGCGGCGTTCAGCCCTCCGCGACGGCGGGCTCCGGCGTGGGCACCCGGCGCACCGCCGCGAGGGCCGAGCCGCCGAGGATCAGGACCGTCGCCAGCCCCACGGACGCGGTGAGCGGTTCGCCGAGCACCGCGGCGCCGAGCAGCACGGCCACCACGGGGTTGAGGTAGGCGACCAGCGTGGCACGCGGCCCTCCGACCTCGGCGATGAGCCGGAAGAACAGCAGGAACGCAGTAGCGGTGCACAGCAGCCCGAGCATCACCAGCGCCCCGACGGCGGAGGCGCCAGGCGCCGGGTGCGGCCCGGTCAGGGCGACCACGGGGGCGTACACGGCCGTGGCGAGGAGCAGGGTCGCGACCGTGACCACGGTGGTCGGGACGCCCTGGAGCGCACGCTCGGCGACCACCGGCGCCACGGCGTACCCGACCACGGCGAGCAGGACCTGGGCGACGGCCCAGCCGTGCCCGGAGCCCAGCCCGGGACCGGTGAGCACGAGGACGCCGGTGAAGGCCACCGCGAGCCCGGCCCACCGCAGGCCACCGACCGGTAGCCGGTCCCCGGCGATGCGCCCGACGACCACGGACAGGATCGGTACCGTGGCCACCAGGAGCCCGACCGTCGAGCTGTTGAGGGTCTGCTCGGCGCTCGGGAACAGCAGCCACGGGCCGACCACCTCGAGCAGGGCGAACAACGCGACCGCCGGCCACCGGCCCCGCAGCGCCCGGAAGCCCGGCCCGCGCAGCGCGAACGGCAGGAGCACGATCGCGCCGATCGCGGTGCGCGCCAGCACGACCAGCGCTGGGCTGACCCCTGCCTCCACGGCGACCTTGATGAACAGGTAGGGGGTGCCCCAGATGACGCCGAGGGTGCCGAGCAGCACCCAGCCGCGGCGGCTCACCGAAGGGATCCGTGGTCGCGCGCGGCGGGATCGCCGTGGTCGCCGGGCACCCGGCGAGCGGGGAGGATCACGCGCACAGGGTGCCACGCGGCGCCCACACGCGGCGGTCCGCCGGAACGTCGCGTCGCCCGCGACGGCCCCGCGTCAGGTCACCCGATCGGAGCAGTGCGCGCTTCGCGACAGCCCGGGACGGACCCGGACAGACCGGCCCCGCCTCCGTCGCCCGGACGGGCGCCGCGGGTACGGTGAGCACCATGGCGACCCGTACCTCCGGCCGCGGGAGCAGCGCGCCCAAGGCGGCGTCGTCGGCCCGCGGGTCGGCGCGCGGCGGGTCGCGCACGCCCGCACGGGGCAACGGCCGCAAGCAGCAGCGGCAGGCGTCCCTGCCGGTGCGCATGGTCCGGGGGACCTGGCTCGGAGCGGCCCACGTGGTGGGCGGCGCCGGCCGGCGGATCGGGCGTGGCGCCCGTGACCTCGACCCGGCGCACCGTCGCGACGGCGCCGCGCTGGCTCTGGTCGGCCTGGCCCTGGTGATCGCTGCGCGTGAGTGGTGGGGTCTGTCCGGTGCCGCGGGGTCGGTGATCCACGACGCGGTCGCCGGGACGTTCGGCGTGGTGGGAGTCGCGATCCCGGTCGTGCTGCTGGCCGGGGCGGTGCGCCTGATGCGCCACCCCGACCGCGCGCAGGCCAACGGGCGGCTGGGCATCGGCGTGGGGACGCTGCTGCTCGCGGCGTGCGGCATGGCACACCTGGCGGACGGTGCGCCGTCCCTCGACGAGGGTCCGGCTCGGCTGCAGAGCGCCGGTGGCGTGCTCGGCTACCTGATCGGCGAGCCGTTGGAGAGCCTGTTGACGGGCTGGGTCGCCTGGCCGCTGCTCGTGCTGCTGGCGTTCTTCGGCCTGCTCGTGCTCACGGCCACGCCGATCCACCAGATCGTGCCCCGCCTGCGCGCGGGCTACCGGAGACTGACCGGCGCCGACCGCGCCGCGCAGGAGAGCCTGGCCGACCTGCCCACGATGGCCGAGCAGCAGGTGCGGCGCCGGCGCTGGGGTCGCCGCAAGCACGAGGCGATCGACCCGTCCGGCCCGGACGCGCCGCGGGCCGGCGACGAAGCCTTCACGCGCGCCGCGTTCACCGACACCGACGACGCCCGCGATACCGGGCCGGACGCGGCGACCGAGGTCGTCCGGGTCGAGGACGTGCCTGCCGTCGACGCCACCGAGACCGCCGTCATGGGGCACGACCTCGAGCCGGTCACGCCGCCCCCGGCGGGGGTGCCGCGCGGCGAGCAGCCGATGCTCGACGGTGACGTCGTCTACACGCTGCCGCCGGACGACGTGCTCGCCAAGGGGATGCCGCACAAGGTGCGCTCGGCGGCCAACGACCGGGTCGTCGAGGCGCTCACCACCGTCCTCGAGCAGTTCGACGTCGACGCTCAGGTCACCGGGTTCAGCCGGGGCCCGACGGTCACCCGCTACGAGCTCGAGCTGGGGCCCGGCGTCAAGGTCGAGCGGGTCACGGCGCTGTCGCGGAACATCTCGTACGCGGTGGCCAGCGCCGACGTGCGCATCCTGTCGCCGATCCCCGGCAAGTCCGCGATCGGCGTGGAGATCCCGAACACCGATCGGGAGACCGTCTCGCTGGGTGACGTGCTGCGCTCGTCGGCGGCGCGGCGCAGCGAGCAGCCGATGGTGATCGGGGTCGGCAAGGACGTCGAGGGTGGCTACGTGGTGGCCAACCTCGCGAAGATGCCGCACCTGCTGGTCGCGGGCGCCACCGGGTCGGGCAAGTCGAGCTTCGTGAACTCGATGATCGCCTCGCTGCTCATGCGGGCGACGCCCGACGAGGTGCGGATGGTGCTCGTCGACCCCAAGCGCGTCGAGCTGACCGTGTACGAGGGGATCCCGCACCTCATCACGCCCATCATCACCAACCCCAAGAAGGCCGCCGAGGCCCTGGAGTGGGTGGTGCGCGAGATGGATGCGCGCTACGACGACCTGGCGACGTTCGGCTTCAAGCACATCGACGACTTCAACGCCGGGGTGCGCTCCGGCAAGGTCAAGCCGCTGCCCGGCAGCGAGCGCAAGATCGCGCCGTACCCGTACCTGCTCGTCGTGGTCGACGAGCTCGCCGACCTGATGATGGTCGCCCCCCGCGACGTGGAGTCCTCCGTCCAGCGGATCACCCAGCTCGCCAGGGCGGCCGGAATCCACCTGGTGCTCGCCACCCAGCGGCCGAGCGTGGACGTGGTCACGGGGCTGATCAAGGCCAACGTGCCCTCCCGCCTCGCGTTCGCCACCTCGTCGCTGACGGACTCGCGCGTCGTGCTCGACCAGCCGGGCGCTGAGAAGCTCATCGGCCAGGGCGACGCGCTGTTCCTGCCGATGGGCGCGGCCAAGCCGATGCGCGTTCAGGGCGCCTGGGTGTCGGAGACCGAGATCCACGCGATCGTCGACCACGTCAAGACCCAGCTCAAGCCGAGCTACCGACCCGATGTCATCGCGCCGGCGGCCAAGAAGCAGGTCGACGAGGACATCGGCGACGACCTGGACCTGCTGCTCCAGGCCGCCGAGCTCGTGGTCACCACGCAGTTCGGGTCCACCTCGATGCTCCAGCGCAAGCTCCGCGTCGGGTTCGCCAAGGCGGGGCGACTCATGGACCTGCTCGAGTCGCGCGAGATCGTCGGTCCGTCGGAGGGCTCCAAGGCGCGCGACGTGCTGGTCCAGCCGGACGACCTGGCGGCGACGCTCGCACTGCTGCGCGGCGAGCCGTCCGACGTCGACGATGGCGGCGAGGAGCAATGGCCGGCGTCGTGACCTGGACCCTGGCGGGCGCCGCCGTCGTGCTGGGGGCAGTCGCCGCCTGGCTGTGGTTCACCCTGCGGCGCACGCGTACGGAGACCGGCTCCCTGGTGCGCGAGGCCGCGGTCGCGACCCGTCGCACGGCGGGGATCCTTGCGGTCAGCCGCGACGGGATGCTGGTGCACGCGCCCGACGGCCGGATCCTGGAGCTCAACGAGGCGGCCGCGCAGGTGCTGGACCGGCCGATGTCCCAGCTGCTCGGCGTGCACGTGCACGAGCTCCCGGTCACCTGGATCACCGAGGAGAACCTCGCGGTCGCACCGGCCTCGGTGTTCGCGCCGCGCGGCCCGGGCCTGCCCGGCGACCCGGCGCCGTTCGTGGTCGGTGCGGTACCCAGCACGGGCTCAGCGGTGCGCTGGGTGCAGACCACGACCCGCACGGTGCCCGGCGCCGACGGTGCGCACGAGCTGGTCACCACGCTCGCCGACGTCACCGGGCCGCGGCAGATCCGTGCGGCGCTGGCCCGGTCCGAGACCCAGTTCCGCCTGGCGATGGAGAACGCGCCGATCGGCATGGTGCTGACCGACCGGCAGTGGCGCCTGGTCGAGGTCAACGCCGCCTTCGCCCAGATGCTCGGCGTCACGCCCGAGTCGCTGCTCGGGCGCGACCTCTCGACGCTGTCCCACCCCGGCGACCGCGCGGCGGAGCGCGCGCACGTCCAGCAGGTGCTCGCCGGCGTCGGCGCGCGCTTCACCCTGGAGAAGCGGTACCTGCGCGCCGACGGCCAGACCATCTGGGCCGTCCTCGACGCGGTGCTGGTGCGGGCGCCGTCCGGCGAGCCGGACCAGTTCGTGGCCCAGGTGCGCGATGCGACCGAGGCCCGACTGCAGTCCGAGATGCTGGCCCATCGTGCCCTGCACGACCCGCTGACCGGGCTGGGCAACCGCGCCGCGATGCAGGAGGAGCTCACCGAGGCCCTGAGCGCGCCGGACGCCGCGGACCGGGTCGCCGTCATCGTGGTCGACCTCGACGAGTTCAAGGACATCAACGACCGCTACGGCCACGCCGCGGGTGACGACGTGCTGGTGCACGTCGGCGGGGTGCTGCGGGCCGCGTGCGGCGGCCGCGGCACTGCGTTCCGGCTGGGCGGCGACGAGTTCGTGGTGGTGGTACGCGACCACCAGGCCGGACCTGCCGCCTTCGAGATCGCCACGTCGGTGCACCGCAACCTGGCCAACCCGGTGCGCACCCAGCAGCGCCGGTTCCCGGTGCGCGCGAGCCTGGGCGTCGCGGTGGTCGACGACGAGCTGCTGGCCTCGGGCATGACCGGGGTGCTCGCCGCCGGGGACGCCGCGCTGTACGTCGCCAAGGGTGCCGGGCGCAGCCGCACCGAGGTGTACACCCCGGACATGGACGTGCCGGAGCTGTCTCGCCACGGCATGCAGCACGACCTGCGCCGGGCGCTGGAGAACGGCGAGCTCGTGCTGCACTTCCAGCCGGTGGTGGACCTGGCCACCCGGTCCGTCGTCGGGCACGAGGCCCTCGTGCGGTGGGAGCACCCCGAGCGCGGGCTGCTCCTGCCGGGCTCCTTCCTCGAGGTCGCGAGCGAGGCCGGCCTGGCGGTGCCGTTGGGTCTCGAGGTGGTCAGGCTCGCGGTCGCGCACCTGGTGCGCACGGCGCCGTCTGGTCGCTGGGTCTCGGTCAACGTCTCGGCCGACCAGCTGGGCAACGGCGAGCTGGTCGCCGCGATCCGGACCGCCGGCGAGCACCACGGCCTGGCGCCCGGCCGGATCATGGTCGAGATGACCGAGACGAGCCTGGACCCCAGCCCACGCGTGCGCCAGGACCTCCTCGACCTGCACGCCGCCGGCGTCCCGGTGCTCATCGACGCGTTCGGCACGGGTGTGCCACCGCTGCCGTACCTGCGCGACCTCCCGCTCGCGGGTATCAAGCTCGACATGTCGTTCACCGCGGGTATCCCCGAGGACCCGGCTGCCTCGCGCGTCGCGCGCGGCCTCGGGGCGATGACGCGCGAGATGGGTCTGATGAGCGTCGCCGAGGGTGTGGAGACCTCCGAGCAGGCATCGTTCCTGCGGGACGGCGGCTGGCAGTTCGGGCAGGGCTGGCTGTTCGGCGTGGCGCGCGCCACCGACTGACTCCGGGCCCTGGCTGGTGCTCAGCCGGTGGCGGCTCCCGTGGCGGTCGTGTCGGTGGAGGCGGGGGCTGCCGGCACCGGTGGCGTGACGCGTTCCTCGACCGGCGGCGTGCCGGAGGGCACGGGGGCCGTGAGCAGCTCCGGCGCCGCGTCGCCGACCACGGCGATCACCCTGTCGTGCCGGGCCTTGACCTCGGCCGCGGACAGGCTGCCCACGCCTGCGCCGGCTGCGGCGAGCGCGGAGAGCGGCTCGACCTTGTGACCGTCGGTCAGGTCGACGGTCACCGCCGTCCAGCCGACCGACTCGACCCGGGCGGGGCCGTCCACGGGTTTGCGGATTGTCGCCTCGAAGATCAGGCCCGAGTCGGTGCGGGCGGTGCAGCAGTGCGCACCCTGGTTGGAGATGAAGTTGCCGAGCCCGTAGGCGACCCACATGCCTGTGCCGTCCGGGCCGCCGGCCAGGTGCGCGATCGGCTGCGGCACGTGGGCGTGGTGCCCGATGACCAGGTCGACCTCGCCGGAGTCGGCGAGCGCCTGCGCGACCGCGACCTGCTCGGCAGTGGGCTCTGACACGTACTCCACGCAGCAGTGGATCGACACCACGACCAGGTCCGCGCCGGCGGCGCGGGCCGCCGTCGCGTCGGCGATGATCCTGTCGGTGTTGATGAGGTTGACGCTGTAGTCGGCCGGGACGGGCATGCCGTTGGTGCCGTAGGTCGCCGCGATGTGCGCGATCGTGACCGTCTGGCCCTCGCGGCCGAACTCGTACATCTGGATGTCGGCGGCCTCCGCCGCTGTCCGCGCGGTCCCGGCGTGGCCCAGCCCGGCAGCGTCGAAGGCGTCGAGGGTCGCCTTCAGGCCCGCCTCGCCGCGGTCCGCGCTGTGGTTGGACGCGGTGGAGCACCCGTCCCAGCCGACCTTCTTCAGGTCGGGCACCAACGCGGCCGGGGCGCCGAACAACGGGTAGCCGGAGGGCTTGACGCCGTCGGGCGCGACCGGCACCTCCATGTGGCAGATCGCCAGGTCGGCGCCCGCGATCCAGTCCCGGACCGGGGCCACCTCGCCGGTGAAGTCGTAGCCGTCCGCGGTGCGCGCGTCGGCGACCACACCCTCGTGCGGGAGCACGTCACCGGCGGCGACCAGGGTGAGCACGGCGTCGGGGGGCGGCGTGGGCGTCGGCGTGGGCGTGGGGCTCGGCGAGCCGCTCGGGCCGGTCGCGACCGTCGCAGAAGGTGCGGCGACCGCCCCACCGTCGGGCCACAGGCCGGTGGCCGCCGCGGCCGCTACGCCGGCGCCCGCGGTCAGCGCGAGGGCGACCAGCACGCCGACGGCGGGTAGGCCTCGGCGCCGTTCCGACCGCGCGTGCCGACTCACGCGCGGCACACTACCCTCCGGGTGCCGGGACCGGGCCCGGCGCACCGTAGGCTGAGGGCGTGACGAGGACGCCGATGGTCTGGAACGCGGCCAACATCGTCACCCTGGTGCGCTTCCTGCTCGTGCCGCTGGTCGTCGTCGCCCTGTTGCTCGACGGTGGTGGCGGCGGGTGGCGCTGGGTGGCAGCGGGCGTCTTCACGCTGGCCGCTGCCACCGACCGGCTCGACGGCTGGCTCGCGCGGCGCCTCGGGCAGGTGACCGACTGGGGCAAGCTCGTCGACCCGATCGCGGACAAGGCGCTCGTCGGCACCGCGCTGATCGCCTTGTCCGCACTGGGCGACCTGCCGTGGTGGGTGACGGTGGTGATCCTGGTCAGGGAGCTGGGGGTCACCGCGCTACGGTTCGCGGTGCTGCGCTACGCAGTGATCGCTGCGTCGCCAGGTGGCAAGGCCAAGACGGTGCTCCAGACGATCGGCATCACGCTGTTCCTGCTGCCGCTGGGCACGCTGCCGGACGCGGTCCGGGTGGTGGCCTGGGTCGTGCTCGGCGCGGCCGTGGTGCTCACCGTCGTGACCGGCCTGGACTATCTGCGCCGGGGACTTGCGGTGCGTGCCGCTGCGTCATGAGCGGGTCGACGTCCACCCTGGCGGAGCGATTGGTGGCTCGCCTCGCCGCTGACGGTCACACCCTCGCCGTGGCCGAGTCGTTGACCGGCGGCGCCGTGCTCGACGCCATCGTCGCAGTGCCCGGAGCCTCGGCGGTGCTGCGTGGCGGGGTGGTCGCCTACGCCCCTGAGGTCAAGATCGGGGTCCTGGGTGTGTCGGCCGACCTCATCGCCCGGCACGGCACGGTGCACCCGGACGTCGCCTGGGAGATGGCCAGCCACGTGCGGGTCCTGCTCGACGCCGACCTCGGCGTGGCGACCACCGGCGTCGCCGGGCCGGACCCCGTCGGCGGGCACCTGCCCGGCGAGGCGTACGTCGCGGTGGTCGGGCCGGCGGGTGAGCGGCTGGTGTCGCTGCCGGCCGCCGCCGGGGCGGACCGCGCGACGATCCGCGCGAGGACCCGCGACCTGGCCCTGACCCTGGCTCTGCGCCATGTGGGTGACCTGGCGGGGTGAATGCTGGATCCCGCCCGAGCGGGGTCGATGGGGCCGTGACAGGATCGAGGTGTCGCACCTGATCGGCGCCGGTGCCCGACCCTCGGGAACACCACGGGCCGCCGCGGCGTTCGACCAGACGTGACACGTACCGGTCGACTCGCTCATCCCGACCCTCGTTCCCGTCGTGCCCCGGTCCGACCCGCGGGGTACGGTAGGCCAACCTCGGGGCGCGCGACGGCGCCCGTGACGAGACCGGAGCAGAAGGGAGGGCCCGCGATGATCGTGCTGCGGCGTGAGATCGGCGACGTGCTGCGTGCCGCCCGCCAGCGTCAGGGCCGCACCCTCCGTGAGGTGTCGTCCGCTGCGCGCGTGTCCCTGGGCTACCTGTCCGAGATCGAGCGCGGGCAGAAGGAGGCCTCCTCCGAGCTCCTCGGCTCGATCTGCGAGGCGCTCGACGTGCCCATGTCGATCGTGCTGCGTGAGGTGAGCGACCGGATCGCCGTGGCCGAGGACATGGCCATCCCCGACACCGTGCCCGCGGACCTCGAGCGCAGCCTAGGCCGCGGCGCAGGCGGCTGGTCGCCGCGCGGCGAGCTGGTCCGCGCCGGCTGACGCCCGGCCCGACCCACCGACCTCAGGCCCCGCCGAGCGAACCGCTCGGCGGGGCCTGGCACGTCGGGCACCAGAACACCGGTCGTTCCATCGGCGGTCGACGTGCCGTGCCCACCGCCACAGGCGTGCCGCACCGCTCGCAGGGCCGGCCCAGCCGACCGTGCACGCGGGGGTGCGGGTCTGCCGTCACAGCGCGTCCCATGAGCTCTCGTGCGGTCATCACCAGGCTCGCCCCGTCCGGCGCCCTGCGTGCCGGTGTCCACGGCCAGACCCGGCGCGCGAACAGCGTCTCGGCGGTCCAGATCGTGCCCAGGCCGGCCAGCACCCGCTGGTCCAGCAGGACCTCCGCGATCGGCCGCGGGTCCTTCGCGACCCTGGCCAGGACGATGGGGAGGCCGTCGTTGGGGAAGTCGTCGTCGAGCACGTCCGGGCCCAGGTGCCCGATCAGGGTCGGCTCGTCGTGGGTGCGTAGCACGTCGACCATGCCCAGGTGGAGCCCGATGGCCGTCCAGTGCTCGGTGGCGAGCAGCGCCCGGACCCACGGGTCGCGCTCGATCCCCGTCGTCGAGCCGGTCCGTGCGACCCGCCACGACCCGTCCATCCGCAGGTGGGTGTGCAGCGAGCGGCCGTCGTCGAAGCGGGTGAGCAGGTGCTTGCCGTAGGCCCTGGTGCCGAGCACCGTGCGTCCGGCCAGCTCCACGCCGCCGGCGTCCGGCCAGCGCAGCTCGGCGCGGCGCACGACCCGGCCGGCGAGGGCCTGGTCCAGGCGCGCTGCGGTGCGGCGCAGGATGTCCCCCTCCGGCATCAGAGCCTCAGCCCGCGCGGCGTGGTGGCGAAGCCCGCGTCGGCCAGGGCCCGCGCAGGTGGGCCCGCGAGCACCTCCCGGTCCAGCACCTCCGCGCCGTCCAGGCGGCGCAGGGCCACGCGGCCGAGGCGTCCGCTGCGCACCAGGTCCGCCAGGGCGAGCGCGCCGGTCCGCAGGAGGGCGGCGGCGGCCTCCTGGTCCCGGTCGCCGGTGAACGACAGCACGGTGCGCCCGCCGCGCTCGAGGTACCAGGCGAGGTCACCGTCCACGAGCACCACGAGCGCCCCGGCAGTGCGTCCCGGGCGGTGGGCCGTGGCACCGGTCGGCCAGGGCAGCGCCGCGCCGAACGGGTTGGCCGGGTCGGTCGCGGCCAGCACGAACGCGCGGCGCTCCTGCGTCGCCCGGAGCTGGTCCACCGCCCCGGGCAGCGCGAACTGCGACCCCCCCAGGTGCTCGACGAAGTACCCGCGCCGCACGGCCCCGGTCTCCTCCAGCGCCGCGAGCACCCGGTACACCTGGCCGAACCGCCCCGCGACGCCCTCGGTGGGTGCCACCGCCCGTGTCACCACCCCATGGCGGTCGAGCAGCTGGGCCGCGGCGGCGCGGGCCAGGAGCGTCGGGTCGTCCTGCCTGGTCGGCAGCAGCGACCACCGTCCGGCGGCGTCCCGGCCCGGTCCGGGCGGGCCGCCGGTCGGCCGCAGCGCCAGCCCGGGCCGCAGTGACCTGCCTCGTGGTGTGCTGGTTCGCGTCCGGTGCGTGGTGCCCCGCCCGGTCGCGCCCAGCCTGGTGCGCACCGGGCCGAAGCCGTCATTGGTGACCCGCCCGCACCAGGCCAGGTCCCACAGGGCCTCGACCACCCCTGCGCGGTCGGGCGGTTCGCCGGTCAGCTCGGCGACCCGGGCGACCAGCGGGTCCAGGAACCATCCGCCGCCGGCGGCCAGGGCGGTGCGCAGCGCGTCGTGCAGGGGCGTGGCAGGCGGGATGACGGGCGCGGGGAGCGTCAGGTCCGCCGTCGCCGCCGGGTGCAGGCTGACCAGTCCGTCGCGGGCGGCGAGCGATGCGTGCCCGGCCCACAGCACCTCGCCGGCCGCGGTCAGCTCGTCCAGCATCGCGGGCGCGTAGTCCACCACCCTGGACGGCAGCACCAGGGTCTCCAGGGCCGACGCCGGGACGGGGTAGCCCGCGAGCTGCTCGACCACCCGGGCCAGCCCGTCCACGCCGCGCAGCGCGTGCCCGGCGGTTCGGCGCACCTCGCCGGCTGCGACCTCGACCCCGGCGACGTGCTGCCAGGCCGGTAGGAAGCGGCCGAGCGCCGCGGCGGGTACCGGCTCGACCTCGGCGCGCAGCGCGGCCAGCGAGCGTCGCCGGATCCGGCGCAGGACCTCCACGTCGCAGTGGTCCTCCCCGGTGCCGCCGAGCACCTCGGGCCTCAGGCGGCCGACCACCAGCGCGCCCTCGCGCTCCAGACGTCGGAGCACCTCACCCACCGCGGCCGAGGGCAGGGCGAACCGCTGGGCGACCTGGGCCGCGGTGAACGGGCCGTGTGTGCGCGCGTGGCGTCGGACCAGGTCGCCCAGCGGGTCGGCGACCGGGGCCGCGAGCTCGGCCGGCACCCCGGGCGGCAGTGCGACGCCCAGCCCGTCACGCAGCCGGGCGGCGTCCTCGACGACCGCCCACTGCTCGCGGCCCGCGCACCGCACCTGCAGCACCCGGCGCTGGGCCACGAGCCCGGACAGCCAGCCGGGCAGCGCGTCGCGCGCGCCCGGCACGGTGCGCTCGAGCGCCTCGGTCAGATCCAGCGGGCCGTGCCGCCGCAGCGCGTCGGCCACCTGTTCCAGGTCGGTCGCGAGGCGGTCCGGTGCGGTGCCGCCGACCTCGGCCTCCACCGCGAGCACGGCTGCGGGGTCCAGCAGGTCCGCCAAGGGGGTGGCGTCCCCGGCGAGCAGCTCGGCGAGCAGAGCCGGGTCCAGGGTCAGCGCGGCCGCGCGGCGCTCGGCCAGCGGCGCGTCGCCGTCGTAGAGGAACTGCGCGGTGTAGCCGAACAGCAGCGACTGGGCGAACGGCGACGGGGTCGGCGTGGTGACCTCGACCACCTGGACCCGTCTGGCGGCGACGTCCGCCATCAGTGCGGCCAGGCCCGCCGTGTCGAAGTCGTCCTGGAGACACTCGCGGGCGGCCTCGAGCAGGATCGGGAACTCCGGGTGGCCCGCGGCGACCTGGAGGAGCTGCGCAGCGCGCTGCCGCTGCTGCCACAGGGGCTGGCGGCGGTCCGGGCGACGACGGGGCAGGAGCAGGGCCCGACCGGCGGCCTCCCGGAACCGCGCGGCGAAGATCGTCGAGGCGCCCAGCTCGGCCCGCACGGCCTCGGCGACCTCGTCCGGGGCGAGCAGCAGGTCGGTGAGGTCCACCTGCGGCGCCTGCGGCACGGACCACGAGCCGCTCGCGGTGTCCCACGTCGCCTCGCCCGAGGCCACCGCGTCGGGCAGGCGCAGCACGATGCCGTCGTCGGAGTGCATCACCGCGGCATCCAGCCCGTAGCGCTCGCGCAGCCGCCCGCCGATCACCAGGGCCCACGGCGCGTGCACCCGGGCGCCGAACGGTGAGTGCACCACCACCCGCCAGTCACCCAGCTCGTCGCGGAAGCGTTCGACCACGACGGTGGTGTCGTCGGGGACCCGGCCGGTCGCCTCGCGTTGCTCGGCCAGGTACGCGACGAGGTTGTCGGCGGCCCACTCGTCCAGGCCCGCGGCCCTCGCGCGGTCGGCGGCCTCGTCGCGCGGCAGCGCCGCGGCCTCGCGCAGCCAGGCCCCGACCGCCCGGCCCAGCTCCAGCGGCCGGCCGAGGCCGTCACCCTTCCAGAACGGCAGCCGCCCGGGCCGGCCGGGGGCCGGGCGTGACGAGCACCCGGTCGGGGGTGATCTCCTCGATCCGCCAGGTGCTGGACCCGAGCGTGAAGGTGTCACCGACCCGGGACTCGTGGACCATCTCCTCGTCGAGCTCCCCGACCCGCAGGCCGCCGGCGAGCGTGCCCTCCCGCTCGCTGCCCGCCAGGAACACGCCGTACAGGCCCCGGTCGGGGATGGTGCCGCCGCTGGTCGCGGCCAGCCGCAGGGCGCCGGGCCGTCCGTGCAGGAGCCCGGTCGCGCGGTCCCACACCAGGCGCGGTCTCAGCTCGGCGAAGTCCTCGCTCGGGTAGCGGCCGGCGAGCATGTCCAGCACGGCGCGCAGCGATCCGTCGCCGAGCGTGGCGAACGGCGCGGCGCGCCGGACCACGCGGGCCAGCTCGTCGACGTCCCAGTCGTCGACCGCGACCATGGCCACGACCTGCTGGGCGAGCACGTCCAGCGGGTTGGCAGGGACGTGGAGCTCCTCGATGGTGCCCGAGCGCATCCGCTCGGCCACCACTGCCGCCGGCACCAGCTCGCCGCGGAAGGTCGGGAACATCACACCGTGCGACACCGCGCCCACCTGGTGCCCCGCTCGCCCGATGCGCTGCAGGCCGGAGGCGACCGACGGCGGCGCGCCGACCTGCACCACGAGGTCGACCGAGCCCATGTCGATGCCGAGCTCGAGGGAGCTCGTGGCCACGACGGCCGGCAGACGGCCGGACTTGAGGTCGTCCTCGGTGCGGGTCCGCTCGACACGGCTCATCGAGCCGTGGTGGGCGCGGGCCAGCACGGTCGGGGCGCCGACGGCCGTGCCCGACTGCCCCGGCGCCTCGGCCGCCACGAGCACCCCCGGGTCCGCCAGGTCGGCGCCCTGGCGCGCGGCCCATACCTCGTTCATCCGCGCGGTCAGGCGCTCGGCCGCACGCCGCGAGTTGGCGAACACCAACGTCGAGCGGTGCGCCGCGACCAGGTCGACCACGCGTTCCTCGACGTGCGGCCAGATCGAGGGCCGGCGGGGGCGGGCTGCTGCGGCGCCGGACAGGTCGGGTGCGCCGTCGAGGTCGGTGCGCCCTGCGCCCGTCGGCGCCGGCGCACCGCCGAGGTCGGACAGGTCCGGCACGGGCACCACGACGTCCACCTCGACCTGCTTGGCCGCGGGCGGCTGGACCACACGCACCGCCCGTCCGCCGTGCGCCGCCGTCCGAGCGCCCGCCAGGAAGTCGGCCACCGCTTCCACCGGGCGCACGGTCGCGGACAGGCCGATCCGCTGCGCGGGGCCGCCGTGCTCGTCCAGCAGCGCGTCGAGGCGCTCGAGGCTGACCGCGAGGTGCGCGCCGCGCTTGGTCCCGGCGACGGCGTGGATCTCGTCGACGATCACCGTGCCGACCCCCGCCAGCCCGGCCCGAGCCGCAGAGGTCAGGATGAGGAACAGCGACTCCGGCGTCGTGATGAGCACGTCAGGGGGGCGGACGGCGAAGGCCCGGCGCTGCGCCTGGGGTGTGTCACCGGTCCGCAGGCCGACGGTCACCTCGGGCAGCGGCGTGCCGCTGCGCTCGGCGACCTGGCGGATGCCGACCAGCGGCGCGTGCAGGTTGCGCTCGACATCGGTGGCCAGGGCCTTGAGCGGCGAGACGTAGAGCACCCGGCACCGGTGCTGCCGGTCGGCCGGCGGCCCGGCCGTCAGCAGCCGGTCCAGCGACCAGAGGAAGGCCGCGAGCGTCTTGCCCGAGCCGGTGGGCGCGACGACCAGCGCGTGGTCGCCGGCGCCGATCGCCTCCCACGCCCCGGTCTGCGCCGCGGTGGGCGCCTCGAAGGCGCCCGCGAACCACTCGCGGGTCGGCGCGGAGAACCCGGCGGGCAGGCCCGGCCCCGCGTCGTCGGTGGCGCTCACCCACGCATCGTGGCAGGCCCCACCCACGGCCGCAGGCACTCGGCCCACGGAGCGGTCGGCCCCGGCGGCGCGTGCCGCGCGC
Organism: uncultured Actinomycetota bacterium; assembly: GCA_963783005.1. Taxonomy (GTDB): domain Bacteria; phylum Actinomycetota; class Actinomycetes; order Actinomycetales; family Cellulomonadaceae; genus Actinotalea. The sequence continues at coordinate 316,040 of CAWALY010000005.1, forward strand.
TCAGACCCACCGCATCAGCACCTTGCCGCAGCGGCCCGAAGCCATCGTCTCGAACGCCTCGGCGTAGTCCTGGGCGTCGAACCGGTGGGTGATCACCGGGCTGACGTCCAGGCCGGACTGGAGCATCGCCGCCATCGTGTACCAGGTCTCGAAGATCCGGCGGCCGTAGATCCCGGCGACGGTGAGCCCCTTGACGATCACCTCGTCGACGTCCAGCCGGACCCTGTCCGGCGGCAGGCCGAGCAGCGCCACCCGGCCACCGTGGTTCATGGCGTGGAGCAGCTGGTCGATGCCGCCCTCGGCCCCGGACATCTCCAGCCCTACGTCGAACCCCTCGGTCATGCCGAGGTCCGCGGTCACGCCGTCGAGGTCCTCGGAGCGCACGTCGACCACCCGGTCCGCACCCATCCGCGCCGCCATGTCCAGGCGGTAGGGGTTGACATCGGTCACCACGACGTGGCGAGCGCCCACGTGCCGGGCGATCGCGGTGGCCATCACGCCGATCGGGCCTGCGCCGGTGACCAGCACGTCCTCGCCGACCAGACGGAACCGCAGCGCGGTGTGCACGGCGTTGCCGAGGGGGTCGAGCACGGCCGCCACCTCGTCGCCGATGTGGTCGGGCAGCGGGAAGACGTTCGCCGCCGGGATCACCAGGAGCTCGGCGAACGCGCCGGGCCGGGTCACCCCGACGCTGCGGTGGTTGTGGCAGAACTCGCGCCGGCCGCCGCGGCAGTTGCGGCAGTGCCCGCACGTGACGTGGCCCTCGCCGGAGACCCGCTGCCCCACGTGCAGACCCTCGACGTCGCTGCCGAGCGACTCGATGACGCCGGTGAACTCGTGCCCGACGACCATCGGCACCGGGATCGTGGCCTGCGCCCACGCGTCCCAGCGGTGGATGTGCAGGTCGGTGCCGCAGATCGAGGTGAGCAGCACCCGGATGCGCACCTCGTGCGGGCCCGGTTCGGGCTCCGGCACGTCGGTGTAACTCAGCCCGGGCGCCGCCTCGGCCTTGACCAGCGCCTTCACGCGATCACCCCCAGGCGGCGACCGACGGTGGCGAACGCCTCGACCGCGCGGTCGATGTGCTCGTCGGTGTGCGCTGCGGACATCTGGGTGCGGATACGTGCGGCGCCCTCGGGCACGACCGGGTAGGAGAACCCGATCACGTAGACCCCGGCGTCCAGCAGCTCGTCGGCCATCCGGCCGGCCAGCGTGGCGTCACCGAGCATCACCGGGATGATCGGGTGGCCCGCGCCGGCCAGGGTGAACCCCACCTGCGTCATCGCGGCGCGGAAGCGCTCGGCGTTGTGCACCAGGCGCTCGCGCAGGTCGTCGGAGCGTTCGATGAGGTCGAGCGCCGCGATCGAGGTGGCGGCCACCACCGGCGCCAGCGAGTTCGAGAACAGGTATGGGCGCGACCTCTGCCGCAGCCACTCGACCAGCTCGCGCGGGCCGGAGGTGTAGCCGCCGGACGCCCCGCCCAGCGCCTTGCCCAGCGTGCCGGTCAGTACGTCGACCCGGGCGGTCGTCCCGGTCGCCTCCGGGGTGCCACGACCGTGGGCTCCGACGAAGCCCACAGCGTGCGAGTCGTCCACCACGACCAGCGCGTCGTGGGACTCGGCCAGGTCGCAGACGCCCGGCAGGTCGGCGACCACGCCGTCCATCGAGAACACGCCGTCGGTGACCACCACCCGGTGCCGGGCGTCGGCCGCCTCGGTGAGCCGGGCCTCGAGCTCGGCCATGTCGGAGTTGGCGTAACGCAGCCGGCGGGCCTTGGACAGCCGGACGCCGTCGATGATCGAGGCGTGGTTGAGCGCGTCGGAGATGATCGCGTCCTCGGGGCCGGTGATGGTCTCGAACAGCCCGGTGTTCGCGTCGAAGCACGAGGAGTACAGGATCGTGTCCTCGGTGCCCAGGAAGGCCGACAGCCGCTCCTCGAGCTCGCGGTGCACGCCGGCGGTGCCGCAGATGAAGCGGACCGAGGCCATGCCGTAGCCGTGCTCGGCCACCGCCTTCCCGGCCGCCTCGACCAGCACGGGATGGTCGGCGAGCCCCAGGTAGTTGTTGGCACACAGGTTGACCACCTGCCGGCCGTCGGCGAGCCGGATCTCGGCTCCCTGCGGCGAGGTGATGACCCGCTCGGGCTTGTACAGGCCCCGGTCGCGCAGCTCGGCGGTCTGCCGGGCCAGCTCGGGGATCAGGTCGGTCCTCATGCCCCGACGCTAGTGCGTCCGCAGGCACGGGTCCCGGCGTGATCGGTAGTTCCCGGTCCGATCCGGTGCGGATCTCACCGCCGCGGGCCGAGACCCGGCGATCACGGCCGGGATGGCAGGCTGTGCCGGTGCGGTACAGCGAGTTCTGGGACGCGGTCGTCGACGTGTTCGGCGAGCAGATGGGTCGGGTGCTGGTCGACGAGCAGGTCGTCGACGCGCTCGGTGACCGGACGGCCGCCCAGGCGCTGGCCGCGGGGGAGGACCCGCGCACCGTGTGGTGGGCGCTGTGCGACGCGATGGAGGTGCCGGTCGCCCGGCGCTGGGGACCGGACCGCCCGGCGCGCTGAGGTCGCGCGACACGCGCACCGGCGTGTCGCGCGACGCCTGCTCGCATCGAACAGGTGTTCGGCCTACTGTGTCCCCAGGCCGCGCGACGGACCGCCGATCCACACCCCGCCGGGACCACCTCCCGGTGATGTCGGAGGCGGGACGTAGCGTGCCGGACGAAGCACAGCAGTGACGACGATCAGCAGTGATGACGACCGGTTCCGATCAGCAGTGCCACGCAGACCACGACGGGCGGACTCCCGCCCCGCGACGACGAGGTGACCGATGCCAGCTCCCGCAGACCGCGCCAAGGCCCTGGAGGCAGCGCTCGTCCAGATCGACAGGCAGTTCGGCAAGGGTTCGATCATGCGCCTCGGCGACGAGGGCCGGGCCCCGGTCGAGGTGATCCCGACCGGCTCGATCGCGCTCGACGTCGCGCTCGGCATCGGTGGCCTGCCCCGCGGCCGGATCATCGAGGTGTACGGCCCGGAGTCCTCCGGCAAGACGACCGTCGCGCTGCACGCGGTCGCCAACGCCCAGCGGGCCGGCGGCATCGCGGCGTTCATCGACGCCGAGCACGCGCTCGACCCGGAGTACGCGAAGTCGCTCGGCGTGGACACCGACGCGCTGCTGGTCTCCCAGCCGGACACCGGTGAGCAGGCGTTGGAGATCATGGACATGCTGATCCGTTCCGGCGCGATCGACATCGTGGTCATCGACTCCGTCGCGGCCCTGGTGCCCAAGGCGGAGATCGAGGGCGAGATGGGCGACAGCCACGTCGGTCTGCAGGCGCGGCTGATGTCCCAGGCGCTGCGCAAGGTCGCCGGGGCGCTGAGCCAGTCGGGCACCACGGCGATCTTCATCAACCAGCTGCGCGAGAAGATCGGCGTGTTCTTCGGTTCGCCGGAGACCACCACGGGTGGCAAGGCGCTGAAGTTCTACGCCTCGGTCCGCCTCGACATCCGCCGGATCGAGACCCTCAAGGAGGGCACCGACGCCGTCGGCAACCGGACCAGGGTCAAGGTCGTCAAGAACAAGATGGCTCCGCCGTTCAAGCAGGCGGAGTTCGACATCATCTACGGCGTCGGGATCTCGCGAGAGGGTGGTCTCATCGACCTCGGGGTCGAGCAGGGCTTCGTGCGCAAGTCCGGTGCCTGGTACACCTACGAGGGCGACCAGCTGGGTCAGGGCAAGGAGAACGCGCGCGGGTTCCTTCGCGACAACCCGGACCTGGCCGACGAGCTCGAGAAGAAGATCAAGGAGAAGCTGGGCGTGGGTCCGCGAGTGGACGCGCCGGCCGATCCGACGGCGGGCGTCGACTTCTGACGTGCGCCGGTCCGAGCAGGGTGGGCGCCGCCGGTCCGGGCGCGCTCCCGAGCCGCCCGAGGCCGGCGCGGCCGCGGTCGACCGGGAGCCCGACCCCGAGCAGGTCGCCCGGTCGATCGCCCTGCGCCTCCTGACCGGGGCTCCGCGTAGTCGCCAGCAGCTCGCCGAGGCTATGGCCCGACGCGACGTGCCCGACGATGTCGCCGAGCGGGTCTTGGACCGCTTCACCGAGGTGGGGTTGGTCGACGACGCCGGCTACGCCGAGGTCCTGGTGCGCGCCAAGCACGAGTCGCGTGGCCTGGCGCGTCGGGCGCTGGCTGTCGAGCTGCGACGCAAGGGCGTGGGCGACGACGACGCGCGTGCGGCGCTGGCCCAGATCGACGAGGCCGATGAGGAGGCCGCGGCGCGCGACCTGCTCGCACGCCGCTGGCGGTCGGACATCGATCCGGTCGTGCAGAGCCGGCGGATGCTGGCGATGCTCGGCCGAAAGGGATACCCGCCCGGCATGGCGTCGAGGCTGGTCCGCGAGATGGTGGACGATAGTGGGGCCCAGTCCCGGGTCCGTCCGGATCCCTACCCCGACTGAGGCACGAGGGAGGGCAGCTTCGTGCTGTGGGGCGAGGTCGGTACCGTGCTGGCGCTTCTGCTGGCCAGCCTCATCGCGTTGGTCCTCGTCATGCTCGCGCGCCGGGAGGCGGACGCAGCGCGTCGGCAGGCCGAGCACGACGTCGAGCAGATCCGCGAGGAGACGCGCCAGGCTGCGGCGGAGGTCGAGCGGCGCGAGGCGCGCACGACGGAACGCGAGGCCGAGACGCGCGCTGAACGCCATGAGGCGAAGACCATGCGATCCGAGGCCGCGGACCTGCTCGCGGTCGCCGCCGAGCAGGAGAAGGCCGCCAGGGCGGCGGCCGAGGCGGCCAGGGCGGAGGCCGCGGAGCTTCTTGCGTCGCTGTCCGGGTTGACCGCCGAGCAGGCGCGCCAGCGTCAGCTCGAGCTCGCCGCCCAGCGGGCTTCGCACGAGGTCGCGGCGATCGAGCGGCGCGCGGAGGCAACGGCGCGGCGCTCGGCGGACGACGCCGCTCGACGCATCCTGGCGACCGCCGCCCAGCGGCTGGCTGCACCGACCAGCGCGCAGACCACTGTCACCGTGGTGCCGCTCCCGGCCGAGGAGATGAAGGGCCGGATCATCGGCAAGGAGGGCCGGAACATCCGCACCTTCGAGGCCCTGACCGGTGTGAACGTGATCGTGGACGAGACGCCCGACTCGGTCACGTTGTCGTGCTTCGACCCCGAGCGCCGCGAGGTCGCCGCGGTCGCGCTGGGCAGCCTCATCGCGGACGGGCGGATCCACCCCCAGCGCATCGAGATCGCCTACGCCGAGGCGGTGGCCGGCGCCGCCGAACGGACCCGGGCCGCCGGTCACGACGCCGCGGAGCGCGCCGGGGTCGCGGGCCTGCACCCCGAGCTGGTCGAGACGCTCGGTCGCCTACGGCTACGCACCAGCTACGGACAGAACGTGCTCGAGCACCTCGTCGAGTGTGCCCAGACCGCTGCAGTGATGGCCGCCGAGCTGGGTGCCGACGTCGAGGTCGCGCGTCGTGCCGCCTTCCTCCACGACGTCGGCAAGGCCCTGACGGCCGAGCTCGGCGGGACGCACGCCCAGGTGGGTGCCGATCTCGCCCAGCGGTGCGGCGAGCAGCCCACCGTGGTCAACGCGATCGCCGCGCACCACGACGCGGTCCCCAAGACCACCGTCGAGGCCGTGCTGGTCCAAGCCGCCGACGCGCTGTCCGCGGCGCGGCCGGGCGCTCGGCGCGAGGAGCTCGACCAGTACCTCGAGCGCATGGACAACCTGGAGGCGCTCGTCGCGGCGCACCCCGGCGTGCGCCGCGCGCTTGCGATGTCGGCCGGGCGCGAGGTGCGCGTGGTCGTCGAGCCGTCCGCGGTGCGCGACGAGGAGCTCCCCGGCCTGGCGCGGACCATCGCGCAGCACATCGAGAAGGACCTGTCGTTCCCGGGCGAGATCGAGGTCACCGTCGTGCGCGAGCTCCGGGCCAGCGCGACCGCCGGCTGACCCCGCCGCGGCGCGCGACCGGTCAGCGGTCCAGGTCGGTCCCCGAGCTCCACGACATCGTCGCGCCGCCGGTGTTGCCGGTGGCCTGGTCGTCGACCCGGCGAACGCCTGGTGTGCGGCGCTGGACGCGTCGGGCGAGCGCGCTGAGCGAGAGGTTCACCGCCAGGAAGAGGACGAAGCCCACCGTGAACAACGCCACGTAGTAGTTGTTGCCGAAGTACGACGCGTTGTTCTTGATCGACTGGAGCAGCTCCGGGTACCCCACGATGAAGCCCAGCGAGGAGTCCTTGAGCAGCACGATGAGCTGGGCGATGAGGCTCGGTAGCATGATCCGCACGGCCTGGGGCAGCTGGACGATGACCAGCGTCTGCCACCGGGTGAGGCCGATCGCAAGCGCCGCCTCGGTCTGGCCCTTGGGCAGCGCCGCCAGGCCCGAGCGCAGGATCTCCGAGATGACCGCCATGTTGTAGACGGTCAGCCCGAATGCGACGGCCAGGTATGTGTCGAGCCCCATCCCGATGAGGCCGAAGTACATCATCAGGAGCACTGGCAGCCCGCGGAACACCTCGATGATCCCGACCGCGGGTACCCGGAGCAAGGCCAGGTGCGAGGTGCGCATCATCGCCAGGACCAGGCCCAGGACCAGGGCGAGAGGTGCGGCGAGCGCGGCGGCCCGCAGGGTGGCGCCGAGGCCCCTGATCGCCATCGAGCTCCACACGGCGCTCGCGCTCTGGCCCTTGGGCGGGTCGTACAGCACGTCCCAGTGGTCGGCGGCGAACACGCCGTTGCCGGCGGCGTACCAGAGCGCACCGGCGATCGCGCCGGCCAGGACGATCGCGCCGACCACCGACCCGATCGTCTCGCGACGGCGGGCCAGCGGCCCCGGGGCGTCGTACAGCACCGAGCTCATCGCGCGAACGCCACCCTTCGCTCGACCCGGGCCGCCAGGATGCCCAAGGGGATCGTGAGGATCAGGTAGAAGAACCCGACGCCCACCAGCACCCAGGCCCCCGCGGCGGCGTTGCCCACCCCGAGCCGGCGTCCGGTGGCGACCAGCTCGACCACGGCGAAACCGGCTGCGACGGAGGTGTTCTTCGTCAGTGCGATGAGCACGTTGATCAGCGGCGGGACCACCGAGCGGACCGCCTGGGGCAGGATCACGTTGCCGAGGGTCTGACCGAAGGTCAGCCCGATCGCCCGGGCCGCCTCCGCCTGCCCCACGCTGACCCCGTTGATTCCCGAGCGCACCGCCTCGGCCACGAACGCCGAGGTGTACGTGGCCAGACAGATCACCGCGGTCCAGAAGCCCAAGGGCGGGATGACGCCGAACTGCGGCGCGACGAAGACCATCCCGAAGAACACCAGGGTCAACGGCGTGTTGCGCAAGGTTTCGGTCCAGACCGTCCCGAACACCCGCAGCGGACGCAGCGGCGACACCCGGAACGCGGCGATCACGGTGCCCCACACGAGAGCCAGGAGGCCGGAGACGGCCGTGAGACGCAGGGTCACGAGGAACCCGTCGACGTAGGTCGACAGGTTCTCGGCGATGAACCCCATGGATCCCCCTTCGGGCGAGGTGCGGCGCTCGGGTGTCTGCGGGACGACGCCCCGGTCATGGGACGCCGACCCGCCCCGGGACCGACGGCGCGCCGGGCCCGGGACGGGTCGGGGACTGCTCAGGAGTTGAGGTCGTACCGGTCCACCGTCGGCGGGTCAGGTGTCGGCAGCACGGTGCCTGCGGTGTCCTCCCAGGCCTTGGTCCAGCTGCCGTCGGCGAACATCGCCTCCAGGGTGTCGTTGATCCACATCCGGAAGTCGGTGTCGTCCCGGGCCAGGCCGATCCCATACGGCTCGGTGGTGAACGGCTCGCCCCGGACCTCGAGGTCGTCGTTCTCGGCCGCGAAGCCGGCCAGGATCACGTTGTCGGTGCTGACCGCGTCGACCTGCCCGTTGCGCAGCGGCTCCAGGCACTCGGAGTACGTGCCGAACGGGACGACCTGGGTATCGGGGTAGTTGGCCAGCAGGTTGGCCTCGGGCGTCGAGCCGGAGACCGTGCAGACCTTCTTGCCGGCCAGGTCGTCGGGCCCGTTGATGTCGGTGTTGTCCTTGAGCGTCAGGAGAGACTGGCCGGCCTCGTAGTAGGGCCCGGCGAACGAGACTCGCTGCTTGCGGTCGTCGTTGATGGTGTAGGTCGCGACCACGATGTCGACCTCGCCGCGCTCGATGAAGTCCTCACGGTTGGCCGAGACGGTCTCCTTCCAGACGATCTTGTCCGGCGAGATCCCCAGGTGGTCCGCGATGAGCGTGGCGATCTCGACGTCGAAGCCCTCGGGTACGCCGTCCGGGCCGACCAGGCCGAAGAGCGGCTGGTCGAACTTGGTGCCGACGGTGATCGTGCCCGCGTCGGCGAGCTTGGCCATCGTGGAACCGGCCGCGAAGTCCATCGAGCCTTCGGTCATCGTCTCGTCGGTCATCGAGGCGTCGCTGGACTCGCCTCCGTCGGCGGTGCCCGAGCTGCACGCCCCGAGCAGCAGGGTCGCGGCGGCCAGGGCCCCGACCATCAGTCGTGTGCGCATCTGCGTTCCTTCCGGTGTTGCCCCCGCCCCGGACCGGGCGGGGGAGTCAGTGGGTGAGGATCTTCGACAGGAAGTCCTTCGCGCGGTCGCTGCGCGGCGCGGTGAAGAAGGTCTCCGGGTCGGCCTCCTCGACGATCTGGCCGCCGTCCATGAAGATCACGCGGTGCGCCGCCTTGCGCGCGAAGCCCATCTCGTGGGTGACCACGACCATCGTCATGCCGTCCTTGGCGAGGGCGACCATCACGTCGAGCACCTCGTTGATCATCTCCGGGTCCAGCGCGGAGGTCGGCTCGTCGAACAGGATGACCTTGGGCCGCATCGCCAGCGCGCGGGCGATCGCGACCCGTTGCTGCTGGCCGCCGGACAGCTGCGCGGGCATCTTGTGCGCCTGGTCGGCGACACCGACGCGATCGAGGAGCTCCATCGCGTGGGACTCGGCCTCGCGCCGACCCACGCCCTTGGCCTTGATCGGTCCGAGGGCGACGTTCTCCAGGACGGTCTTGTGCGCGAAGAGGTTGAAGGACTGGAACACCATGCCGACGTCCGCACGCAGCCGTGCCAAGGCCTTGCCCTCGGCGGGCAGGGGCACGCCGTCCACCGTGATCGACCCGTCGTCGATCGTCTCGAGCCGGTTGACCGTGCGGCACAGCGTGGACTTCCCGGAGCCGGACGGGCCGATCACCACGACCACCTCGCCGCGGTGCACGGTGAGGTCGATGTCCTGCAGCACGTGCAGCGATCCGAAGTGCTTGTTCACCCGACTGAGCACGACGAGCGGCTCGGCCGCATCCTGGACGTCGGCGTCCCGGACGACGGCGCCTGCTGGCACCGGGGCTTCTGGCTCCGTCATCTGAGCACCGTAGGCGGGTTTCACCCGAACCGACCAGGGTTGGGGGTCACAGGTGTGCAACATGATCGGATGACGTGGTGGCCCTTGAGGCGGGCGGGACCGCCCGGTCGCGCGGCTTACCCTGGTGCGCGATGAGCGCGACCACCACGCGTCCGACGCCCGCCGCGTCCGACCCCGCCGGCCCCCGCACCTACCTGGTGCGCACCCTGGGCTGCCAGATGAACGTCCACGACTCCGAGCACATGGCGGGCCTCCTGGAGGACGCCGGGCTGGTGCGCGCCGACCCGGCCGACGAGGCCGCCTGGTCCGCCGACGTCGTCGTGCTCAACACCTGCGCGGTGCGCGAGAACGCCTCGACCCGGCTGTACGGCAACCTCGGCCAGCTCGCCGCGCTCAAGGCTGCCCGACCGGGCATGCAGATCGCCGTCGGGGGGTGCCTGGCTCAGAAGGACCGCGGTGAGATCGTCCGGCGCGCGCCGTGGGTGGACGTGGTGTTCGGCACGCACAACATCGACGTCCTACCCCGGCTGCTGGACCGGGCGCAGCACAACGCGGCCGCCCAGGTGGAGATCGCCGAGTCGCTCCAGGTGTTCCCCTCCACCCTGCCCACCCGGCGGGAGTCGGTCTACGCGGGCTGGGTCTCGATCAGCGTGGGCTGCAACAACACCTGCACGTTCTGCATCGTGCCCTCGCTGCGGGGCAAGGAGCGCGACCGGCGGCCCGGCGAGATCCTCGCGGAGGTCGAGGCGCTGGTGGCCTCGGGCGCGATCGAGGTCACGCTGCTCGGGCAGAACGTCAACACCTACGGCGTCGAGTTCGGCGACCGCGGGGCGTTCGCCGACCTGCTGCGCTCGGTCGGCGCGGTGCCGGGCATCGAGCGGGTCCGGTTCACCTCGCCGCACCCCGCGGCGTTCACCGACGACGTGATCGCCGCGATGGCCGAGACCCCGACGGTCATGCCGTCGCTGCACATGCCCCTGCAGTCCGGCTCGGACCGGGTGCTGCGGGCGATGCGGCGCTCCTACCGGTCGGCGCGCTTCCTGGGGATCCTGGAACGGGTGCGCGAGGCCATCCCCGACGCGGCGATCTCGACCGACGTCATCGTCGGCTTCCCGGGGGAGACCGAGGAGGACTTCGCCCGGACCCTGGACGTGGTCGAGCGGGCCCGGTTCGCCTCGGCGTTCACGTTCCAGTACTCCCGGCGGCCCGGCACGCCCGCGGCCGAGCTGCCCGACCAGCTGCCCAAGGAGGTGGTGCAGGAGCGGTACGACCGTCTGGTCGCGCTCCAGGAGCGGATCTCCGCTCAGGAGAACGCCGCCCAGGTGGGCCGGACCCTCGAGGTGCTGGTCGCGGAGGGCGAGGGCCGTAAGGACGAGGCGACGCGGCGGATCAGCGGCCGGGCCGCCGACAACCGCCTCGTGCACCTGGCGCTGCCGCCCGAGCTGGTCGCCCGCGAGGCGGGTGAGCCGGGTGTGCCGCGCCCGGGGGACCTCGTCACCGTCCGGGTCACCTACGGTGCACCGCACCACCTGGTGGCCGACTCGGCGCTGGACGGCGGGCCGTTCGAGGTGCGGCGCACCCGCTCGGGCGACGCGTGGCAGGCGGCCAGGGACGACACCCACGACCACGGCGGCGAGCCGGCCGAGGGCCCGGTGCAGCTGGGGATGCCGACCCGGCGTTGACGCGCTCAGCCCTGCTCGGCGGGCGCGGTGGCGCGGAACAGCTGGATCGCGGTGACCAGGCCGCAGTCGAGCAGCAGCGCGAGCTGGGCGTCGGTCACCCCGTGCTCGAGGTCGACGGACATCTCGCCGTACAGCGCGAGACCGTCCTCCTCCTCGCGCACGTACGCCTTGGGCCAGATCCGGTCGCGGTTCCAGTCGTTGACCGCAAGGAGGGCTGCCGCGCGACGCTCCACCGGCAGGACGTGCTCGGCGCGCCCGCGCACCTGGAGCACCTCGTCGCGCTCCCCGAGCACGATGAACCAGAACCGGTGCCCGTTCCAGATCCCGGCGACGTCGCCGTCCTCGTCCCGCCTGGTGCGGTAGCCCTCGGACTCCAGGTAGGCAGCGATCCGGTCCGCGGACAGCGGGGCGGGCCGCTCGGGGGTCGCGCCGGAGGCGCTCGCGGCGCTCACGGCGCCTGCCCGGCCGGATCGGGATACCGCTTGTCGAGCTCGTCGAAGAACACCCCCGCGGAGGACAGGCCGCACTCGATGAGCTGCCCCAGCTGCTCCTCGGTCACGCCGGCACCGAGCTCGGTCGCGGTCTCGCAGACCGCGTGCACGGAGCCGTCGTCGCGCACCCGCACGTAGGCCTTGGGCCAGACCTTCTCGCTGTTCCAGGTGTTGCAGATCTCGAGCACCTCGGTGAGCCGCTCGATGTTGAACGACCGGTTCCACTGCCCGCGCACCTGCAGGATCTGCTCGTCGTCGCCCAGCGCGAACAGGTAGAACATCCGCCCGCGCCACATGCCACCGGTGTCGCCGTCCATGTCGACGAACCAGCCGTAGCCGCGCCGGGCCAGCCAGTCCTGGACCCGCTGTGCGGTCAGCGGGCTCGTCAGCGCCGGATCCGGCTCCGGGCGTGACCCGGCGCCGCCCCGTGTCTTCGAGAACCAGCCCATCACGGTCCAGGGTAGCCGCGCCGGGCCGGGGCGGGCGTCGGACGCGGTCGTCCCGGGGGCGGGCGCGGGGCGGCGCTCCGGGACGTGGCGACCGGCAGGTGCGGCTACCGTCGGGTCGTGCTCGTCGCCGCCGCCCTCGTACCTCCGACCGCCCTGCTCGTGCCCGGTGTGGCCGGCCGGGCCGGCGTGCTGGACGCCGAGCGGGAGGCCGCGCTCGCCGCCGTGGCGGCTGTGGTCGACGCCGGTCCCGGGCACGTCGTGGTGGTGACGCCCGGGTCGGCCCGGGCGGAGGGCCGCCTGCGCGCCACGTTCACCGCGGCCGGCGTGCCGGACTCGGCGTGGTCCGGCGGTGGGGCCGGCGCGCCGGTGGACGACGTCCCGGCGGCGGTCGCGCTGTGGCTTCTGGCCCGGTCCGGCTGGACCGGGCCGGTCCGGGTGGTCGGCGCGGACGGACCGTTGGCCGTGGACGAGCTGCGGTCGCCGGGCCCGGTGGGTGCGGTTCTGGTCGGCGGGGGCAGCGCGCGCCGGGGGCCGCAGGCGCCGTTGGCCCAGGACGCTCGGGCCGCCGAGGCGGACGCGGCCCTCGAGGCCTGGCTGGCCACCCTGGACCCGGGCGGTCCGGCCGGGCTGGACGACGCGCTCGCGGCCGAGCTGGCGATCAGCGCGCTCGGCCCGGCCCGGGTGCTGGCCGCGTGCGGGGAGCCGTTGCGGTGCACCGCGGTGACCAGCACCGCGCCGTTCGACGCGACGTACCTGGTGGCGACGTGGGTGCCGGCGTGAGGGTGGCGGTGGTCGGTCCGACGGCCACGGGCAAGTCCGAGCTGGGCCTGGCGCTGGCGCAGGCGCTGGGCGGCGAGGTGGTCAACGCCGACGCGATGCAGCTCTACCGGGGCATGGACATCGGGACAGCGAAGCTGACCGTCCCCGAGCGCCGCGGGGTCGTCCACCACCAGCTCGACGTGCTCGAGGTCGGCGAGGAGGCCTCCGTCGCGGCCTACCAGCGCCACGCCCGCGCCGACCTGGAGGCGATCGAGGCGCGCGGTCGTCCGGGCGTCGTGGTCGGCGGCTCGGGGCTCTACGTCCGCGCCCTGCTGGACCGGATGGAGCTGGCCCCCACGGATGCCGCGGTGCGGGCCCGGCTCGAGTCGCGGGTCGCCGAGCTCGGCCCGGGCCTCCTGCACGACGAGCTGGCGCGCCTGGACCCGGCGGCCGCCGAGGCGATCGGTCGGGGCAACGCGCGGCGCATCGTCCGCGCCCTGGAGGTGATCGAGCTGACCGGGCGGCCGTTGCGCGCCGCGCTGCCCGAGCAGGAGTACGTCGCCGCGACGGTCCAGGTGGGGCTGGACTGCGCGCGCGACGTGCTGGACGCCAGGATCGAGGCGCGGGTCGACCACATGTGGGCCGCGGGTCTGGTCGACGAGGTGCGCGGGCTCGCCGACGCGATGGGCCGCACCGCCGGGCGGGCGGTCGGCTACGCGCAGGTGCTTGCCGTGCTGCGCGGCGAGACCGACGAGGCGTCGGCGCGCGAGGCGACGGTGATCGCGACCCGCCGCCTGGCGCGACGGCAGATGGGCTGGTTCGGCCGGGACCGCCGGGTGCACTGGCTCGACGCGACCGACCCCGACCTCGTCGAGCGGGCCCTGGAGGTCGTCGCGCGGGGCGGACAGCCGTCCGAGACCACACCCGGGCGCCGTACCCTCGGGTCATGACCGGCCGGCTCGCGGTGACCAAGGGTCACGGCACGCAGAACGACTTCGTGCTGGTCGACGACCGCGCCGGCGAGCTCGACCTCGACGTGGACCTGGTCCGGGCCTTGACCGACCGGCGCGCCGGGATCGGGGCGGACGGGGTGCTCCGGCTGGTCGCCAGCGACCGGCTCGACGACGGCGGCGCCGCCCTCGCCGAGGACCCCGCCGCGACCTGGTTCATGGACTACCGCAACGCCGACGGCTCGGTCGCGGAGATGTGCGGCAACGGGATCCGGGTGATCGCCGCATTCGCCGAGCGTCTGGGGCTGTGGGACGGCGCCGGCGAGCTCGCGCTGGGCACCAGGGCCGGGGTGCGCCGGGTGCGGCGCACGGCCGACCCCGACGGCGGCGACACGGCGTGGTACGCGGTCGACATGGGGCGCTGGGCCTTGCCCGGGGACCCCCGCGCGTCCGGCGTGGACGCCGAGGTGGCGGTGGCCGGCCTGCCGGTGGCCCGCGCCGGACTGAGCATCGACGTCGGCAACCCGCACACCGTGCTCGCGCTCGCCGACCTGGACGAGCTCGCCGCCGCGGACCTGAGCCGGGCGCCGCAGGTCGAGCCCCCGCCAGAGCACGGCAGCAACGTCGAGCTCGTGGTGCCGCTCGGCGAGCGGCGCCAGGGCGACGGCGTCGTCGGCACGGTGCGCATGCGGGTGCACGAGCGCGGCGTGGGGGAGACGCGGTCGTGCGGCACCGGCGCGTGCGCCGCTGCGCTCGCGGTGCGGACCTGGGCTGGGGCGGGCGCCCCGGACACCTGGCGGGTCGAGGTTCCCGGCGGGGTGGTCCGGGTCACCGTGGCCGGGGACCGGGTCGAGCTGGCCGGCCCCGCGGTGCTGGTCGCCGACCTGGTCGTGGACCTGGACGCGCTGGGCTGACCGGCGAGCGGGCGGGTGGTCCCGGCGTCAGTCGTGCGGCCCGACCCGCAGCACCCGGAAGCCCTTGGCGGAGGCGACCTTCGTCGTCGCGAGCCCCTGCCCGCGCAGCCAGTCCGCGAGCGAGTCCGAGCCCAGGGCCCGCTGCACCACGAGCCACGCCTGACCGTCCGGCTCCAACCGCCCGAGCCAGCGCGTGAGCATCACGTGCAGGGCGTCCTTGCCCACCCGGATGGGCGGGTTGGACCAGATGGCCGCGAACGTCACGTCGTGGGGGACCTCGTCGGGCTCGACCACCCGCAGGTTCGTCAGGCCCAGGTCGGCGGCGGTGCGCCGCAACAGGTCCAGGGCCCGACGGTTGACGTCCACCGCCCACACGGTCGCGCCAGGCGACTCCAGCGCAAGGGTCAGCGCGATCGGCCCCCAGCCGCAGCCGAGGTCGAGCAGGTCGCCGGTGGCCGGCGGCGACGGCGCGCTGCGCAGCAGCACCCGGGTACCCAGGTCCAGCCGTCCGGCGGAGAACACCCCCGGGGCGGTGTGCACGGTGACCTCGCGCCCAGCGAGGTCGACGGTCAGGGTGCTGCGCTCGTCCGCGGACGCCGGCTCGGCGGTGAAGTAGTGCTCGACCACGCGCGCACCCTACCGAGCCGGGTCGGTCACTCGGCTCGATCGAGTGCGCGGACCACGAAGGCGCCGCCGATCAGGACCACGCCGAGCAGGTGGATCGAGCCGAGCAGGTACGCCACGACCTGCACCACGAGGGTCGGTGTCAACGCACTCGTCGTCGCGAGTCTGTTCGCGAGGAGCTGGACGACGACACCCGCGACGACAGCCGCCAGGCCCACCCAGAGCATCGTTCGTGCGTCCAGCCGCGGCGGCCACCGGTCCACGTCGTCCCCCTCCGGCCCCGCGGGGCGCGGAGCCACGGACAGGGTGCCACGTCCGCACTGCGCCCGTGGTGAAATGCCTCGCCGCACCCGTGGCGGGGTGTCACTCTTGAGGGAGACGAAAGGACCGCATGACTGCGACCAGCCCCACCTCCGGCCACGGCGACCTCCAGGCCGACCTCGACGCCGTCGGGCTCGCCGACGACGTCGTCGCGCGGGTGCTCGCACGCGCCGGACGCACCGCCGTCGACGAGGGCGACACGCGCGCCCAGGAGCACGACGGCGAGCAGCTGGACCGTGAGGAACGCGCCGCGCTGCGCCGGGTCGCCGGGCTGTCCACCGAGCTCGCCGACGTCACCGAGGTCGAGTACCGACAGCTGCGCCTGGAGCGCGTCGTGCTGGTAGGGCTCCAGACGGGTGGCGACGCCGCCGAGGCCGAGGTGTCCCTGCGCGAGCTCGCCGCGCTGGCCGAGACCGCGGGCTCGGAGGTGCTCGACGGGCTCCTGCAGCGCCGCGCCACCCCGGACCCAGGCACCTACCTGGGTTCGGGCAAGGCTGCCGAGCTCGCCGACCTGGTCGCGGACTCGGGTGCGGACACCGTCATCGTGGACGGTGAGCTGGCGCCCTCCCAGCGCCGCGCCTTGGAGGACGTCGTCAAGGTCAAGGTGATCGACCGGACCGCGCTGATCCTGGACATCTTCGCCCAGCACGCCAAGTCCCGGGAGGGCAAGGCCCAGGTCGAGCTCGCCCAGCTGGAGTACCTGCTCCCGCGGCTGCGCGGCTGGGGCGACTCGATGTCCCGTCAGGCCGGCGGTCGGGTCGCCGGCGGTGCGGGCATCGGCTCGCGCGGCCCCGGCGAGACCAAGATCGAGCTGGACCGGCGGCGGATCCGCACCCGGATGGCCAGGCTCCGCCGTGACATCGCGCAGATGGCGCCCGCGCGGCGGACCCGCAGGTCGGGCCGGCGCCGGCACCACGTGCCGGCGGTCGCGATCGCCGGGTACACCAACGCGGGCAAGTCCAGCCTGCTCAACCGCCTGACCGGCGCCGGGGTGCTGGTGGAGAACGCGCTGTTCGCCACCTTGGACCCCACCGTCCGTCGCGCGCAGACGCCGGACGGGCGGACCTACACCCTCAGCGACACCGTCGGCTTCGTCCGGGCCCTGCCGCACCAGCTGGTCGAGGCGTTCCGCTCGACCCTGGAGGAGGTCGGCGAGGCCGACGTCCTGCTGCACGTCGTGGACGTGTCCCACCCCGACCCCGAGGGCCAGGTCGCCGCGGTGCGCGAGGTGCTCGGCGAGATCGACGGTATCGACCATGTCCGCGAGATCGTCGTGCTCAACAAGGCAGACGTCGCCGACCCCGACACCGTCGCGCGGATGCTGCGCCGAGAACCGGGCGCGGTCGTGGTGTCCGCGCACACCGGCGCGGGTCTGGCCGAGCTGCGCGAACGGATCTCCGACGCGCTGCCCCGCCCGCAGGCGCACGTGGACCTCGTGGTCCCGTACACCCGAGGCGACCTGGTCAGTCGGGCGCACGACGAGGGCGAGGTCGCGGTCGAGCACACGGCCGACGGCACGGTGGTCCGCGGCCGGGTGGACCCCGACCTCGCGGCCGCCATGGAGCGGGCCGCGAACCAGGGCTGAGGCGCGCCCTCGGGATCGCGCGGACCCGTCCGGCCGAGCACCTAGGCTTCCGGGGTGGACCCGGCCGAGCTGCTCGACGAGGCGGTGCACGCCCTCGGTGGCGTGCGACGCGACGGCCAGCGGGCCATGGCAGAGGCGGTCGCCGGGGCGATCGACCGGGGCGAGCACCTGCTGGTCCAGGCCGGCACCGGCACGGGCAAGTCCCTGGCCTACCTGGTCCCCGCGGTGCGCCACGCGGTGCTCGCCGACGAGACGGTGGTGGTCTCCACCGCGACCCTCGCGCTCCAGCGCCAGGTGATCACCCGGGACCTGCCCCTCGTGGCGTCCGCGGTCGCCCCTCACCTGCCGCGCCCGCCGCAGATCGCGCTGCTCAAGGGCTGGCACAACTACGTCTGCAAGCACAAGCTCGCCGGCGGCTACCCGGCGGACGAGCCCGCTGCGCTGTTCGACCTCGGAGACGTCCCCGGTGCGGCCGACCATCCCCGGGCGCAGGCCTCCGACCTCGGGCGCCAGGTGCTCGCCGTGCGCGAGTGGGCGGCCGAGACCAGCACCGGGGACCGCGACGACCTCGTCCCCGGGGTCAGCGACCGGGCGTGGCGTCAGGTGTCCCTGACCGCGATGGAGTGCCTCGGGCAGCGGTGCCCGATGGTCGACGAGTGCTTCGCTGAGGCCGCCCGGCACCGCGCCCACGAGGCCGACGTCGTGGTGACCAACCACGCGATGCTCGGGATCGCCGCGTCGGGCTCGCCCGGGGTGCTGCCCGAGCACGAGGTCCTGGTGGTCGACGAGGCGCACGAGCTGGCCGACCGGATCACCACGCAGGCGACCGTCGAGCTCTCGCCGGCCGTGGCGCTGCACGCCGCGGGCCTCGCCCGACGGTTCGGCAAGGCCGACGTCGAGGCGCTCGAGGGGGCCGCCCAGGCGCTGGCCGCCGAGCTCGGGCGGGTGCCGGACGGACGGTTCCCCGACGGTCTTCCCGACGCGCTGGCCACCGCGATCGCGACCGTGCGGGACGCGGCGCGGGCCCAGCTGACCGCGCTGCGGCCGGCCCCGGGCCGGGCCCCCGACGGCGGGCTCACGATGGCGACCTCGACGGTGACAGTGCTGCTCGAGGTGGCCGAGCGGATGCTGGGCGAGCCCGGCCGCGACGTGATGTGGTGCACCCGCGACGAGCGGCCCGGGCAGCGCGGCCCCGGTGGGCCGCGGCTGCTCGCCGCCCCACTGGACGTCGCCGGGCTGGTGCGCGGTGGTCTCCTGGCCGGCCGCAGCGCCGTTCTGACCTCGGCGACCTTGACGCTGGGCGGAAGCTTCACGCCGCTGGCGGTGGCGTCCGGGCTCTCGCCACGTGACGAGCTGACCGACGCCCCGGGCGGCGCCGGGCCGGCGGCCTCGGATGCCGGGGCCGGAGCGGACGATGCGCGCACGGGCGGCGCCGGAGCGGACGACGCGGTCGCGGGCGACGCGACCGGCGACGGGGGTCCGGTCGCCCAGCCGTGGCGTGGTCTGGACGTCGGCAGCCCGTTCGACCACGCGCGGGCCGGCATCCTGTACGTCGCCCGGCACCTGCCCGCGCCGGGTCGAGAACCGGCGACCGGCGCGCAGCTGGACGAGATCGCCGCGTTGGTCTCCGCGGCGGGCGGGGCGACACTCGGGCTGTTCTCCTCGCGCCGCGCGGCGGTCGCGGCCGCCGAGGCGATGCGTGAGCGGGTCGACGTGCCCGTGCTCTGCCAGGGCGACGACCAGCTGCCGACGCTGGTGGCCCGGTTCGCCGAGGAGGAGGCGACCTGCCTGTTCGGGACCCTGTCGCTCTGGCAGGGCGTGGACGTGCCGGGCCGGGCCTGCCGGCTGGTGCTCATCGACCGCATCCCGTTCCCGCGGCCCGACGACCCGGTGCGCGCCGCGCGCACCGAGGCGGTGCAGGCCGCGGGCGGCAACGGCTTCATGGCGGTCTCGGCCACCCACGCCGCGCTGATGCTCGCCCAGGGCGCCGGGCGGCTGCTGCGCACCGACGCCGACCGCGGCGTGGTCGCGGTGCTCGACCCGCGGCTGGTCACCGCGCGGTACGGGGAGTTCCTGGCGCGCTCGCTACCGCCGTTCTGGCGCACGACCGACCGTGAGGTGGTGCTCGCCGCGCTGGCCCGCCTGGCAGCCGGGTCGACGATCGGCTGAGTCGCGCGGCGCGCCGCGGCCGCCTGCCCAGGTCGTGGGCGACCGGGCCCACCGAGACGGGCGCCTCTAGGCTTGGCACCTCCCAGCGAAGGAGGAGCACGTGAGCGAGGAACCCAGGCCCGGGGTCGACCGCCGTCGGACGACGAAGATCGGCATCGTGGGCGCCGGGAGCGTGGGCGCCACCATCGCGTACGCCGCCCTGATGCGCGGAGCCGCGCGCACCGTCGCGCTGTTCGACATCAACGCGTCGAAGGTCGAGGCCGAGGTGCTCGACCTGGGCCACGGCATCCAGTTCATGCCGACGGCGCAGGTGATCGGCGCGGACGACCTGTCAGTGCTCGCGGACTCCGACGTCGTGGTGGTCACGGCCGGTGCCAAGCAGAAGCCGGGCCAGTCCCGCCTGGACCTCGCCGACGCGACCGTCGGGCTGGTCCGCGAGCTGATGCCGACGCTGGTCGAGGTCGCGCCCGACGCGGTCTTCATGATGGTCACCAATCCCGTCGACATCGTCACCTACGCGGCGATCCGGGCCTCGGCCCTCGAACCGGGCCGGGTGTTCGGCTCCGGGACCGTGCTCGACTCGAGCCGGCTGCGCTGGCTCGTGGCCCAGCACTGCAACGTCGCGGTGCAGAGCGTGCACGCGACCATCGCAGGGGAGCACGGGGACTCCGAGATCCCGCTGTGGAGCTCGGCGGCGATCGGCTCGGTCCCGCTGCTCAACTGGCGCGGAACCAAGACCGGCAAGGGCCCGTTCGACCAGGCCGTGCGCAACCGGATCGCCCAGGAGGTCGTCGGTTCGGCCTACCGGATCATCGAGGGCAAGGGCGCGACGAACTACGCGATCGCGCAGGCCGCCACCCGCATCGTCGAGGCGGTGCTCAAGGACGAGAAGAGCATCCTGCCGGTCTCGTCCCTGCTGACCGACTACTACGGTATCTCCGACGTGTGCCTGTCGGTGCCGGCCGTGGTCGGCCGCAGCGGGGTGGAGGCGCGCCTCGAGGTGCCGATGTCCGGCGAGGAGCTGGCCGGCCTGCGCCGTTCGGCTGAGAACCTGCACGAGATCGCCCACCGGTTCGGGTGGTAGCAGCCGGCGCCTCGGGCGAGTCGACCGCGTCGTAGCGGTGTGGCCGGTGCGGTGGGCGCACCGGCCACACCCGTTCAGAGGCTGCGCAGCACGCTGACGACCCGCCCGAGCACGATGGCCTCGTCGCCGTCGATGGGGGAGTAGGCCGGGTTCTGCGGCAGCAGCCAGACGTGCCCGTCGGTGCGCTTGAGGGTCTTGACCGTCGCCTCGCCGTCCAGCATGGCCGCGACGATCTCGCCGTTCTCGGCCACCGGCTGGCGGCGCACCACCACCCAGTCGCCGTCGCAGATCGCCGCGTCGAGCATCGAGTCGCCGACGACCTTGAGCAGGAACAGCTCGCCGTCGCCCACCAGCTGGCGGGGAAGCGGGAAGACGTCCTCGACCACCTGGTCGGCCAGAATCGGCCCGCCGGCGGCGATCCGGCCGACCACGGGCACGTAGGACGGCGTGGGGCGTTCGGTGATCTCGGGGTCCACGGGCGCCTCGAGCCCTGCGATCGTGCGCGAGTCGTCGGGGTGGACGATCTCGATCGCTCGCGGGCGGTGCGGGTCGCGCCGCAGGTAGCCCTTGCGCTCGAGCGCCATGAGCTGGTGCTTGACCGACGACGGGCTGGTCAGGCCGACGGCGTCGCCGATCTCGCGCATGCTCGGCGGGTAGCCGCGCTGCTCGACGCTCGAGCGGATCGTGTCCAGCACGAGCCGCTGGCGGGCGGTGAGGCCGTCACCGTCGGCGGGGCCGTCAGGGAGGGTGTGCACGCTGGCGAGGTCGTCCCCGTGCCCCGTCGGCGGGGTGCTGCTCGGTGCCACGGTCTCCTCCAGGTCTCCGGGTGGTCCCGGTCGTGTGTGTGCGTCGGTGCGTGTCGGTGCTCGGCAGTGCGTGTCAGTGGTCGCTGGTGGTCTGTCCTCGTGCCACTCAGCGTAGGGCGGCACGACGGGCTGATCAAACATCTGTTCGAGGCGTGTCTCGACAAGTGTCGCCGGCTCGTGCTAGACATCGTACAGACGTACGACGAACAGGTGTTCGACGAGGAGATCGAGATGACTGCGCTGGCCTGGGACACCCGGAGCGATCTGGTGCGCATGGCACCCGCGGCGCGGACGGCACGCGCCGTACGGCCGGAGCGGCGGCACCTGCGCCTCACGGCCCGGGGCCGCGCGGCCCTCGTCGTCCTCGCGCTGCTGCTGGTCGTCGGATGGGCGCTGCGGCCCACGGGTGCGGCGGCCGGCGACGCCGAGCCGGCGATCCCGGTGGACGTGGTCACGGTGTCGGCCGGGCAGACGCTCTGGCAGATCGCTTCGTCGGTCACTGCTCCCGGCGAGGACGTGCGGGACGTCGTGGACCGGCTGATCGTGCTCAACGGGCTCAGCGGCTCCGGGGTGCGGGCCGGTCAGCAGCTGCTGGTTCCGGCCGTGGGCGACGCCGGCTGACCGTTCCTTGCCTGGTCGGGGGAGGGGTCGTACCGTGACCCGGGGCATCCGCGGGGGTGTCTCGGGGAGGGGAGCACCGGTGCACTGCCCGTTCTGCCGGCACGGCGACTCGCGAGTGGTCGACTCGCGGACTGCTGACGACGGCGCTTCGATCCGTCGGCGGCGGCAGTGCCCGGAGTGCGGCCGGCGCTTCACGACGATCGAGACGGCGAGCTTGGCTGTGGTCAAGAGGTCCGGTGCGACCGAGCCGTTCAGCCGCGAGAAGATCATCAACGGGGTACGCAAGGCGTGCCAGGGCCGGCCGGTCAGCGAGGACGACCTCGCCCTGCTCGCCCAGGGCGTGGAGGAGACCCTGCGCGGCACCGGGAGCGCCGAGCTCGACGCCCACGAGATCGGGCTCGCGATCCTCGGCCCTCTGCGCGAGCTCGACGAGGTGGCCTACCTGCGGTTCGCGAGCGTGTACCAGGCCTTCGACTCGCTCGACGACTTCGAGGCCGCGATCGGGGCGTTGCGCGCCGATCGCGCCGAGAAGCCCGAGCCTGCCGCGCCCTGATCGCTCACCTGCGTTCGATGAGCTGCTCTCGCACCACCCGACGCAGCACCTTGCCGATCTGGGACCGTGGGAGCTCGGGCAGCACGATGAGCTCGCGCGGGTGGGCGTAGCGCGCCAGTGCCCGCTCGCTCCAGGCCCGGACGGCCGCGAGCTCGACCCGCGACGTGCCCTCGGCCAGCACGATCGCCGCCACGACCCGCTCGCCGAGGTCGCCCCCCGGCAGCCCGACCACGGCGACGTCCGCGATCTCCGGCATCTGGCGCAGGTGCTCCTCGACCTGCGAGGGGTACACGTTGTACCCACCGGTGATGATGACCTCCTTGATGCGGTCCACGAGCCGCAGGAAACCGCCGTCCTCGGCGACCACCACGTCGCCGGTGCGCAGCCAGGTGCGCCCGTCGAGCTCGACGAGCACCGCGGCGGACTCGTCCGGGCGTCTCCAGTACCCGGAGAAGACCTGGGGCCCGGACAGGAGCAGCTCGCCCCGCTCGCCCGGCTCCACGGTGCGGGTCGGGTCCTCGGGGTCGGCCACGCGCGCCAACGTCGACGGGAAGGGGACACCGAGCAGGCCGGGGCGCCGGTCCGCGCTGAGCGGGTTGCCGAGCGCGACCGGCGAGGTCTCGGTCATCCCATAGCCCTCGACCAGCAAGCCGCCGGTGACCTTCTCCCATGCGTCGGCCGTCGACCTGGGCAGCGACATCGCCCCGGAGATGGAGTACGCGATCGAGCTGAGGTCCACCCCGCGCTCGGTGGCCGCCGCGGCCAGCCGTTCGAACATCGGCGGAACGCCCGGCACGAAGGTGAGCGGGCGACGCAGCTGGGCGTCGAGCACGAGCCCGGGGTCGAACCGCGGCACCACGACGAGCGTGGCCGCGATCAGCGCCGAGTACGTCAGGCACAGTGTCATGCCGAACGCGTGGAAGAACGGCAGCGCGGCCAGGACCGTCTGGGTGCCGGGCTCGTGCCTCGTCCACGCCTGACCCTGCGCGGCGTTGACCGCGACGTTCAGGTGGGTGAGCACGGCACCCTTGGGCGTGCCGGTCGTGCCGCCGGTGTACTGCAGCAGCGCCATGTCGGACAGCTCGGGGTGGGGGTGGTCCGACGGCAACGGCCGGGCGCGGCGGACCAGGCGGTCCCAGCGGGGCACGCCACCAGGGACCCGGGAACGCATCGATGCTCGGGTCTCGCGCGCCTGGCGCACCGGCAGGTGCAGGGCGGCCCGCTTGACGGACGGCAGGTCGGCTGCGAGGTTCACCGCGACGACGGTCCGCAGGGCGGTCTCGTCACGCACCTCGAGCACGCGAGCCACGGCCTTCTCCCAGACCAGCGCGACGACGGCCCCGGAGTCGGCGAGCTGGTGGGCGAGCTCGGCCGCCGAGTAGGTCGGGTTGTGCTCGACCACCACGGCGCCCAGCCGAAGTGCCGCATGGAACAGCACCACGTGCGTCGCGCTGTTGGGGAGCACCAGCGCGACCCGGTCACCGCGCTCCACGCCGAGGGCCGCGAGCGCACCGGCCGCCCGCTCCACGCGACGCGCGAGCGCGTCGTAGGTGGTCACGGCGCCGAGGAAGTCGGTCGCGACACGGGTGGGGAACGCCCGCGCCGCCTCTTCCAGCGCCCGGGTGATGGGCTGGTCGACGGTGACGTCGGCGGGGACGCCGGGGGCGTACGAGGCCAACCATGGCCGGGGGACGTCCATGACCCCAGGATAACTTACGCACGCGTAGGTTACGACGGCGTGGCCGCGTCTTTCGGCTGGCGCCTGAGCCACCGGAGGCGTCAGGCTGGGGGCACGAGACGAGGAGGCCGACCATGGCCGAACGACGCAGCACCCCGACGCCGTCCGAGGACGCGAAGGAGCAGTTCCGTGCGGCGCTGGAGCGCAAGAACGCCGAGGCCCACCGATCGCAGGAGGCGGCCCGCAACACCGGATCGGTGCACGGCCCCGAGGTCGCCGGTGGCGGTCGACGGGCCTTCCGCCGCAAGACCGGCTGAGGCTGAAGGCCATGGCGCGAGCGGCGGACGGCCCGCTCGCGCAACGGCTCGTCAGGAGAGCACGCGCAGTCGGATCGTCTGGTCCATGCCGGCCAGGATCTGCACCGCATCCGGGGCCAGTCCAGCCGCGACGTCGGTGACCACGTAGCCGAACTCTCCCTTGGTGGCGAGCAGCTGCCCGTCGATGTTGACGCCGTGGTCGGCGAACACCTGGTTGATCCCCGCGAGCACGCCCGGGGTGTTGTGGTGCAGGTGCGTGAGGCGGTGTGCCCCGGTGCGGGCGTCGAGCGCGAGGTTGGGCAGGTTGACGCTCAGCATCGTCGATCCGTGGCTGATGTAGTCGCGCAGCTTGTTCGCGACGAACTGGCCGATCGCCTCCTGGGCCTCCTCGGTCGACCCGCCGATGTGAGGGGTGAGGATCACGTTGGGCAGCCCGCGCAGGTCGGAGGTGAACGGGTCGCCGCGACGCTTGGGTTCCTCGGGGAACACGTCGATCGCGGCGCCGCCCACCCGGCCGGACTCGATCGCCTCGCGCAGCGCGACGTAGTCGACCACGAAGCCGCGTGAGAGGTTGAGGAACAGCGCGCCTTCGCGCATCCGCTCGAACTGGGTCCGGCCGAAGAACCCGGCGTTCCCGGCCCGCCCGTCCACGTGCAGCGTGACGACGTCCGCGACCGCGAGCAGCTCGTCCAGGCTGGACATCCGACGGGCGTTGCCCAGCGCGAGCTTCTCGGCGGAGTCGTAGAACACCACGGACATGCCGATCGACTCGGCCAGCACCGACAGCTGCGTGCCGATGTTGCCGTAGCCCACGATGCCCAGGGTGCGCCCGCGGACCTCGTGGGCGCCCTCGGCGGACTTGTCCCACACGCCCTCGTGGAGCGCGCGGTCGCGCTCGGTCAGGCGGCGGGTCAGCGCGATGATCTCCGCGACCGCGAGCTCGACCACCGAGCGGGTGTTCGAGAAGGGCGCGTTGAACACCGCGACGCCGCGCTCGGCCGCCGCCTGGAGGTCGATCTGGTTCGTCCCGATGCAGAACGCACCGATCGCGACCAGGTCGTCGGCCTGCTCGATGACCTCGCGGGTCACCTGGGTCTTGGACCGGATCCCGAGCAGCTCGACGCCCTTGAGCGACGAGGCCAGCTCAGCGGTGTCCATGGCGCCGGTGCGGGCGGTCACCTCCGTCCCGTCGGAGCGCAGGAGGGTGGTGGCCAGGGGATGCAGGTTCTCAAGGAGCAGGGCGTGCAGCACCCCCACATCGTGGCCCCGCCCGCTGCCCGGTCCAAACCGGGTTCGCCAGGCGGACGTGGGCGCGGCTTCGCCCGCGCGGCGGTCCCGGCCCGCGCCGCGGCCTGCCAGACTCCTGGGCGTGGGCGAGCGCTGGGACGAGGTGCGGTCGCGCCGCGTCCGGCGCCAGATGGCCCGCGCCGCCCGGCGGCGCCGTGCGAGGCCGCTCGCGGTCCTGGCGGTCCTCGCCCTCGGGGTCGCGGGCGTCGGTGCCGTCGCCCAGGCGCGGGGGCTGGACCTGCGGCAGCCGGACGACCGCGCAGCGCTCTTCCGGCCCAGGGTCATGGTCGAGGTCGACGGCAGGGCGTTCGCGGTGCCCCGGCCCGCGCCCGCCCACGGCCGGGTGCACCCCGCCGTGCCGGTGACGTCCACGGGCAGCTACGCCTTCCTGCACACGGTCGGCAGCTCACCGGTCGGCTACGACCCGTGCCGCCCGGTGCGGTACGTGGTGCGTCCCGGCGGCGCTCCGGCGGGCGGGCAGGAGCTGGTCGACGAGGCGGTGGCGGAGGTCGAGGCCGCGACCGGCCTGGACTTCGTCTATGCGGGCGAGACCGACGAGGTCCCGGCGGTGGGCCGCGACCTGATCCAGGCCCGCTACGGAGCCACGCAGTGGGCCCCCGTGCTCATCGCGTGGTCCACCAGCGACGAGATGCCCGGCCTGGCCGGCGACGTCGCGGGGATCGGCGGGTCCGCGGCGGTCCCCGGGGCGGACGGCGACGGGTTGTGGCTGGCCGCGGGCCGCCTCGCGCTGGACTCCGAGGACCTGGGCCGGATGCTCGATGCCGGCTACCGGAGCGCGGCCCGCGGGGTCGTGCTGCACGAGCTCGCCCACGTCGTGGGGCTCGATCACGTCGACGACCCCGCGGAGCTGATGTACCCGACCACGTCCGCGCGTGTCGACCTCGGTCCCGGCGACCGCGCCGGGCTCGCACTGGTCGGCCAGGTGGCCTGCGAGCGGTGACGGCGGGTGTGCCGCGCCTCAGACCTCGAGCCCGGCCGGCAGCGGGCCCGCGCTGACCACGTCGAGCGACTGGGTGGGTCGGGTCATCGCGACGTAGAGGTCGGCCGGGGCCAGCGTGGCCGGGTCGCACAGCACGACCCGGTCGAACTCCAGCCCCTTGGCCGCGCGCGGTGCCATCAGGGCAACGGTGGCCTCCAGGTCGCCGCGCCCGGGCTCGGGCAGCAGGTCGCCGAGCTCGGCCCTCAGCGCCGAGTCGAGCTCGGCGAGCCGGGCGGGTGGGGCGATGACCGCCACGCGACCCGTGCCGTCCCCGGGCAGCTCCGCAACGGCGGCGCGGGTCGCCGCTACGGTCTCGGTCACGGGGTCGCCCAGGCGCACCCGCAGCGAGCCCGGCACGTGTCGTGCCGACGTGAGCGGGCCCAGCGGGAGGCCGGCCGCCGCCGCCACGTCGCCCGCTGCGCCGGCCACCTCGGCCGGCGTGCGGTAGTTGACCGTGAGCTCGGCGAGCCGCCACGAGTCGCGCAGCACCGGGTTCAGCGTGGCGGACCAGCTGTGTGCTCCGGCGCTCGCCGCAGTCTGCGCGACGTCGCCGACGATCGTCAGCGACCGGGTCGGAACCCGGCGCAGCACCATGCGCCACGCCATCGGGGACAGCTCCTGGGCCTCGTCGACCACGACGTGGCCGTAGGTCCAGGTGCGGTCCGCGGCGGCCCGTTCGGCGGTGGACAGCCGGGGCCCTGACTCGGCGAACCGCTCGGCGAGCAGCTCGGCGCTGACCAGGCCGCCGCCGGCGCCCGACCCGCTGATCACCTGGCGGGCGTACTCGAGCTCGTGGGCGCGGCGCTCGGCGTCCTGCACGGCCTGGGCCCTGCTGGCCTGGTCGTCCTCTCCGAGCAGCTCGGCGGCCTCGTCGAGCAGCGGTACGTCGGCGGGGGTCCACGCCGCGCCTGGTTCGCGGCGCAGCAGCCTGCGCTCGGCCTCGCCGAGGCCCGGTGCGGCCTCGGCGAGCCGCCACGGCTTCGCCCACAGGTCCTCGATCAGCTTCTGCGGGGTCAGCGGCATCCACGCCAGGTTCAGCGCGATCCGGACCTCGCGGGTGGTGCGCAGGTCCTCGATCACCTCGGCCCGCTCGTCCGGGGCGAGGGTGGTCTCGACGGCGGCGGCGTACTGATCGGCCAGCCTGGCGAGCATGTCGCGGACGAAGCCGACCCTGGCGGCGTTGTGCGGCTTGCCGTTGCGCCTGGCACGGGCGATCGCCTGGCGGACGTCGGAAGGCTGGACGTGCAGGAGGCGCCGGTCGAGGTGGACCGCCACGGGCTCGGCGGGGACGCGTTGGCGGGCCGCCACCGCGCCGGCCACCACGGCCGCCATCTGCGGGTCGCCCTTGAGCCGCGCGACCTCGTCGGGCTCCGAGCCCTCGGCGACCGTGCCCGGCAGCAGGTCGGCGATCGTGGCCGTGACCACCCCGGTCTCGCCGAGCGAGGGCAGCACCTGGTCGATGTAGCGCAGGAAGGTCCGGCTCGGGCCGAGCAGAAGCACCCCGGAACGCTCCAGCGTGCGGCGGTGGGCGTACAGCAGGTAGGCCGCGCGGTGCAGGGCGACGGCTGTCTTGCCCGTGCCGGGGCCGCCCTGCACCACGAGCGCCCCGGTCATCGGTGCCCGGATGATCGCGTCCTGCTCCGCTTGGATCGTGGCGACGATGTCGCTCATCCGGCCCGTGCGGCCGGCGCTCAGGGCTGCCAGCAGGGCGCCCTCCCCGGACAGCACGGCGAGGACGCGCTCGTCCAGCCGTTCGAGGTCGAGCACCTCGTCCTCGACCCCCATCACGGTCCGCCCGCGGGTCACCAGGTGGCGTCGCCGGACGACCCCGTCGGGCCGCGCGGCGGTCGCGCGGTAGAAGGCCTGCGCGGCCGGGGCGCGCCAGTCGGTCAACAGCGAGGAGTGCTCGTCGTCGGTGAGCCCGATCCGTCCGATGTAGCGGGTCGCACCGTCCGTCAGGTCGAGCCGGCCGAAGGTCAGGCGCTGCTCGACGCCGTCGAGCTGGGCGAGGCGGTCCTCGTACAGGGTTGCGAACGCGTCCCGCTCGGAGCGGTTCTGCGGTGAGCCGGACGGACCGCTGCGCCGGACCTCGGCGAGCCGCGCCGCGGTCTGGGCGCGCAGCGCGTCCAGACGCGCGTAGTGGGTGTCGACGGCGGACTGTTCCGCGTCGACCTCGCTGCTGCGTGCCACGTAGCCCCCTCGGCTGAGAATCGGCCGTCCATTATCTGCCTTCGGCGGCGATGGGTGCGGCGGTGTCCACGAGGTGTCAGCCGGAGGGCCCAGGGGCCCGGCGGCCACCACCCCGAGCCCCTAGGATCGTCGGCGAGGTGAGGACGTGACCCAGATCACCACCTCGGCGATCAGCGTGCTCCTGGTCGGCGAGGACGACGAGGATGCGGCGCGGCTCGAGGAGCTGCTCGCCGACGCCCCCGTCGTGCTGCGTCGGGCCAGGTCGATCGACGACGCGCTCGGCGCCCTGGACGTGGACTGCGTGCTGCTGGACCTGCCGTCGTCGGAGGCGGAGGACCTGACCACTCTGCAGTGGCTGCTGCGCCAGCCGGGCACGCACGCGGTCGTGGTGCGCACCGCGCTCTCCGAGCCGGGACTGGGTCTGCGGGTGATCGCCGCGGGCGCCCAGGACCTGCTGGTCAAGGGGGAGATGGGCGGGGCCACGCTCTACCGGGTGCTGCGCTACGCCGTGCAGCGCCGCCAGGCCGAGGTCCAGGAGCGTGAGCTCTATCGCGCCCAGGTGCGTGACTACGAGGGGTCGCGGCTGGAGCGCGCCCTGCTGCCCACCCCTCTGGTCGGCGACGGCAGCGTCGAGGTACTCGTCGGCTACCGCGCGGGCCGGGACGGCCTGCTCGGCGGGGACTTCTACGACGTGGTCGAGCGGGCCGACGGCTCGATCGCCGCCGTGGTGGGGGACGTCGCCGGTCACGGCCCCGACGAGGCTGCGCTGGGTGCGACCCTGCGGACCGCCTGGCGCACCGCGATGCTCGCCGACCTCACCCCGGCGCGCGTTCTGGACGTCGTCGAGCAGATCCTCTCCGCGGAGCGGGGCCGCCCGGAGATCTTCGCCACGCTCGTCATGGTGGTGGTGGGGCCGGAACGCCGGTGGCTGGACCTGTACCTGTGCGGGCACCCGACGCCCTTCCTGCTGGGCCGCCCGACCACGGCGTTGCCGGCCGACCTGCGGGGCCGGGCCCTGGGCATCCCGGCGCTCGGTGGCTGGCCGGCCCGGCGCGTCGAGCTCGGCGAGCAGTGGCGCGTGGCCCTCTTCACCGACGGCATGCTCGAGACCACCGTCGACGGCACCGACCAGCGGCTCGGCGAGGACGGGCTGGCCGAGCTGATGACCGAGCAGGTCGGGGTGGAGCAGGCGCGCCACCGGGCCGCGCCCGACGGCCGAACGATCGTCGACCGGATGATGGAGGCCGTGTCGTTGCGGCACGGGGGCAACCTGGTCGACGACACGGCGCTGGTCGTGCTCGGCTGGTCCGGGGACCGCTGAGTACCGGTCCGCGTCGGGGGAATGGTCCCCGCTCGGTGGACGTTCTGCTTGTCAGAGGCAGAACGACCCCGGAGGACCTGGACATGCGAGACCCCGACAGCCTGTTCACCGTCGACGAGGACGTCGCCGCCGAGATCGGCGACGCCCCCGTCATGGTGCAGCTGGTCCGCGGCTTCGTCGACGCCGGCGCGGCGGGGCAGATCGCGGCCGAGCACCTCGCCGAGCGTTTCGACGCCCGGCGCCTGGTCACCTTCGACGTCGACGAGCTGCTCGACTACCGGTCGCGGCGACCGATGATGACCTTCGACCGTTCGACCTGGAACGAGTACGACGAGCCGGTCCTGGCCATCGACCTGGTGCACGACGCCGACGGCTCGCCGTTCCTGCTGCTGCACGGCGTCGAGCCGGACATCCGCTGGGAGGCGTGGGTGGCGGCGGTTCGCCGGATCGTCGAGCGGTTCGGCGTGCGCCTGGTCGTGGGGGTGCACGGCATCCCGATGGGCGTACCGCACACCCGGCCGATCGGCGTCACGGCGCACGCGACCCGGCCCGGCCTCATCGACGACCACCCGGCCTGGTTCGGCACCGTCCGGGTCCCGGCGAGCGCGAGCGCCCTGCTGGAGCACCGGCTCGGTCGGTGGGGGCACGACGCCATGGGGTTCGCCGTGCACGTCCCGCACTACCTGGCCCAGTCGACCTATCCCCAGGCGGCGATGACCGCGCTCGGCCAGGTCGAGAAGTCCACCGGGCTGGACCTGGCGTCCGGGGCGCTCGAGGCGGCGGCCCGCGAGGCAGCCGCCGAGATCGAGCGGCAGATGGCCGGCTCGCCGGAGGTCGCTGCGGTGGTCCGGGCTCTGGAGAAGCAGTACGACGACGCGGTGCGCCAGATCGACGGCCCGGGGCTGAGCGACGAGGACCTGCCGACCGCCGACGAGCTCGGCGCGGAGTTCGAGCGCTTCCTCGCCCAGCAGGAGGACGGTGACGCGGGCTGAGCCCGCTGCTCGACTAGCCTTCGCGGGTGGGCGCTGGCAAGGGGTCGATGAGGGCGTGGCTCGTCTGGGCCGCCGCGCTCGTGGCCTACGCGGTGGCGATCTGGCACCGCACGTCCTTCGGTGTGTCCGGGATCGAGGCTGCGGAGCGGTTCGGCGTCAGCGCGACGGTGCTCTCCACGTTCGTGATGGTCCAGCTGACCGTCTACGCGACGATGCAGGTGCCCTCCGGGCTGCTGCTGGACCGGTTCGGCTCGCGCGCGATGATCGCCGGCGGTGCGCTGCTGATGGCCGCGGGCCAGGGCGTGCTCGCGGTGGGCGACGCGCTCGGCTGGGCGTACCTGGCCCGGGTGATGATCGGCGCCGGTGACGCGGCCACGTTCATCGCCGTCATCCGCTTGGTCGCACTCTGGTTCCCGGCCCGCCAGGTCCCGGTGCTGACCCAGCTCAGCGGGGTGCTCGGGCAGGCGGGTCAGGTGGCCTCCGCGCTGCCGCTGGTGGCGCTGCTGCACGCGCGAGGGTGGACCACCGCTTTCGGCGGGCTCGCAGCGGTCGGGGTGCTGGCGGCGGCGCTCACTCTGCTGGCCGTCCGCGACTCGCCGACCGGAAGGGTGCCGCCCGGCCCGTCAGTGGGCGTGCTCGCACCGGTGCGCGAGGTGGCGCGCGAGCCGGGCACCTGGCTCGGGTTCTGGAGCCACGCGGTCTCGCAGTTCCCGCTCAACGTCTTCCTGCTGGCCTGGGGCTACCCGTTCCTGCTCGCCGAGGGCCTGTCCGCGCGGACCGCCGGCACGGTGATGACGGTGGCCGTTGCGGCCAGCGTCGTGTCGGGACCGATCATCGGCGTGCTCACCGGTCGCCACCCGCTGCGTCGCTCGTGGATCGTGCTGACGTCGGCGGTCGCGGTCGCGGTGATGTGGGCGGCGGTCCTCGTGCACCCCGGGCCGGCGCCGGTGTGGATGCTCGCGCTGCTCGCGGCGGTGCTGGGCGTCGGTGGACCCTCGTCGCTCGTGGGGTTCGACTTCGCACGATCCTTCAACGCGCCGGTACGGCTCGGCACCGCGACCGGGCTGGTCAACGGCGGCGGGTTCATCTTCGCCGTGCTCGCCATCTTCGTCGTCGGGGTGGCGTTGGACGCCCACCCGGGGACACCGATGTCGCTGGATGCCTTCCGAGCCGCGTTCGCCGCGCAGGGTGCGCTCTGGTTGGTCGCCGTCCTGGGCGTCCTGGGCGCACGCCGCAGGACCCGGCGGCTGATGGCCGAGCGTGGCGTCCTGGTGCCGCCGGTCCGCGCCGTGCTGGCCCGCCGCCGGGGCGGGCGCGCGGTCGAGGGCCTCGAGCCCGACTCCGACGCCGAACCGGGTGCGTGACGCGGGGCGCGCCGACCGTGCCAGAACCCTGGCGTCGGCGGGTGCGACCGTGGGAGAGTATCCGTCGTTGCAGTGACGGCACACGCATGACCACCGGTCGGACCCGTCCGGCCGGGACCGTCATGGCCTGTTCTTCGCGGACCAGGACGTGGGACAGCATTGCGGCACGACATGCCGGGCAACCGCTCGGTGACGACGTCCCAGGTTGGACGAGGAACGAAGGAACAGCATGGCGCAGGGATCTGTGAAGTGGTTCAACGCTGAGAAGGGCTACGGCTTCATCGCCCAGGACGGCGGCGGTGCCGACGTCTTCGTCCACTACTCGGCGATCGAGACCCAGGGCTACCGCACGCTCGAGGAGGCCCAGCGGGTCGAGTTCGAGATCACCCAGGGCCCCAAGGGCCCGCAGGCGGAGAAGGTCCGCCCGCTCTGAGCGACCCGACCTGAACCGACGGCGAGGCCGCACCCCCACGGGTGCGGCCTCGTCCGCGTCTCAGGTGACCGGACCGGAGGGGGCGTCGTCCTCGATCGGCGTGGCGGACCGGGCGAACTCCGCCGCCTCGTCCGGGTCCAGGAGCCGGGCCGGCACGGGCAGGGTGCGCAGCGCGCGGCCCAGCGCTGCCAGGTCGAGGTCACCGCGCCCGGCCGCGAGCACGACGTTCCCGTAGCGGCGTCCCCGTAGCACCCCCGGCTCGGCGATCACCAGGACGGGCCCGAGCGTCGCGGCCAGGGTCGCGGCCTCGGCGCGGGCGAGCGTCAGCGGCGGGCGGTCGACGCAGTTGACCAGGTACAGGCCGTCCGGCCGGAGCACCCGACGCACCTGCTCCGCAGCCCCACGGGTGGTGAGAGCAGGAGGCGTGACGTTGCCGTCGAACACGTCGCGGACCACGACGTCCCAGCCGGCGTCGGGCAGGCTCGACAGCGCGTCGCGGGCCTCGGCGACCCGCAGCCGCAGAGCGGGGGAGCGCGGCAGCGCGAACCACCCGCGCACCAGGTCGACCAGGACGGCGTCGATGTCCACGGCAAGCTGGCGGGAGCCCGGCCGCGCGTCGTCGAGCCATCGCGCCAGGGTGCAGCCGCCCGCCCCGAGGTGCAGCGCGCGCAGCGGACCGGGTGGCAGCCGGTCGAGCACTGCGGCCATCTGCTGGTGGTACTCGAACTCCAGGTAGCTCGGGTCTCGCAGGTCCAGGCATGAGCTGGGCACGCCGTTGACCAGCAGGGTGACCAGGTCGGGGCTGTCGAGGTCGACGACCAGCTGGGCAGTGCCGGTGGCGATGGCGACGGGCTCGGTCGGCAGCCGAGGCGACCGGCGTCCGGCGTCCGGCCGCCGGTGTCGCACCATGCGGCTACCGTAGGGCTTGACGGGATCGAACAGACGTTCGACACTGGACGAGGAGGAGAGATGAGCGCACGTTCCGACGTCGACCGCACCGCGGGCAGTGGTGCCGCTCCGGTCCGTCCGGGTGACCCGGCGGCGAGCCGGGTGCGCGAGCTGCTCGCCCGCAGCGACGACGAGCTCGTGGCTGCCGATCTGGCGGGCACAGCCGAGGAGCGGTTCGTTCACGGGCACCTCGCGGCCCTGCGCGCCGGCGCCGCGGTGGTCGCCGCGTTCGGGCGCCCCGGGCGACGCCGCGGTCCACGCCCGGTCTGGGAGCTGGTCGCCGGGGCGGCGCCCGAGCTGGCCGGCTGGACGGCCCGGTTCGCCGCGGCGGCGCCGCTGCGGGCCGCGGTCGAGACCGGTCGGGCGGTGGTCGACGACGCGCGCGCCGACCACGCCGTGGCGGAGGCGAGCGCGTTCGCGGACGCGGTGCGATCGCTGCTCGACACGGGTGCCCAGGGCGGTTTGCGGGCCTCATGAGCCGCTGGCAGGTGCCGGCCTCGGTGCGCCGCGGATGGGGCGACAACGACGATGGATGCTCGATCCTGCACGTGGACATGGACGCCTTCTTCGCGTCGGTGGAGCTGCTCCGCCGTCCGGACCTGCGTGGTCGGCCGGTGATCGTGGGCGGTGCCGGACGCTCGGTCGTGCTCGCGGCGACCTACGAGGCGCGGGCGTTCGGTGTGCACTCCGCGATGCCGATGTCCGCGGCCAGGCGGCTGTGCCCGCAGGCGGTGGTGATCCCGCCGGACCGACGGGCCTACACCGAGGCGTCGCGGCGGGTGATGGAGATCCTCGCCGACGTCACCGCGATCGTGGAGCAGGTGAGCGTCGACGAGGCGTACCTCGACGTGTCGGGCGCCCGACGTCGGCTCGGCACACCCGCACAGGTCGGAGCCCTGGTGCGCCGCCGCGTCCGGGCCGAGCTCGGCCTGGCGTGCTCGGTCGGCGTGGCGGCGACCAAGTCGGTCGCGAAGCTCGCGTCCGGGATGGCCAAGCCGGACGGCCTCCTCGTGGTGCCCCGGGGCGCCGCGGTACGGATGCTTCACTCGCTCCCGGTCGAGGCGCTCGCCGGCGTCGGCGAAGCAACCCGGGACCGCCTGGCGCGATGGGGGATGACGACCGTGGCCGAGGTCGCGGCAGCCGATCTCCCGTTGCTCCAGCGCATCCTCGGCGTGGCGGCCGGCCGTCACCTGCACGACCTGGCCTGGGGCCGCGACCCGCGCCCGGTGGTGCCGCACCGGCCCGAGCGCAGCGTCGGGGCCGAGACCACGTTCGACGTCGACCGCACCGACCTGGCGTGGATCGAGGCGCGCCTGTTGGAGCTCGCGGATCGCACCGCCCGCGAGCTGCGGGACCGTGACCTGCTGGCTCGCACGGTGAGCGTGAAGGTCCGCACTGCGGACTGGCAGACGCTGACGCGTTCGCGGACCCTGGTCGCGCCCACGGACGTGTCGCAGGAGATCTTCGGCGCGGCCCGCGAGCTGCTCGGCGGCGTGGACCTTGCTGGTCGGGCGGTGCGGCTGGTCGGCGTGCGGGCCGAGGGCCTGGCGCCCGCCGCGACCCGCCAGCCGACCCTCGAGGAGGCGGTCGACGGGCCCGGTCGCCGTGCCGCCGAGCGAGCGATGGACGATGTGCGGCGGCGATTCGGGACGTCCGCGCTGGGCCCGGGTAGCACGATCGATGGCCCACCTTCGCGTCCAACTACCGCGCCTCGCGTGGCCGATCTATCCTGAGCGTGTCCCGTCCCGCCGGCATACGGAGGTAGCGATGCCTCTGTCCGAGTACGAGCAGCGCGTGCTTGAGCAGATGGAGCGCCAGCTGCGCTCGGACGACCCCAAGCTCGCCTCGGCCCTGCACGGGCGAGGCGGTTCTCGGGTGCGCATCTGGATCCTCTCCGCCATCGGTGGCCTGGCCGGGCTCGGCATGCTCATCGGCGGCGCCGCCGCGGCACTGCCCGTGCTCGGTGTCGTGGGCTTCGTCGTGATGTTCGCGTCGGTCCTGCTGTTGTTCTCGCGGCCCGGTCGCGGTTCGGTCAACCAGGCCGCGGCCGGCGGTCCCGCGCCGGCCAGGCCGAAGAAGCAGGGGATGCTCAGCCGCTTCGAGGAGCGCTGGGAACGCCGTCGCGGCGAGCAGCGCTGAGCGCCTCGCCCACCTGCTTGACCCAGCCGACCAGGTCTCGGGAGTCGACCGCCTGCGGGTGGGGCGCGTACCGGTAGGACTCGACGGCTGCGCTCAGCCGGTCGATCGCTGCGTGGGCCTCCCGGTCGTGGGCCGGGACCGCGCCGTGCAGCACGAGTGCCACCTGCCGTGGGGTGCCGGCGTCGGACCACGTGACGCCCGCGCGCGTCACGTCCCGGCGAAGTCGTTGCCAGGCCTCCTCGGGTCCCCACGCGGGACCGTGGCCGGTCCCGCGGCGGGCCATGACCAGGCCTCCCGCCCCGGCCAGGAGGACGACGGCCGCGAGCACGAACCACGGCAGCCGGGAGGATGTCGAACTGCCGCCGATGGTGGCCGTCGTGCCGGCGTCCGGCCTCGTGGTGCTCGACGGGGTCTGCGTCCCCGCTGTCGGGACCAGGTTGTCCGGCTCCTGGGGAGTCGCGGCGACCGCCGGGTTCGCGTAGGTCGGTGGCGCGCCGGTCTGCACGGCCGGGGTCGGCTCGAACCGCACCCAGCCGGCCCCGGCGAACCACAGCTCGGGCCAGGCGTGCGCACGGTCGCCGGTCACCGAGACCGTGCCGTCGGCGCCGCGCTCGCCCGGCAGGAAGCCGATCCCCACCCGGGCGGGGATGCCGAGGTCGCGGGCCATGATCGCCATCGCGGTGGCGTACTGCACGCAGTAGCCGGCGCGGTTGTTGAGGAAGTCCCACAGCGGGTCGTTCGTCTGGGCCGGCGGGATCTGGGTGGCGTACCGGAAGTCCGAGCCGCGGAAGTACGACTGCAGTGCCATCGCCTGGTCGTAGGTGCCCGAGGTCCCGTCGGTGATCCCCCGAGCCAGGTCGGCGATGCGGCCGGCGAACGGGGTCTCGGGCACCTGGAGCTCCGGCGAGCCTTCGGGGATCAGGGCGGCGTGGTCGGCACGCAGCGCCTCGGCGGTCAGGTCACGCTGTGCGACGTCGACGTGGAACGCCAGGCCCCTGGTGCTGCCCCCGACCACCTCGTCGCGCACCGGGTCGTACCTCCACGGCCCGTCGAGGGAGACCGCACGCGGGTCGAGTGGGATCGGCAGGTAGTCCTGGCCGAAGTCACGCACGTTCACGTCCAACGACCCGGTGGGCTCCGCCGCCGTCGGCTCGGGCCACAGCAGGCCCGTGGCGGGTTCGCGGTCCCCGGCCGGCGCCGGGTGCCACAGCTGGCCGTCGAAGTCCATCAAGGTCTGGGTGCGCAGTGGCCCGACGTCGGGCAGGTCACTGGTGTAGGTCATGACCACCTGGCCCGGCTGGCTGCCGAGGTCGGCGCGCAGGTCGAGGTTGTCGGACAGACTGAGCAGGCCCTGCCCGCCTCCGATGCCCGGCCCCCAGGTGGCGGGTAGACGCATCGAGCCGTAGCCCGGCAGGGCCGCCGCGAGCGGTCCGACCACGATCGCGGTGACTGCCACCGTGACCGTGACCGTGACGGCGAGCGGCGTCTCGAGCCAGATGCCCGCGTCCGGACCCCGCGCCGGTCGGGTCAGCCACAGGAGCAGGAGCCAGGCCGAGGCGCCCACCAGCAGGCTGATGGTGGACGGTGGCCGCTCGAACACGAGCGTGGGTACCCACAAGCCGGCCAGCGCGACACCGGCCAGACCCGCCATCCGCAGGGACAGCGCCAACGCATCGATGATCACAGCGGCAAGGGCCACGGCCGCCACCACGATGAGCTCGAGACCGCGGTCAGCGAGCACGGGGATGCGGCCCTCGTTCGCGGTCGCGGCACCGGCGCGAACCAGGTCGGCCAGTCGGCCGAGGGTCTCGGTGCCGGGCAGTGCGGGGCTCGAGCCCCCACCGCCGTAGCCGACCGCCACCACGAGGACCGCAGTGGCGAGCGCGGCGACGGGCGCCCACTCCGGCGGTCCGAAGGCCCGTGTCACGGCGGACGCGGCCAGCACCAGCACCACGATGACCGTCGCTGCAGTCAGCCACGGGCCGGGGGCCAGTAGTGCGCCGAGCGTACCGAGCCCGGCTCGCACGCCCACCGCGACCACCAGGGCGCCGAGCCAGATCCGAGATCCGGTGACGGCGCCGCGCGGGGCTGGAGCGAGCAGCCTCATCGGTGCGCCCCGACCACGAGGTCCCCGGTGTCCCGCAACCGCTGCCACGAGGCCCGGACGGGCTCGCCGGGGCGCACGAGGCAGGCCGTCCAGCCCGCGCGTCGCAACGCCCGGAGGGTCTCGTCGGCGACGAGGGTGGTCGGGCCTGCGGCTCGCACCATCGCCCAGCCGTCGTGGACGGTCGCGATCCGGGCCAGGTCGCCCTGGGTCCGGGTGTCGAGCCCGCCGAGGACTGCGACCACGAGCTCGGAGCCGGCGCCGCGCGAGGTCAGGTCGCCGATCGCGCCGTGCAGCCACCGGCGGGACGTCACCGGGTCCGGCGGTGTGGCGAGGTCGACTGCCTGGTCGAGCAGCGCGTCGGCGGCCAGCTCGTCGCTGCGGTGGCGGCCCGCCGCGGAGTCGCCCGCCAGGAGCCGGACGCGGTGCCCGGACTCCAGCAGCGAGATCGCGACCGAGACGCCCGAGCTCGATCGTCCACTCCAGCGCCTCGTCGTCGACCGGCAGGTCGAGAAGCACCGTCGCCGGGCGCCGCCCGGCGTGCTCGTCCTGGCGCACGACGAGCTCGCCACGCCGCGCTGTCGAGCGCCAGTGCACGCGCCGGGGGTCGTCGCCGGGCCGGTAGTCGCGCAGTGCGGTGTCGTCGGGCGCGGGACTGCGCGAACCACTCGCCGCGTGCGTGTCCAGCGAGGCGCTCCCGGCCGGCACGTGCAGGCGGGTGACCGGGGGACGGACGGCGACGAGCTGGGGGGCGCCGAGCTCGCCGGACCAGCGCACGGTGCCCAGCACGTCGCGCAGGTGGATCTCGAGCGGCCCGGCCGACCATCTGCCCCGTCGGGAGGGGTTGATCGCGTACCGCAGCTGGACCCGCCCGGCGCCCCGCACGACCTTGGCGCGCAGCGGGCGCCCGCCGGACAGCTCACGGGCGGCCCGCTCGCTCAGCCGTGCGCGGTCGAGGCCTGCCCGACCGAGCACGTCGATGGTGACCGAGGCCGTCTCGCCGACCGTGACCGGGTGTGGGTGCACCGTCCGGGTCACTCGCATGCCGACCCGGTGGGGACCTGCGAGGTCGGCCGCGACGGTGGCGACCCCGGCGAGCACCGCGAGCGCCGCCAGCATCCCCGCCTGCACGATCGCCGGCACCCCGAGGGCCACGCCTGCGACCACCAGGGCGAGGCCGGCGGCGAGCAGCACGGTGCCGCGAGCGGTCGGGCGCAGAGAGCCGAGCCGGGCCCTGAACCCCGGCTTCGCGCCTCCTCGGCCCTGGCGGCCGGCCGCGGTGCTCACCCGGTGGCGCGACGCCCGGGTCGGTGGGCGGCGGCCGGGACAGGGGTGGTGGCGAGGGTCGCGCGGACCGTCTCGGCCACCGAGCGGCCCGAGAGCCGGGCGTCGGTGCTGGGCAGCAGCCGGTGGGCGAGCACCGGCACGGCGAGCTCCTGGACGTCGTCGGGCAGCACGTGGTCGCGGCCGTGCATCGCTGCGAGCGACTTGGCCACCCGCAGCAGCTGGATGGCCGCGCGCGGCGAGGCGCCGAGCCGGAGCATCGGGTCGGTCCGGGTCGCGGCGGCGAGGGCCACCACGTACTCCTTGACGGCGGTGGAGGCGTGCAGCCGGCGCGCGACGCCGACCAGCGTGTGCAGGTGAGCCACGTCCGTGACCGGTCGCAGGTCGGCGAGCGGGTCGGCGTCCTCCTGGCGCTCGAGCATCTCCAGCTCGGCGCTCGCGGACGGGTAGCCCACCTGCAGCCGCGCCATGAAGCGGTCCCGCTGGGCCTCGGGCAGCGCGTAGGTGCCCTCCATCTCCACCGGGTTCTGGGTCGCGATGACCAGGAACGGGCGGGGGAGTGCGTGGCTGACGCCGTCGATGGTGACCTGGGCCTCCTGCATGCACTCCAGCAGGGCGGACTGGGTCTTGGGGGAGGCGCGGTTGATCTCGTCGCCGATCACGATGTTGGCGAACACCGGCCCGGGGTGGAACTCGAACTGCTGGTCGGACTGCCGGTAGACGCTCACCCCGGTGAGGTCGCTGGGCAGCAGGTCCGGGGTGAACTGGATGCGTCCCACCGTGCCGTCGATCGAGTGCCCGAGGGTCTTGGCGAGGGTGGTCTTGCCGACCCCCGGCACGTCCTCGATGAGCAGGTGGCCCTCGGCGAGCAGGACGGCGACGGTGTGCCTCACGAGGTCTGGCCGGCCCGTGATGACCGTCTCCATCGCGGCGCGGATGCGGCTGGCGGTGTCGGCCAGGTCGGCGACCTCAGCGGCCGTCGGCAGTGCGTGGACCATCGTGTCCTTCCTCCCGGTGGGCAGAGCCTACGTGACGGGTGCGCGCCGCGCCGACCTCTCGCGCTCCGCGTCTGTTCGCAACGGCGTACCGCCCGGATGCCCCGGTTGGTCACGGCGTCGCGGCGCGGATCCGCACGTCCCTCCTTCCGGTCCCTCCAGATCCCTCCACCCCGGGCCCGGATCGTGGGGGCCCCGCGGTTCGCGTGCGTCGGCACGGGGCGGAGCGGGTCTGGGCCGACCTCGACCGGGGGTCTACGCGAGCCGCGGCCCGGTCGGACGGCGCACCCGGCCGGCGCAGTTCTCTCGCACTCCTCCACATCTCTCCACCAGAGTGACCTGCTGATTCATCGCGAATCACCCGGTCGGACGGCCTGGGCACCCTTGTGTGTGGAGGGAAGTGGAGTAGCGTGGGGCCACCGGGAGGAGGGTGGGCCTCCTCGGGGAGTCGGGGGAGGTGGGCCGAGTGGGCTTCTTCCTCGGCACGTACACCCCGCGCCTCGACGACAAGGGCCGGCTGATCCTGCCCGCCAAGTTCCGGCCCCAGCTGGCCGAGGGCCTGGTGCTCACCCGCGGCCAGGAGCGCTGCCTCTACGTGTTCCCGGTCGCCGAGTTCCAGCGCCTGCACGAGCGGGCCCAGGCGGCGCCGGTGTCCAACAAGCAGGCGCGCGACTACCTGCGCGTGCTGCTCTCCGGTGCGCACGACGACGTGCCCGACAAGCAGGGCCGCCTGAACATCCCGCCTGAGCTGCGCAGGTACGCCGGGCTGAGCCGCGACGTCGCGGTGATCGGCACCGGCGGGCGCGCGGAGATCTGGGACGCCGCGGCCTGGGAGGCCTACCTGGCCGAGCACGTGGACGCCTACTCCGAGACCAGCGAGGAGGTGTTCCCCGGTGCCCTCTAGCTGACCCGGCGCGGCAGCCGCCTGCCCGACCCCGCACGACGAGGTCTCTCCCCGACCGCTCTGGCGCACTTCCCCGGTGCCAGAGGGGCGCGGAGGGAGACCTGGTCGGGTGGTGGAGGGCCACCCGACCGCCAAACCCGCCGCACCGACGCGGCACCACGCACGAGATCGCAGGAGAGCGCAGATGGAGCAGCGGCACATCCCGGTGCTTCTCGACCGGTGCGTCGAGCTCCTCTCGCCTGCCCTCGGCGCGCCCGACGCGGTGCTCGTGGACGTGACCCTGGGCATGGGCGGCCACAGCGAGGCGATGCTCGAGCGCCACCCGAACCTGCGCGTGGTCGGCCTGGACCGCGACCCGCAGGCGATCGCGATGGCGTCCCAGCGGCTGGCCCGGTTCGCCGATCGCTTCACCGCCGTGCACGCGGTGTACGACGACGTGCTGGAGGTCGTCGAGGACGTCGTCGGCCGACCCGTGCAGGGTCTGCTGGCCGACCTGGGCGTCTCGTCGCTGCAGCTCGACGAGGTCGACCGCGGGTTCGCCTACGCCCAGGACGCGCCTCTGGACATGCGGATGGACCCGAGCGTCGGTCCCAGCGCGGCCGACCTGCTGGCCACGGCCGACGAGCGCGAGCTGACCCGGATCCTGCGCGCCTACGGCGAGGAGCGCTTCGCGGCGCGGATCGCCGCGCGCATCGTGCAGGCACGGCGTACCGCCCCGCTGACCCGCACCGGCGAGCTGGTCGACGTGGTGCGTTCGGCCATCCCGGCCGCGGCCCGAGCGACCGGCGGCCACCCCGCCAAGCGGACGTTCCAGGCGCTGCGGATCCAGGTCAACGCCGAGCTCGAGGTGCTCGAGCGTGCCCTGCCCGCCGCAGTCGAGACGCTCGGTGTGGATGGCCGGATCGTGGTGCTGGCATACCACTCGCTCGAGGACCGCCTGGTCAAGCGCGCGCTCGCGCGCGGCGCCACGTCCAGCGCGCCGATGGGGCTGCCGGTCGAGCCCGAGACGCACCGGCCCTTCCTGGAGCTCCTCACCCGGGGCGCCGAGATCGCCTCGGAGGCCGAGGCCGCCGCCAACCCGCGGTCCTCCTCGGTGCGGCTGAGGGCCGCGCGCCGGCTTCGGCCGACGCCGGACCACCTGCGCACCGTGACGGCGAGGTGGGCCGCATGAGCGCCGCCCAGTCCGCGGCGGTCCGCGCCCCGGCGCGCCCGGCACGCCGGGAGGCTCCCCGAGAGACGCCGCCGCGGCTGCGTGTGGTGCCCCCGCCGCGCCGAGCAAGGACCCGGGTGCCGTTCGTCGCGCTGTGCATGGCGGTGCTCGCAGCCTCGCTGCTCGGGGTTCTGCTGCTCAACACCGCGATGGCCCAAGGAGAGTACGAGCGCTACGGCCTGGCGACCCGGCTGGCCCAGTCCGCGCAGCAGCAGCAGGAGCTGGTGACCGAGCTCGACGAGGCGGCCGCGCCCGCGCGGCTCGCCGCGCGCGCCAAGGCGCTCGGCATGGTGCCGTCCACCACGGGCGGCTACCTGCGCCTGTCGGACGGCGCGGTCCTGGGCAGCCCCACACCGGCCGGTCGCGGATGAGCCCGGGGGACGGCGGGCGGCGCACCGCAGCGCCACGGGGGAGCGCGACCACCCGCGGCACCGCTGCGCCCACGCGCTCGCCAGGGCGCCCGGCCGCCGACGCCGCCGGCCGTCGCAGCCCCGCCGACGCCGCCGCGCATCGCAGCCCTGCGGGCGTGGCTCGCCGTGCCGCCGTGCGCCCTCCGGTGCCGGGCCGGACCAGGGCGCCGCGTGGCCCCGCCGACCGGGCGCGTCGCCGCCACGTGTGGCTGCTCGCCGGTGTGCTGCTCGCGCTCACCGGGTTCGTCGTGCGCCTGCTGTACGTCCAGGGCCTGGACGCCTCGCCGGTGGCGGCGGAGGCGCTCAAGAGCCGGCTCAAGACGGTGACCATCCCGGGTGACCGCGGCCGCATCCTCGACGCCGGCGGCGTCGTCCTGGCGACCTCCGTCGAGCGGTACGACATCGAGGCCAACCCGCAGGAGGTCGCGAAGTGGAAGGACGGCAAGGACGCCGCCGCCGACGCGGCGGCCCTGCTCGCCCCGCTGCTCGGTGCGTCCGCACCCGAGCTGGGCGCCCTGCTGGTGCGTGACACCACGTTCGTGTACCTGGCCAAGGACGTCGCGCCGGACGTCTACCGCGAGGTCATGTCGCTCGGCATCGGCGGGATCTGGGGCGAGCGGACCACGGAGCGCGTGTACCCGGCCGGGACCACAGCCGGGAGCCTGCTGGGCTTCGTCGGCACCGACGGGACGGGCTTGGCCGGCCTCGAGCAGACGTACAACTCGGTGCTGTCCGGCACTCCGGGCAAGGAGACCTACGAGCAGGGCGCCAAGGGCCAGCGGATCCCGGGCGGCACGGACGAGGTGGAC
This sequence comes from uncultured Actinomycetota bacterium, assembly GCA_963783005.1. GTDB lineage: Bacteria > Actinomycetota > Actinomycetes > Actinomycetales > Cellulomonadaceae > Actinotalea. The sequence goes on from CAWALY010000005.1 coordinate 359,799, forward strand.
CCGGCGGTCCCAGGGCGGGACGTCCAGCTGACCATCGACCGCGACCTGCAGTACGTGGCGCAGTCCGCGCTCGACGCCCAGGTGAAGAAGATGGGCGCCGAGTGGGGCACCGTCGAGGTCGTCTACACCCCGACCGGCGAGATCCTCGCGCTCGCGGACTCGGGTTCGATCGACCCGAACAGCCCGGCCAACGCCGACCCGAGCCGCGCCGCGGCGAAGGTCTACGAGCCGGGATCGACCGCCAAGGTCATCACCATGGCGGCGATCCTGGAGAACAAGGTCGCGACGCCGACGTCGAAGTTCACCGTGCCCTACTCCTACCAGGTGCCCAACGGGGAGGTGTTCCACGACTCCCACGAACACCCCACCCTGAACCTCACCTTGACCGGGATCCTCGCCGAGTCCTCCAACGCCGGCACCGTGATGGTCGGCCAGAACCTCCCCGTTCAGACCCGCCTGGACTACCTCGCCAAGTTCGGCTTCGGGACCTCGACCGGGTCGGGCCTGCCGGGCGAGTCCGCCGGTCTGCTGCGCACCCTGAAGGACTGGAACGGCGACGGGCGCTCGCCGTACACCGTCCTGTTCGGTCAGGCCGTCTCGGTGACCACCCTGCAGGCCACCCAGGTCTTCGCCACCCTGGCGAACCACGGCGTGCGCGTCCAGCCGCACCTGGTCAAGGCTGTCGAGGACGTCGACGGGACCATGCAGCCGGTCGAGCTCGACAACCCGACCCGGGTGGTCTCGGCCGAGACCGCCGACACCGTGGTGCGCATGATGGAGAGCGCCGTGGCCGACGGCACGGGCGCGCAGGCCGAGGTCCCCGGCTACCGGATCGCCGGCAAGACCGGTACCTCGCAGGCGTTCGAGGGCACCCAGACCAAGACGGTGGCCTCGTTCATCGGCATCGCCCCGGCCGACGACCCGAAGATCGTGGTCAACGTCACCCTGTACCACCCGCGGGCCTCGATCTACGGCGGCACGGCCGCCGCGCCGGTGTTCAGCGAGGTCGCCGGGTACGCGCTGCAGTACCTGGGCATCCCGCCGAGCGGCACGACGGCCGACCTGTACCCGACCACCTGGCAGTGACGGGGGACGTGGACGCGATGCCACAACGGGTCCCGGACGCCGCGCCCGGTAGATTCGCCCCGTGACGTCCCCCCAAGGCCGGATGCGTCCCGTGGGACGACCGACGCGCCGGCTGACCGAGATCGCCGAGCGCGTCGGGAGCGCCGCGACGACGGACGTCGAGGTCCGCGGGATGGCGGTCGGCTCGGCGGACGTGGTGCCGGGCGACCTGTTCGCCGCGCTGCCGGGGCTCAGGGCGCACGGCGCGGACTACGCCTCGGCGGCCGTCGCGGCGGGGGCCGTCGCCGTACTCACCGACGCCGACGGTGCGGCGCGGATCCTCGCCATGGGCCTGGACGTGCCGGTCGTGGTCACCGACCGGCCGCTGCGCGGGCTGGTCGGCGAGCTCGCGGCCTGGCTCTACGACGAGCCCGCGACCGAGGTCACGACCGTCGGGGTCACGGGCACCAACGGCAAGACCACGACCACCTACTTCGTCGAGGCGGCGCTGCGCCGTCACCACGAGCGGACCGCAGTGGTCGGCACGGTCGAGCTCAGGGTCGGCGAGGAGACCATCGAGAGCCCGCGGACCACCGTCGAGGCACCCGTGCTGCACGCGCTGTTCGCGATGATGCGCGAGCGCGGCGTCACCGCCTGCGCGATGGAGGTCTCGTCGCACGCGCTGGCCCTGGAGCGGGTGTCGGGGCTGCGCGTGGACGTCGCCGGGTTCACCAACCTGCAGCGCGACCACCTGGACTTCCACGGGGACATGGAGGGCTACTTCGCCGACAAGGCGAGGTTGTTCGCCCCCGAGCGCGCGGCCCGGGCCGTGGTCTGCGTCGACGACGAGTGGGGCGTGCGGCTGGCGGCCGAGGCGAGGATCCCGGTCGACACCGTCGCGACCCGCGAGGACTCGGCGGGCCGGGCCACCGCGGACTGGCTGGTGCACGAGGCCGACATCGGCCTGGACGGCGTCGGCTCGTCGTTCCGGCTCACCGGCCCGGACGGGGTCGACGTCGCCGCGACCAGCCCGCTTCCCGGCCTGGTGAACGTCTCCAACGCCGCGGTCGCCATCGTGCTGGCCCACCGTGCCGGCGTGCCGCTGGCGGATGCGGTCGCCGGGGTCGGCGCCGCCACGGCGATCCCCGGCCGCATGGAGCGCGTCGTCGAGCGCACCGACGGCTGGCCGCTGTGCCTGGTGGACTACGCGCACACGCCCGACGCCCTCGTGCTGGCCCTCGAGGCGGTGCGCCCGATCACCCCCGGCCGGCTCGTGATCGTGCTCGGCTCGGACGGCGACCGGGACCGCGGCAAGCGACCGATCATGGGCCGGATCGCTGCCCAGCTGGCCGACGTCGTGGTGGTCACCGACGAGAACCCGCGTTCCGAGCCGCCGGAGACGATCCGCGAGGCGATCCTGGCCGGCGCGCGCGAGCTCCGGCCCGACCTGCGCGAGGTCTACGAGGTCGCGCCCCGCGCCGCGGCGCTGCGGGTCGGGACCCTGCTGGCCGGACCGCGGGACACCGTGATCGTCACCGGCAAGGGGCACGAGCCGACCCAGGAGATCGCCGGGGTGTTCCATCGCTACAACGACCGCGACGTCTACCGCGCCGTGCACGCCGAGGGGCGCCGCGGCCCGGTCGACCCGGCCGAGCTGCTGGTTGCGGGCACCCCGGCAGACCGGCCGGCGGACGGCCCGGTCGAGGCAGGCCCGCTCACCGTCCTGGACGTCACCGGTGAGCCCACGATGTCGGACCTGGTCGCGGCGGTCCGCGCCCTGCGGCGCACGGCCGTGCACCGGCGTCGGGTCGCCGTGGTCGGGACGCCGTCCGGGCCGGCGAGCGTCGTCGAGCTCGATGCCCTGGGCAGGCTCGCGGTCCGCCTGGATGTCCAGCGGCTGGCGGCCGTCGGCCGCCCTGCACGGGCCGTCTACACCGGCGCGTACCAGGAGGGTTCCTGGGACGCCGAGTCCGTGCACGTCGAGGACGTGGCCGACGCGCGCGAGTGGCTCGCCGACGAGCTGCTCGAGGGCGACGTCGTGCTCGTCGCGGGCGCGGGCCCGGAGCTCGCGTCGTTGGCCGCGGACCTGCGGGCGGGGGTGGTCCACCCGTGAGAGCGCTGCTGATCTCCGGCGGGCTGGCGATGGTGGTCGCGCTGTTCGGAACGCCGTTGTTCATCCGGTGGCTGGTACGCCGGCAGTACGGGCAGTTCATCCGTCAGGACGGGCCGACGGCGCACTTCACCAAGCGCGGCACGCCCACGATGGGCGGCGTCGTCATCATCGCCGCGACGCCTGCTCGGCTATTTCGGCTCGAAGATCGTCACGGGTTCGGCGCCGACGACATCGGCCATCCTCGCCCTGTTCCTCATGACGGGCCTGGGCGTGGTCGGCTTCCTCGACGACTACATCAAGATCTCCCGGCAGCGCAGCCTGGGGCTGCGGGCCGGGTGGAAGATCGTCGGCCAGGGGCTCGTCGGCGTCGCGTTCTCGGTGCTCGCGCTGCAGTTCCCCAACCAGCACTTCCGGACGCCCGCCTCGACGCAGATCTCGTTCATCCGGGACACGAACATGGACCTGGCCTTCAAGGGTGCGACCGTGGGCCTGATCCTCTTCGTCATCTGGGCGAACTTCCTCATCACCGCCTGGTCGAACGCGGTCAACCTCACCGACGGGCTCGACGGCCTGGCCACGGGCGTGTCGCTGATCGTGTTCGGCGCCTACGTCGTGGTGGGCATCTGGCAGAACAACCAGTCCTGCCAGAACCTCCTCACCGCCGGGCCGCGCTGCTACGAGACGCGGGACCCGCTCGACCTGGCGATCGTCGCCGCCGCGATCACCGGCGCGCTCTTCGGGTTCCTGTGGTGGAACGCCTCGCCCGCGCGGATCTTCATGGGCGACACCGGGTCGCTCGCGCTGGGCGGCGCCCTGGCCGCGCTGACGATCCTGAGCCGCACCGAGATCCTCGGCGCGATCATCGGGGGGATGTTCGTGCTCATCGTGCTCAGCGACGTCATCCAGATCGGGTTCTTCAAGCTCACCGGCAAACGGGTCTTCAAGATGGCGCCGTTGCACCATCACTTCGAGCTGTCCGGCTGGGGTGAGGTGACGATCGTCATCAGGTTCTGGCTGATCGCCGGGTTGTTCGTCGCGCTCGGGGTCGGGGTGTTCTACGCCGAGTGGGTGTCGGGCTAGTGACCGACGCACTCCCGTCCAGCCGGGTGCGGGACCTGCGCGGGCTGCGCGTGCTGGTCGCCGGGCTCGGGGTCACCGGGCGCGCGGCCACGGCGGCCCTGCGCGCCGGCGACGCGTCGGTCACCACGATCGACGACGCCGCCGACGACGCCGACCTGCACGACCAGGCGGCCGTCGACCTCGACGGGGTCGACCTGGTGGTCGCCTCCCCGGGGTGGCGGCCGACGTCGCCGGTGCTCGTCGCCGCCGCCGAGCGGGGCCTCGCGGTCTGGAGCGAGGTGGAGCTGGCCTGGCGGCTGCGCGTCGACCGGGCGCGCGGTGACGGCCCCGCCCCGTGGCTCGCGGTGACCGGAACCAACGGCAAGACGACGACGGTCGGCATGCTGGCGTCGATCGGTACGGCTGCCGGGCTCGACCTGCCGGCGGTCGGCAACGTGGGCACGCCGGTCGTCGAGGCGGCCCTCGATCCGGCCCACGACGCGCTCGCCGTGGAGCTCTCCAGCTTCCAGCTGCACTTCACGCACTCGATGACCGCGCGGGCCGCGGCGATCCTCAACGTCGCGCCGGACCATCTGGACTGGCACGGGTCGTTCGAGCAGTACGCGGCGGCCAAGGCCCGGATCTACCGCGGCGCGCAGGTCGCGTGCGTGTACGACACCGCCGACCCGCTGCTGGAGTCCCTGGTGCGCCGGGCCGACGTCGCCGAGGGCGCCCGGGCCGTCGGGGTCACGCTCGGTGCGCCGGGCCCCGGGCAGCTGGGCGTGGTGGACGGCGTGCTGGTGGACCGCGCGTTCCACCTGCCCGCCGACCACCCGACGCGTCGTGCGAGCGCCGCGGAGCTCGGCACGTTCGACGACCTGGCGCACCTCGCCGGACCGGACGGGCGCCTCGCGCCCCACGTGGTGAGCAACGCGTTGGCCGCGGCTGCCCTGGGCCGGGCACACGGCGTGCCGGCCGAGGCCGTCCGCGACGGGTTGCGCGCCTACCGGCCCGGCGCGCACCGCGTCGAGCTCGTAGCGATCTCCGGCGGGGTCGCGTACGTCGACGACTCGAAGGCGACCAACGCGCACGCTGCCGCGGCATCGCTGGTCGCGCTTCGCCCCGGGCAGCGTGGTGTGGATCGCGGGCGGCCTGGCCAAGGGCGCCGCGTTCGACGAGCTCGTGCGGGACCGGGCGGACCGGCTTCGGGCCGCCGTGCTGATCGGCGTGGACCAGGCCCCACTGGCGGACGCACTTGCCCGACACGCGCCGGCAATCCCGGTCCACCGGGTCGATCCCACGGACACTGGGACGGTGATGTCCCGTGCCGTGACCGCGGCCCGTCGGCTGGCCCGGCCGGGCGACACCGTGCTGCTCGCACCCGCCTGCGCGTCGATGGACCAGTTCGTGTCCTACGCCCAGCGTGGTGAGGCGTTCACGGCGGCGGTCGGGGCACGCGCGGGCACGTGACGGCCACCCGCGGGCCGGACCTGGAGGTCTCGCCCCGCGAGCCGGGTGCCTGGAACGGGCCCGTCACGAGCTACTACCTGCTGATCGGCGCGACCGGGCTGCTGCTGTCCATCGGCCTGGTGATGGTGCTGTCCAGCTCGACGGTCGACTCGCTCACCGCCTCCAAAGGAGCGACGCCGTACTCGGTGTTCCTCGACCAGGCTCAGTTCGCCCTCATCGGGCTCCCGATCGCCTGGCTGGCGAGCCGGCTCCCGGTGCGGTTCTACAGGGTGATCGCCTGGCCGGCGCTGGCGGCCGCGGTGGTCCTCCAGCTGCTCGTGTTCACCCCGCTCGGCATCGAGCGGAACGGCAACCGGAACTGGATCGGCATCGGCTCGTTCACCATGCAGCCGTCGGAGGTCCTCAAGCTCGCGCTCGTGGTGTGGCTGGCCAGCGTGCTGGCCACCAAGCGCGCCCTGCTGCACCGGTGGCTGCACGTCGCTCGTGCCCGGCCTGGTGGTGGCCATGGGTGTCATCGGGCTCGTGCTGCTCGGCGACGACCTCGGAACCGCGCTGATCATGCTCGTCCTGGTGGCCGGCGCGATGTTCATCGCCGGGGTACCGCTGCGGATGTTCGCGGTCGCCGGCGTGCTCGCGGCGGTCGTGGTCGTGAACCTGGCGCAGTCGACCGACAGCCGGGTGAAGCGGATCACTGCGTTCTTCTCCCCGGACTGCGATCCCAAGAAGGAGTGCTACCAGACCACCAGAGGCCTGTACGCGTTGGCGTCGGGCGGCCTCACCGGCGAGGGCCTGGGGCAGAGCCGGCAGAAGTGGTCCGGGCTTCCGGAGGGCCACAACGACTTCATCTTCGCCATCATCGGCGAGGAGCTCGGGCTGCTCGGCACCGTGCTCGTGCTCGTGCTGTTCGCCATCCTCGCGGTGGCGATGGTGCGTGTGATCCGCCGGCACGCCGACCCGTTCGTGCAGATCGCGACCGCGGGGATCGCGGCGTGGGTCCTGGGTCAGGCGCTGGTCAACATCGCCGTGGTGATCGGGCTCCTCCCGGTGGTGGGTCTCCCGCTGCCGCTGGTCTCCGCCGGGGGCTCGGCGCTGATCACCACGCTCGTGGCGCTCGGCGTCGTCGTGTCGTTCGCACGCAGCGAGCCCGGTGCGCCCGAGGCTCTGCGGGCCAGGCCCGGGGCGGTGCAGCGCTCGCTCGCCGTGATCGGCCGCGGGGGAGCGACCCCGAGACCGAGGGGCGGTGGCCGTGGTTGAGGTGCTGATGGCCGGCGGCGGCACGGCGGGCCACGTCAACCCCTTGCTGGCCGTGGCCGACGAGCTGCGCCGTCGGGACCGGTCGACCGGCGTCGTCGTGCTCGGGACCGCGACCGGCCTGGAGACCCGACTGGTGCCGGAGCGGGGCTACCCGCTCGTCGAGATCCCGCGGGTGCCGCTGCCGAGGCGGCCCACGCCCGACTGGTTCCGGCTGCCCGGGCGGCTGCGGGCGGCCGTGCGTGCGGTGGCCGACGTGATCGCCGAGCGCGGCGTGGACGTGGTGGTCGGCTTCGGTGGCTACGTGTCGACGCCGGCGTACCTCGCGGCGCGACGGGCCGGCGTGCCGGTGGTGATCCACGAGCAGAACGCACGGCCCGGGCTGGCCAACCGGCTCGGGGCCCGGTGGGCCCGGACCGTCGCCGTCACGTTCCCCGGCACGCCGCTGCGCGGCGCGCAGATCACCGGGCTGCCGCTGCGACCGGAGATCGCCGCGCTGGTCGAGGCCCTGGTCACCGACCCGGCCGGGGCGCGGACGCGGGCCGCGCAGGCCCTCGGGCTCGACCCCGACCTGCCCACGCTGCTGGTCACCGGCGCCTCGTCGGGCGCGGTGAGCCTCAACCGGGCGCTCGCGGGCGCCGCGGCGGACCTGCTGGCCGCCGGGGCGCAGGTGCTGCACCTGACCGGCGCGGGCAAGGCCGACCCCGTTCACGCCGCGGTGGACGGCCTGCCCGGCGCCGTGCGCTACCACGTCCTGGAGTACCTCGACACCATGCAGGACGGCCTGGCCGTGGCCGACCTCGCGGTGTGCCGCGCCGGTGCCGGCACGGTGATGGAGCTGGCCGCCGCCGGAGTTCCCTCGGTGTTCGTGCCCCTGCCGGTGGGCAACGGCGAGCAGCGGCTGAACGCCGCGCCGGTGGTGGCCGCCGGCGGAGGCCTGCTGGTGGCCGACGCGGACCTGACGCCGGCGTGGCTGCGCGAGAACGTCGTGCCACTCCTCGGCGACGCGGACCGGCTGGCGGCGATGCGCGCGGGCGCACGTTCGGTCGGTGCGGCCGACGGCGCGTCGCGGGTCGCCGACCTGGTGCTGGCCGCCGCGGGGGAGCGCCGGTGAGCGACGACCTCGCGGCGATCTCCGGGCGTGGCCGGGTCCACCTCGTCGGGGTGGGCGGAGCGGGCATGTCCGCGATCGCCGCCCTGCTGGTGGCGCGCGGGCTGGAGGTGTCCGGATCGGACGCCGGTGCGGGTGGGCTCGACGCGGTCCGCGCCGCGGGCGTGGCCGCGCACCACGGTCACGACGCGTCGCTGGTCGACGGGGCCGGCACGCTCGTGGTGTCCAGCGCGATCCGGGCGACCAACCCCGAGCTCGTGCGGGCGCGGGAGCTGGGTGTGCCCGTGCTGCACCGCTCCGCCGCGCTGGCCGCCCTGATGGGTGGGCGGCGCGGGGTCGCGGTCGCCGGCGCGCACGGCAAGACCACGACGTCGGCGATGGTCGCCGTCGTGCTGGCGCACGCCGGGCTGGACCCCTCGTGGGCGATCGGCGGCACGGTACGCCGCACGGGTGCGGGCGAAGCGGACCCGGTGGGCGGGGCGCACGCGGGCGCGGGCGATGTCATGGTGGTCGAGGCCGACGAGTCGGACGGGTCGTTCCTGGTCTACCGGCCCGAGATCTCCGTGGTCACCAACGTCGAGCCGGATCACCTGGACCACTACGGCAGCCGCGAGGCGTTCGAGCAGGCGTTCGTGGACTTCGCCGGGCGTGTCACCGGCACGCTCGTGCTGTGCGCGGATGACCCAGGTGCGGCGCGCCTGGCGAGCGCCGCGCAGTCCCGGGGGACGCGGGTGCTGCGCTACGGGACCGGCGAGGACGCCGACGTGCTCGTGGGGCCATGGACCGCGTCCGGCGCCGGAGGCACGACCACCTTCACCGAGCGGGGCCGACCGGCGGTGCCGGTCACGCTGGCGGTGCCCGGAGCCCACAACGCCATGAACGCCGCGGCCGCATGGTCCGTCGCTCGGCTCCTGGAGGTCGACGCCGACACGGCCGTGGCCGGACTGGCCGCGTTCACCGGCACCGGCCGCCGCTTCGAGGACCGCGGCACGGCGGCAGGCGTGCGGGTGGTGGACGACTACGCCCATCACCCGACCGAGGTCGCCGCCCTCCTGCACGCCGCGCGCGCCGTCGCCGGGCGGGGCCGCGTCCTGGTGCTCTTCCAGCCGCACCTGTTCTCCCGGACCGCGACGTTCGCCGAGAGGTTCGCGCGGGCACTGGCCCTGGCCGACGAGGTCGTGGTGACGGACGTGTACGCGGCGCGCGAGGACCCGGACCCCTCGATCACCGGCGCCCTGATCACCGACCGGATGGCCGGCGCCGGCCGGTTCGTGGCCGACCGCACCGACGCGGCGCACGCCGTCGCAGCGCTCGCCCGGCCCGGTGACCTGCTGCTCACCGTCGGTGCGGGGGACGTCACCGACCTGGCCCCGGTCGTGCTGGCCGACCTCGCTGCGCGCGAGGGGACCGGCGCATGAGGCCGCCGCCGCGTCCTCGGGTGCCGGCGCCGCCCGTCATCCCGGCACGCGCACCCGCGCCGCGCCCGCCCGCCGCACGTCCGTCGCGGACACCACCCGCGGGGCGTGCGGGGACGCCCGCACCGGAGCGCGCGACCGGCACGAAGGTGGCCGTGCCCCGGGCGCCGCGCTGGCAGCCCCGCCGGCCGGCCGTGGTGTCGACCGGCTCGGCGGCCCGCTTCGCCGAGCGGGTCCGGATGCGGCGGCGCATCCTGCGCGACCGGGTGCTGGCCTGGTCGGCCGCCGGTGTTGTCGTCGCGGCTCTCGCCTGGCTGCTGCTGGTCTCGCCGGTCCTCGCCCTGCAGGCCGACGAGGTGACCGTACGGGTCGAGGGCGACCGGGCGGTGGTCGACGTCGCTGCGGTGACCACGATCCTGACGGACCTGGGCGGTACCCCGCTGCCCAGGCTGGACACCGTTGGGGTCCGGCGTGAGGTGCTCGACGTGCCCGGAGTGCGGGCGGCCTCGGTCACCCGGTCGTGGCCGCACGGGGTGCTCGTCACCGTGGTCGCGCGCGACCCGGTCGCGGCGGTGCCCGAGGATGGTGGCTACGTGCTGCTGGACGCCGAGGGGGTGCGGGTCGGCCGCAGCGACGGGGCGCCGCAGGACCTGCCGGTGGTGACGGTCCCGCTGGACGACCCTGCGGCGATGACAGCCGTGCTGCTCGTGCTCCAGCAGCTGCCGGCCGACCTGGCCACGGACGTCGTGGGAGCCTCGGCGGCGAACCGGGACGCGGTCCGGCTGTCCTTGTCCGACGGCACGACGGTGGAGTGGGGGAGTGCGGACCAGTCGGCCCTGAAGGCGGCGGTCGTGCGGACCCTGCGGGCCTCGAGGGAGGCGGCGGGTGTCAAGGTCTACGACGTCTCCGCGCCGACCCTGCCGATCACCCGGTCCTGACCGGCGCCGCGAGGGCACGCGTAATCGGCGAAGGTCGGGCGACACGCGCTCGCGGTGATTGCCGGGCGGCCACCCGCGACCTAGCGTCACTGTCGACAGCAGATGACATAACTCTAACGTTCAACCTGAACGTGAGACTCGGAGGACACGCCGTGGCAGCTCCCCAGAACTACCTGGCCGTCATCAAGGTGGTCGGGATCGGCGGCGGCGGCGTCAACGCCGTCAACCGGATGATCGAGGTCGGACTCAAGGGTGTCGAGTTCATCGCGATCAACACCGACGCGCAGGCGTTGCTGATGTCCGATGCCGACGTCAAGCTCGACGTCGGTCGTGAGCTCACCCGTGGTCTGGGTGCCGGCGCGGACCCCGAGGTCGGCAAGCGTGCCGCCGAGGACCACACCGAGGAGATCGAGGACGTGCTCCGCGGTGCGGACATGGTCTTCGTCACGGCAGGCGAGGGCGGCGGCACGGGCACCGGTGGCGCGCCAGTCGTGGCGCGGATCGCCCGGTCGCTCGGCGCCCTGACCATCGGTGTGGTGACCCGCCCGTTCACGTTCGAAGGCCGGCGGCGCTCGGTGCAGGCCGAGACCGGGATCGACGGCCTGCGCTCCGAGGTCGACACCCTGATCGTCATCCCCAACGACCGGCTGCTGTCGATCTCCGACCGGTCGGTGTCCGTGCTGGACGCGTTCCGCTCGGCCGACCAGGTGCTGCTGTCCGGTGTCCAGGGCATCACCGACCTGATCACCACGCCGGGTCTGATCAACCTCGACTTCGCCGACGTCAAGTCCGTCATGCAGGGCGCGGGCTCGGCGCTGATGGGCATCGGCTCGGCGCGCGGGGACGACCGCGCGGTCCAGGCCGCGGAGCTCGCGATCTCCTCTCCGCTGCTCGAGGCGAGCATCGACGGGGCGCACGGCGTGCTGCTGTCCATCCAGGGCGGCTCCGACCTGGGTCTCTTCGAGATCAACGAGGCGGCGCGCCTCGTGCAGGAGGCCGCGCACCCCGAGGCGAACATCATCTTCGGCGCGGTCATCGACGACGCGCTCGGCGACGAGGTACGGGTCACCGTGATCGCCGCGGGCTTCGACTCCGGGTCGCCCACGGTGCGCAAGGACTCGCGCGCCCTGGGCCAGGTCAGCCCGCCGCGCACCCCCGTGGTGGTCGAGCCGGAGCCCGAGCCCGAGCCGGCGGCCGCCCAGCCCGCGCCCGAGCACGAGGTCCCTCGTCCGCAGGTCCCCGGCGAGCAGCAGCCCGAGGAGCGCGACGTGCCCGCGTTCCTGAGCGAGGAGGGCGGTCAGGGCGGCGTCGAGGTGCCGCGGGTCTTCGAGGACCGCCCACGCCGCGCCACGGACGACCTGGACCTGCCGGACTTCCTCAAGCACCCGCAGTGACGCTCGGGCCGTGGCTCGAGGTCGACCTCGGGCCCGGCGTCCGCGCGGGGTTCTCGACCGTCGCAGCGGGCAACCTGAGCCTGGCTGTCGGCGACGAGCCCGGCGCGGTCGCCGGGCGGCGGCGAGCCGCTGAGCACTGGGTCGGCGGACCCGTCGCGTGGGGCCGTCAGGTGCACGGCGCGACCGTCCACCTGGCCGCCACCGCCGGCGACGATGTCGCGGCCTGCGACGCGATGGTCGCCACGCAGGTCGGGCTCGCGGTCCTGGTGGCCGACTGCGTGCCCGTGCTGATCGCCGATCCGACGGCCCTCGTGGTCGGGACGATCCATGCCGGCCGGGCGGGACTGGTCGCGGGCGTCGTCCCCGCTGCCGTCGGCGAGCTGCGGCGGGCGGGCGCGCAGATGCTGCAGGCGGTGGTCGGCCCGGCGATCTGCGGCTCCTGCTACGAGGTGCCGCCCGCGATGCGCGACGACGTCGACGCGCAGGTCCCCGGTACGGCGTCGACCACCTCGTGGGGCACTCCGGCGCTGGACCTGCCGCGCGCGGTGACCCGCCAGCTCGTCGAGCTCGGGGTCCGGGTCGAGGGCCTGGGGCTGTGCACCCGCACCGACCTCCGGTTCTTCTCGCACCGCGGGCTGCGCGACGGCCGGCCGGCCGGGCGGAGTGCTGGCATCGTGCGGCTGGCCTGAGCCGCCCACGCCCCGATGTGCAAGCACCTCGCCGTGGCCGGGCGTGTCGGCGGGGCGCGACGCGACTGCTCGATTACCGTGAGGAAGGTCCGGAGTCCGTCCGACGGACGAGCACCAGCCTGTGACGGGTCGGAGGAAGGTGGAGGCCGCCATGGCCGGAGCGCTGCGCAAGACCATGCTGTACCTGGGCCTCGCCGAGGACGAGCACCAGGCCGGCGACGAGTACGTCGAGGAGTACTTCGAGCCCGAGGAGACCCACCACGCGGACGTCACGCCGTTGCACCGGCCCACGCCACGCCCCGTGCCGAGCGGCGGTGACCTGCGCAGGATCACCACGATCCACCCGCGCTCCTACAACGACGCCCGTGCGATCGGCGAGGCCTTCCGGGCGGGCACACCGGTGATCATGAACCTGTCCGAGATGACCGACGCCGACGCCAAGCGTCTCGTCGACTTCTCGGCGGGCCTGATCTTCGGCCTGCACGGTGCCATCGAACGGGTCACCTCCCGGGTGTTCCTGCTGTCTCCCGAGCACGTGGAGATCGCCGGTGAGGACGGGGCGGGCGAGCCCGCCGGGTTCTACAACCAGAGCTGAGGTGCCGCCATCACCATCCTCTGGGCAGTCCTGTACTACGTCGTCCTGGCCTACTTCCTGCTGATGTTCGTCCGCCTGGTGCTGGACTGGGTGCAGGTGTTCGCGCGCGACTGGCGCCCGCGCGGTGCGGCCCTGGTGGTGGCCGAGGTGACGTACACGATCACCGACCCTCCGCTGCGGGCGGTGCGCAAGGTGGTGCCCCCGCTGACCCTGGGGCAGGTCCGGCTGGACCTGGCGTTCCTGCTCGTGATGCTGGCCTGCGCGGTCCTGCTCTCGGTCTTCGGGAACCTGGCCGCCTGAGCCGCGCCACGCCCAACGGCGAGGAGCAGGCGCGTCGCGCGCGAAGTCCGCTACGGTGGCCTTGGCGGTCGGCGCACTGCCAGGTCTGCCCGCACGACAAACCGAGGTGACACGATGGCTCTGCTCACCGCAGACGACGTCCTGAACAAGAAGTTCCAGGCGACGAAGTTCCGTGAGGGGTACGACCAGGACGAGGTCGACGACTTCCTGGACGAGGTGGTCAACACCCTGCGGGCCGTGTCCGCCGAGAACGACGATCTCAAGGCCAAGCTCGCCGCGGCCGAGCGTCGGATCGCCGAGCTGAGCCGCGGCGGAGCGGCCCCGTTCGCCGCCGACGCCGAGGCCGTCGCGCCTGCTCCCGAGCCGGAGCCCGTCGCGCAGCCGGAGCCCGAGCCGATCCCCGAGCCGGAGCCGGCCCCGGCCCCCGCGCCCGTGATGCCCGCAGCCGCCGCGACGGCCCACCTCAGTGAGCCCGAGTCCGCCACCGGCATGCTCCAGCTGGCCCAGAAGCTGCACGACGACTACGTGCGGTCGGGCCAGGAGGAGGGCGATCGGATCATCGGCGACGCGAAGTCCCAGGCGCAGCGGATCGTTCGCGAGGCCGAGGAGACCTCGAACCGGACCCTCGCCCAGCTCGAGCAGGAGCGGAGCCTCCTGGAGCGCAAGATCGACGAGCTCCGGGTCTTCGAGCGCGACTACCGCACCCGCCTGAAGAGCTACCTCGAGAACCTGCTCGGCGACCTCGAGTCGCGCGGGGCCTCGGTGTCCCCGCGCACCGGGGACGTGCAGCTCGGCGGCTGAAGCAGCCCTCACGACGCACCGCGCCGGGGTGACCGGCGCGGTGCGTTGTGCGTCATGCCCGGGGGGTCTACTCTCACGGGACGCCTCGTCAGCAGGGAGAGAGATGGCCATCCAGGACCCGGTGAGCGCCTCCGGACGCGCCCGCCCGTCACGCACGGACCTCACGGGTCTCGTGGAGACCTTCCTCGTGCGCGACGGTGAGGAGCCGTGGACCGTCGACGAGGTCGAGGCGGTGGCCGATGAGCTCACCGCCGAGATCTCGCGGCTCGAGGTCGAGCTGTCCGAGGCCGACGCCGAGCTGACCAGCCTGCTGCGCTACTCCGGCGACGGCGCCGGCGACGACCAGGCGGACTCCGGCAGCTCCGCGCTCGAGCGCGAGCAGGAGCTGACGATGCTCAACAACACCAAGGACCTGCTGGACCAGAACCGGCGCGCCCTCGAACGGGTCGGCCAGGCCGGGTTCGGGACGTGCGAGTCGTGCGGCGGGCCGATCGGCAAGGCCCGCGTGCAGGCCTTCCCGCGCGCGTCGCTGTGCGTCGCGTGCAAGGCCAAGCAGGAGCGTCGCTGACCGTGCCCCGCCGTCGTCACCTGGTGGCCGCGCTGGCCGCGGTGGCGGTCACCGTCCTCGCGCTGGACCAGGTCACCAAGGCGCTGGCACTGGCGCACCTGACCGAGGGCGAGCGGACCCCGCTGGTCGGCGACCTGCTGGGCCTGCAGCTGATGCGCAACCCCGGCGCCGCGCTGAGCCTGGCCTCCGGGATGACGTGGGTGTTCACCGTCGCCGCAGTCGGGGTGAGCGTCGTCATCGTGCGGGTGGCCGACCGGCTGGGGTCGCGCGCCTGGGCGCTCGCCCTGGGCCTGCTGCTCGGCGGTGCGGTGGGCAACCTCGTCGACCGGCTGGTCCGTCCCCCGGGCTTCGGGGTGGGCCACGTGGTCGACTTCATCGCCTACGGGGACTGGTTCATCGGCAACGTGGCGGACATCGCGATCGTGGCGGCGGCCGTGATGATCGTGCTGTTGACGATGATCGGGATCGGCATCGACGGGCGCCGGACCGGAACCGAGGACGCCGAGTCCGGTCAGGGCGCGGACCAGGCCGAGGACGCTGACCGGCTCGAGGACGCCCACCGGCTCGACGACCGCGAGCTGCGCCCGGACGCCCCCCGGCCCCAGGGCGCAGAACCGGCCGAGGGCGCCGAGCCCGCTCCGCCCACCCCGTGACCACCCGGAGCCTGCCCGTCCCGGAAGGTCTGGCCGGCGAGCGGGTCGACGCGGGCCTGGCGCGGCTGCTCGGCGTCTCACGCACTCGGGTGGCGGACCTGGCCGAGGCCGGTGCGGTCCGGCTCGACGGTCGACCGGCCGGGAAGTCCGACCGGTTGGTCGCCGGGTCCTGGCTCGAGGTGGACGTCGAGGCGCTCGACGGCCCGGCCCGCCCGGTCGCACCGCCCGAGCCGGTTCCCGGGATGCGCATCGTCCATGAGGACGACGACATCGTGGTGATCGACAAGCCGGTGGGCGTCGCCGCCCACCCGTCCCCGGGCTGGGCCGGTCCGACGGTGGTCGGCGCGCTCGCCGCGACCGGGCACCGGGTCGCCACGTCCGGGGCGGCCGAGCGCCAGGGTGTCGTGCACCGCCTGGACGTGGGCACGTCGGGGCTCATGGTGGTCGCCAAGAGCGAGCGTGCGTACACGGTGCTCAAGCGCGCGTTCAAGGAGCGCACGGTCGAGAAGGTCTACCACGCGGTGGTCCAGGGCCATCCCGAGCCGACCTCCGGCACCATCGACGCCCCGATCGGTCGCCATCCCCGCGACGACTGGAAGTTCGCCGTCGTGGCGTCCGGCAAGCCTTCGGTGACGCACTACGAGGTGCTTGAGATGGTCCCCAAGGCGTCGCTGGTCGAGGTGCACCTCGAGACCGGCCGGACCCACCAGATCCGGGTGCACATGGCGGCGGTGCACCACCCGTGCGTCGGTGACCTGACCTACGGCGCCGACCCGGCGCTGGCCGCTGCGCTCGGCCTGACCCGTCAGTGGCTGCACGCCGGTCGCCTCGGGTTCGACCACCCAGCGACCGGCGAGTGGCTCGAGCTGTCCAGCGACCCCCCGCAGGACCTGGCCCGGGCCTGGGCGTTGCTGCGTGACGGGTCGTCGGACGCGCCGCAGTGACCTTCGTCATAGCTCGTCGGGCCGGCGCGTGCCGGCCGCGGCGAAACGCCCGCGCGCGCGTCGGGCACGTGGGTGGCGCAACCTAGGATGGCGGGCATGTCGGTCGGTGATCCTGGTTGGGTTCTGGGCCAGGACTTCGCCCACCTGCACGTGCACACCGACTACTCGATGCTCGACGGTGCCGCGCGCGTCGAGGAGCTCCTCGGCTACGCCGAGGAGCTGGGCCAGAAGGCCATGGCGATCACGGACCATGGCTACCTGTTCGGGGCGTTCGACTTCTGGCAGCGGGCCCAGAAGCACGGGATCAAGCCGATCATCGGCGTCGAGGCGTACCTCACGCCGGGGACGAGCCGCTTCGACCAGTCGCGGGTCCGCTGGGGGGACGACAGCCAGAACGGTGACGACGTGTCCGCGCGCGGCGCCTACACGCACCTGACGATCGTCTCGGAGACGACCGCCGGGATGCACAACCTGTTCCGGATGGGCTCGCTGGCCTCGCTCGAGGGCCAGATGGGCAAGTGGCCCCGGATGGACCGCGAGCTGCTCTCGAAGTATCACGACGGCCTCATCGCGTTCAGCGGCTGCGCGTCCGGCGAGATCCAGACCCGGCTGCGGCTGGGGCAGTGGGACGAGGCGGTGCGCACCGCCGGCGAGCTGCAGGACATCTTCGGCAAGGAGAGCTTCTTCGTGGAGCTCATGGACCACGACATCGAGATCGAACGTCGCGTCCTGCCGGACCTGCTGCGCCTGGCCGAGCACATCGGCGCCCCGCTGGTGGCGACCAACGACTCGCACTACACCCGCAAGGAGGACGCGCACGCGCACGAGGCGCTGCTGGCCGTCCAGTCGGGCTCGACTCTGCTGGAGCCCACCTCCGACCAGGGCGGCACCCGGTTCGCGTTCTCGACCGACAAGTTCTACCTGTGGACCGCCCGGGAGATGCGCGACCTGTGGCGCGAGCACCCCGAGGCGGCCGACAACACGCTGCTCATCGCCGAGCGCTGCGACACCACGTTCAACACCTCCGCGAACTACATGCCCAAGTTCCCGGTGCCGGTCGGCGAGGACGAGCAGTCCTGGTTCGTCAAGGAGATCGAGACGGGGTTGCGTCGCCGCTACCCGTCGGGGATCCCCGACGACGTGCGCAGGCAGGCCGGCTACGAGACCGACGTCATCACCCAGCTCGGCTTCGCCGGGTACTTCCTGGTGGTCGCGGACTTCATCAACTGGGCCAAGTCCCAAGGCATCCGGGTCGGCCCGGGCCGGGGTTCGGCGGCCGGGTCGATGGTCGCCTACGCGATGGGCATCACCGAGCTGGACCCGCTCAAGCACGGCCTGATCTTCGAGCGGTTCCTCAACCCCGAACGGGTGTCCTGGCCGGACGTCGACGTGGACTTCGACGAGCGCCGACGCGGTGAGGTCATCAGGTACGTCACCGACAAGTACGGCGAGGACCGCGTCGCGCAGATCGTCACCTACGGCACGATCAAGGCCAAGCAGGCCCTCAAGGACTCCTCACGGGTGCTCGGCTACCCGTTCGCGATGGGGGAGAAGCTCACGAAGGCGATGCCGCCGCCGGTGATGGGCAAGGACATCCCGCTGGCCGGCATGTACGACCCGTCGCACGAGCGATACGCCGAGGCCGAGGAGTTCCGGCAGGTCGTCGCCGCGGACCCGGATGCCCAGAAGGTGCTCGACACCGCGCGCGGCCTGGAGGGGCTCAAGCGACAGTGGGGGGTGCACGCCGCCGGCGTGATCATGTCGAGCGAGCCGCTGATCGACATCATCCCGATCATGAAGCGCCCCCAGGACGGCGCGATCATCACGCAGTTCGACCAGCCGGGCGCCGAGGCGCTCGGGCTGATCAAGATGGACTTCCTCGGGCTGCGCAACCTGACGATCCTCGACGACGCGTTGGACAACATCCGGGCCAACGGCAAGGGCCAGCTCGTGATCGAGGACGTCCCGCTGGACGACCGGCCGACCTACGAGCTGCTCGGTCGCGGCGACACGCTCGGCGTGTTCCAGCTCGACGGCGGGCCGATGCGCGCGCTCCTGCGCCAGATGCGCCCGGACAACTTCGACGACATCTCGGCGGTCATCGCGCTGTACCGGCCCGGGCCGATGGGCATGAACTCGCACACCAACTACGCGTTGCGCAAGAACGGCCTGCAGAAGGTCGAGCCGATCCACCCCGAGCTCGTCGAGCCGCTCGCCGAGGTGCTCGACGAGACGCACGGCCTGGTCGTCTACCAGGAGCAGGTCCAGAAGGCCGCCCAGATCCTCGCGGGCTACTCGCTCGGGCAGGCGGACCTGCTGCGCCGCGCGATGGGCAAGAAGAAGAAGGAGATCCTCGACAAGGAGTTCGTCCCGTTCGAGGCCGGCATGCAGGAGCGCGGCTACTCCGACGCCGCGATCCAGGCGGTGTGGGACGTCCTCGTGCCGTTCGCCGGCTACGCGTTCAACAAGGCGCACTCGGCGGCCTACGGCGTGGTCTCCTACTGGACCGCGTTCCTCAAGGCGAACTACCCGACCGAGTACATGGCCGGCCTGCTCACGTCGGTGCGCGACGACAAGGACAAGTCCGCCCTGTACCTGTCCGAGTGCCGCCACATGGGCATCACCGTGCTGCCCGCCGGACGTGAACTCCTCGTCGGCGAACTTCACCGCCGTCGGCGCCGACATCCGGTTCGGCCTCACCGCGGTGCGCAACGTCGGCGCGAACGTCGTCGAGGCGATCGTGCGCACCCGCGAGGCGAAGGGAGCGTTCACCTCGTTCACCGACTTCCTGGACAAGGTGCCGGCCGTGGTGTGCAACAAGCGCACGGTCGAGTCGCTCATCAAGGCCGGCGCGTTCGACTCGCTCGGGCACGGTCGCCGCGCGCTGCTCCTGGTGCACGAGCAGGCGGTCGACGCGGTGATCGGTGTCAAGCGCAAGGAGGCCGAGGGCCAGTTCGACCTGTTCGCGGACCTGGGCGACGAGAGCGACGAGGTCGGGTTCTCCGTGGTCGTGCCCGACGTACCGGACTGGGACAAGAAGCAGCGGCTGGCCTTCGAGCGGGAGATGCTCGGGCTGTACGTGTCCGACCACCCTCTGTCCGGGCTCGAGCACGTGCTCGCCCAGGCAGCGGACTGCTCGCTGGCCACACTCACCGGCGACGAGACCCGGGCCGAGGGCTCGACGGTGACCGTGTGCGGGCTGGTCACGAACCTGCAGCGCCGGATGAGCAAGAACGGGAACCCGTGGGCCTCGCTGACCCTGGAGGACCTTGACGGCTCGATCGAGGTGCTGTTCTTCGGCGAGACGTACCTGGCCTACACCACGTCGCTGGTCGAGGACGCGGTGCTGACCGTGCGCGGGCGGGTGCGCCGCCGCGACGACACGATGCAGCTCCAGGCCAACGAGGTGTCGCTGCCGGACGTCACCGCCGTCGACGACCGGCCGGTGACCATCTCGATGCCGGTCGCGCGCTGCACGGCACCCGTGGTGGAGCGGCTGCGCGAGATCCTCTCGGACCACCCGGGTGTGACCGATGTGCACCTGCGCCTGACCCAGCCCGGCCGGTCCACCGTCATGCGTCTGGACCACGGCCTGCGGATCGAGCGCGGACCGGCCCTCTACGGCGACCTCAAGGCCCTCCTCGGCCCCAACTGTCTGGCCTGAGCGATGCTCCGGCTGAACCCCGAGCAGCTCGTGTTCCTCACCGAGCGGCACCTGGCGACCCTGACCACGCTTCGCCCGGACGGCACGCCGCACGTGGTCCCGGTGGCACCGTCGTGGGACCCGGACGGCGGGCGGCTTCTCATCGCCACCCGGGACGGGTCGGCCAAGGTGCGCAACGTCGAGGCGTCGCCTGGCCCGGCGCGGGTCGCGGTGTGCCAGGTCGAGGGCGGACGATGGCTCACACTCGAGGGGATCGCGACGGTGTCGCGCGACCCCCTGGTGGTGGCCGACGCCGAGCGGCGCCACGCGGTGCGCCACCACGTGCTCGGGCTCGATCCGCGCCGCGTGGTCCTCGTGGTCGCGGTCGACCGCGTGATGTCGTCGGACTACATGGCGCCCTGATCGCGGGGGCCGACCTGCCCGACCGGGCCGACCGGTCGGCCTAGACTCGGGCGGGTGATCTCCCGCATCGACCTCCGTGGCCGCACCCTGTCCGCTCGCGAGCTCGCAGCGATCCTGCCTCGACCCGACCTGGACGTGGCCCACGCCGCCGAGCAGGTCGCACCGGTCCTCGCGGACGTCCGTGACCGCGGCGCCGCCGCCCTGCGCGACCTGAGCGAGCGGTTCGACGGGGTCCGACCCGAGCGCCTGCGCGTGCCGGAGACGGCCCTCGCGGACGCGCTGGAGGCGATCGACCCGACGGTGCGTGCCGCGCTGGAGATCTCGATCCGCCGGACGAGGGCCGTGCACGCGCAGCAGCGCCCGTCCGGCTTCCGGATCGAGTTCGAGCCCGGTGCGGTGGTGCGCCAGCGGTGGATGCCCGTGCGCCGGGTGGGCCTGTACGTCCCCGGCGGGCTCGCGGTGTACCCGTCGTCGGTGGTGATGAACGTGGTGCCCGCCCAGGAGGCCGGGGTGTCCTCGCTCGCGGTGGTCAGTCCGCCCCAGGCCGACGGGCTGCCGCACCCCGTGATCCTCGCCGCGTGCCGACTGCTCGGCGTCGAGGAGGTCTACGCCGTCGGTGGAGCACAGGCGGTCGCGATGCTCGCCTACGGCGCGACGGGCCAGACCCCCGAGGACGGTCCGGTGCTGTGCGAGCCGGTCGACGTCATCACCGGCCCGGGCAACCAGTACGTGACGGCCGCCAAGCGCCTGGTTCGCGGCACGGTCGGGATCGACTCCGAGGCCGGCCCCACCGAGATCGCCATCCTGGCCGACGCGAGCGCCGACCCGCGGCACGTCGCCGCCGACCTCGTCTCCCAGGCCGAGCACGGACCGACGTCGGCGTCGGTCCTGGTCACCAGCTCGACCGAGCTCGCCGGCAGGGTCGAGGACCTGCTCGTGGATCTGGTGGCGGCGACCAAGCACGGTGACCGGGTGGCGACCGCGCTCGGCGGCCCGCAGTCCGCGATCGTGCTGGTCGACGACCTGGGCGCCGGCCTGGCCGTGGTGAACGCCTACGGTGCGGAGCACCTGGAGATCCAGACCGCGGACGCCGCGCAGGTCGCCGAGCGCGTGACCTCGGCAGGCGCGATCTTCGTCGGGCCCTACTCGCCCGTCTCGCTGGGTGACTACATGGCCGGGTCGAACCACGTGCTGCCCACCGGCGGCTGCGCGCGCTACGCGAGCGGGCTCGGCGTGCACAGCTTCATGCGCGCGGTGCAGCAGGTCGAGTACGACCGGACCGCCCTCGACGCGGTGCGGGCGCGCATCGTCGCGATCGCGGGGGCCGAGGACCTGCCCGCGCACGGCGAGGCCGTCGAGGCCCGTTTCGTCTGACGGAGGAGCAACGATGCCCTGGCTGGAGATCATCGGCTGGGCCGGTTCGGCCCTGCTCGTGCTGTCCCTCGTGCAGACCCGCCTCATGCGGCTGCGCGTGCTCAACAGCGTGGCGTGCGCCGTGCTGATCGGCTACAACGCGGCGCTGGGCGTGTGGCCGATGGTCGCGATGAACGTCGTGCTAGTCGGGATCAACATCTGGGCCATCGCGCGCCTGCTGCGCGAGCGGCACGACGCTCGGGTCTACGACGCGGTCCCCATCGGCACCGACGAGCCGGTGCTGCACCACCTGCTCGCCAGGCACGCGGCGGACATCGCGCGGTTCAACCCCGAGCTGGCCGGGCAGGAGCCGGCCGGGCTCGCGGCCGGGGCCGACCACGCGTTCCTGGTCTCGACCTCCGACCAGGCGGTGGGCGTGGTCCTGACCCGGGACGGCGACGAGCCCGGCGAGCAGCTGGTCGTGCTGGACTACGTCCTGCCCGCCTTCCGCGACTTCACGCCCGGGGAGTTCGTCTTCCGGGCCGACGGACCGTTCCGCGACCTGGGCACCCGCACGGTCGTCGCCTCACCGGGGATGGCCGCGTCGGAGCGGTACCTGCGGGCGGTGGGCTTCGCCGAGCGCGACGGCCGACGCGTGCTGGACCTGACCGCCGGCGCGTCTGCTGCGTGACTACGATCGGCGCGTGACCCTGCCGCTGCGCCCCGAGCTGGCCGGACTCGAGCCCTACGGCGCGCCCCAGCTGGACGTCCCGGTGCGGCTGAACGTCAACGAGAACCCCTATGCGCCATCGGTCGACGTCGTGGCCGACATCACGACGGCGGTCTCCGCGGCCGCCGGCGGCCTCAACCGCTACCCGGACCGGGACTTCGTCGCCCTGCGCGCCGACCTGGCCGGGTACCTGCTCCGCGAGTCGGGCGTGAGCCTCGACCCGGCGCAGCTGTGGGCCGCGAACGGGTCCAACGAGGTGATGCTCCACCTGCTCCAGGCCTTCGGAGGGCCGGGCCGCACGGCGCTGTCCTTCGCCCCGACGTACTCGATGTATCCCGAGTACGCGCGCGACACCGCGACCGGCTGGGTCGTGGGTCACCGCGAGGCGGACTTCGGCCTGGACCCCGCGCACGCCGCGGGGATGATCGCCGAGCACGCGCCGAGCGTCGTGCTGCTGGCGAGCCCGAACAACCCGACGGGTACCGCTCTGCCGCTCGACGACGTGCGCGCGGTGCTCGCCGCCGCGGCCCGGGTGCCGGGCGGCTGCGTCGTCGTGGTCGACGAGGCCTACGCCGAGTTCCGGCGGGCCGGTACCCCGTCCGCCTTGACCTTGCTCGCCGAGTACCCGCACCTGGCCGTCTCGCGCACGATGTCCAAGGCCTTCGGGATGGCCGGTGCGCGGCTCGGCTACCTCGCGGCCGCTCCGGCGCTGGTCGACGCGCTGCGGGTGGTGCGACTGCCGTACCACCTTTCCGCGGTCACCCAGGCGGTGGCGCGAGCCGCCCTCTCGCACGCCACCGAGCTCATGGCCCAGGTGGACGGGTTGCGGGCGGAGCGCGACGCGCTGGTCGACTGGCTGCGCGGACGCGGCCTGACAGTGGCGGACTCGGACGCGAACTTCGTGCTCTTCGGGGCGTTCGACGACAGGCACGCGATCTGGCAGGGTCTGCTGGACCGGGGCGTGCTGATCCGCGAGACCGGGCCGGAGGGCTGGCTGCGGGTCAGTGTCGGCACGCCGGAGGAGACGGCGGCCTTCCGGGCCGCCCTGCTGGAGGTGGCTGGACTGTGAGCGCGACGCACCGCACGGCAGTGGTCGACCGGACCACCTCCGAGTCCACAGTGCACGTCGAGGTCGACCTGGACGGCACCGGCCGGACCGAGATCTCCACGACCGTGCCCTTCTACGACCACATGCTCACCGCGCTGGGCAAGCACTCGCTCATCGACCTGGTGGTGCGCGCGAGCGGCGACACGGACGTCGACGTGCACCACACCGTCGAGGACGTCGCGATCACGCTGGGCCAGGCCCTCGCGCAGGCCCTCGGCGACAAGGTGGGGATCAGCCGGTTCGGCGACGCGCTCGTCCCCCTGGACGAGGCTCTGGCCCAGGCGGTCGTCGACGTGTCGGGGCGTCCGTACTGCGTGCACAGCGGCGAGCCCGAGGGGCAGGAGTACCACCTGATCGGGGGGCACTTCACCGGGTCGCTGACCCGCCACGTGCTGGAGTCCGTCGCCCACCACGCGCGGATCTGCCTGCACGTGCGGGTCCTGGCCGGGCGCGACCCGCACCACATCGTGGAGGCGCAGTTCAAGGCGGTCGCGCGAGCCCTGCGCGCCGCGGTGGCGCCGGACCCGCGAGTGCACGGCGTGCCGTCGACCAAGGGCGCGCTGTGACCGACGGCGGCGCGGCATCCGAGACGGGCGCGGACGCGCTCGCGGTCGTGCTCACACAGGTGGCCGACGCGGGCCCGCTGGCCGCGGCGTGCGCCCTGGCCGGCGTCGAGGTGGACGCGGCGCCCACGGCGGTGGGTGCGGTCGCGGTGTGCCGGCACACCGGCCCGGGCGAGCCGGAGGCCGTGGCCGAGGCGATCTCGCGGCTGCTGTCCAACACGCCGGTGCTGCTGGTCGTCCGCCGCGACGGGGCACTGGTGGCGACCCGGTGGACGGGCGGCTCCGCCGCGGCGGAGGTCGCGCCCGGGCTCGTGCTGGACGGAGCCCCCCCGGAGATCGAGGGCCTGCTGGTCGGCACCGTCGACGTCGCGGACCTCGACGGGACGGTCAGCTCGGCCGGTCTCGGCCGGTGGCGTGCCACCCGGATGCTCGCGTCTGCCGCGCGCGCCGCGCGGCGGGCCCGCTGAGCGGACGCGTCCGCAGGGGCGCCGGGGCCGCTCGATAGACTCGCGCGGTGCCCGCTCCCCGCGTCGTCGTGCTCGACTACGGCTTCGGCAACGTGCGATCGGCGCAGCGAGCGCTCGCCCGGGTCGGGGCCGACGTCGAGCTCACCGCCGACGCCGACGCCGCCCTGGCGGCCGATGGGCTCGTGGTCCCCGGGGTCGGGGCGTTCGCTGCGGTGATGGCGGGGTTGCGAGCCGTCCGTGGGGACCAGGTCATCGACCGGCGCCTGGCCGGCGACCGGCCCGTCCTGGGCATCTGCGTCGGCATGCAGGTGATGTTCGAGGCGGGTGTCGAGCACGGTGAGCGGGCCGAGGGCCTGGGGGAGTGGCCGGGCGTCGTGGACCGGCTGGACGCGCCGGTCGTGCCGCACATGGGGTGGTCGACGGTCGTGCCCGCCCAGGGCTCGGTGCTGTTCCGGGACCTTGCGGACGAGCGGTTCTACTTCGTGCACTCCTATGCCGCCCGGTCCTTCGCCCCGCTCGGCGGCGGCCGGTTCGCCGCGCCGATGGTCACGTGGGCCGAGCACGGTGAGCGGTTCGTCGCTGCGGTGGAGAACGGGCCGCTGGCGGCCACCCAGTTCCACCCCGAGAAGTCCGGCGACGCCGGTGCGCACCTGCTCGAGACCTGGGTGCAGGGCCTGAAGGGATGACGATGACGCGTCTGGAGCTCCTGCCCGCCGTCGACGTGGCCGACGGTCGCGCCGTGCGGCTCGTCCAGGGTGAGGCGGGTTCGGAGACCTCGTACGGCGACCCGATGGCGGCAGCGCTGGCGTGGCAGGGGGACGGCGCCGAGTGGATCCACCTGGTGGACCTGGACGCGGCGTTCGGCCGGGGCACGAACGCCGGCCTGCTCGCCCAGGTGGTCGGCAAGCTCGACGTCAAGGTCGAGCTCTCCGGCGGGATCCGCGACGACGCCTCGCTGGCCAGGGCGCTGGCGACCGGGTGCACCCGGGTCAACCTGGGCACCGCGGCTCTGGAGAACCCCGAGTGGACCGCACGGGTGATCGCCGAGCACGGTGACCGGGTGGCCGTCGGGCTCGACGTGCGCGGTACCACGCTCGCGGCCCGCGGCTGGACCCGGGAGGGCGGCGACCTGTGGGACGTCCTGCAGCGTCTGGACACCGCGGGCTGCGCCCGGTACGTCGTGACGGACGTGACCAAGGACGGCACGCTGCGCGGGCCGAACCTCGAGCTGCTGCGCGACGTCTGCGGGCGGACCGGGGCTCCGGTGGTCGCCTCGGGCGGGATCTCCGCACTGGCGGACCTCGAGGCGCTGCGCGCGCTCGTGCCCGCCGGGGTCGAGGGGGCGATCGTGGGCAAGGCCCTGTACGCGGGCGCGTTCACGCTGCCGCAGGCGCTCGACGTCGCCGGGCGACCGTAGTGGGCTGCGGCCTGCCCTCCGGCAACGGTCCCCGTGACCTGCCGCCGGTCTCGGCGTTCGCCGGCGACGACGGCTCGCCCGACCCACGCCTCGCGGCTGTCCTGGCCGAGCACGCCGACGGGCGCGCCGAGGTCGCCGACGTGGTCGCGGCCCTGGTGACCACCCGCGTGCTGGTGCCCGTGATGGCCCACGAGGTGCCCGACGGGGCGATCGGCGAGGGCCCGTTCGCCGAGCGCGAGGTCGAGACCTCGGTGGTGGCACTCCAGGCCCCGGACGGGCGCACAGCTCTGCCGGTCTTCACGTCCGTCGCCGCGCTGTCGGCATGGCGGGCCGAGGCGAGGCCGATGCCGGCCCAGGCGCCACGCGCCGCTGCCTCCGCACTGGCAGAGGGCTGGCCGCTCCTCGTGCTCGACCCCGGCGGCCCGGTCACGGTCGTCGTCCCGCGGCCGGCGGTCCAGGCGCTCGCCGCCGGGCTGGCGTGGCACCCGGCGGTGCGGGGTGGGCAGGTGCGCACCGACGTGCGCGAGGCGATCGAGCGTTCCGTGGCCCAGGTCCCGACGGTGCACTCGGTCGAGGTCGAGCCGGGTCGGCGCAGCGAGGTCGCGGTGGTCGTCGGTCTGCCGCGCGGGCTGGACCGCGCGGGGCTCGAGGCGGTGCTGGCGCAGGTCAACGTCCGGCTCGCGGCCGACCCGGTGGTCGCCCAGATCGACACCCTCGAGCTGCGGCCGGTCGCCGCCGGCTGAGCCCGGCTCAGGTGCAGGCCGGCACCGGCGCGAACGCGGCGTCGTCGGAGAGCAGGTCGCGCAGGGTGCTCACCGGGACGATGTAGCTCTGGTCGGCCGCGTTCTTCGCGTACACGACGCCGACGACGCGACCCTCGGAGTCGAGCACCGCCGACCCGGAGCTGCCGGGCTCCACCTGCGCGTCGGTGACCAGCACCTCGCCCAAGCTCTCGTGCAGCGGATCAGTGGTCGCGCCGATCACCTTGCCGGTCGTCACCGTGAGCTGGCCACCGAGCGGGTAGCCGACCACCGTGACCGGGTCGCCAACCTTGGGGTCGACGTCCGAGAGGTCCTGCTGGCTGGGCAGGTCCTCGGTGGTACGCAGCACCGCGAGGTCCGCGAGGGATGCCGTCGACGCGCCACTGACCCGGATGTCCCGGCCGTCGTAGGTGGACACCTGGAGGATCGCGGAGTCCGCGACCACGTGCCGGTTGGTCACGACGGTGTGCGAGTCGATCGCGAAGCCCGATCCGGTGGACAGCGCGTCGCAACCGACGTTGCGGATCCGCACCGCCATCCGTTCGGCGCTGGCGAATCCGTCGGGGGACAGGTTGCCGGTGGCTGCGGGGCTGGGCTCCTCGGCCGGGCTGGGCACCCACGAGGTGATCGCGGGGCCGGGCATCTGGGGAACGCTCTCGAGTGCGGCGCAGCCACCGAGCGTCAGGACCACGGCCACGCCGACGACGCCCGCACGCACCCCGGCCCGCAGCCCCGTCATCGCGAGGTCACCGTGACAGCTCGGCCTGCAGTGCCGAGTTGGCATCGGTCGCGGCCTGGCACAGGTCCTGCACGTCCGAGGCGTAGGCGTCGAGGTCCTTGGGGTCGTAGAGCTCGGCGTTCTGCAGGTAGCCGATCAGCTGGTTCTGGCCGCGGACGCACTGGTCGAGGGCCAGGGCGACCTTGCCCGCGGCGCTGGAGACCCGCTCCTGGTAGTCCACCAGCAGCCGCTGGGCCTCGCGGTCGTCGCCGATCTGGGCCTTCTCGTTCGCGAGCTGGATGATCCGGGCCTGCGCCGTCGACAGCTGGGACTGGACCGCCGTGAGCTCGTCTGCGGTCGCCCTGAGCTCGGCGCGGGTGTCCGACAGGTCGGAGCCCAGGTCGCGGGAGACCGCCTCGTAGTCGCCGGCGCGGTTCTCCCAGGCGTCCGAGGTGCGCCACAGGTACGCGGTCGACCCGATGAGGAGCGCCGTGGTGACGGCGAGCAGCGCCGCGGCGACCTTGGCGCGCCGACCGGGGCGCCGGGTCGCGACGGCAGGCACCGGCGGGTCGGCGTCGCCCGAGTCGAGCGAGCCGGTGGCTGCGAGCATCCGGCCGTCCGCGGCCGGTGCGGACGTGCCTGCCGGCGGGAAGGTCGGCGGCGGTGCCGAGGTGTCCGTCGCGACGTGGCGGTGAGGTGTGACGGGGTCGGACTCGGCCGGTGCGCGCCGCGGCTCGGGTACCTGAGAGGGCACCACCCGCGGCCCCTGGGCGGGGCTTCGCGGGTCGCTCGACTCACTCACGCAGACCAGGATAAGTGGCGTTCGGGTGACACCGACGATGACATGACGGACTTCACCCGACGGGTCCGGTGAGGTCCTCGCCCGGGCCCTGCCCGATCGGGTCCGGGTACGGGGACGCCTCGCGGAACGCGAGCTGGAGCGAGCGCAGCCCGTCGCGCAACGAGCGGGCGTGCTGGTTGCCCAGGTCGGGGGCGGACGAGGTGACCAGGCCGGCCAGCGCGACGATGAGCTTGCGCGCCTCGTCCAGGTCCACCAGCTCGGCGCCGGCGCGATCGTCGGTGTCGGGTGCCAGTCCGCACTTGACGGCGGCGGCGCTCATCAGGTGCACGGCGGCGGTGGTGATGATCTCCACGGCGGGCACGTCGGCGATGTCGCGCGCCTCGTCCGGGATCGGGTGCTGGTCGGAGGGCATGGTGCGATCCTCGCAGACGTTCGCGCCCGAGAACGGCCCGGGTGATCCCGCTCGCGGATCGGGCCCCCGGACGGGTTCGGCGCGGGTGCTACCCTTGTCGATGACCGACCGGTTCGGCGTGCCCGCGCGAGCGGCCGCAGGGCCGGTGCACAAGTGGAGTACCTCCCACCCAGGCGCCGACTGACCGGTGCGGCCCACGCCGCGCAGATCGACTGGTTCCGGGTTCAGGTCCGGCGGCCGTGTCCTGCACGGCTGCGCGTCGCGCTCGGTGCTGCTCGCACCCCGCGTCGCTGGACTCAGGCCTCCGCTCGTGCTCGGCAGCGGGGGCCTTTCTCGTCGCCGATGGTCATCCCGACGACGTACAGGAGCCCCACATCAGCGAGCCCCGCATCAACGATCGGATCCGCGTCTCCGAGGTCCGCCTGGTCGGTCCCGCCGGCGAGCAGGTCGGCATCGTCCGCGTGGAGGACGCGCTGCGCCTGGCCCAGGAGGCCGACCTCGACCTCGTCGAGGTGGCGCCGGACGCCCGCCCGCCGGTCTGCAAGCTCATGGACTACGGCAAGTTCAAGTACGAGGCGGACATGAAGGCGCGTGAGGCCCGGCGCAACCAGGCCAACACCGTGCTCAAGGAGATCCGCTTCCGGCTCAAGATCGACCCCCACGACTACGGCACGAAGAAGGGCCACGTCGAGCGGTTCCTCAAGGCCGGGGACAAGGTCAAGGTCATGATCATGTTCCGGGGTCGCGAGCAGTCGCGCCCGGAGATGGGCGTGCGCCTCCTCCAGCGGTTGGCCGACGACGTCGCCGAGCTGGGCACGATCGAGAGCATGCCGCGCCAGGACGGCCGGAACATGATCATGGTGCTCGGGCCCGACGAAGAAGAAGGCGGACGTCAAGAACGAGCAGCGGCGCCGGGCGCGGGAGGCCGAGGCGGCGAAGCAGGCCTCGGAGCGCGAGGCCGACCCCGGCAGCACGCCCGCCGAGCGGGTGGCCGCATCCGAGGCGGCGAGCCCTGCGGCGCCGGCTCCGACCGCCGCTCCTCAGGCCGCGCCTGTGGCGGCCGAGCCCACGCCTGCCGAGCCCGAGCCGACGCCTGCCGAGCCCGAGCCGACGCCTGCCGAGCCCGAGCCGACGCCTGCCGAGCCCGAGCCCACGCCTGCCGAGCCCGAGCCCACGCCTGCCGAGCCTGCGGCGCCCGCGAAGCCTGCGGCGGCCAAGAAGCCCGCAGCGGCCAAGCCGGCGGCGGCGAAGCCCACCCCGTCCACCGCCAAGCCGTCGGCTGCGGCGCCGAAGCCCGCCCCGCGACCCCGCGCCCCCAAGAGCTGACCCACCCGCGCCGCCCGCCGGGCGGCCTGACCAGAAAGGGCACACCCGTGCCGAAGAACAAGACGCACAGCGGTGCGAAGAAGCGGTTCCGGGTGACCGGTTCCGGCAAGCTCATGCGCGAGCAGGCCGGCGCCCGCCACCTGTTCGAGCGCAAGTCGAGCCGCCTGACCCGCCGCCTTGCCTCCGACCAGCCGGTCGCCCCCGCCGACGTCCCCAAGATCAAGAAGCTGCTCGGCAAGTGACCGCCGCGGGCCGTGCGCCCCGGACTCACCTGTGAGCCCTGAAAGGAGCATCACGTGGCACGCGTGAAGCGGGCGGTCAACGCCCAGAAGAAGCGTCGTTCGACTCTCGAGCGGGCCAGCGGTTACCGCGGCCAGCGCTCGCGGCTGTACCGCAAGGCCAAGGAGCAGGTCACCCACTCGATGGTCTACTCCTACCGCGACCGCAAGGCGCGCAAGGGAGACTTCCGTCGGCTGTGGATCCAGCGGATCAACGCGGCCTCGCGCGCCCAGGGCCTGACCTACAACCGGCTGATCCAGGGCCTGAAGCTCGCCGGCGTCGAGGTGGACCGTCGCGTGCTGGCCGACCTGGCCGTCAACGACGCCCAGGCGTTCAACGTCCTGGTCCAGGTGGCCAAGGACGCGCTGCCCGCCGATGTCAATGCCCCGTCGGCGGCCTGAGCCCGACACCGGACGCCCGGTCGTGCCCGAGCTGACCAATCCCCGCGCCGAGCGGGTGCGGTCGGTGTCACGGCCTGTCTGAACGTCCCTCGTCGGAGCCCCCGGACCTCGCACGGTTCGGGGGCTCCGACGCGTTCACTAGGCTTCGCGCATGGCCGACGTGGTGGTGTCCGTCCAGGCTCTCCGGACCGCGCTCGATGCCGTCCTCGTTGCGGTCGAGCGCGAGCGGGGCGAGTCGGTCGCCGTGCCGGTGGACGACTACTGGGCGCTGGATGCTCGCGCGAGGTACGACGTCTACGCGGGTGCTCCTGCGGCGAACATGGGGCAGGTCTCGGACGACGCGGAGTCGCTCCGCGCTTTCATCGGGGACGGCGAGGTCGAGCCGCTGTGGCACGTCTTGGAGCACGCGGTCGGGCTCCTCGGTGCGCCGGCGCACACGCTCGGCGACGTCATGGTCTCGCCGACGGGGAGCGGCCTGTGAGCCTGGAGAATCCCCGTTCCGAGCGGGTGAAGGCAGCACGGGCACTGGCCGGGCGTCCGATCCGTGAGCGGCGGGGCCGGTTCCTCGTCGAGGGGCCCCAGCCGGTACGCGAGCTGGTGCGGCACATGCCCGAGAGGGTGCACGACCTGTTCATGACGGCGGCCGCCGTGCAGCGCTACCCCGAGATCCTCGCCGCGGCCGGCGCCGCCGACCTGACGGTCGAGACCGGCTCGGTCGAGGTGCTCGACGCGATCTCGCGTGACGCCCAGGGAGTCCTCGCGGTGGCGGGGACGTGGGCCCCGACCTTGGACCAGCTGGGTCATCCCCGGCTGGTCGCGGTCCTGGTCGAGGTCCGCGACCCGGGTAACGCCGGGACCGTGATCCGCGCGGCGGACGCGGCGGGCGCCGACGCCGTGATCCTCGCGGGGCACGCCGTCGACGTGTTCAACCCCAAGGTGGTGCGCGCGAGCGCCGGTTCGCTGTTCCACCTACCGGTGATCCGTGCCGGGCACCTGCCCGAGGCGGTTGCGCGCCTGCGTGGGTCGGGCCTGCAGGTCCTCGCCGCCGACGGCGGGGGTGAGCACGACCTGGACGACCTGCTGGATGCCGCGGCCGGGCCGGCCGGGCCTCAGGCGCCGGCCGGACCCGACCTGCGTGCGCCGACCGCCTGGTTGTTCGGCAACGAGGCGCGAGGCCTGCCCGCCGAGGACCTGGCCCAGGCCGACGCCGCGGTCGCGATCCCACTGCGGGGAGCCGCCGAGTCCCTCAACCTGGCGGCCGCCGCGGCGGTGTGCTTGTACGCGAGTGCTCGCGCGCAGCGCTGACCGGGTGGGTCAGGCCTGCGGGGCCTGGGGCGCGGACGGCTGGTCGTAGGGCTGCTGCGGGTACTGCTGGGCGTACGGCTGCTGCGGGTACCCGGGCGCGTACGGCTGGGGCCCCCAGGTCGAGCGCTCGGACGGCATGAGGATCCACAGCAGCGGGTAGATGAGGATCTGGCTGCCAGGGATGATCATGAGCACCAGGACGAACAGCAGGCGTGCGGGCCAGGGGTCCAGACCGAACCGGCGCCCGAGGCCGGCGCACACGCCGCCCAGGACGCGACCCTGCTCGGGGCGGACGAGGCCCTGACGGGCCATCTGGTCGTGGATCATTGCTGCACTGCTCCTCTCGCGCACCGGTCCGTCCGGCACACCTCGAGTGTGGTCGGCCTCGGGCCCCCCGCACATCGGGGCCCAACCCTGATCCGTCCCTGATCGCCCCCTGAGCCGGGCCCGTGCCGCCTGCGGCGGGTCACCGCCCGCGTGCGAGCGCCGGTCTGGCACGCTTGCCCCGTGCGTCTGTTCGCCTCGGTCCGCCCGCCGACCTTCGTGCTCGACCACCTCCGTGGGGCCCTGGCCCTGACCACGCGCGGACTGGACGTCCCGGTCCGCTGGACCGCCGAGGAGAACTGGCACCTCACGGTGGCGTTCTTCGGCGACGTGCCGGACGGCGCTGAGGGCGAGCTCGCCGGCCTGCTCGCCGGCGTCGCGGCGGATGCCCGGCCGTTGGAGCTCCGGCTGCGCGGTGCAGGAGTGTTCTCGGGGCGGACCCTGTGGATCGGCGCCTCGGGCGACGTGGACGCGATGGCCCGTCTGGCCGCGGCGGCGAGGAGCGCGGGCGAGCAGGTCAGCAGGTTCCGTGACACCCGCACGCGGCTGCGTCCGCATCTGACCGTGGGACGGGTGCTCGACGACGGTTCGGTAGCGCGGCGCGCGTGCTCACGCGAGCGACAGCGGGTGCCGTCGGCGGTCGACCACCTGGTCCGGGCGCTCGCCGCCTACGAGGGGCCGAGCTGGACGGTGGACACGATCGCGCTGGAGGAGTCCTGGCCCGGCCAGGGCCGCGGCGGCGGTCCGCGCTACGCAGAGCGGTCGAGCCACCGGCTGGGCTGAGCGCCCTCGACCTCGACGTGGTCGAGCCAGGGTGCGCGCCGGCGGATCAGGCCCTCGAGCCGCGCATGGACGGTCAGGGCGGCGGCGGGGCAGCCGTGGCACGTCCCGGTCAGCCGTACCGTGACCGTGTCGGGGCCGACGCCCAGCAGGTCGATCCCGCCGCCGTGCCCGGCCGCGTAGGGCCCGACCGTGGTGTCCAGGGCCTCGCGCGCGGCGCTCTCGAGCGCCTCGCGGCG
The DNA here is from genome assembly GCA_963783005.1 of uncultured Actinomycetota bacterium. Lineage (GTDB taxonomy): Bacteria > Actinomycetota > Actinomycetes > Actinomycetales > Cellulomonadaceae > Actinotalea. Next base: position 393,216 of record CAWALY010000005.1, read on the forward strand.
CGTCTCGGGGTCGGACGGTGCACCGGCAGCGCACGCCAGGGCGGCGCGCTGGGCGGCGCTACGCACGGCCGCTGCGTGGTCGCCCCAGGCCAGGTCGCACGCCAGCGTCACCCGCACGGCCCCGGCGAGTGCCGTCACGTCCGTCACCAGGGCGCCCGAGACGAGCGGCGCGAAGGCGTCGTCAAGCGCGTCCTGCCAGCCGGGTCCGGCGCTCCCGTGCCCGGCGCCGAACCGCCACAGCACGGTCTCGGGGTCCGCGGTCCGTTCGGGGTGCACCGGTACGGCGCCGTGCCTGACGGTCGAACCGTGCGCCGTGGGATCGGTCATCCGAGCACCGCCACGACCGCGGTCCGGGCGACCCACGCCATCAGCCAGGCCAGGGTGCCCATGTAGGCGAACGCGAGGGCCGGCCAGCGCCACGAGTTGGACTCGCGGCGCATCACCGCGATGGTCGCGAAGCACTGCAGGGCATATACGAAGAACACGAGCAGGGCGGCGACCGTCGGCGCGTCGAACAGCGGCTCGCCGGCGTCGGGTCCGTCGGTCCGGGTCAGCTCTGCGAGCGCGCCACCCGGGTTCTCGGGGTCTTGTGCCGCGGCCATCTGGCCCATCGTCGAGACGAACACCTCTCGCGCGGCCATCGCGCCGATCAGGCCCACGTCGATCCGCCAGTCGAAGCCGAGCGGTTCGAACACCGGCTCGACCGCGTGACCGATCGACGCTGCCCAGCTGTGATCGAGCACGTAGGCCGATGCGTCGGCCGGTGCCATGCCCGCGGTCTCGGCCGGCCTGGCCGGGAACGAGATGAGCGCCCACAGCACCACCGAGGCGACCAGGATGACCGTCGCCATCTTGCGCAGGAACGCGCCGATCGCTGTGCCGACCGTGCGCAGCACCGTTCGTCCCGACGGCATCCGGTACGGCGGCAGCTCGAGGTAGAACGGCAGGCCGCCCCCGCGCAGAGCGGTCTTGGTCAGCACGGCCGCGGCGACCAGCGTGGACAGGCCGCCCAGCAGGTACAGCCCGAAGAGCACCAGTCCCTGCGCGCCGAAAGGGCCCCAGGTGGTACCGGCGGGCACCAGCATCCCCACGAGCAGCAGGTACACCGGCAGCCGGGCCGAGCACGGCATCAGCGGCGCGGCCATCATGGTCGCGAGGCGGTCGCGCGAGGAGGGCATCGTGCGGGTCGACATGATCCCGGGGATCGCGCAGGCCACCGACGAGAGCATGGACACGAACGCCCGTCCGTCGAGCCCGGTGACCGCCATGACGCGGTCCATCAGCACGGCGGCGCGCGCCAGGTAGCCCGAGCCCTCGAGCAGCGCGAGGAGCACGAACAGCAGGGCGATCTGCGGGAGGAAGACCAGCACCCCGCCGACGCCCCCGATCAAGGCGGTACCGACGAAGTCCGCGAGCAGCGGCTGGGTGATCGCGCCCGCAGCGGCGCCGGCGAGCGCCGCGAACGCCTGCTCGACCAGGCCCTGAAGTGGCGCCGCCACGACGAAGATCGTCTGGAAGAAGGCGGCCATCACGAGCCCGAACGTGAGCACTCCGGCGACCGGGTGCAGCAGCACGCTGTCGATGCCGCGCGAGGTCCGCGGCAGCGACGCCGCTCGGTAGCCGGCCGCGGCGAGCACCGAGTCGGTCCAGGCCGCGAGCTGCTCCTCGTCGTCGGCCGGTGGCGGAACCACCGGGAGCGGCCAGGTGCGCCAGGCCAGGATGGTCTCGCGCAGGGCGCCGATGCCGCGACCCCTGTGCCCGACGACCTCGTGGGCCGGCATGTCCAGAGCGCGCGCGAGGGACTCGGTGTCGACGTCGCCGCCCCGCGAGCGCAGCTCGTCGACCATGGTGAGGGCCACGGCGCACGGTCGGCCGCTCGCTGCGGCCTGGGCGACGAGCGACAGCGACCGACGCAGCGTGGTCGCGTCGACCACGATGACGAGCGCGTCGGGAGCGTGAGCGCCCGGCAGCCGCCCGGCCAGGTGGTCGGCCACGACCCGCTCGTCAGGGCTGACCGGGGTCAGGCCGTAGGTGCCGGGAAGGTCGGTGACCGTCACGCCGGTCGCCCGTGAACCGGCGCCCGCTGCAGGCTCGATCCGCCCGGAGGCCCGCGTGACGGTCACACCGGGGTAGTTGGCGGTCTTCACGCGCAGGCCCGTGAGGTGGTTGAACACGCTCGACTTGCCCGCGTTCGGTGGCCCGACCAGGGCGACGTCGGCTCCGACCACGGGCGCTCCGGGCGCCGGGTCGTGGCAGGTGGCAGTCACCGGACGAGCACCAGTTCGGCCAGGGGACGACGCAGGCAGAGGTCCGTCTCGCCGATCCGGTAGACGACGGGGGAGCCGAGCGGTGCGCGGCGCACGCACGTGACGGGGGTCCCGGGGGTGAACCCCAGGTCGCGCAGGCGGCAGCGGACGGCTGCGTCGCAGTCCTCGCGGAGCCCCGCGACCGTGGCCTGCTGACCCGCGCGCATCCGCGACAGGCTGTCGTGGGGGACGGTGCCCGCTGAGCCGGGTGCCGTGGTGAGGGGGGCCGCCTGCATCGCCGTCCTCCGGGTCGGAACGAGTGGTGGGATTTAGGTTAGCCGAGCCTTACCTAAATCTGTCCGGGCGGAAGGTCCCGGGTGGGCGGTCGACCTGGCGTGAGGCCCTGCTGTGGCAGGATGAGCGCCGTGGAGCGAAGCGCGGCGCGTGGTCGTCGATTTAGCCGGCCCGCCGGTGGGCACCGCGGCTGAGCCGCGCGCCAGGACGCACGCCCACGGCGGGCTGTTTCGACCACATCCGACCCGCCCCGGAAGGCTTCCGCACGCATGTCAGACACACCCCTCTCGCCCTTGGACGCCGCCGGCGTCGACTCCGCCGTGCAGGCGGCGCTCGCCGCGTTCAGCGCGGCCGGCGACCTGGACGAGCTCAAGGTGGCACGGCTCGCGCACGCCGGCGACCGTAGCCCGCTCGCCCTGGCCAACCGCGGGATCGGCGGCCTCGAGGCGGCGCAGAAGGCCGAGGCGGGCAAGCGCGTCGGCCAGGCCCGCGGCCGGGTGAGTCAGGCGCTCGCCGCTCGCACCGCCGAGCTCGAGGCGGACCGCGACGCCCGTGTGCTGCGCGACGAGGCCGTCGACGTCACGCTTCCCGCCGACCGTCGGCCCCTCGGCGCCCGGCACCCGATCTCGTGGGTCCAGGAGCGGGTCGCGGACTTCTTCGTCGGGATGGGCTGGGAGATCGCCGAGGGACCCGAGCTCGAGGCCGAGTGGTTCAACTTCGACGCGCTGAACTTCGGGGTCGACCATCCGGCGCGCCAGATGCAGGACACCTTCTTCGTCGAGCACCCCGATGGGCCGGACGCCGGTCCGTCGGGCCTGGTGCTGCGCACCCACACCTCGCCGGTACAGGCCCGCTCGCTTCTCGAGCGCGACCTGCCCGTCTACATCGCGTGCCCGGGGCGCACGTTCCGGACCGACGAGCTCGACGCCTCGCACAGCCCGGTGTTCCACCAGGTCGAGGGCCTGGCGATCGACAGGAACCTGACCATGGCGCACCTCAAGGGCACCCTCGACCACTTCGCGCGGGCGATGTTCGGTCCCGAGGCACGCACCCGGCTGAGGCCCTCGTTCTTCCCGTTCACCGAGCCGAGCGCGGAGATGGACCTGTGGTTCCCCCAGAAGAAGGGCGGACCCGGCTGGATCGAGTGGGGTGGCTGCGGGATGGTCAACCCCAGCGTGCTCCGCTCGGTGGGCGTGGACCCCGACGTCCACCAGGGCTACGCCTTCGGGATGGGCATCGAGCGCACGCTCATGCTCCGGCACGGTATCGGTGACATGTACGACATCGTCGAGGGCGACGTGCGTTTCTCCCTCCAGCTCGAGGGGACGGTCTGATGCCGCGCATCCCGCTGCCCTGGCTCGCCGAGCACGTGGCGCTGCGCCCCGGCACGGACGCCGAGACGCTCGCCACGGACCTGGTCAAGGTCGGCCTGGAGGAGGAGGCGATCCACCCCGCCGCGGTCAGCGGCCCGCTCGTCGTCGGGCGCGTGCTGACCGAGGTCGGCGAGCCCCAGAAGAACGGCAAGACCATCCACTGGTGCACCGTGGACGTCGGCCCCGAGCACAACGCGACCAACCCGGTCGACCCCGACGGGCCACCGTGCCGCGGCATCGTCTGCGGCGCGCACAACTTCGGCGCCGGTGACCTCGTGGTCGTCTCGCTGCCCGGCGCCGTGCTGCCCGGTGGGTTCGAGATCGCCGCTCGCAAGACCTACGGCCACGTCTCGGACGGGATGATCTGCTCGGTGCGCGAGCTCGGCATCGGCGAGGATCACGCCGGGATCCTGGTGCTCGACGACGCCGCGATCGCGCAGTACGGCATCGACCCGGTCGCCGTCCGGGTCGGCGCCGACGCCAAGGCCCTGCTCGGCCTGGCCGACGAGGTGCTGGAGATCAACGTCACCCCGGACCGCGGGTACTGCTTCTCGATGCGCGGGGTGGCCCGCGAGTACTCCCACTCCACGGGTGCTGCGTTCGCCGACCCGGGCGTGCCGACGGCCGCCGACCTGGCGCCCGCGGCGGGCGAGTTCGCCGTCGAGCTGGACGACGACGCGCCGATCCACGGCCTGCCCGGCTGCGACCGGTTCGTGGCGCAGGTGGTGCGCGGGGTCGACCCGTCGCGGCCTTCGCCGGGATGGATGCAGCGCCGGCTGACCCAGGCCGGCATGCGGCCGATCTCGCTCGCGGTCGACGTCACGAACTACGTGATGCTCGACCTCGGGCAGCCGCTGCACGCCTACGACCTCGCCACCCTGCACGCCCCGATCGTGGTGCGCCGGGCCCGGCCGGGCGAGCGTCTGACCACTCTCGACGACGTGGACCGGGCCTTGCACGCCGAGGACCTGCTCATCACCGACTCCGCGGGCGGGCGCGGCGCGCGGATCATCGGCATGGCCGGTGTCATGGGCGGCGCGGCGACCGAGATCTCGGCGAGCACCGGCGACCTGCTCATCGAGGGCGCGCACTTCGACCCGGTCTCGGTCGCCCGGACCTCGCGGCGCCACAAGCTACCCAGCGAGGCGGCCAAGCGGTTCGAGCGCGGGGTCGACCCGCTGCTCCAGCGCGTCGCCGTGCGCCGGTGCGCCGAGCTCATCACCGCCTACGGCGGGGGAGAGATCTCCGAGGTGCTCACCGACGCCGGCGGTGGGTTCGCCCCGGTGACGATCACCTTGCCGCTCGACCTGCCCGAGCGGGTGGTCGGGGTGGCCTACACGCACGACGAGGTGCTCGGCACCCTGCGCGAGCTGGGCTGTGAGCTCCGTCCGGTGCGCGAGCAGGGCGGTGCCCAGGTCGTGGACGCGACGGTGCCGTCCTGGCGTCCCGACCTGCTGGTGCCGGTGGACCTCGTCGAGGAGGTCGCGCGGCTGCGCGGCTACGACCGGATCGACTCCGTGCTGCCGGCTGCCCCCGCGGGGCGCGGCCTGACGTTCGGCCAGCGGATGCGGCGGCGGGTCGCCGACGCGCTCGCCGACGCGGGCTTCGTCGAGACGCTGTCCTATCCGTTCGTCGGCGACGCCGAGCTCGACGCGCTCGGGTTGCCGGCCGACGACGAGCGGCGCCGCGCCGTCCGGCTGGTCAACCCGTTGGCCGAGACCCAGCCCCTGATGCGCACGTCGCTGCTGCTCACCCTCCTGGCGACGGTGCGGCGCAACGTCTCGCGTGGCGCCGGAGACCTCGCGGTCTTCGAGGTCGGCCTGGTCACCGTCGCGGACGCGAAGCAGGCACCCGCCCCGACCGGCGGCGTGTACCCGGGTGACGACGTCCTCGCGCAGATCCAGGCCGCGGTGCCCAGCCAGCCCCGGCACGTCGCGGGCGTGCTGACCGGTCGGCGCGAGCCCGCCGGGTGGTGGGGCCCGGGCCGCGCTGCCGACCACTCCGACGCGATCGAGGCTGTGCGCCTGGTCGCGCGAGCCGTCGGGGCGGAGGTCACGGTCCGCCCCTCCGAGCTCATGCCGTGGCACCCCGGCCGCTGCGCGGCGGTGCTGCTCGGCGACACGGTGGTCGGCCACGCCGGTGAGCTGCACCCGTCGGTCGTGGCGGGCCTGGACCTGCCGCCGCGGGCGGTGGCCTTCGAGGTCGACCTGGACGCCCTCGTCGCGGCGGTGCCGGACGCACCGCAGCAGGCCGTGCCGGTGTCCACCTTCCCGCTCGCCAAGGAGGACCTGGCTCTCGTCGTCGAGGAAGCGGTGATCGCCGCCGAGCTCACCGAGGCGGTGCGGGCCGGCGCGACCGGGTCGAGCGCGGGCGACGTGCTGGAGGACCTGCGGCTTTTCGACGTGTACCGCGGCGCCCAGGTGGGCGAAGGGCGCAAGTCGCTCGCGTTCGCGCTCCGGCTGCGCGCGGCCGACCGCACTCTCACCGCCGACGAGATCGAGGCCGTCCGAGAGTCCGCGATCGCCGAGGCCGCCCGGCGCTGCGGAGCCGCGCTGCGCTCCTGACCCGCCTCTAGCGCGTGATCAAGGAATTGATCACGCTGCTGAGGGTCAGACGTAGTCGTGGTAGGCGGGCAGGTCCAGGACGCCGTTGCCGGACAGCCCGATGACGATGGTCTCGTCGGTGGTGACCTGGCGGGCGTAGGCGATCGCGCCGGCGACGGCGTGGGTGGACTCCGGTGCCGGGATGATCGCCTCGGCGCGGGCGAACTGCACACCAGCGGCGAACGCGGTGTCCTGGTCGATCGCGATCGCGTCGAGCAGGCCGAGCTCCTTGGCGTGCGAGATCATCGGCGCCATGCCGTGGTAGCGCAGGCCACCGGCGTGGATGGGCGGCGGGACGAAGTCCTTGCCCAGGGTGTGCATCTTGAGCAGCGGCGTCAGGCCGGCCACGTCGCCGAAGTCGTAGCGGTACTCGCCCTGGGTCAGCGACGGGCAGGAGGCCGGCTCGCACGCCACGACGCGGGTCGAGGTCCCCTCGCGCAGGTTGCGGCCGAGGAACGGGAAGCTCAGCCCGCCCAGGTTCGACCCGCCGCCCGCGCACCCGAACACCACGTCGGCGCTCTCGCCGATCTCGTCGAGCTGGGCGAGCGCCTCCTGCCCGATCACGGTCTGGTGCAGCAGCACGTGGTTGAGCACGCTGCCGAGCGAGTAGTGCGCCCTGGGGTCCTTCGCGGCGGCCTCGACCGCCTCGCTGATGGCCATGCCGAGCGACCCGGTGGTGTCGGGATCCTTGGCGAGCATCGCCCGCCCGGCCTCGGTGAGCTCGGAGGGGGAAGGGTGGCACGTGCCGCCGTAGACCTCCATCTGCATGCGGCGGTACGGCTTGGAGTCGTACGAGGCGCGCACCTGCCACACCTCGCACTCGAGGTCGAACAGTGCACAGGCCATCGAGAGCGACGCGCCCCACTGACCCGCGCCAGTCTCGGTGGTCAGCTTGGTGATGCCCTCGGCGGCGTTGAAGTACGCCTGCGCGACGGCGGTGTTCGGCTTGTGCGAGCCGGCCGGGCTGACGCCCTCGTACTTGTAGAAGATCTTGGCCGGCGTACCGATCGCCTTCTCCAGGCGTCGGGCCCGGATCAGCGGCGACGGCCGCCACAGCGCGTACACCTCGCGTACGGCCTCGGGGATCTCCACGTAGCGCTCCGTGGAGACCTCCTGCATGATCAGCGCCATCGGGAACAGCGGCGCGAGGTCGTCGGGGCCCAGGGGCTCCTGGGTCCCCGGGTGCAGGGCCGGCGGCACAGGCGCGGGCAGGTCGGCCGCGAGGTTGTACCAGTGGGTGGGGACGGTCGACGGGACGGCGGTCCCCAAAGGAGCGGGGGCGGTGGTGGGGGAGTCGGTCATCGGGCCCTCCGGCTCGGCGCGCCGCAGCGCGCATGGGTGCGGTCACCGACCGACCACCGACCGGCGTCGACGGACGGCCTGCGGTCCGCACCCTAGCGCCGTGCGCCTGCCCTGAGCACTGACCGCCTACGGGATGAGAAGGACCTTGCCGGTCGTCGTCCTGCCCTCGAGCGCGCGGTGGGCGTCCGCCGCCTGCGGGAGGTCGAAACGCGCGCCGACGCGCACGTCCAGGTGGCCGTCCGCCAGGAGCCCGAGAACGGCGTCGGTGCGCCCGATGAGCTCGTCCCGAGTCACCACGTAGTGCCGCAGAGAGGGCCGGGTCAGGAACAGCGACCCCCCGCGCTCGAGTCGCATCGGGTCGAACGGTGGCACCGCTCCCGAGGCGCCGCCGAAGAGCACGAGGGTGCCACGCACCCGCAGGCTCGCCAGCGAGGCGTCGAACGTCGTCGCCCCTACCCCGTCGAAGACCGTGTCGGCGCCGTCGGGCACGTGGTCGCGCACCCAGGCCGGGAGCTGGGTCGCGAGGTCGTCGAGCAGGTCGTACCGCAGCACGTCGGCGGCGCCCTCGGCGCGGGACAGGTCGGCCTTCTCGGCGGTGGACACCGTGGTCAGCACGCGCGCTCCGCGGGCCACCGCGAGCTGGGTGAGCAGCAGGCCCACGCCGCCGGCCCCGGCGTGCACCAGCACGGTCCGGCCCGGCCGGACCGGCGCGGTGTCGACGGCGAGGTAGTGCGCGGTGACGCCCTGGAGCATGACGGCGGCGGCGTCCTCGAGCCCGACCCCGGCCGGGACCGGGACGGCGCGCGCGGCGTCCACCACGGCCAGCTCGGCGTAGGAGCCGTCGGTGCCGTCCAGCCAGGCCACCCGGTCCCCGACCGAGAAGCCCGCGACCCCGGCGCCGAGGGCGGTCACGGTGCCCGCGCCCTCGGACCCCACGACGTGCGGGAACGGCACGGGATAGCGACCCGACCGCCGGTAGGTGTCGACGAAGTTGACCCCGGCGGCGGCCACCCGGACCACGAGCTGCCCAGGCCCAGGCGAGGGCTCGGGCAGCTCGTCGACGGACAGGACCTCAGGACCGCCGGGGGCGGTGGCTCGGATGGCGCGCATGGGTCCAGTCAACGACGCTGTGGCCGCCCGCGCGCTCTCAGTCGACCAAGATCGTCGGGTCTGGGCGCGATCCGGTGCGCCGCCCACCGATCCGGGCCGAGATCCGGCGATCATGGTGCGGCGCGCGTGGAGGCTCGGCGCGGAGTATGCAATCAACTGTATAGTCATGCACGTGACGATCACAGTGGCGGTCTCCGGCGCCAGCGGGTACGCGGGCGGCGAGGTGCTGCGGCTGCTCGCCGGGCACCCGGAGGTCGAGATCGGCGCCGTGACGGCGCACTCCAACGCCGGCGATCTGCTGGGTTCGCACCAGCCCCACCTGCGCGGCCTGGCCGACCGGGTGCTCGAGCCCACCAGCGCCGACGTGCTCGCCGGTCACGACGTCGTGGTCCTCGCGTTGCCGCACGGTGCGTCCGGCGCGGTGGCCGCCCAGCTCGGCCCCGACCTGCTGCTGCTCGACTGCGGCGCCGACCACCGGCTGGCCGACGCCGACGCGTGGCGCGCCTACTACGGGTCCGACCACGCCGGGACCTGGCCCTACGGCATGCCGGAGCTGCTGCACGCCGACGGCAGCCGGCAGCGCGACGCGCTCGCCGGCGTCACCCGGGTCGCGGTCCCGGGCTGCAACGTCACCGCCGTGACCTTCGCGATGCAGCCCGGCGTCGCCGCCGGCCTGGTGGATGGCGGCGCGCTCACCGCGACCCTCGCCGTCGGGTACTCGGGCGCGGGCAAGGCGCCCAAGCCGCACCTGCTCGCCGCCGAAGGGCTCGGCTCCGCCGCGCCATACGCGGTCGGCGGTACGCACCGCCACATCCCGGAGATCGAGCAGAACCTGCGGGTCGCGGGCGCCGAGCGGGTGCGGGTGACGTTCACGCCGGTGCTCGTCCCGATGTCACGCGGCATCCTCGCGACGGTGACCGCGCCGTTGCTGCCAGGCATCGACCTCGCGGAAGTGCGCGAAGCGTGGTCGCACGCCTACGCCGACGAACCGTTCGTCCGGCTGCTCCCCGACGGCCAGTGGCCCACCACCGCTGCGACCCTCGGCGCCAACACCGCGCTGGTCCAGGTGGCCGTCGACGAGCGGGCCGGTACCGTCGTGGCGATCTGTGCGCTGGACAACCTGGTCAAGGGGACCGCGGGCGCCGCCGTCCAGTCCATGAACCTCGCCCTGGGCCTGCCCGAGGCGACCGGTCTGACCACCGAGGGGGTCGCCCCGTGAGCGTCACCGCACCGCAGGGGTTCCGGGCCGCCGGTGTCACCGCCGGGCTCAAGGCCTCCGGCCGGCCCGACCTGGCCCTGGTCGTCAACGACGGTCCCGACCACGTGGGCGCCGCCGTGTTCACCAGCAACCGCGTGGTGGGCCACCCGGTCAGCTGGTCGCGCCAGGTGGTCGCCGACCACGTGGTGCACGCCGTGGTGCTCAACTCCGGTGGCGCGAACGTGTGCACCGGCCCGGCCGGGTTCGTCGACACCCATCGCACCGCCGAGCGGGTGGCCTCCGCGCTGGACGTGTCCGCGGGCGACGTCGTGGTGTGCTCCACGGGCCTGATCGGGGAGCGGCTGCCGATCGACGCGCTGCTCGCGGGCGTGGACGTCGCGGCGGCCGCGCTCGCCGCGGACGGCGGCCGGGACGCGGCCACCGCGATCATGACCACGGACACGGTGACCAAGCAGGCGGTCGCCGAGCGCGAGGGCTGGAGCGTCGGCGGCATGGCCAAGGGCGCCGGGATGCTCGCGCCCGCGCTGGCGACGATGCTCGTGGTGCTGACCACGGACGCTGTCGTCGACCCCGCGGACGCGGACGCCGCGCTGCGTGCCGCGACCCGCACCACGTTCGACCGGGTCGACTCCGACGGGTGCATGTCGACCTCGGACACCGTGCTCCTGATGTCCTCGGGGGCCTCGGGGGTGCCCGCGGACCACGCTGCACTCACCGACGCACTCACCCAGGTCTGCGCGTCCCTGGCCCGCCAGCTCGTCGCGGACGCGGAGGGCGCCAGCCACGATGTCGCGGTCCGCGTGGTCGGGGCCCAGACCGAGGATGCCGCGGTCGCGGTGGCCCGTGCGGTCACCCGCTCGAACCTCCTCAAGGCCGCGATCTTCGGCAACGACCCCAACTGGGGCCGGGTGCTCGCCCAGGTCGGCACCGTGCCGGTCGAGGTCGCCGCGTTCGACGCGGACGAGGTCGACGTGGCGATCAACGGCGTGATGGTCTGCCGGGCGGGCGGCGTCGGCGAGCCGCGCGACCTGGTCGACCTGGCCTCGGCCCGCGAGGTGCACATCGACGTCGACCTGCACGCCGGGGACGCCGCGGCGACCGTGTGGACCAACGACCTCACCCACGCCTACGTGCACGAGAACAGCGCGTACTCGACATGACGGAAGAGCCCATGACTGACGCGTCCCCGGTGCCGGACGACTTCGTGTTCAACACCCGCACCGACCTGCGCCCCGACCAGAAGGCCGAGGTGCTCATCGAGGCGCTGCCCTGGCTGCAGGAGTTCTCCGGGGCGCTGCTGGTGGTCAAGTACGGCGGCAACGCGATGGTCGACGACGACCTCAAGCGCGCGTTCGCCCAGGACATGGTGTTCCTGCGTCAGGTAGGCCTGCACCCGGTGGTCGTGCACGGCGGGGGGCCGCAGATCTCCGCGATGCTCGACCGGCTCGGCCTGGTGTCGGAGTTCCGCGGCGGCCTCCGGGTGACCACCCAGGAGTCGATGGACGTGGTCCGGATGGTCCTGACCGGGCAGGTCTCGCGCGAGCTCGTCGGCCTGCTCAACGCGCACGGCCCGTACGCGGTGGGGCTGTCCGGCGAGGACGGCGGCCTGCTCAAGGCCGAGCGCCGGATGGCCGTCGTCGACGGCGAGGAGGTCGACGTGGGCCATGTCGGTGACGTCGTTGACGTCGACCCCCGGGCGGTCAAGGACCTCCTGGACGCCGGCCGGATCCCAGTGGTCTCCACGGTCGCCCCGGACATCGACGACCCCACCCAGGTGCTCAACGTCAACGCCGACACCGCTGCCGCGGCGCTCGCCGTCGCCCTGCGGGCCCGCAAGCTCATCATGCTCACCGACGTCGAAGGGCTCTACGCCGGCTGGCCGGACCGGGACACCCTGCTCCAGCAGATCCGGGTGTCCGCGCTCGAGCGGATGCTGCCCACGCTGGAGTCCGGGATGGTGCCCAAGATGGAGGCCTGCCTGCGCGCGGTGCGCGGCGGCGTGCCGGCCGCGCACGTCGTCGACGGCCGCCAGGCGCACTCGGTCCTGGTGGAGGTCTTCACCTCCCAGGGGGTGGGCACCATGGTGCTGCCGGACGACCTGACCGGGTCGTTGCCGGTGATCCGGCGGCAGCCGGGAGCGCCGGCGTGAGCGGCCACTCGGGCGCTGAGCTCGCGTCGGTCGCGGCCGGGCCGCCGGCCAGCTCCGAGCAGTGGACGGCGCGCTACTCAGCTGCCCTGATGAACACCTTCGGCACGCCGCGGCGGGTCCTCGTCCGCGGCGAGGGCCCCTACGTGTGGGACGCCGACGGCCGGCGCTACCTCGACCTGCTCGGCGGGATCGCCGTGACCGTGCTCGGCCACGCGCACCCGACGCTCACCGCGGCGATCTCCGCGCAGCTGGGCACCCTCGGGCACGTCTCGAACTTCTTCGCCACCCCCACCCAGGTCGCGCTCGCCGAGCGGCTCCTGACGCTCTCCGGGGCGCCGGAGGGGTCGCGGGTGTTCTTCACGAACTCCGGGACCGAGGCCGTCGAGGGCATGGTCAAGATGACGCGGCGCACCGGCCGGACCCGGATCCTGGCCCAGGAGGGCTCGTTCCACGGCCGAACCATGGGTGCGCTCGCGCTGACCCACAAGGCGGCCTACCGGGAGCCGTTCGAGCCGCTCCCCGGTGGGGTGGAGTTCGTGCCCTTCGGCGACCTGGCAGCCCTCGAGGCCGCGATGGCCGACGACGTCGCCGCGATCGTCCTCGAGCCCATCCAGGGGGAGGCAGGCGTGCGCCCGCTCCCGCCGGGCTTCCTGACCGGCGCGCGTGCGCTGGCCGACGCCCACGGCGCGCTGCTCGTCTTCGACGAGGTCCAGACGGGGGTCGGCCGGACCGGTGCCTGGTTCGCCTTCCAGCACCCTCAGGTGGGAGGTGGTGTCCGGCCGGACGTCATGACGCTCGCCAAGGGCCTGGGTGCGGGCTTCCCGATCGGCGCGGTCGTCGGGTTCGGCGCGGCCGGCGCGCTGCTCGGCCCCGGCCAGCACGGCAGCACCTTCGGGGGGAACCCGGTGGCGGCCGCCGCGGGCCTGGCCACTCTGGGGGTCATCGAGCGCGACGGCCTGCTGGGCCACGTGCGCGAGCTGGGTGCACGCCTGACCGAGGCGCTCGCCGCGGCCCCCGTGGTCACCCAGGTGCGCGGCACGGGCCTGCTGCTGGGTGCCCGGCTCGTCGCGCCCGCCGCCGCCCGGGTCGCCGACCTCGCGCTCGAGGCCGGCTACATCGTGAACCCTGTCACCCCCGACACCCTGCGCCTCGCCCCACCGCTGATCCTGACGTGGGACCAGGTGTCCGGGTTCGTCGATCTGCTCGCGGGCCTGTCGCCCGCGGACCTCGAGGAGGCCTGATGGTGCGCCACCTGCTGCGCGACGACGACCTGAGCCCTGCCGAGCAGCGCCAGGTGCTCGAGCTGGCCTGGCGGATGAAGGAGGACCGCTTCGGCGTGCACCCGCTCGCCGGGCCGCGCTCGGTCGCGGTGGTCTTCGACAAGCCGACGCTGCGTACCCAGCTCTCGTTCACCCTCGGGGTCGTCGAGCTCGGCGGCTACCCGATGGTGGTCGACGGAAACCTCGCCAAGATCGGGGTGCGTGAGTCGATCGCCGACACCGCGCGGGTCCTGGGCCGCCAGGCCGCCGCCATCGTGTGGCGGACCTACGACCAGTCGCGGATCGAGGAGATGGCCCAGCGCGCGGGCGTCCCGGTGGTCAACGCGCTGACCGACCAGTTCCACCCGTGCCAGGTGCTCGCGGACCTGCTGACCGTCGCCGAGCAGCACGACGGCGTCGAGGGCCTGCCCGGGCTGACGCTCGGGTACCTGGGCGACGGCGCGAACAACATGGCGCACTCCTACCTCCTGGGCGGCGCCACGGCCGGGATGCACGTGCGGATCGGCACCCCGGCCGGACGGCAGCCGGACCCGGCGATCCTGGCCGACGCCCAGCGCATCGCGGCCGCCACCGGTGGCTCGGTGCTGGTCACCGACGACCCCGCGGCCGCCGTGGCCGGCGCGGACGTCGTGGCGACCGACACCTGGGTGTCCATGGGCGACCAGCGGGCGGCCGACGAGGCCGAGGCCCTGTTCGGCCCCTTCCGGCTGGACGCTGCGCGACTCGCCGGCGCCGCGCCGCACGCGGTGGTCCTGCACTGCCTGCCCGCCTACCGTGGCAAGGAGATCACCGACGATGTGATCGAGGGCCCGCAGTCGGTGGTGTTCGACGAGGCCGAGAACCGCCTGCACGCCCAGAAGGCTGTCATGACCTGGCTGCTCGAACGGGTCGGGGAGTCGTGATGAGCACCGTCGGCGTCCCGACCACGAAGGCGGCGCGGCACGCGGCGATCACGCGCCTGCTCGCCCGCGCGCCTATCCGGTCGCAGGGCGACCTTGCCGCCGCGCTGGCCGACGAGGGCGTGACCGTCACGCAGGCCACGCTCTCGCGTGACCTGGTCGAGCTTCGCGCGGTACGGATCCGCGCCGCGGACGGCAGCCTCACCTACGCGGTGCCGGGGGAGGGCGGCGACCCGACCCCGCACGTCGCCGAGTCCGACGAGCAGCTCGCCGCGCGCCTGGCAAGGCTGTGCGCCGAGCTGCTGGTGACGGCGGAGGCCTCCGGCAACCTCGTCGTGCTGCGCACGCCGCCCGGCGCGGCCCAGTTCCTCGCCTCGGCGATCGACCACTCGGTGCTCCCCGGCGTGATGGGCACGATCGCGGGCGACGACACGGTGCTCGTGATCGGCTCCGACCCCGACGGCGGGCAGGTCGTGGCCCAACGATTCCTCGATCTCGCGGGTGGCCGCGAGTACGGACACCAGACGAAGGACGAGATGTGAGCAAGGTTCTGACGGAGCTGCCGATCGGCGAGCGGGTGGGCATCGCGTTCTCAGGGGGGCTGGACACCTCGGTCGCCGTGGCCTGGATGCGGGCCAAGGGCGCGATCCCGTGCACCTACACCGCCGACCTTGGCCAGTACGACGAGCCCGAGATCGACAAGGTGCCCGGCCGTGCGATGGAGTACGGCGCCGAGCTGTCGCGCGCCGTCGACTGCAAGTCGGCGCTCGTCGAGGAGGGGCTGGCCGCGATCGCGTGCGGCGCGTTCCACATCCGCACCGGCGGTCGCTCCTACTTCAACACGACGCCGCTCGGGCGCGCGGTGACGGGCACGCTGCTGGTCCGAGCGATGCAGGCCGACAACGTCGAGATCTGGGGTGACGGCTCCACCTTCAAGGGCAACGACATCGAGCGGTTCTACCGCTACGGGCTGCTCGCCAACCCGTCACTGCGGATCTACAAGCCCTGGCTGGACCGGGACTTCGTCGCCCAGCTCGGCGGTCGCGCGGAGATGAGCCAGTTCCTCACCGACCACGACCTCCCGTACCGCGACAGCGCCGAGAAGGCGTACTCGACCGACGCGAACATCTGGGGCGCCACGCACGAGGCCAAGACGCTCGAGCACCTCGACGTGTCGCTGGAGACCGTCGAGCCGATCATGGGCGTGCGGTTCTGGGACCCGACGGTCGCCATCGAGACCGAGGACGTCACGATCGCCTTCGAGGGCGGGCGTCCCGTGACGATCAACGGCGTGCGCTACGGCGATCCGGTCGCGCTGGTCCACGAGGCGAACGCGATCGGTGGCCGGCACGGGCTGGGCATGTCCGACCAGATCGAGAACCGCATCATCGAGGCCAAGTCGCGAGGCATCTACGAGGCGCCCGGCATGGCGCTGCTGTTCATCGCCTACGAGAGGCTCGTCAACGCGATCCACAACGAGGACACGATCGCCAACTACCACGCGGAGGGCCGCCGGCTCGGTCGGCTGCTCTACGAGGGTCGGTGGCTCGACCCGCAGGCGCTCATGATGCGCGAGTCGATCCAGCGGTGGATCGCCTCGGTCGTGACCGGTGAGGTCACGCTGCGGCTGCGCCGCGGCGAGGACTACACGATCCTGCGCACCGACGGTCCGGCGTTCTCCTACCACCCGGACAAGCTCTCGATGGAGCGTACGGAGTCGGCCGCCTTCGGCCCGACCGACCGGATCGGCCAGCTCACGATGCGCAACCTCGACATCGCCGACTCCCGTGCCAAGCTCGAGCTCTACGCGAAGCAACCGGTGGACCAGGGCCAGGTGCTCGTGGAGAACGGCACGCTGTTCGGTGCGCTGCCCGCCGGTGGTGCCGACGTCATCACGGACAACCCCTCGGTGGTCGGCGACGAGGAGGCAGCGTTGGAGAGCGCGGCGATGGAAGGCGGGACGGACTGACGTGGCTACCACATCGTCGGGCGGTCTGTGGGGTGGTCGGTTCGCCGGCGGCCCGGCCGACGCGCTCGCCGAGCTGTCCCGCTCGACGCACTTCGACTGGCGCCTGGCCCGCCACGACGTGGCCGGGTCACGCGCGCACGCCCGGGTGCTGCACGCCGCCGGCCTGCTGGATGACGACCAGCTTGCCGGGATGCTCTCGGCCCTCGACGCGCTGGACGCCGACGTGGCCACGGGTGCCTTCGTCGCCGGCCCCGACGACGAGGACGTGCACACCGCGCTCGAGCGCGGCCTGATCGAGCGGGCCGGGCCGGAGCTCGGGGGCCGGCTGCGGGCCGGCCGCTCGCGCAACGACCAGATCGCGACCCTGATCCGGATGTACCTGCGTGAGCAGGCCCGGCACCTGGCCGGCCGGGTCCTGGACGTCGCAGACGCGCTCGTCGCTCAGGCCGCCGCGGCGGGTGACGCGCCGATGCCGGGGCGCACCCACCTCCAGCACGCCCAGCCTGTTCTCCTGGCGCACCACCTGCTGGCCCACGTGTGGCCGCTGCTGCGCGACGTCGAGCGTTGGCAGGACTGGGACCAGCGTGGCGCGGTCTCGCCCTACGGCTCGGGCGCGCTCGCCGGGTCCTCGCTCGGCCTGGACCCCGGGGCGGTCGCGACCGAGCTCGGCTTCGACGCACCGGTCGAGAACTCGATCGACGGGACCGCATCGCGTGATGTGGTCGCCGAGTTCGCGTTCGTCGCGGCAATGGTCGGCGTCGACCTGTCCCGCCTCGCCGAGGAGGTCGTTCTCTGGGCGACCAAGGAGTTCGGTTTCGTGCGGCTGGACGACGCGTACTCGACCGGGTCGAGCATCATGCCGCAGAAGAAGAACCCCGACGTCGCCGAGCTGGCCCGGGGCAAGGCCGGCCGGATGATCGGCGACCTGACCGGTCTGCTGGCCACGCTCAAGGGCCTCCCGCTGGCCTACAACCGTGACCTGCAGGAGGACAAGGAGCCGGTGTTCGACCAGGTCGACACCCTGGACGTGCTGCTGCCCGCGGTGGCCGGGATGGTCGCCACGCTCGTGTTCGACACCGGCCGGATGGCCGAGCTGGCCCCGCAGGGCTTCGCCCTGGCCACGGACGTCGCGGAGTGGCTGGTGCGCCAGGGCGTGCCGTTCCGGGTCGCCCACGAGGTCGCCGGGGCATGCGTCAAGACGTGCGAGCAGCGGGGCGTGGAGCTGTGGGAGCTGTCCGACGAGGACCTCGCCGCGGTCTCTCCGCATCTCACGCCGGGCGTGCGCGACGTCCTGAGCGTCGAGGGCTCGCTCGCGTCGAGGTCGGCGGTGGGCGGCACGGCGCCGTCCCGGGTGGCCGAGCAGCTCGTGGCCGCGCGGGCCGAGGTGGACCGGCTTCGTGACTGGGCGGCCGCGTGACGCGTGACGGGGCTCGTGCGTCGACTGCCGTGAGCCTCTCGGACCTCTCCGGTCACGTCTCGTCCGCCGCCCCGTTGCTGGGAACCGTGCGCCTGGTGTGCATCGACGGCCCCGCCGGCTCGGGCAAGACCAGCCTGGCCGACCGGCTCGCCGACGTCGTGCGCGAAGCCGGCCTCGCGGTGTCCGTCGTGCACCTGGACGACCTGTACGACGGCTGGTCGGGGCTCGTCGGGGTCTGGGACCGGGTGGAGGCGCAGCTGCTCGACCCGCTCGGCCGGGGCGAGCCGGGCCGGTGGCAGCGCTACGACTGGCGCGAGGGGCGGTTCGCCGAGTGGCACGACCTGCCGGTGCCTGACGTGCTGGTGCTGGAGGGTTGCGGCAGCGCACCGCGCGCGGTCGACGGGCGGGCGGTGCTGCGGCTGTACGTCGAGGCGCCGCCCCGCGTGCGGCTGCGCCGCGGGCTGGACCGGGATGGCGAGGCGATGCGTCCTGAGTGGGTGCGCTGGCAGGTGCTCGAGGCCGCCCAGTTCGCCGCCGAGCGGACCCGCGATCGCGCTGACGTGGTCGTGGACGGCACGGCCGCGCTGCTGCCGTGAGCGACGCAGCGCCGCCCGGGCCGGCCCCACCCCGCGAGTGGTTCGAGCGGCCGGTGCTCGGCGTCGCCCGAGACCTGCTGGGTGCATCCGTGCGGGTGGAGCGGGCCGACGGCGGGGTCACCGTTCGACTGACCGAGGTCGAGGCCTACGGCGGTCCGGAGGACCCCGGCTCGCACGCGTACCGCGGTCGCACCGCGCGCAACGCCGCGATGTTCGGGCCGCCGGGGCACCTGTACGTCTACCGCCACCTGGGCCTGCACCACTGCGTCAACGTCGTCACCGGGCCGGCGGGATGCCCCTCCGCGGTCCTGCTGCGCGCCGGTGAGGTGGTCGACGGCGTCGAGGTGGCGCGTGCCCGGCGACTCGCCTCGGGCGTCGTGCGCCGTGACGTGGACCTCGCCCGCGGGCCGGCGCGCCTGGCGGTGGCGTTGGGTCTCGGGGTCGCCGACGACGGCCTAGACCTGCTCGGCGGCAGCGTCCGTCTGGTCCCGCCATCGAGCCGGCGCGCGGCCGTCGCGCGCGGTGGTCGGGTCGGCGTCCCGGGGCCCGGGGGCGACCCGGCCGCTTTCCCGTGGCGCCTGTGGCTCGAGGGAGACCCGGTCGTGTCCGCGTACCGCAGGGGCTGATGCCGCGGGTCGGCCGTGCCCGCCTGCGACGGGCACCGCCCGGCGCCGCGGGCGGACGGTCGCGCACGAGCCGACGTCGGCACGGCACACTAGGGCCACCCGACGACGACGAAGGAGCGAGCGGTGCACATCCTGGACGAGCTGCGCTGGCGAGGTCTGCTGGCGCAGTCCACCGACGAGCAGGCCCTGCGCGAGGCGCTGTCCGCTGGTCCGGTGACCGTCTACTGCGGCTTCGACCCGACCGCCCCGAGCCTGCACCACGGCCACCTGGTCCAGCTCGTCGTCCTGAGGCACCTGCAGCTCGCCGGGCACCGGGTCCTGGGTCTGGTCGGCGGGGCGACCGGGATGATCGGCGACCCACGGATGTCCGGCGAACGCGTGCTCAACACCAAGGAGACCGTCGCGGAGTGGGTCGAGCGGCTGCGCGCGCAGATCGCCCGGTTCCTGGACTTCGAGGGTGACAACCCCGCGCAGCTGGTCAACAACCTCGACTGGACCGCCCAGATGTCGGCGATCGACTTCCTGCGCGACATCGGCAAGCACTACCGGCTCGGCACGATGCTCGCCAAGGACACGGTGGCCAGGCGGTTGGCCAGCGAGGAGGGCATCAGCTTCACCGAGTTCAGCTACCAGATCCTCCAGGGGATGGACTTCCTCGAGCTGAACCGGCGCTACGGCTGCACCCTGCAGACCGGTGGGAACGACCAGTGGGGCAACCTGCTGTCCGGGGTCGAGCTCGTCCGCAAGGCCGACGGGAAGACGGCGCATGCCCTGACCACCCCGCTGATCACCAAGGCCGACGGCACCAAGTTCGGCAAGACCGAGGGTGGGGCGGTGTGGCTCGCGCCGGACATGATGACGCCGTACGCCTTCTACCAGTTCTGGATCAACACCGACGACGCCGACGTGACCGGGTACCTCAGGACGTTCACCTTCCGCTCGCAGGAGCAGATCGCGGAGCTCGAACGGGCGGTGGCCGAGCGGCCGTTCGCCCGCGAGGCCCAGCGTGCCCTCGCCGAGGACGTGACCACCTTGGTGCACGGCCAGGCCGCGACCGACGCGGTGGTCGCGGCGTCCCAGGCCTTGTTCGGTCGAGGCGAGCTGGCCGACCTCGATCCCGAGACCCTCGGAGCGGCGGTCGACGAGCTTCCCAAGGCCATCGTGGACACGGGCACGCCGGCCGTCGTCGACCTCCTCGCCGCGGCCGGCCTGGTGGCCGGGCGAGGGGCCGGTCGGAGAGCGATCTCCGAGGGTGGGGTGTCGGTCAACAACGTCCGCGTCACGGACCCCGAAGCGGTGCTCCGTGCCGACCAGCTGCTGCACGGCCGGTGGGCCGTCCTGCGGCGTGGCAAGCGGACCCTCGCCGTCGCCGAGCGCCCCGTCGGCTGAGCCTCGGATCGGCCGGGCGCCGCAGGCCGCCGGCGGCAGCGTCGCCCCGCGCGTTCGCGCAGGTCAGAAGGCACTTCGGGGCTGACGACACGCCCGGGCGTCGGGCGATTTGACGGTGCTGGGAGGGCTGCGTAATGTATCTCCCCGTCGCCCGAACGGGAGGAACGGACCGCAGAGCGGATGATCGCTCGCAGGCCGGTCCCAGAGGGCGAAAACCCCGGTAGGATGGACTCAGGCGCTTAGGCGCCCGAGCGGTCGTGCCGAGGGCTCGGAAGGGCCGACGGGCCGCGACGCGGCTTGACAGGGCAGGACCGAGCAGATAAATTAGAGAGGTTGCCTCCAGACGGGCCCGACGGCCCGGACGGATGCGCGTCCGCTCCTTGAGAACTCAACAGCGTGCCAAAAGTCGATGCCAACTGTCGGCGACGAGTCAGGTGACAGGCCTACGGCCTGGAGCCGGTCGCGTAGTCGACGTGGTGTAGACGAAATGACGAACGTCAGTTCAGATCATTTTGATCAACGCCAGATCAACGGTCCTTCGGGGCCACTTCTCCAGTCGGTTAGCCCCGCGCTTCGGTGCGGGTGACCAACAGACATTCACGGAGAGTTTGATCCTGGCTCAGGACGAACGCTGGCGGCGTGCTTAACACATGCAAGTCGAACGGTGACCTCGGAGCTTGCTCCGGGCGATCAGTGGCGAACGGGTGAGTAACACGTGAGCAACCTGCCCCCGACTCTGGGATAACCCCGGGAAATCGGAGCTAATACCGGATACGAGACGCACAGGCATCTGTCGCGTCTGGAAAGAATTTCGGTCGGGGATGGGCTCGCGGCCTATCAGCTAGTTGGTGGGGTAGTGGCCCACCAAGGCGACGACGGGTAGCCGGCCTGAGAGGGCGACCGGCCACACTGGGACTGAGACACGGCCCAGACTCCTACGGGAGGCAGCAGTGGGGAATATTGCACAATGGGCGCAAGCCTGATGCAGCGACGCCGCGTGAGGGATGACGGCCTTCGGGTTGTAAACCTCTTTCAGCAGGGAAGAAGCGAAAGTGACGGTACCTGCAGAAGAAGCGCCGGCTAACTACGTGCCAGCAGCCGCGGTAATACGTAGGGCGCAAGCGTTGTCCGGAATTATTGGGCGTAAAGAGCTCGTAGGCGGTCTGTCGCGTCTGCTGTGAAAACCCGAGGCTCAACCTCGGGCCTGCAGTGGGTACGGGCAGACTAGAGTGCGGTAGGGGAGACTGGAATTCCTGGTGTAGCGGTGGAATGCGCAGATATCAGGAGGAACACCGATGGCGAAGGCAGGTCTCTGGGCCGCAACTGACGCTGAGGAGCGAAAGCGTGGGGAGCGAACAGGATTAGATACCCTGGTAGTCCACGCCGTAAACGTTGGGCACTAGGTGTGGGGCTCATTCCACGAGTTCCGTGCCGCAGCAAACGCATTAAGTGCCCCGCCTGGGGAGTACGGCCGCAAGGCTAAAACTCAAAGGAATTGACGGGGGCCCGCACAAGCGGCGGAGCATGCGGATTAATTCGATGCAACGCGAAGAACCTTACCAAGGCTTGACATATACCGAAAACTCATGGAGACATGGGGTCCTTACGGGCGGTATACAGGTGGTGCATGGTTGTCGTCAGCTCGTGTCGTGAGATGTTGGGTTAAGTCCCGCAACGAGCGCAACCCTCGTCCTATGTTGCCAGCACATCATGGTGGGGACTCATAGGAGACTGCCGGGGTCAACTCGGAGGAAGGTGGGGATGACGTCAAATCATCATGCCCCTTATGTCTTGGGCTTCACGCATGCTACAATGGCCGGTACAAAGGGCTGCGATACCGCAAGGTGGAGCGAATCCCAAAAAGCCGGTCTCAGTTCGGATTGGGGTCTGCAACTCGACCCCATGAAGTCGGAGTCGCTAGTAATCGCAGATCAGCAACGCTGCGGTGAATACGTTCCCGGGCCTTGTACACACCGCCCGTCAAGTCACGAAAGTCGGTAACACCCGAAGCCGGTGGCCCAACCCTAGGGAGGGAGCCGTCGAAGGTGGGACCAGCGATTGGGACTAAGTCGTAACAAGGTAGCCGTACCGGAAGGTGCGGCTGGATCACCTCCTTTCTAAGGAGCATCTTGGCGCCGTCAAGGCGTCCAGGGCCTACTACTCGAGCGTTCGTCTCGAGGTGGGTAGCTCAAGGGTGGAACATCGACCAGTGGCACCGCGAACCTGATCCCTCAGTACCTCCCTTGGGAGTGGAACCTGGGAAGGGGCGCGGTGCTGGCACGCTGTTGGGTCCTGAGGGAACGGGCGACATGCCCTCCTCGGGCCGGCCTCAGGCCGGTACGTCGGACCGTCTCGAACGGATGAACCACCTCGCGAAGCGAGGCAGGCGCCGGGATCAGGCGGGACCGCCCGTAGCTTGAGAACTGCACAGTGGACGCGAGCATCTTTTAGTAAGTCTTTGTGGCAAGTCTTTAAGGGCAATCGGTGGATGCCTTGGCACTAGGAGCCGAAGAAGGACGTAGCAGCCTGCGATAAGCCTCGGGGAGTTGGCAAGCGAACCGTGATCCGAGGATGTCCGAATGGGGAAACCCAGCTGGAGTCATGTCCAGTTACCCGCGCCTGAATATATAGGGCGTGTGGAGGGAACGTGGGGAAGTGAAACATCTCAGTACCCACAGGAAGAGATATTCCGTGAGTAGTGGCGAGCGAAAGCGGAAGAGGCCAAACCGTTGACGTGTGATAGCCGGCAGGCGTTGCGTCAGCGGGGTTGTGGGACCTCTTGGGGAGTTCTGCCGAACTCCCAGGGAGTCAGAAAGTCGCGTCATAGTCGAAGGGCATTGAAAGGCCCGGCGCAGAGGGTGCAACCCCCGTAGACGAAATGATGCGACCTCCCGAGAGTCATCCCAAGTAGCACGGGGCCCGAGAAATCCCGTGTGAATCAGCAGAGACCACTCTGTAAGCCTAAATACTCCCTAGTGACCGATAGCGGACCAGTACCGTGAGGGAAAGGTGAAAAGTACCCCGGGAGGGGAGTGAAATAGTACCTGAAACCGTTTGCCTACAACCCGTCGGAGCCTCCCTAGCAGGGGTGACGGCGTGCCTTTTGAAGAATGAGCCTGCGAGTTAGTGGTACGTGGCGAGGTTAACCCGTGAGGGGAAGCCGTAGCGAAAGCGAGTCCGAATAGGGCGACACAGTCGCGTGCTCTAGACCCGAAGCGAAGTGATCTAGCCATGGGCAGGTTGAAGCGCGGGTAAGACCGCGTGGAGGACCGAACCCACCTGGGTTGAAAACCGGGGGGATGACCTGTGGTTAGGGGTGAAAGGCCAATCAAACTTCGTGATAGCTGGTTCTCCCCGAAATGCATTTAGGTGCAGCGTCACGTGTTTCTTACCGGAGGTAGAGCTACTGGATGGCCAATGGGCCCCAAAAGGTTACTGACGTCAGCCAAACTCCGAATGCCGGTAAGTGAGAGCGTGGCAGTGAGACTGCGGGGGATAAGCTCCGTAGTCGAGAGGGAAACAGCCCAGACCACCAGCTAAGGCCCCTAAGCGTGTGCTAAGTGGAAAAGGATGTGGAGTTGCACAGACAACCAGGAGGTTGGCTTAGAAGCAGCCACCCTTGAAAGAGTGCGTAATAGCTCACTGGTCAAGTGATTCCGCGCCGACAATTTAGCGGGGCTCAAGTACACCGCCGAAGCTGTGGCATTCACGCATCAGCCAGGTCTTCGTGATCCAGGCGTGTGGATGGGTAGGGGAGCGTCGTGTGGCGAGTGAAGTCGCGGGGTAACCCAGCGGTGGACGCCACACGAGTGAGAATGCAGGCATGAGTAGCGAAAGACGGGTGAGAAACCCGTCCGCCGAATGACCAAGGGTTCCAGGGCCAGGCTAATCCGCCCTGGGTAAGTCGGGACCTAAGGCGAGGCCGACAGGCGTAGTCGATGGACAACGGGTTGATATTCCCGTACCGGCGAAGAACCGCCCATACCGAGTCCGGTGATGCTAAGCGCCCAAAGCTGCGTAGATCCCTTCGGGGACGTCGCAGTGGAGCGCGCGACCCGAACCGGTAGTAGGTAAGCGTATTAACAGGGGTGACGCAGGAAGGTAGCCCAGCGTGGCGATGGTTGACCACGTGCAAGGCCGTAGGGTGAGGTGTAGGCAAATCCGCACCTCGTGAAGCCTGAGAGCCGACGATGACCGCATATGCGGGAAGTGGGTGATCCTATGCTGCCTAGAAAAGCCTCGACGCGAGGTTCAAGCCGCCCGTACCCTAAACCGACTCAGGTGGTCAGGTAGAGAATACCAAGGCGATCGAGATAATCGTGGTTAAGGAACTCGGCAAAATGCCCCCGTAACTTCGGGAGAAGGGGGGCCTGAGGCGTGAAGGCACTTGCTGCCCGAGCGTTTGAAGGCCGCAGAGACCAGGGAGAAGCGACTGTTTACTAAAAACACAGGTCCGTGCGAAGTTGCAAGACGATGTATACGGACTGACGCCTGCCCGGTGCTGGAAGGTTAAGAGGACGGGTCAGCCCTTACGGGCGAAGCTCAGAATTTAAGCCCCAGTAAACGGCGGTGGTAACTATAACCATCCTAAGGTAGCGAAATTCCTTGTCGGGTAAGTTCCGACCTGCACGAATGGCGTAACGACTTCTCCGCTGTCTCAACCGCGAACTCGGCGAAATTGCATTACGAGTAAAGATGCTCGTTACGCGCAGCAGGACGGAAAGACCCCGGGACCTTTACTATAGCTTGGTATTGGTGTTCGGTACGGCTTGTGTAGGATAGGTGGGAGACTGTGAAGCGGGCACGCCAGTGTCTGTGGAGTCAACGTTGAAATACCACTCTGGTCGTTCTGGATATCTAACCTCGGTCCGTAATCCGGATCAGGGACAGTGCCTGGTGGGTAGTTTAACTGGGGCGGTTGCCTCCCAAAATGTAACGGAGGCGCTCAAAGGTTCCCTCAGCCTGGTTGGCAATCAGGTGGCGAGTGCAAGTGCACAAGGGAGCTTGACTGTGAGACTGACAGGTCAAGCAGGGACGAAAGTCGGAACTAGTGATCCGGCGGTGGCTTGTGGAAGCGCCGTCGCTCAACGGATAAAAGGTACCCCGGGGATAACAGGCTGATCTTGCCCAAGAGTCCATATCGACGGCATGGTTTGGCACCTCGATGTCGGCTCGTCGCATCCTGGGGCTGGAGTAGGTCCCAAGGGTTGGGCTGTTCGCCCATTAAAGCGGTACGCGAGCTGGGTTTAGAACGTCGTGAGACAGTTCGGTCCCTATCCGCTGCGCGCGCAGGAAACTTGAGAAGGGCTGTCCCTAGTACGAGAGGACCGGGACGGACGAACCTCTGGTGTGCCAGTTGTTCCGCCAGGAGCACGGCTGGTTAGCTACGTTCGGAAAGGATAACCGCTGAAAGCATCTAAGCGGGAAGCCTGCTTCAAGATGAGGTTTCCATGGGGCTTGACCCCGAGAGGCTCCCAGCCAGAACACTGGGTTAATAGGCCGGATGTGGAAGTGTGGACTAACGACACATGCAGCTGACCGGTACTAATAAGCCGATGACTTGACACTTCTTACTATTGCTACGCGTCCACTGTGCGGTTCCCGAGATACGGTCGGGAACTGATTGATATCTCCATAGAGTTTCGGCGGTCATAGCGAAGGGGAAACGCCCGGCTCCATTCCGAACCCGGAAGCTAAGCCTTTCTGCGCCGATGGTACTGCACTGGGGACGGTGTGGGAGAGTAGGTCGCCGCCGAACATTTTTTCAGAAAGGGTCACCCGGTTTCGGGTGGCCCTTTCTGTGTTCGGGGTGTAGGCGATTCGGTGCACGGTGAGCGCTGTCGTTTCGGAAGTGAAGGTGGTCGCGTGAGACGATGGCGCGCCGATGAAGGGGACGAGAACAGTGACGGGTGACGGACGCCGGGAGGCGCGCGATTCGGCGGGGGTGCCACGGGGGCGTGCCCCGCGTGGGGGTCAGGCCGGCTCGGGGCGCGGTGGGAGCGGGGGTGGCGCGGCTCGTGGCGGGAGCGGGACTGGGACGGGCGGGCAGTCCGGCGGGCGCGGTGGACGTCCCGCGGAGCCCGGCACGCGGGCCACGGGCTCGGCCGGCTACGGCGCAGGGGCACGCCAGGGCTCCTCGGACCGGCGCGCTCCTCGGGGCTCCGACGGTGGACATCGGCGGGACGCACGGGATCAGGACCGTGGGGCCGGACTCCGCGGTTCGGGCGGCGCCGATGGTGGGCGTGCTCCGGCGATCCCGGACGAGGTCACCGCGAATGATCTCGACCGTTCGGCCCGTTCGCGGCTGCGGACGTTGTCCAAGGAGAACGCGGACGGCGTGGCGCGGCACCTCGTGATGGCGGGGCGGCTGCTGGACGAGGACGCGGAGCTGGCCTACCAGCACGCGCAGGCCGCGGTGCGGCGCGCGGGTCGGGTTGACGTGGTCCGGGAAGCCGCCGGTCTGACGGCCTACCACACCGGGCGCTACGCCGAGGCCCTCCGCGAGCTACGCACCGTTCGGCGTCTCAACGGTTCGTCGGAGCATCTGCCGGTGATGGCGGACTGCGAGCGGGGCCTGGGCCGGCCGGAGCGCGCGATCACGCTGTCGCACGATCCGGAGGCCGCACACCTGGACGAGGCCGGACAGGTCGAGCTGGCCATGGTCGTGGCCGGTGCGCGACTCGACATGTCAGAACCGGACGGGGCGCTGGTCGCCCTCGACGCTCCGGTGGTGCGGCGCGCCAGGGGTGAGGTCGCGGAGCGGGTGGCGTTGGTCCGCGCCGATGCGCTGGAGGCCCTCGGTCGCGTCGGCGAGGCTCACGAGCTGCGGGCGTCAGTGGGTCTGGACGACGAGCTCGTGGTGGTCGACCTCGAAGAGGACGAGGCAGGCGAGGGCCCGCCGGACGACGGGACGGTGGCCGAGTGAGTGGGGGGCTCCTGGGCACCGACGTGCCTCTCGCGGACCTCTACGACCTCGCCCTGGTCGATCTGGACGGGGTGGCGTACCGCGGTCGGAACCCGATCGCGCATGCGGCCGAGGGGCTCGGCGCCGCGCGCGAGCGGGGCATGGACGTGATGTTCGTGACGAACAACGCCTCGCGCGAACCCGAGTCGGTGGCTGAGCAGCTCACCGGCCTGGACATCCCGTCGACCCCCGAGGACGTGATGACGGCCGCCCAGGCGGCCGCCGCCGTGCTCGCCGAGCGCCTCGACGCGGGCTCCAGGGTCCTCGTGGTCGGGGGGCCGGGCCTGCGCACAGCGGTGACTGCCGCCGGACTCGTGGTCGTCGACTCTGCGGACGACGCGCCCGCGGCGGTGGTGCAGGGTTACGCCGCGGACGTCGGCTGGCGTCAGCTGGCCGAGGCGGCCTACGCGATCGAGGCGGGGGCGTGGTTCGTCGCGTCGAACCTCGACCCGACCCTGCCCACCGAACGTGGCTTCGCGCCGGGCAACGGCTCCCTCGTCGCGGCGGTGCGCCACGCCACGGGGGTCGAACCGGTCAGCGCCGGCAAGCCGGAACCGACCCTGTACCGTCTGGCGGCCGCGAGGCGCGGTGCCCGGTCGCCTCTGGTCGTGGGTGACCGGCTGGACACCGACCTGGCAGGCGCGCGCGCGGCCGGTTGGCCCGGCCTGCACGTCCTGACCGGGGTGAGCACGGCGCGGGATGCCGTCCTCGCCGCTCCCGGCGAGCGGCCGAGCTACCTCGGTGTGGACCTGCGCAGCCTCGTGGTCCCGCACCCCGTGCCGGTGCTCGACGACGGCTGGTGGCGCTGCCGCGGGGCCGCCGCCAGGGTGGCGCACGGGCGCCTGGAGCTCGACGGGCGTGGTGCGGAAGAGCTGGACCTGGTGCGGGCGGCGTGCGCTGCGGCGTGGGACGCCGCCGACCGCGGCGAGGACCTGGACGAGGCGAGCGTGCCCGACCTACCTGCGGACGGCGGCTGAGAGCCCCCGACGGCGGGTAGCGTGGGACGAGCACGATCCCAGGAGGACAGCCGTGGACCACGAGGGCACCGCCGCGCAGCCGGTGGGCGATCCCGGCGTCGCCGGCACACGCCCGGGTGGCGCCGACGCGGACGCGCCCGCGCCCGTCGATCCCGCCCTCGAGGCCGCCCAGCGGCAGGCCGAGCAGGGCCGGGACGGGGACCTGGACATCGAGGCTCGCGTCGACGACCTCCTGGCCGACGTGACAGCGCTGCCGCTGCGCGAGCAGGTGGGTGTCTTCGAGTCCGTGCACGCGGTGCTCACCGACCGGCTGAGTGAGAAGGACGCGTGACCCGGCTGGACGCCGAGCTCGTCCGGCGTGGTCTGGCGCGCTCGCGGCGGCGCGCTGCCGAGCTGGTGGCCGACGGTCGCGTACGAGTGGGTGGTCGCCGGGTGGCCAAGCCGGCGCACCCGGTCGATGCTGGCGACGAGGTGACGGTGGACGTGGGGCGCGACTGGGTCTCGCGCGGCGGGCACAAGCTCGCCGGCGCGCTCGAGGATCTCGCCGGGCTCGGTACGCCGCTGCAGGTCACCGGGGCGCGCTGCCTCGACGCCGGCGCCTCGACCGGAGGCTTCACGCAGGTGCTGCTCGACGCGGGCGCCGCCCACGTCGAGGCGGTCGACGTGGGCCACGACCAGCTGGCGCCGGACGTGGCCGGCGATCCCCGGGTGACGGTGCGCGAGGGCGTCAACGTGCGCGACCTGCACCCCGGTGATCTCGGCGATGCGCCGTCCGTCGTGGTTGCCGACCTGTCCTTCATCTCCCTGCGGCTCGTGATCGACGCGCTCGCCGCGGTCACCGCACCGGGCGGCGAGCTGCTGGTGCTGATCAAGCCGCAGTTCGAGGTCGGTCGTGAGCGGCTCGGCGCCGACGGCGTGGTGCTCGACGACGCGCTGCGAGCCGACGCGGTGCTCGCCGTGGCCCGGGCGGTGCCGGACCGGTTCGAGGTCCGCGCCCTGGTGCCCAGCCGCCTCGCGGGCCCAGCAGGCAACCGCGAGATCTTCTGCCACCTCGTGGACCGTGCCGGCGCCCAGCGCCGGGTGGACCTCACCGGAGAGCTCGAGGCCGCTGTGGACCGCGCAGTGGCCGGCAAGCCGTCCCTCGTCCGTCCTGCCTACCGCAGCCTGCCCAGGAGGCTCGCATGACCCGCACGGTCCTGGTCGTCGCGCACCTGCGCCACCCCGATGCCGCGGCAGCGACGCGGCTCGCGGCGCGGACGCTCGCCGACGTCGGCATGCGCGCCGTCACGGAGGACGACTTCGAGTACGGCATCGAGCTGGAGGCCGTGCTGGTCCTCGGCGGCGACGGCACGATCCTGCGGGCCGCCGAGCTCGCCCGCGGCACGGGCGCTCCTCTGGTCGGGGTGAACTTCGGCCACGTCGGCTTCCTCGCCGAGACCGAGCGTGAGCAGGTGGACGCCGTCGTGCGGCGGATCGCCGAGCGCGACTACACGGTCGAGGAGCGCAGCACCATCGAGGTCACCGTGCACCGCCCCGGTGCGCCGCCCGTGACCGACTGGGCGCTCAACGAGGCCACCGTGGAGAAGGCGGACCGAACCCGGATGGTCGCCGTCGCGCTGGAGGTCGACGGCCGCCCGCTGTCGTCGTTCGGCTGCGACGGCATCGTGATGGCCACCTCGACCGGGTCGACCGCGCACGCGTTCTCGGCCGGCGGACCGGTGGTGTGGCCCGACCTGGACGCGATGGTCATGGTGCCGGTCTCGGCGCACGCGCTCTTCGCCCGCCCGCTGGTCGTCGGGCCGCGCTCGGTGCTGGCGGTGGAGATCGTGCGGCGGTCCACGAGCTCCGGACTGCTGTGCTGCGACGGCCAGCGGCGCACCGATCTGCCGGTGGGCAGCCGGGTGGAGGTACGACGCGGGCCCGAGCCCGTCCGGCTGGCCCGCCTGAGCCCGGCACCCTTCACCGACCGTCTGGTGTCCCGGTTCTCCCTGCCGGTCGCCGGCTGGAAGGGCTGGGCGGACGAACCGGTGACCGACGGGTGATCGAGGAGCTGCGGATCGGGGACCTCGGCGTGATCGAGCGGGCCGAGGTACCGCTCGCGCCCGGGCTGACCGCGATCACCGGGGAGACAGGTGCGGGCAAGACCATGGTGCTCAGCGGGCTCTCGCTCATCCTGGGCGGACGCGCCGACGCCGCCGTGGTGCGCGTCGGGGCCGAGCGTGCGGTGGCCGAGGGCCGTTTCGTGCTGGAGACCGGCTCCGCGGTCGCCGAGCGCGCGCGGGACGCGGGTGCGGATCTGGACGACGACGGCGGCCTCGTGGCGCTGCGTACCGTGGCCGCCGCCGGCCGGTCGCGCGCCTTCCTCGGCGGCCACGGCGTCCCCGTGGCGGTGCTCGCCGAGCTCGCCGACGCGCTGGTGACCGTGCACGGACAGGCGGACCAGGTGCGGCTGAGGTCCCCCCGGCACCAGCGGGGCGCGCTGGACGCGTTCGCCGGGCCGGAGCACCAGGGCGAGCTCGGGCGGTACCGGGAGCTGTGGGCCGAGCGGCAGGCCCGCGCCGCGGAGCTGGACGACCTCGAGCGTCACGCCGCGGAGCGGGCGCGTGAGGCCGATCTGCTGCGCCTCGGCCTCGCCGAGGTCGAGCGGGTCGACCCGCAACCGGACGAGGACCTCGACCTTGCCGTCGAGGCCGAACGCCTCGGACACCTGGAGGACCTGAGGGCGGCGGCGGCGCTCGCGCACGCCGTGCTCGCCGAGGACGGGCAGGACACTGGCGCCGCGTCGGCGGCGTCGACCGTCGAGGCGGCCCGCCGGGCCCTGGACCAGGTCTCCGGCCACGACCCCGCGCTCGCGGACCTCGCCGGCCGACTCGCCGAGATCGGCTATCTCGTGGCCGATGTCGCCACCGAGGTCGCCGGGTACGCCGACGGGCTCGAGGCCGATCCGGGCCGGCTCGACCAGGTGCACGCGCGGCGTGCGGAGCTCACCGCGCTGTCGCGCGCGCACGGCGGGACGGTCGCGGAGGTGCTGGCGTGGGTCGCGCACGCCGGCCCGCGGCTCGCCGAGCTCGACGGTGGGGGCGACCGCAGGGCGGAGCTCGCCGCCACCCTGGAACGACTGGACGCCGAGCTCGCGGCCGCCGCGCAGCGCGTCACCGCAGGCCGAGCGGACGCGGCCGAGCGTCTCGCCGCCACCGTCACCGCCGAGCTCGAGGGCCTGGCGATGGCGGGTGCCGAGCTCGCGGTGGTGCTCCACCCGCTGGACGCCGCGGGGCCCTGGGGCGCCGAGGACGTCGAGATGCTGCTGGCCGGGCACGCGGGGGCTCCGCCTCGCCCGCTCGGGCAGGGGGCCTCCGGGGGCGAGCTGTCGCGGGTGATGCTGGCGATCGAGGTGGCGCTGGCGACCGCGCCGGATGCCGAGCGGCCGGCGACCTTCGTCTTCGACGAGGTCGACGCCGGCGTCGGCGGTCGGGCCGCAGGCGAGGTCGGGCGTCGACTCGCCGAGCTCGCCCGGCACGCGCAGGTGGTGGTGGTCACGCACCTGGCCCAGGTGGCCGCGTACGCCGACCAGCACGTCGTGGTCACCAAGACCACCCAGGGCGGTTCTGACGTCGTCACCGCGTCCGACGTGCGCCCAGTGTCCGGTCAGGAGCGGGTCGTCGAGCTGGCCCGGATGCTGTCCGGGTCCGGGTCGGCAACGGCGCTCGAGCACGCCGCTGAGCTCCTCGAGCGCTCGGCCGTGGGACGATGACCTGCGATGAGACTCCGTCTGAGACAGCGCGGCGGCGCGCCCGAGGGGCCCGGGGTGACCGGACCTGCCCGCGTCGACCCGCGCACCAAGAACCTCACCAAGCGTCTGCGCCCCGGTGAGATCGCGATCATCGACCACCTCGACATCGATCGGGTGTCCGCCGAGGCGCTGGCCGCCTGCCGCCCCTTGGCGGTGCTCAACGCCCAGCGATCGACCTCGGGCCGCTACCCCAACCTCGGGCCCGAGATCCTGCTCCAGGCGGGCATCACCCTGGTCGACGACCTCGGCCCGGACGTGCTGACCCTGGTCGAGGGTCACCCCGTGCGCGTCTACGACGGGGAGGTGTACGACGGCGACCGACTGGTGGCCGAAGGGACCCTGCAGGACGCCGAGTCCGTCGCGGCGGCGCTGGAGGACGCGCGCGCGGGGCTGGCCGTCCAGCTCGAGTCGTTCGCGGCCAACACCATGGACTACCTGCGCCGCGAGCGCGAGCTCCTGCTCGACGGCGTCGGCGTCCCGGACGTCGTCACCCCGATCGACGGGCGCCAGGTGCTCATCGTGGTGCGCGGCTACCACTACAAGGAGGACCTGGTGGTCCTCCGGCCGTACATCAAGGAGTACCGGCCGGTGCTCATCGGCGTGGACGGTGGCGCTGACGCGATCCTCGAGGCCGGCTGGAAGCCGGACATGATCGTCGGAGACATGGACTCGGTGTCCGACAAGGCGCTCACCAGCGGCGCCGAGGTCGTGGTGCACGCGTACCGTGACGGACGCGCGCCGGGCGTGGAGCGGGTGGAGAAGCTCGGGATCGACCCCGTCGTGTTCCCGGCGACGGGGACCAGCGAGGACGTCGCGATGCTGCTCGCCGACGACAAGGGCGCCGAGCTCATCGTCGCCGTCGGCACCCACGCAACCCTGGTGGAGTTCCTCGACAAGGGTCGCTCGGGAATGGCGAGCACGTTCCTCACCAGGCTGCGGGTGGGTGGCAAGCTCGTCGACGCCAAGGGTGTGTCCCGGCTGTACCGGCAGAGGATCTCGAGCTGGCAGCTGACCTGGTTGGTCATCGCCGGGCTGCTCGCGCTCGCCGTCGCGCTCGCCTCGACCTCCGGTGGCCAGACGCTGTTCGGACTCGCCGGCGCGTGGTTCGACGACGTCTGGTCCTCGTTGCGCGGCCTTTTCGGCGGTGGGGCATGACTCCCGCCGCCGCCGACTCGGAGAACGGTGCATGATCGACTTCCGCTACCACCTCGTCTCTCTCATCTCGGTGTTCCTCGCGCTCGCCGTCGGGATCGCGCTCGGCGCGGGCCCACTCAAGGAGTCCATCGGCGACACGCTCACCGGCCAGGTCGACCAGCTGCGCGCGGAGAAGGAGAACCTGCGCGCCGAGGCCGACCAGCTCTCGAGCGACCTCAAGGACAGCGAGGCCGCGATCACCGCCCTGACACCGAGCGTGATGGCCGACGTCCTCGGTGGCCGCCGTGTCGCGCTCGTGGTGCTCGACGACGTGGACCCCGCCGTCACCTCGTCGGTCGGCGCGGCGATCGGCCAGGCCGGTGGCAGCGTGACCGCGGTGGCCACGGTGACCGCGGCGTGGACCGACCCGACGCGTACGGCCTTCCGCCAGTCGCTCGCCGGCACGATGGTCTCCTACCTCGACCGGGCTCCCGCAGCCGATGCGGGCGCCGACGTGGAGCTCGCCGACGCCCTGATCGAGGGGCTCACCGTCGCCGCGCCGACGGACCCGGACACGCTGTCGGACAACGCCGGCGTGCTGCTCGATCTGCTGTCGGGCGACGCCGGACTGGTCTCACTGGCGAACTCCGTCACGACGCCCGCCGACGCCGTGCTCGTCCTGGCGGGACCGATCACGCCGACCGACGCCGAGATGGCCACTGTCGAGCCGACCGAGACGCCCACCGAGAGCCCCACCAGCCCGAGCCCCAGCACCTCGCCCAGCTCGTCGCCCACCTCGCTGGACGCGGCCTCACGGGCGGCGCAGCTGGATGCCTGGACGGCGTTGGCGACCGCCGCGCAGCAGCGCTCGGCAGGAGGGCTCGTGGTGACCGGCGAGGTGAGCGACACAGGCCTGGTGCACGCGATCCGGTCCGACGAGCAGCTCGCGACCCTGATCTCGACGGTCGACGGGGTGCGCACCCCTCAGGGTCTGCTCGCTGTTCCACTCGCGCTCGCCGACCGGATCGCCGGGGTCGTCGGTCAGTACGGCTCGGGCCCGCAGGCGACGGCGCCGGTGCCGGACCGCACCCAGCTGCCGCAGATCGAGCGGGTGCCCGCCCAGCCGCCGGCGACCGAACCCCCCGCCGACCCGTCGGCGAGCGCCGGCACCACAGGCTGATGGGCGCCGTGCGCGCCGGCTGCACCGGCCTCGTCGCGGCCGCCACCACCGCTGCGGTGCGCCGCGGGCTCGACCTGCTGGCGCCGACGGGATCGGCGGGGCCGGGTCGCGACCGCTGGACCCGGGTGAACCACCGCGGTGCACCGATCAGCCTGCTCGCCGGTCCGGCCGTCGGCGCCGGTGTGCTGGCCGGTGGGGCCGTGGCCGGTGGGCGGGTGGGCGCGGCGGCCGTGATCGCCGGGGCGGGTGGACTGGCCTTCGGACTGGTCGACGACCTCGGTGAGGACACCGACCGCGCCCGCAAGGGCCTGCGTGGGCATCTCGGTGCCCTGGCCCGCGGTGAGCTGACCACCGGTGGGCTCAAGGTGCTGGGCATCGGGGCCGCATCGGTGCTGGCGGCGGCCGTGCTCGCGCCACCGACCGGCTCACGGGCGGCCCGGGCCATGGACGCGCTCGCCGGCGGTGCCCTCATCGCGGCGTCGGCGAACCTCGTCAACCTGCTGGACCTGCGTCCGGGACGGGCGCTGAAGGCCGCGGGGATCGGCGGCGTGATGGGGCTCGCGGGCGCGGGCGGCCCGGCAGCCGCCGCCGTGATCGGTGCCGCGTCCGCCGCGCTGCCGGCCGACCTCGCCGAGCGCGACATGCTGGGCGACGGCGGGGCGAACGCGCTCGGCGCGGTCCTGGGCGTCGCTGCGGTCGCCGGGACGGGGCGGCGCGGGCGCCTCGCACTGCTCGCCGCGGCGGTCGGGCTGACGCTCGCCAGCGAGCGGGTGAGCTTCTCGGAGGTCATCGCGCGAACCCCGGGGCTGCGTGAGCTCGACGCCTGGGGCCGGCGGGCGTGACCGCGCCGGCCGACGTACCGCGCAGCGCCGGGCGTGCCGCCGGGCTGCTCGGCGCCGCCGGGCTGATCGCCGGTGTGACTCTCCTGTCCAGGCTGCTCGGGTTCGGCCGCTACCTCGCCCAGAACTACGCCATCGGGCCGGATGCGATCGGTGACGCGTACAACGCGGCGAACCTCCTGCCCAACGTCCTGTTCGAGGTCGCTGCCGGTGGCGCGCTGGCCGGTGCGGTCGTCCCGGTGCTAGCGGGGCGTGTGGTCCGCGGCGCCCGGCGCGAGGTCGACGAGATCGTCGCGGCGACGCTGGGATGGGTGCTGCTCGTCCTCGTGCCGCTCGGCGGCCTGCTCGCGGCGCTGTCGGGTCCCATCGCCGGATGGCTGCCCGGGGTGCACGAGGCGCTCGTCCCGGTGGTCCGGTTCTTCCTGCTGGTCTTCGCGGTCCAGGTGCCGTTGTACGGCTGCGCGGTGCTGCTCTACGGAGTGCTCCAGGCGCACCACCGGTTCTTCTGGCCGGCGTTCGCGCCCGTGCTGGCCTCCGCGGTCACGATCACCGCGTACCTGGTCTACGGCGCGATGGCAGGTGGCGAGCTCGAGGACCCTACGGCCCTACCGCCCGGTGCCCTGGACTGGCTCGCCTGGGGTACCACCGCCGGGGTCGCCGCGATGGTGGTGCCACTGATCGGGCCGGTGCGGCGGGCCGGTGTGCACCTGCGCGTCTCGCTGCGGTTCCCACCCGGCGTGGGCCGGCAGGTCGCCGCGCTGGCCTTCTCCGGCGTCGGGGGCCTGATCGCGCAGCAGCTCGCTGCCGTGCTCATCATGCTCACCGCGCAGAGTGCCGGCCCGGACGGGACCTACACGGTGTTCGTGTACACGCAGGCGGTCTACCTGCTGCCCTATGCGGTGCTCATCGTGCCTCTCGCGACGTCCACGTTCCCGCGGCTGTCCGCGCTCGCGCACGATCGCGAGCCGTTCGCGAGGCTGGCGTCGGCGACCACCCGAGGCGTGGCGGTGGCCGGCGGCGTGGGCGCCGCTGCGTTGGTCGCGACCGGACCGGCGGTGGCCGCGGTCTTCGGGGCGATGCGCCACGAGGACGCGATCGCCGCTATGGGCCCCGCGCTCGCCTGGATGGCTCCGGGGCTGCTGGGGTACGGCCTGCTCTTCCACGTCTCGCGCACCCTCTTCGCCCTGGGTCGCGGTCGTGCGGCCGTGGTCGGGATCGCCTCCGGGTGGGGTGTGGTGGCGGTGGGCGCCGTCGTGGCGGGACTCGTCCTGCCGGCGGGCGCGAGCAGCGTGGAGACCCTCGAGGGCCTGGGGGCGGCGATCAGCGTGGGCATGCTCGCCGGCGCGGCGGTGCTCCTGGGCTCTCTGCGCAGGGCTGCCGGAAGCGCCGCGTTGCGCGGCCTGGCGCGTACCGCGGTGGTCCTCCTGGCGGTCTGCGTGCCGGCGGCTCTGCTCGGGCGCCTCGCCGCGGACGCGGTCCTGCAGGCGGTCGGCGGCCTGGGCGGCGCGGTGGCCGCGGGTGTCGTCGGGGCCGCGGTGGTCGTGCTCGCGGTGGGCGCGGCGGTGTGGCTCGCCGACCGCGGCACGGTGCGCGAGGTGCTCGCCGCCGAGCGCGCGTCGCAAGCCGATGTACCGGCGGCGCCCGACCTGGCGACGGGCGCAGCGATCGACACGGTCGCCCCGGGGTCTGACACGCCCGACGACGACACGCCCGGTGGACCGGGGCGCGACACGCGTCGGTGACCCGGCGTCCGGTAGGGTGGAAGCCCGTGGCAGAGCGCGCAACTTACGGCCGGCCGGGCACCATGACCCGGCACATATTCGTCACGGGGGGCGTCGCCTCCTCGCTCGGCAAGGGACTGACGGCTTCGAGCCTCGGCCGCCTGCTGCGGTCCCGGGGACTGCGGGTCGCGATGCAGAAGCTCGACCCGTACCTCAATGTCGACCCGGGCACGATGAACCCGTTCCAGCACG
Source organism: uncultured Actinomycetota bacterium (assembly GCA_963783005.1). Lineage (GTDB taxonomy): Bacteria > Actinomycetota > Actinomycetes > Actinomycetales > Cellulomonadaceae > Actinotalea. Next base: position 430,545 of record CAWALY010000005.1, read on the forward strand.
GCGAGGTCTTCGTCACCGACGACGGGGCTGAGACCGACCTGGACATCGGCCACTACGAACGCTTCCTGGACGTGCCGCTGACCGCCAAGGCCAACGTCACCACCGGCCAGATCTACTCCGACGTGATCGCCAAGGAGCGCCGCGGGGAGTACCTGGGCGACACGGTGCAGGTCATCCCGCACATCACCGACGAGATCAAGGCCCGGATGCGCGCCCAGGCCGGGCACGACGTCGACGTGATCATCACCGAGATCGGCGGCACGGTCGGCGACATCGAGTCCCAGCCGTTCCTCGAGGCGGCGCGCCAGGTCCGCCACGACGTGGGCCGGGACAACGTCTTCTTCCTTCACGTGTCGCTGGTGCCCTACATCGGGCCGAGCGGGGAGCTCAAGACCAAGCCGACGCAGCACTCCGTCGCCGCACTGCGCTCGATCGGTATCCAGCCCGACGCCCTGGTGCTGCGCTGCGACCGCGACGTGCCCGAGTCCACGAAGCGCAAGATCGCGCTGTTCACCGACGTCGACGTCGAGGCGGTCGTCACGGCCGCCGACGCGCCGAGCATCTACGACATCCCGCGCGTGCTGCACCGCGAGGGGCTGGACGCCTACGTGGTGCGGCGGCTGGACCTGCCGTTCAGGGACGTCGACTGGTCCGCCTGGGACAAGGTGACCGACGCGGTCCACCGGCCCAGCCACCAGGTGACCCTTGCCCTGGTCGGCAAGTACGTCGACCTGCCCGACGCCTACCTGTCGGTCACCGAGGCGCTGCGCGCCGGCGGCATCGCGAACGACGCGAAGGTGCAGATCCGCTGGGTGCCCTCGGACACCTGCGCGACGCCCGAGGGCGCTGAGCGAGCTCTGGCCGGCGTGGACGGGGTCTGCATCCCCGGCGGCTTCGGCGTGCGCGGCATCGAGGGCAAGATCGGCGCGGCCCGCTGGGCCCGCACGCACCAGGTCCCGACGCTGGGGCTGTGCCTGGGTCTGCAGGTCATGGTCATGGAGTACGCGCGGTCCGTGCTCGGGCTGGCCGGTGCGTCCTCCTCGGAGTTCGACGCTGCGCCCGAGCACCCCGTGATCGCCACGATGGCCGAGCAGAAGGCGATCGTCGACGGCGCCGGAGACCTGGGCGGGACGATGCGCCTGGGCGCGTACGAGGCGGTCCTGGTGCCGGGGTCGCTGGTGGCCAAGACCTACGGCACCGAGCGGGTCAGCGAACGGCACCGGCACCGCTACGAGGTCAACAACGCCTACCGGGCCCAGCTCGAGGAGGCCGGCCTGGTGATCTCCGGCGTGTCGCCGGACTCCGAGCTGGTCGAGTTCGTCGAGCTCCCCACCGACGTGCACCCGTACTACGTGGGCACCCAGGCGCACCCGGAGTTCCAGAGCCGGCCCACGCGCTCCCACCCGCTGTTCGCAGGTCTGGTCGCCGCTGCCCTCGCCCGGCAGGGCGAGGAGTGATCCCGGCGGAGGACGAGCCCAGCCCGCTCGCCGACCTCGCGGCGCCTCGCCCCGTGCTGGGCCGCGAGACCGTCTGGGAGGGCCGGAAGTTCACGATGCAGTCCGAGCTCGTCGACCTCGGGGACGCTGGGACGGTGGTCCGCGAGTTCCTCGGTCACCCCGGTTCGGTGGTGGTCCTCGCGCTCGACGACGAGGAGCGGGTGCTGATGCTGCGCCAGTACCGCCACCCGGTGCGGGCCGAGCTGTGGGAGCTGCCGGCCGGTCTGCGTGACGAGCCGGGGGAGCCGGCCGTGCGCACCGCCGCACGCGAGCTCGCCGAGGAGGCCGACGTCGTGGCGCACCGCTGGTGGCGGCTGGTGGATTTCCTCGCGAGCCCTGGCTGCTCCGACGAGCGGATCGAGGTCTTCCTGGCCCGCGACCTGACCCCCGTACCCGCCGACGAGCGCCACGAGCGCCACGCCGAGGAGCTCGACATGGTTGCCGCCTGGGTGCCGCTCGACGAGGTCGTGGATGCGATCCTCGCGCGTCGGGTGCACAACCCCGCCGCGGTCGTCGGGGTGCTCGCCGCGGTCGCCGCGCGCGCGTCGGGCTGGCGCACTCTCGAGGCCGTCGACCTCGGCGGGTGAAAACCGGGCGCGACGTCCTTCCGGACCGGTGGGGACCGGTCCGGGCGTAGGCAGCCCTCCTACGATGAGCGCGTGCACCCGGCCGGCTGGAGGAGCGGGGCTCTGCTGCGTCCCGAGACACGCGGCTGGGTCCTGGCGTTCCTGCTCGCCGGCTCCGCGCTCGTCGTGACCGTCCTGGCAGTCGCGCCGCTGACCGTGGAGTCGACCACCGACCCGGCCGCCGCCTCCGCGGTGGTGCTCGTCGTGCTGGGGGCAGCGGCGGTCGCTGTCCGCCGTTCGACGAGCGGGCTGTGGCTGGTGACAGCGGCCACGGTGCTGCTGGACGCCTGGTTGCTCGCCGAGGCCCAGACCCTGGCCGGCTCGATGCTGGTCCTCACGGCGTTCAGCTACCCGGTGCTGTACTCCGCGTACGCGTTCGAGGGCAGGCTGCTGCACACGATGCTGGCCCTGACGACCGTCGCGTCCGCGGTGGGCCTTGCACGCTCCGACGCCGGCCTGCGATGGGTCGCCTGGGCCGCGGCCGTCGGGGGTGTGGTGCTGGCCGCCGTGGCACTGGGCCGGGTGATGGCGCTGCTGCGCTGGTATGCGACGGTCGACACGCTCACCGGCGTGCTGACGCGTTCGGCGTTCGCGGCTGTGGCGACCTCCACCCTGGCCGCCGGCCGCAGGCGTGGCGAGCCGGTGGTTTTGGTGCTCCTCGACCTGGACGGGTTCAAGGCCGTGAACGACACGCACGGGCACGCCGCCGGCGACGAGGTCCTGGTCCGGACCGTCGGGTCCTGGCGCACGCGGCTGCGCGGTCAGGATGTCCTGGGACGCGTCGGTGGCGACGAGTTCGCCGTGCTGCTGCCCGGTACGGACCTGGCCGGCGCGCGACAGGTCGTGGCCGAGCTGGCCCTGACGAGTCCGATCGCCTTCTCCGCCGGGATGGCGCTCGCGCTGCCCGACGACTCGCTGGACGAGGTGCAGCGTCGAGCGGATGCCGGGATGTACGAGGTCAAGCGCAGCCGGCCCGAGGTCGGGACGGTGGACCCGTCCGGCGCAGGCGCCTAGCCCTGCCCCGGTGGGGGCACGGTCAGGCAGCGGTGGCCGCGGGGGAGGCCGGCTCCGGCGCGGGTCCCGGTGCGACCGGGGTCCGCGGACGCAGCGCGAGCACCTGCGCGGTCTGGGCCACCACGATGAGCGAGGCGCCGAGCATGTGCAGGCCGACCAGGACGACGGGTAGGCCGGTGAAGTACTGCAGGTACCCGATCGCCCCTTGGGCGAGCGACAGTCCGAGCAGGTCTCCGGTGCGGCGCAACGCGTGGCCGAGCGCGGGGTCGGCGTCGGCGCGGCGGGCCCGGCGCCACAGGTCGACGGCGAGCGCCACGAGCACCGCGAGGAACAACCACACCGACAGCGAGTGCGCCCTGGTGATCAGCAGCGGGTCGAGCGCGTACCGGTAGGGCGCGTTCGCGTCGCCGGAGTGCGGGCCGGTGCCGGTCACCACCGTGCCCAGGGTGAGCATCGTCGCGGTCAGCGGCACGAGCGCGACGGTCAGCGCCCGGGTGCGTCCGGCGACCGCCCAGCGGGGTGCGGCGTCGGGAGCCGCCCAGCGCAGGGCGAGCACCGCGGACGCGCTGATCAGGAGCATCGAGATGAGCAGGTGTGAGCCGACCAGGGCCGGGTGCAGGTCGACCAGCACGGTCAGCCCGCCGATCACCGCCTGGGCCAGTACGCCGATGAGCGGCACGGTCGCCAGGGCGCGCAGGCCGTGCGTCCGGCGCGGGCTGCGCCAGACCACCCACAGCGCGCCGACGGCGAGGATGATCAGCACACCGGTGAGCGTGCGGTTGCCGAACTCGACGTACGGGTGGAACGACGTCGCCTCGTGGCGGACGGGCGTGAACTGCCCGGGCTCGCACTCCGGCCAGTCCGAGCAGCCGAGACCGGACCCCGTCAGCCTGACCGCACCGCCGGTCACCACGATCGCGACCTGGCCGACGAGGTTGGCCCACAGAACCCGACCGGCCCAGACCGGCGATGGACGGGACAGACCGGACAGCGCGTTCACGGGCCCCAACCTATGTCACGACCACCGGAACGTGCGGGCCACCAGGGCCGACAACCCGACGGCCCACACCGTGAGGACCACGAGTGCGCCGATCGGCAGACCGTGCCCGCCGAGCGTGGCCCGCAGCGCGTCGCCGAGGGCTCCGGACGGCAGCAGCGGAGCGAGCGCGGCCAGGGGGCCCGGCAGCCGGTCGGACGGCACCACGATGCCGCCGCCGACCAGCAGCAGCACCCACAGAAGGTTGGCGGCGCCCAGCACCGCCTCGGCCCGCATCGTGCCCGCCAGCAGCAGCCCCAGCGCCACGAACGCCCAGGTGCCGAGCACCAGCGAGAGCGTGCTGCCGGCCAGCTGGGTGGGCCGCCACCCGAGGGCCAGGGCCACCCCGGCGATCACCGCGACCTGGCCGACCTCCACCACGAGCACCGCCACGACCTTGCCGGCCACCAGGCCGCCGCGCCCGAGCGGGGTGGTGGCCAGCAGCCGCAGCACTCCGGCTCGCCGGTCGAAGGCCGTGCTGATCGCCTGCGAGGTCAGGCCGGTCGACATCACCGCGAGAGCCAGCACACCGGGTGTGACCACGGCCAGCCGGTCCTCGCCGAGGCCGAGGATGTCGGTGCGTCCCAGGACGATGAGCACCAGCACGGGCAGCACGAGGGTGAGGAGCAGCTGCTCGCCGTTGCGGACCAGGGCGCGCACCTCGAAGGCGGCCTGGGACAGCACCCGCCGCCACGCGGGAGAGGGGTCGTGGTCCGGCGCGAGGACCGGGGACGGTCCGGCCGGATCGGCGGCGCTCATCGCAGCTCCCGTCCGGTCAGGGCCAGCACGACGTCCTCGAGGCTGCGGTGGCCTGCGGCCAGCTCGAGGATCCGCACGTCGTTGTCCCTCGCCCACCCGGTGACCTTGTGCAGCAGCGTCGGGCTGGGGGCGCCGCGCACCTCCAGCAGACGCCTGGACGCGACCACCGGCACGCGCAGCAGGTGCTCGAGCTCGTCCCGGTAGGCCGTGGGGTCGCGGTCGAGCAGGATGCGCAGGCCGCGGTCCTGGCCCACGAGCTCGGCCGGGCTCCCCGCGGCACGCACCCGACCAGCGTCGAGCACCACGACCTGGTCGGCCTGCTCGGCGGCCTCCTCGGTGCGGTGGGTGGTCAGCAGGATCGTCGTGCCCTCGTCGCGCAGCTCGCGCACCAGGTCGCGCACCACGACGCGGGCCTGGGGATCCAGCCCGGCGGTCGGCTCGTCGAGGAGGAGGACCTGCGGGCGGCCGACCAGTGCGGTGGCCAGCGCCAGGCGCTGGCGCTCGCCGCCGGAGAGCCGCCGGACCGGTCGGCGCAGCAGCGCGCCCAGCCCGAGTCGCTCGACGAGCTCGCCGCGGTCCCTGGGCCGGGCGTGCATCGCCGCGACGTGGGCGAGCACCTGGCCGGCCGGCGCGGCGAGCGGCAGGCCGCCGTCCTGGAGCATGACGCCGACGCGGGTGCGCAGGTCCGGGTCGTCGGGCCTCCGGCCGAGCACCTCGATCCGGCCCTCGGTCGGGGCGCGCAGGCCCACGATGCACTCGACGAAGGTCGTCTTGCCGGCGCCGTTGGGGCCGAGCAGCGCCGTCAACCGGCCACGCGGCACGGTGAGGTCGACACCCGCCAGCGCCTCGTGGCGCCCGTAGCGGACCACCAGCGTCGAGGCGACAACACTCACGGCCCGAGAGTCTATGGCCGGCGCCACCGCGCCGCGCCGGTGGGGCGCGGACGTGCGGGTCCGGTGGAGGTGAGGGTGCCCTTCGTTGCGGGGAAGGATTTCAGCAACGAAGATGTTGCTAATTTGAAGCCCAGGCTCCGCGGAGCCCGACCACGACGGAGGTGACATGGACTCGACCGAGAGCGACAGCTCGACGCGGGACCGGATCCTGCGCCTGGTCGTCGAGGCCGGACCGGTCTCGGTGCTCGAGCTCGCCGAGGACCTCCGGCTCACCCCGGCCGGGGTGCGGCGCCACATCGCCGCGCTCGAGGAGGCCGGTCAGGTGGCGGCCCACACCGCACGTCGGCCCGGCACCCAGGGTCGCGGTCGGCCCGCGCGCCACTATGTTGCGACCGTCCAGGCCCAGTCCAGCCTCGACTGCACGTACGCCGAGCTCGCCGAGCAGGCGTTGGACTACCTGTCCCAGGTCGCCGGGGACGACGCGGTCGAGCACTTCGCCGAGCGCCGAGCGCATGAGCTCGAGGCCGCGCTCGCCCCTGCGGTGGTCGGCGAGGAGTCGCTGCGCGAGCGCACCGCGCGCCTTGCCGACGCCCTGTCCGTCGAGGGCTACGCCGCGTCGGTACGCTCGGTGCCCGGTGGCCTCGCCGTCCAGCTGTGCCAGGGCCACTGCCCGGTCCGCGACGTCGCGGCGACCCACCCGATGCTGTGCGAGGCTGAGACCCGCGCACTGTCCCGGTTGCTGGGCGTGCCTGTCCAACGACTGTCCACGCTCGCAGCCGGCGGGCACGTCTGCACCACCCACGTCTCGCTGCGCGTCGCGCAGCCAGCCGCCGCTCGCCCGGAACCTGCTCTGGCGTCGGCACGACCGACCACCACCCAACCGACCACCGACCACCGCCTGACGGCGCCCGTGGAGGGAGACCGATGACTGCACCCACCGAGCCGGTGACCACCCCGACCTCCGACCAGGAGATCATCGAGTCGATCGGCGCCTACGGGTACGGCTGGCACGACTCCGACGCGGCGGGCATGTCCGCCCAGCGCGGCCTCTCCGAGGAGGTCGTGCGCAACATCTCGGCCCTGAAGGACGAGCCCGAGTGGATGCTCAAGACCCGCCTGAAGTCGCTGCGGCTGTTCGACAAGAAGCCGATGCCGCACTGGGGTGCCGACCTGTCCGGGATCGACTTCGACAACATCAAGTACTTCGTGCGCTCGACCGAGAAGCAGGCCGCCAGCTGGGAGGACCTGCCCGACGACATCAAGAAGACCTACGACCGGCTGGGCATCCCGGAGGCCGAGAAGCAGCGCCTGGTCGCCGGTGTGGCCGCACAGTACGAGTCCGAGGTCGTCTATCACCAGATCCAGGAGGAGCTGGCGGAGAAGGGCGTCATCTTCGTCGACACCGACACCGGCCTGCGCGAGTACCCCGAGCTGTTCCGCGAGTACTTCGGCACCGTCATCCCGCCGGGCGACAACAAGTTCGCGGCGCTCAACACGGCCGTGTGGTCGGGCGGCTCCTTCATCTACGTCCCGCCGGGCGTGCACGTGGACATCCCGCTGCAGGCCTACTTCCGGATCAACACCGAGAACATGGGTCAGTTCGAGCGGACGCTGATCATCGCCGACGAGGGCTCCTACGTGCACTACGTCGAGGGCTGCACCGCGCCGATCTACTCCTCGGACTCCCTGCACTCGGCGGTCGTGGAGATCATCGTCAAGAAGGACGCCCGGGTCCGGTACACGACCATCCAGAACTGGTCGACCAACGTGTACAACCTGGTCACCAAGAGGGCGACGGCCGGCGAGGGCGCGACCATGGAGTGGGTCGACGGCAACATCGGCTCCAAGGTCACCATGAAGTACCCGGCGATCTACCTGCTGGGCGAGCACGCCAAGGGCGAGACCCTGTCGATCGCGTTCTCCGGCGCCGGCCAGCACCAGGACGCCGGGGCGAAGATGGTGCACGCCGCGCCGCACACCTCGAGCTCGATCATCTCCAAGTCGGTGGCGCGTGGCGGTGGCCGCACCTCCTACCGCGGGCTGGTCCAGGTGCTCGAGGGCGCCGAGCACTCGGCCTCCAACGTGCTGTGCGACGCGCTCCTGGTGGACCAGATCTCCCGCTCGGACACCTACCCCTACGTCGACGTGCGTGAGGACGACGTGTCCATGGGCCACGAGGCGACGGTCTCGAAGGTCAGCGAGGACCAGCTCTTCTACCTGATGTCCCGCGGGATGCCCGAGACGGAGGCCATGGCGATGATCGTGCGCGGCTTCGTCGAGCCGATCGCGCGAGAGCTGCCGATGGAGTACGCCCTCGAGCTCAACCGGCTCATCGAGCTTCAGATGGAAGGCTCGGTCGGCTGAACCGCCGCCGCCCCACCGCCCCGCAGGCCCGATCGAGAGAGCACACCACCCGATGACCACCCAGACGTCCGGCCCCGCCGCGGGCCTGTCCACCGACCACAGCCGTGCCGTCGCCGACGGTGCGCACAGCCACGGCGTGGTCCCTCAGGCCTCCCGCGCCGAGCGGCGCACCTCGTTCGAGCTCGCCGACTTTCCCGTGCCCACCGGGCGCGAGGAGGAGTGGCGGTTCAGCCCGCTGCCGCGGTTCGCGCCGCTGTTCGACGCGACCGGCGAGGGCCTGGCCACCGGCGGTGTCCAGGTGACGGTGGTGAACCCTCCCGAGGTCACTGTCGAGATCGTCGGCCGGGAGGACGAGCGGCTCGGCACCGTCGGGCGGCCCGGCGACCGCACGGCGGCCGCGGCATGGTCCTCGTTCGCCGAGGCGACGGTCGTGACGGTCCCGCGTGGCGCGGTGGCGTCGGCCGCGACCAGCGTCCGGATCGAGGGCGTTCCGGGCACCGGCCCGACCGCGACCCACCTGCTGGTGCACGCCCGCGAGCTGAGCGAGGCGGTCGTGGTGGTCGACCACGTCGGCCCCGCGTCGCTGGCCGAGACGGTCGAGGTGATCGTCGAGGACGGTGCCCACCTCACGCTCGTCTCGATCCAGGACTGGGACCCGGGATCGGTGCACGCCGCCGCGCACCGACTTGTGGTGGGCCGTGACGCGACCGTGAAGCACGTCGTCGTCACGCTCGGCGGAGACGCCGTGCGGATCACGCCGGACGCCGAGTTCAGCGGCGAGGGCGCGGACCTGACGGCGCTGGGCCTGTACTTCGCCGACGCCGGCCAGCACCAGGAGCACCGCCTGTTCGTCGACCACAACGTGCCGGCGTGCCGCTCCCGCGTGGCGTACAAGGGCGCGCTCCAGGGCGACGGCGCGCACACGGTGTGGGTCGGCGACGTGCTGATCCAGGCGCACGCCGAGGGCACCGACACCTACGAGCTCAACCGCAACCTGGTGCTCACCGACGGCGCGCGCGCGGACTCGGTGCCGAACCTGGAGATCGAGACCGGCGAGATCGAGGGCGCCGGCCACGCTTCGGCGACCGGCCGGTTCGACGACGAGCAGCTCTTCTACCTCATGGCGCGGGGCATCCCGGAGACCGAGGCCCGCCGCCTGGTCGTCCGCGGCTTCTTCGCCGAACTGATCCAGCAGATCGGCGTGCCCGAGGTCGAGGCCCGCCTCATCGCAGCGATCGAGGCCGAGCTCGAGGCGAGCATGACGACCCTGGCGGGTGCGTGATGGCCGCCCAGCCTGCTTGCCTGCTCGCCGACCTCGCGCCCGGTAGCGCGTTGCGGGTGGAGCTCGAGGGCGCCGAGGGTGTCGTCGAGGTCGCCGTGGTGCGCACCGAGGACGGCGACGTGCACGCGGTGTCCGACATCTGCTCCCACGGCCAGGTCTCGCTGTCGGACGGCGAGATCGAGGACCACACCGTGGAGTGCTGGCTGCACGGCTCGACCTTCGACCTGCGCACCGGCGTGCCCCTGGCCCTACCGGCCACCAAGCCCGTCCCCGTCTACCCCGTGACCCTCGACGGCGAGCGCGTGCTCGTCGACGTCGACGTCTGAGAGGAACCGCATGTCCACCCTGGAGATCCGCGACCTGCACGTCAGTGTCGAGACCAAGGAGGGCGCCAAGCCCATCCTGACCGGCGTCGACCTGACCATCGCCGCGGGCGAGACCCACGCGATCATGGGCCCCAACGGCTCCGGCAAGTCGACGCTGGCGTACTCGCTCGCCGGCCACCCGAAGTACCAGATCACCAGCGGTTCGGTGACCCTGGACGGCGCGGACGTGCTGGCGATGACCGTCGACGAGCGCGCCCGCGCGGGGATGTTCCTCGCCATGCAGTACCCGGTCGAGGTGCCGGGCGTGAGCGTGTCGAACTTCCTGCGCACCGCCAAGACCGCGCTGGACGGACAGGCCCCGCCGCTGCGGCACTGGGTCAAGGACGTCAAGTCCGCCATGGAGCTGCTCCGGATCGACCCGGCCTTCGCCGAGCGCAACGTCAACGAGGGTTTCTCGGGCGGCGAGAAGAAGCGCCACGAGATCCTCCAGATGGAGCTGCTGAGGCCGAAGATCGCGATCCTCGACGAGACCGACTCCGGCCTGGACGTCGACGCGCTGCGGATCGTCTCCGAAGGCGTCAACAGGGTCAGCGCCGGCGGTGACGTCGGCATCATGCTCATCACGCACTACACCCGCATCCTGCGGTACGTGAAGCCGGACTTCGTCCACGTCTTCGTCGCCGGCCGGATCGCCGAGGAGGGCGGGCCCGAGCTCGCCGAGCGACTCGAGGCCGAGGGCTACGACCGGTTCCTGGCCAGCGCCTGAGCAGAGCGGGCCCGGGCGACCGGGCGCCGCCGTCCCCACCACCCCCATCGGAGGACAGATGACAACCGCGGCTCTCAGTGCCGGCGAGCTGGCGGCGGTCCGCGCGGACTTCCCGCTGCTCGGCCGCACGCTGCGCGGCGGTCGTCGGCTCGTCTACCTCGACTCGGCGGCCACCTCGCAGAAGCCCGACGTCGTCATCGACGCGGAGCTGGAGTTCTACACCCAGCGCAACGCCGCGGTGCACCGCGGCGCCCACCAGCTCGCCGAGGAGGCCACGGAGGCGTACGAGCAGGCGCGCGCGCAGGTCGCCGCGTTCGTGGGCGTGGCGGCCGACGAGATCGTCTGGACGTCGGGAGCGACGGCCGGGATGAACCTGCTCACCTACGCGATGTCGAACGCGTCGCTGGGCCGGGGCGGTGCGGCCTCACGCCGCCTGGCCCTGGGACCCGGGGACGAGATCGTCGTGACCGAGGCCGAGCACCACGCCAACCTGGTGCCCTGGCAGGAGCTCTGCGCGCGCACCGGTGCGACGCTGCGCTGGATCGGGGTGTCCGACGAGGGGCGCCTGCGACTCGACCAGCTCGCCGACGTCGTGGGGGAGCGCACCAAGGTGGTCGCGGTCTCGCACGCCTCGAACGTGACCGGCGCGATCACCGACGTGCCGACGGTGGTTGCCGCAGCGCACCGGGTGGGCGCCCTGGCGGTGCTGGACGCCTGCCAGAGCGTGCCGCACCTGCCGGTCGACCTGCCCGCGCTCGGCGTCGACGTCGCGGTGTTCTCCGGGCACAAGATGCTCGGGCCCACCGGGGTCGGGGCGCTGTGGGCCAGGCGGGAGATCCTCGAGGCCATGCCTCCGGTGACCACCGGTGGCTCGATGGTCGAGGTGGTGACCATGGAGAGCGCGACGTACGCGCCGCCGCCGCTGCGCTTCGAGGCCGGCACCCAGATGGTCGCCCAGGCTGTGGGGATGGGCGCCGCGGCTCGCTACCTGCAGGACCTGGGCATGAACGCGGTCGCCGAGCACGAGGCGGAGCTGACCCGAGCGCTGCTGGACGCGGTCGCCCGGGTGCCGGGGGTGCGGGTGATCGGCCCGACGGACCCGACCGACCGGCTCGCGGTGGTGTCGTTCGTGGTCGACGGCGTGCACGCGCACGACGTGGGCCAGGTGCTGGACGATGCCGGGGTCGCGGTGCGGGTCGGGCACCACTGCGCGCAGCCGCTGCACCGACGGTTCGGCATCGCGGCCACCGCGCGGGCATCGGCGTCGGTATACACCACGCTGGAGGACGTCGAGGCGTTCGGGGCGGCGCTGGCCGCCGTACGACCGTTCTTCGGACTGGGAGGTGCCGCATGAGCCAGGCGATGGAGCAGCTGTACCAGCAGCTCATCCTCGACCACGCCAAGCACCCGCACGGCAAGGGGTTGGCCGAGCCCGGTACGGCCGAGTCGCACCAGGTCAACCCGACCTGCGGTGACGAGGTCACGCTGCGCGTGCACCTGGACGGCGACATCCTGGGCAAGGTCAGCTGGGACGGCCAGGGGTGCTCGATCTCCCAGGCGTCACTGTCGGTGATGTCCGAGCTGGTCGAGGGCCGGCCCGTGGCCCGCGCCGAAGAGCTGGGAGAGACGTTCCGCGCGCTGATGCACTCGCGCGGTGCGGGCCTGGACGAGGACCTGGAGGACGAGCTGGGCGACGCGACCGCCTTCACGGGTGTGGCGCAGTTCCCGGCCCGGGTCAAGTGCGCGCTGCTCGGCTGGGCGGCGCTGCGTGACGCGTTGGCGCAGGCCGGCGTGGCGACGAAGGAGGAGGAGCGATGAGTCCGGTGTCGGTGGCAGACGTCGAGGAGGCGATGCGCGACGTCATCGACCCCGAGCTCGGCATCAACGTGGTGGACCTCGGGCTGGTGTACGGCGTCATGGTCGACCAGAACAACCACGCGGTGATCGACATGACACTGACGTCGGCGGCCTGCCCGCTGACCGACGTCATCGAGGACCAGTCGGCAGCGGTGCTCGAGGGGATCGTCGACGGGTTCCGGATCAACTGGGTCTGGATGCCGCCGTGGGGCCCGGACAAGATCACCGACGACGGCCGCGAGCAGCTCCGCGCCCTGGGCTTCAACGTCTGACCGGAGGTAAGCGGGCCTACAGGTCGTCCGTGGCGAACGTGTCGCACGCGGCCGGGTCGCCCCGGTCGTAGCCGACCAGGAACCAGCGCTGACGCTGGTCGCTCGAGCCGTGCGTCCAGGTGTCCTGGTTGACCCCGATGCCCGCGGAGGCCTGGATGTGGTCGTCACCGACGGCCTGGGCCGCGGACAGCGCGTCGGACAGCTGCGCCTGGCTGATCGGCTCGAGGAACGGCACCCCGGTGTCCGGGTCGACCGTCGACGCCGCGTCGTGCGCCCACAGCCCCGCGTAGCAGTCGGCCTGGAGCTCGGTGCGCACCGAGTCCGAGCTCGCGCCCGTGCCGGTCCGGTCCGCGGCGTCCAGGACGCCGGTGACGTTCTGGATGTGGTGCCCGTACTCGTGCGCGACGACGTACTCCTGGGTCAGCGCACCGCCCTGCGCCCCGAAGCGGGTCGTGAGCGTGTCGAAGAACCCGAGGTCGAGGTAGATGGTCTGGTCCGGCGGGCAGTAGAACGGGCCGGTGGACCCGGAGGCCGCGCCGCACGCCGTCGGCCAGGTGCCGGAGAACTCCTGGACCTCGGGCATGGGCAGCTGCCCCTGATCGGCGAACACGCCGGTCCAGTAGGCGTCGAGGGACTGTACGGTCGCGCTCAGCCTGCAGGCCGGGTCGGTGTTGGCCTGCTCCGCTGTGCACTCGCCGATCGTGCCGTTCTGCGCCTGGGCGCCGGGGTCCGCCTGGGTGCCGAGCTGGTCGGCGACCTCGCCGTTCCCGGTGAGCTGGAGCAGGAGCACGATGACGAGGCCGACGAGCCCGAGTCCGCCGCCGACTGCGACGCCGCGTCCGCCCCGGCCGCTTCGTACGCGGCCGCCCTCGAAGCTGCCACCCTCACGGAACGTCATGGAGACACCGTAGGTCCTGGCTCGCCGCGCGCGGCAGCGCCGTCGCCGATGCCGCGGGCGGCGAGGGCGTCACCGGTGGTCTGGGCGCGCCCGACGGTGCGGATCGCCAGCGGGATGAGCAGCGCGCGGGGGTTGTGGTCCAGGCCTCGGGCGCGTGCGGCGTCGCGGGTCTGGCCGGCCAGGTCCGCGAGCGCCGGCATCGTGCGCAGCATCAGGGCGATCGCCAGCGCGACCGCGTCGGGGTTCACCCCGACCCGTCGCAGGGGTCCCAGCGTCCGCACCACCGCGTCGAGCAGCACGTCGGCCCGCGTCGTCACCGTGACAACCGTCGCGGCCAGCACCAGGGAGACCAGGTCCGCGGCGACCTCGACACCCACGTCCCAGCCACGCTGCCAGGTCTGGTAGGCACCGACCAGCGCCGCCGTCACCAGCACCGGCGCCAGGCCCCGCAGGGTGGGCCGCAGAGGAATCCGCGCCACCGCCGCGAGCACGACCGTCGCAGCGAGCACGGCCAGCGCCGACCACGGCCCGCGCAGCACCACCAGCGCGACGCCGAGCGCCGCCAGGCCGCCCAACCGCAGCCACAACGGCGACCGGTGCACGAGCGTCGTGCCCGGCCGGTAGAGACCCGCGGGATCGAGCCAGCTCATCGAGGCGCCATGAGGGCCTGGTAGGCGTCCAGCGCCGCCGCGGCCGGGCCGTCGTGCACCACGCGACCCTCGTCCACGACGAGCACCCGCTCGGCCCGCCGGGCGGCGTCCAGGTCGTGGGTCACCAGGACAAGCTGGGCGTCGACCCCGTCGAGCAGCGCATCCACGACGCGGCGCCACCGCAGGTCGAGGAGCGTCGTGGGCTCGTCGCACACGAGCACCTGTGGCTCGGTGGCCAGCACGCCCGCCAGGGCGAGGAGCTGCTTCTGCCCACCGGACAGGGCGTGCACCGGGGTGGTCGCGTGCTCGCCCAGCCCGATGCGCTCGAGCCACGCCCGCGCGGTCGCGTCGCGCCGGGCGGCGTCGTGGACTCCGCGGCGCAGCGAGAGCGCGACGTCCTCCACCGCCGTCGGCATGACGAGCTGGGCGTCCGGGTCGGTGAACACGAACCCGACGCCGGCCCGAACCTGCGCGCCGTGCTGCGCGACGTCCAGGCCCAGGGTGCGCACCCGCCCGGTGGTGGCCGGGCGCAGCCCGTTGACCAGCCGGGCGAGGGTCGACTTGCCCGAGCCGTTCGCCCCGATCACCGCGACGCGCCGCTCGGTCAGGGTGAGCGTCGTCGGGTGCAAGAGGACGCGGGGTTCGCCACGCGCGGTGGTGACGGTGACACCCGCGCCGTCCAGCTCGATCACGCGAGCCTCGCCGTCACCCTCGGATCAGTCCGGGGTAGGCGCGGTGCACGGCCGCCGCGACGATCACGACCACGGCCAGCTTGATCGCGTCGAACGGCAGGAAGACCAGGTTGAGTGCGAGCGCCTCGGCGAGGCTCACCCCGATCCGGGCGGCCAGCACCGGGACACCGACCGCGTAGATCACCGCGGTCCCGGCCAGCCCGCCCAGCGTCAGGCGCACGACCTGCGGGACGAAGGCGGCCGTGCCGCGCTCGACCACGAGCCCGACGACCCACGCGGCCAGCGGGAACGCGAGCAGGTAGCCGACCGAGGGCTTGGCGAACGTCGCCAGGCCCCCGGTGCCCTCGGCGAACACCGGCAGGCCCGCGAAGCCGACCAGGAGGTACAGCAGCACGGCGAACGCCCCGCGTCGGGACCCGAGAAGGGCGCCCGCCAGCAGCACGCCGAACGTCTGCAGCGTGATCGGCACGCCGCTGGTGCCCACCGGGATCGCCAGCAGTGAGCACACCGCCACCAGCGCCGCGCCGGTACCCACCAGGGCGATGTCGGTCGCCGCCGCGCGGCGCGCCGGCACGGCACCGGGCGTGGCGTCGGGGATCGCGTCTTCGGTCACAGGTCCTCCCGCGGGAAATCGGCTGGCCCGCACTCGCTCCGGCGTGGCAGCCTCGACGGGTCCCCGTGAGGCTAGCCGGTCGTAGGATGAGCGTCGCCTGTGCCGGGCGACAGTACGCCAGAGCGCCGCTCGGAGGAAACCTCAGTGATCAGTGCCCACGACGTGGAGCTGCGGGTCGGTGCCCGCGTGCTCCTGCACCCGTCGACGTTCCGGGTCGCTGCGGGGGAGCGGATCGGTCTGGTCGGCCGCAACGGTGCCGGCAAGACCACACTGACCAAGGCCCTGGCCGGCGAGGGCCAGGTCACCGCCGGGCGCGTGGTGCGCTCGGGTGACGTCGGCTACCTGCCCCAGGACCCGCGCACCGGCGATCTCGAGGTGCGTGCCCTGGACCGGATCCTCTCGGTGCGCGGGCTGGACGACATCGTGCGCCGGATGCGCGACACCGAGGGCGAGATGGCCTCGGCCGACGACGAGACGCGCGACCGCGCCCTCGAGCGCTACCCGCGGCTCGAGGCGAGGTTCACCGCGGCCGGCGGGTACGCGGCCGAGAGCGAGGCGGGCCGGATCGCCGCGAACCTCGGGCTGCCCGAGCGGGTCCTCGGCCAGGCGCTGGCCACGCTCTCCGGCGGGCAGCGCCGGCGGGTCGAGCTGGCCAGGATCCTGTTCTCCGGCGCCCAGACCCTGCTGCTGGACGAGCCGACCAACCACCTGGACGCCGACTCGATCGCGTGGCTCCGCGACTTCCTGGCGGTGTACCCGGGCGGGCTGCTGGTGATCAGCCACGACGTGGGCCTGGTGCGCACCGTGGTGAACAAGGTCTTCCACCTGGACGCCAACCGCGCCGAGCTGGACCAGTACAACCTCGGCTGGGACGCCTACCTCGCCCAGCGCGAGACCGACGAGCGCCGCCGCAAGCGCGAGCGCGCCAACGCCGAGAAGAAGGCCGCCGCGCTCATGGCGCAGGCCGACCGGATGCGTGCGAAGGCGACCAAGGCTGTCGCAGCCCAGAACATGGCCCGGCGCGCCGAGCGGCTGCTGTCCGGGCTGGAGGCCTCGCGGGCCGCCGACAAGGTCGCCCACCTGCGGTTCCCGGACCCGGCGCCGTGCGGCCGCACGCCGCTGACCGCCACCGGCCTGAGCAAGTCCTACGGCTCGCTCGAGGTGTTCACCGACGTCGACCTCGCGGTGGACCGTGGCAGCCGGGTCGTGGTGCTCGGACTCAACGGTGCGGGCAAGACCACCCTGCTGCGCCTGCTGGCCGGTGTCGAGCGGCCCGACACCGGCCAGATCCAGCCGGGCCACGGGCTCAAGCTCGGCTACTACGCCCAGGAGCACGAGACCCTCGACACGTCGGTCACGGTGGTGGAGAACCTGCGGCACGCGGCGCCCGACCTGTCCGACACGGAGGTGCGCTCCGTGCTGGGCTCGTTCCTGTTCTCCGGGGACGACGCGGACAAGCCGACGGCCGTGCTGTCCGGCGGTGAGAAGACCCGTCTGGCGCTCGCGGTGCTGGTGGTGTCCGCTGCCAACGTGCTCCTCCTGGACGAGCCGACCAACAACCTCGACCCGGCGAGTCGTGCCGAGGTGCTCTCCGCGCTGCATCGCTACTCCGGCGCGGTGGTCATGGTCACCCACGACGAGGGAGCCGTGGAGGCGCTCGCGCCCGAACGAGTGGTGCTCCTGCCCGATGGGGACGAAGATCTGTGGAACGAGGACTACGCGGACCTTGTCGCGCTCGCGTGACTCGCGTGGTCTCCAGGGCTGTCGCCCTGGCACACCTCAGGGCCAGGAGGAACCAGATGAGCTCGAAGCTCCCGAAGGGATCCCGGATCACCGGTGGCAGCCGGAACGACCTGGCCGGCACGTTGGTCGAACGCTACGGGCGCGGTGAGTCGATCCGTTCGATCGCCGACGACATCGGGCGGTCCTACGGCTTCGTGCACGGCCTGCTCGTGGAGTCCGGCGTGGCGATGCGCAGCCGTGGCGGAGCCACGCGTGGGGCTGCCGCCGAGGCCCGACGCGCGGCTCTGCGCGGCGGGGGCTGAGCCGGGCGCGGGCCCGTCGGCCGACCCCTCACCGGCCATGGGACCGGGCCGATCGGGCGGCCTCCTCCTGGGCGTCCAGGAGCGCGTCCTCCTCCTGCTCGGCCGTCGGCCGTCGGCGAGCGGGTCGCGGCGACGGTGCCGTGGCCCCCTCGCGACGCAGCAGGATGACGGCGCCGATCAGCGCGCCGGTAGCGAACACCCACCACTGGAACGCGTAGGACAGGTGGGGCCCGAGGTCGGTGCTGGGCAGCGCGAGCGGTGCCAGCCCGGCCGGCGACGCGCCGTCCTCGCTGACGGCCTGGCCGTAGCCGGTCAGGGCCGGCTGGGCCCAGGGGGTCGCCGCGGCCGCGCGCGCAGCGGACGTCTCGATCGCCTGGACCTGGCCCGTCGGTGCGTCGCGGTCGGTGGGCCGCTCCGCGACCCGGAGCCGGGCGACGAGCTCGACCGTGCCTGACGGCGGCACGGGCACGTCGGGCACCGCGGTGGCCGCGCCCGCGGCAGGCAGGAAGCCGCGGTCCACCAGCAGCACGGTCCCGGACAGCTCGCCGGAGTCGACCAGGAACGGGGCCAGCACGTGGTAACCGCTCACCCCGTTGACCGGGCGGTTGCGCAGCAGGACCGTGGCGTCCGGCAGGTAGTGACCGGCCGCGGTGACGCGCTGCCACTCCTGGCCGGCGGCCACCGTGGCGTCGCCGGCCATGGCCCGGTCGAGCGGGACGGGCGCAGCGTCGTAGTTCGAGTCGACCACGGCGATCGCGGCGCTGCGCGCCAGGTGCCGGTGCCACTGCCAGAGCCCCAGCATCACGCACGCGGCCGAGACGAGGCTCGCGACCGCCATCGTCGCGATGGCCCGCCGCAGCCGCTCGCTCACCCGTCGTCCTCGGCGAGGTCGCCGACCGGGATCGTGTCGCGCCAGAAGTCGCGGGTCTGCAGGTGACGCTCGAGGTGGGGACGGTGGTCGTCGCAGGCCAGCCAGACCTTGCGGCGCTCGGAGGAGTGGATCCGCGGGTTGTTCCAGCGCACCGCCCACGCAGCCCGGGCGCGGCAGCCCTTGGCGCTGCACACGAGCTCGGCGGTGGGGTCACTCACTGTCGTCCTCCTGGCGCCCGGGTCCCTCGATGCGGTGCGGCTCGATGAAGGTACCCGGGTCCTCGCCGCGGGAGCGTCCGGCGTTGGCGAGCACCACCGCGACGTACGGCAGGACCACTGCCCCCACCGCGAGCAGCCAGCGGGTCCAGTTGTCCACGACCACCGCACCGATGAAGCACGCGACGCGCAGACCCATCTGGATGAGGTACCGGTGCGTGCGGCGCGACAGGTCGTCGGTCAGCGACTCGCGCGCGGAAGTGATCCGGGGCACCTCGGGCGCGCCCCGTCCGCGCTCGGATCGTCGCACCGGTTCAGGCTAGCTCCGGCCGGCGAGCGCCGCCGCTCCGGGTCGGCATGCCGCGCGGCCCTGCTCGCCCCGGTGGCGGGTGGCGGGGCTTCCGGCCGGACTCCGGTACGGTCGGCGGTGCCCGGCGAGAGGTCGGGTCCGGCAGGGAGGTGGATCGTGGAGCCCAACCAGCCACGCAGCGTGCTCATCACCGGCGGAAGCCGTGGCATCGGCCGGGCGATCGCGGAGCGGTTCGTCGCGGCCGGGGACAAGGTCGCCGCGCTGCACCGCTCGGGCGACGTGCCGGAGGGTGTGCTGTCGGTGCACGGCGACGTGACCGACTCGGCGGCGGTCGACGCTGCCTTCGCCGCCGCCGAGGCCGAGCACGGCCCGGTCGAGGTGCTGGTGGCCAACGCCGGCGTCACCCGCGACCAGCTCGTGATGCGGATGACCGACGAGGACTTCGGCTCGGTCGTGGACGTCAACCTCACAGGGGCGTTCCGGTGCGTGCGGCGGGCCACCACGGCGATGCTGCGGATGCGTCGTGGCCGGATCATCCTGATCTCCTCGGTCGTCGGGCTCTACGGCGGCCAGGGTCAGGTCAACTACGCGGCGTCCAAGGCCGGGCTGGTCGGCATGGCTCGGTCTCTGACCCGGGAGCTGGGTGGTCGGGGCATCACGGCGAACGTCGTGGCGCCGGGCTTCATCGACACCGAGATGACGGCGGATCTGCCGGCCGAACGCCAGGCGGCCTACAAGGCCGCGATCCCCGCGGGCCGCTTCGCCGCCCCGGACGAGGTGGCCGGCGTGGTCGAGTTCCTCGCCTCGCCCGCCGCGGCCTACATCAACGGCGCGGTGATCCCGGTCGACGGCGGTCTCGGAATGGGGCACTGACCCTCTGCCGCGCGCGGCGGTGCCTGTACGGTCGGACCCGACGGATGAAGGCGAAAGGAAGCGACGTGGCTCTGCTCGACGGCAAGAAGGTGCTGGTCACCGGAGTCCTGACCGAAGGCTCGATCGCCTTCCACGTGGCGCGGCTCGCGCAGCTCGAGGGCGCTGAGGTGGTGCTCTCCTCGTTCGGCCGTCAAGCCCGGCTCACGGCGGCGATCGCCAAGAGGCTGCCCACCGAGGTGCCGGTGGTCCAGCTCGACGTCACCGACGACGCCGACCTCGCCGCCCTGGCCGAGCGCCTGGGAGAGCACGTCTCCCACCTGGACGGCGTCGTGCACTCGATCGGGTTCGCCCCGCAGTCGGTGATGGGTGGGAACTTCCTGGCCGGCGAGTGGCCGGACGTGGCGACCGCAGTGCACGTGTCCGCCTACTCGCTCAAGTCGCTCGCGGTCGCGACCCGGCCGCTGCTGCACCCCGGGAGCTCGATCGTCGGCCTGACGTTCGACGCGTCCTTCGCGTGGCCGGTGTACGACTGGATGGGTGTGGCCAAGGCGGCCTTCGAGTCGACCGCGCGGTACCTCGCCCGCGACCTGGGCCCGGAGGGCGTGCGGGTCAATCTGGTCTCTGCCGGGCCGATCCGCACCACCGCAGCCAAGTCCATCCCCGGTTTCGAGGCGATGGAGAGCGGGTGGCCGGCCCGCGCGCCGCTCGGGTGGGACGTGACCGACCCGGTGCCCGCCGCCAAGGCCGTCGCGGCCCTGCTGTCCGACTGGTTCCCTGCCACCACGGCGGAGATCGTCCACGTGGACGGCGGGGTTCACGCGATGGGGCAGTGAGGCGGCCGTGACCGCGTCCCGGCCCGGCGGGCGACGCCTCGTGCTGCTGCGCCACGCGAAGGCCGAACCCGGTGGCACGGTCCCCGACCAGCTGCGCCCCCTCGCGATGACCGGTCGGCGCCAGTGCGTCGATGTCGGCGCCCGCCTGGCGACGGGCGGCCTGGTACCGGAGCACGTGCTCGTCTCCTCGGCGGTGCGCACGCGCCAGACGTGGGACCTGGTGCGGCAGTCGCTCGGCGACGTGCCCGAGCCGGAGGTGGTCGTCACCGACGAGCTGTACGACGCGGGGCCGCGTGACGTGATGGCACTGCTGCACGCGATCGACGAGCGCGTGGCCACCGTGCTCGTGGTGGGGCACGAGCCCACCATGTCGGTCGCCGCGGCGCTGCTCGCCGACCCTACGCCGCCGGTGGGGGACCTCGGCCAGCTCCACGCAGGTCTGCCCACCGCCGGCTTCGCCGTGCTCGAGGTCTCCGACTGGGCCGGCGTGGACCGCTCGACCCTGCGCCTGCTCGAGGTCGTCCGGCCGCCGCGCTGAGCGGCCCCGCATGCCGAAGGACGGAACACCCGTCCACCCGCGACCGGCGCCGTGGCAGAGTGCGGGACGTGGCCACGCTCAGACCATTCCGCGCCCTGCGCCCGCCCCGTGAGCTCGTGGAGGCGGTGGCCGCACCGCCCTACGACGTCGTCGACACCGCCGAGGCGGCGGCGCTCGCGGCGGGCAACCCGGACAGCTTCCTGCACGTGACGCGGCCCGAGATCGACCTCGCGGACGCCGACCCGCACTCCGAGGCCGCCTACGGCCGGGCCCGTGCAGCGCTCGCCGACGCCGTCGCCAGGGGCACGCTGGTCGCCCGCGGCCCGGCGGTCCTCGTCTACCGCCAGGAGATGACGATCCGGCTCGGCGAGCGAGCCGTCGCCGCGACCCAGACCGGCGTGGTCGGCTGCGTCTCGACGGCCGAGTACCGGGCCGGGGTCATCGCGACCCACGAGTTCACACGACCGGACAAGGAGGACGACCGGACCCGTCACATCGACACCCTGGGTGCGCACGACGAGCCGGTCATGCTCATGTACCGGCCGGAGCAGCCCGGCGCGGGGCAGGTGGCGGCGGTGGTCGCCGAGGTCAGCGCCGGCGAGCCCGAGTACGCGTTCGAGGCCGACGGCGTGCGCCACACGCTGTGGGAGGTCGCCGACGACGAGCAGGTGACGCGCCTGGTCGAGGGCTTCGAGGGGATCGACACGCTGTACGTCGCCGACGGGCACCATCGGTGCGCCGCGGCCGCCCGGGTGGCCGAACGTCGCGCCGAGCCGGAGGTCGCGTACTTCCCGGCCACGGTGCTGGCGGCCGATCAGCTGACGGTGCTGGCCTACCACCGCGTCGTGGCCGACCGGGGCGGGCTCGACGCGCCGGCCTTCCTCGGCGCGCTCGAGGAGGCCTTCACCGTCGAGCCGGTCGACCGGGCGCCCGACCCGGCCCGGCACCAGGTCGGGGTCTACACCGACGGTCGGTGGTACCTGCTGACCGCGCGCCCCGGTGTGGTCGACGAGCAGGACCCGATCGCCCGGCTCGACGTGGCGGTGCTGACCGAGCGGGTGCTGGCGCCGGTCCTGGGCATCACCGACCAGCGCACCGACCGGCGGATCACGTTCGTCGGCGGGATCCGGGGGACCGACGAGCTGGTCCGTCGGGTCGACCGGCTGCCGGCAGGGGTGGCGTTCGCGCTGCCGGCCACGACGACCGGCGACGTCATGGACGTGGCCGACCTGGGTGAGGTCATGCCGCCGAAGTCCACCTGGTTCGAGCCCAAGCTGCGCTCGGGGTTGTTCGTGCACCCGTTCGCCTGAGCCGGGTGCGCCCGCGCTCTGGCGACCCGGTTCGCCTCAGCCCTCGACGACGGTTCCCTTGGGCACCACCGTGACACCGGACTCGGTGACGGTGAACCCGCGGGCCAGGTCGTGCTCGTGGTCGAGCCCGACGCGGGCGCGCGGCTGGACCACGACGTTCTTGTCGAGGATGGCGCGATGGACCTGGGCGTGGCGGCCGATCTCCGCCTCGTCGAGCAGCACCGAGTCGCTCACCGACGCCCATGAGTGCAGGTAGACGTGCGGGGAGAGCACCGAGCCGGTGACCGTCGCTCCGGAGACCAGGACGCCCGGCGCGACCACCGAGTCCGCGGCGTGGCCCATCCGGCCCGGGCCGGCGTGCACGAACTTCGCGGGCGGCAGGTTCTGGTACCCGCTGAACAGGGGCCACTCCGCGTTGTACAGGTTGAAGACCGGGTTGACCGAGATCAGGTCCATGTTCGCCTCGTAGTAGGCGTCCAGGGTCCCGACGTCGCGCCAGTAGTCGCGGTCGCGGTCGGTGGACCCGGCGACGTCGTTCTCGACGAAGTCGTAGACCCCCGCCTCCCCACGCTCGACGAACCACGGCACGATGTCGCCGCCCATGTCGTGGCGCGAGGTGGGGCTCTCGGCGTCCTTGGTCACGGCCTCGACCAGGGCGTCCGCGTCGGCGACGTAGTTGCCCATCGAGGCGAGGATCTCGTGGGGGGAGTCGGGCAGCCCGACCGGGTCCGTGGGCTTCTCCAGGAACCGGGCGATGCGGTGCCGGTCCTCCTTCTCCGTCTCGATCACGCCGAACTGGTCCGCCATGTCGATCGGCTGGCGGATCCCGGCGACGGTGAATCGCGCGCCGGACTCGATGTGCGAGGCCACCATCTGCGAGAAGTCCATCCGGTACACGTGGTCGGCGCCCACCACGACGACGATGTCGGGCTTCTCGTCGGTGATGGTGTTGAGGCACTGGTAGATGGCATCGGCGCTGCCCAGGTACCAGTGCTTGCCGACCCGCTGCTGGGCGGGCACCGGTGCGACGTAGTTGCCGAGCAACGGCGACATCCGCCACGTCTTGGCCACGTGCCGGTCCAGCGAGTGGGACTTGTACTGGGTCAGCACCACGATCTGCAGGTAGCGGGAGTTGACCAGGTTCGACAGCGCGAAGTCGATGAGCCGGTACATCCCGCCGAAGGGGACCGCGGGTTTGGCCCGGTCCGCCGTGAGTGGCATCAGTCGTTTGCCCTCGCCACCGGCGAGGACGATGGTCAGGACTCGCGGCGCTGCCATGCCCACACCCTAGGGCGCGTTCGACGACGCTGCCAGAACTCCGCGGCCTGCGGGATCAGCGGTGTGCGCGGTTCCAGGGCCACCGCAGTGCGGGCTCCGCCAGCGAGAGGAGCTCGTGGGCCTGCTGGGGGAACCACGCTCCGGCCGCCGGGTCCACGACGCCTCGCTCGGGGTCGGCGTCCCCGGCCGAGCCGTCGCGGGTGCACTGGCCGTCGGACTCGCCGGGAACCTTGATCCACAGGTAGGCGTCGACCAGGGGGTCGCCGGTGTCGGTGGTCGGACGAAGGCCGAGGCCGCGGCCCGGCGGGTTGCACCAGTCCTGAGCGGTGCCGGAGTCCGGGTACCCGGCCGCGGCCCAGTCCCAGGGACCCTGGCCGTTACGGCTGGTGTCGACCACGAAGTGCGTCCTGCCCTGCACGGCGTAGCGCGCGGCGATGCCGGAGACGTTGAGGGCGGGGTCGGTGGCGTCCTCGCTCCACTCGCCGTAGGCGCTGAGCGCGACCCCGTTCCACGGTCCGAGCAGGTCGGCGATCGCGGTGCCCTCCGGCCCGCCGTTCCAGTACTGGTTGGGGCAGTCCGGGAAGTTCGTGGCGACCGGCTCCCCGCTCCAGGTGGGAGAGGTGACGGCGGTCTCGATGCACTGGGACACCCAGGTGCCGTAGAACACCTGGTTCGTCGTGTACTGGTAGTTGGACGCGTTGAGGAAGAACCCGTCGGCGCGCTGGACCCCGGCCTTGAGCAGTCGGAAGGCCGACTCGCTCACGTTCTGCCACGCGCTGTGGGTCGCGTCCAGGTACACGGCGGTGTGCGGCAGGGCACCCAGGACGTCCACCGCGTGGTTGAGCTGGGCGAAGCGCGCCTCGGGCGTGGCCTCGGGGCCCTCGACCGCGCAGTTCTGGCTGCCGT
Source organism: uncultured Actinomycetota bacterium (assembly GCA_963783005.1). GTDB lineage: Bacteria > Actinomycetota > Actinomycetes > Actinomycetales > Cellulomonadaceae > Actinotalea. Next base: position 455,268 of record CAWALY010000005.1, read on the forward strand.
CCAGCTCGCTGACGTAGTTCGGGATGAGGCCGAGGCCGTCGGGCTCGAGGACCACCACGGCCGCGCGGTCGCCGATGCCGGCGGCGAACGCCTCGATCCAGGCTGCGTAGTCGGCGGTGCTCAGCGCGCCGCCGGCGGAGTACTGCCCGCAGTCCCGATACGGCAGGTCGTAGGCGACGAGCACCGGGACGGAGCGTCCCGTGCGGCGCACCAGAGCGCGCACATCGGCCTGCACCTGCGCCGGCGTGCCACCGGTGAACCACGTCGCACCCGGGTAGCGCGCGAGGCGCAGGGCGTCGAGCTTCGCCTGACCGTGCAGGTCGCGGGCCGCCTGATAGGTCGTGGAGTGGCGGTCGACGAACAGTTGCGTGTGGTCGTCGAGGACGTCGTCGGCGGCTGCCGGGCCGGTGAGGGACACACCCATGACGATCGCTCCCAGAATCGCTGCGGCGGCTCGGAGGGTACGGCGAGGCGATGACATGACGGCACTCCCTTGTGTCCGTGGTCTCGACGCTCGCAACGGTGATCGTTCGCAGTCATGCCTGTCAAGGGTTGGGGTACCGACCTGTGGGACCGGTCTCACGAGGTGAGCAGCGGGACCGTCGTGCCGGCTTCAAGGTCACGGTCGGATCACCCTTCTCGGGCGGCGGCGCCCGCCGTCCCGGGTCTCGCTAGGGTGGCGTCGTGCGCGTCGATCTGCTCACTCGCGAGTACCCCCCGCACGTCTACGGCGGTGCGGGCGTCCATGTGGCCGAGCTGTCTGCCGTGCTGCGCCGGCACGCCGACGTCCGGGTGCGCTGCTTCGACGGGCCGCGGGACGCCGAGGGGGTGACCGGCTACGACGTGCCCGCCGAGCTGTCGGACGCGAACCCGGCCCTGGCCACGCTGGGGGTCGACCTGCAGATCGCGCAGGACTGCGCCGGTGCGGACCTGGTGCACTCCCACACCTGGTACGCCAACATGGCCGGCCACCTGGCCGGTCTGCTGCACGACGTTCCGCACGTGATCAGCGCGCACAGCCTCGAGCCGCTTCGACCGTGGAAGGCCGAGCAGCTGGGTGGCGGCTACGCGCTGTCGTCCTGGGCGGAGAAGACCGCCTACCAGGGGGCCGCGCGGATCATCGCGGTCAGCGCAGGCATGCGCGAGGACATCCTGCGCAGCTACCCGAGCCTGGACCCCGACGACGTCGTGGTGGTCCACAACGGGATCGACCTGAGCGGCTGGCGCCGGCCGGAGGGCGAGGAGGACGTCGCGGCGGCCCGGGCGTCGGCGCTCGCGCGCGGCCTGGACCCGGACCGGCCCTCGGTGGTGTTCGTCGGCCGGATCACGAGGCAGAAGGGCCTGCCGTACCTGCTGCGGGCGGCCGAGCGACTGCCCGCCGACGTCCAGCTCGTGCTCTGCGCGGGTGCGCCGGACACCCCGGAGATCATGGCCGAGGTCACGGGGCTGGTCGCCGACCTGCGCCGCAAGCGTGACGGCGTGGTCTGGATCGAGGAGATGCTGCCGCGGCGCGAGCTGGTCTCGGTGCTGTCCAGCGCGACGGTGTTCGCGTGCCCGTCGGTCTACGAGCCGCTCGGCATCGTCAACCTCGAGGCGATGGCCTGCGGCCTGCCCGTCGTGGGCACGGCCACCGGCGGCATCCCCGAGGTCGTCGACGACGGCGTGACCGGCGTGCTCGTGCCGATCGAGCAGGTGACCGACGGCACCGGCACCCCGGTCCACCCGGAGACCTTCGTCACCGACCTGGCCGACGCGCTGTCGGCGGTGGCGACCGACCCCGATCGCGCCGCCCGGATGGGCGCCGCCGCGCGGCGCAGGGTCGAGGACCACTTCGCGTGGGACGCGATCGGAGAGCGGACCCTCGACGTCTACCGGTCCGTCCTGGGCTGAGCGGCGGCGATCGTCGCTGCGGTCACCGCACGGCGCGCGGCCCTGCCCACCTCACGCAGCGCGGTCGCGCGCTGGTCGGCCTGCCACAGGTTCACCGCACCGCCCTCGTCCTGCGCGGCCAGGTGCACGATCTCGATGAGACGGACGGCCTCCAGCAGCGTGCCCAGCGCACGGTGGTCGATCTCCGGCGGGACGTCCGCCAGCCCCGGTGCGGCCCGGAGCCTGGAGAGGGCTGCGGTGGCCTCGGGGCGCCACCGCGCGACGTCCAGGTCGTCCAGGGCGCGCACGGCCTGCTGCAGCGTGGCCCGCAGGTCCGCCTGAGCGTCGGCGAGGGTGCCGAACGCCCCTACCAACGAGCGATGGCCGCTGGGCAGCGCGAGGACCCGCCAGGTCACGGTGTGGCCCTGGTCGGCAGCGCTGCCGAACTCGACCACCTCGGGGACCACGGCCCAACCGCCGTCCACGCCGAGCGCGACGACGCACTCGCCCGCGTCCGCCGCGACGCCGGCCACCTCGGGCGGCACGCCCAGATCCCCGGGGACCGGCAGGAGCGCCGCGACCTCGCGCAGCCTGACCATCCCGGTGAGCAGCTCCTCCAGCCCGACCGGGATCGGCGCGTAGCCCTCGACCACGTGCGGCTCGTCCTCACGCTCGATCGCGCGCACCGCGCGCCGGAGGTCCGAGCGGGTGCGTGGGGCGTGCCGCAGCCACAGCGCCAGGAGCACCGAGCGTGGCAGGGTGCGAGGCGAGAGGTCCACACGCCCAACCTACGGCCTGGCGGGCGCTCGGCACGGGCCGCCGCCGGTAGGGTCGGAAGCCATGAGCATCACGACCGCCGGCCCCTCCGACACGGTGCTGGAGCTGGCCGACGTCTCCCTGCGCCGAGGTTCCACCACGATCCTCGACCGGGTGAGCTGGCGGGTCGCCGACGGTGAGCGCTGGGTGATCCTGGGCCGCAACGGGGCGGGCAAGACCACACTCCTCCAGATCGCGGCGGGTCGGATGCACCCGACGTCCGGGACGGCCGACGTGCTCGGTGCGCGGATGGGCCGGGTCGACGTGTTCGAGCTGCGCCAGCGGGTCGGGGTCTCCTCGGCGGCGCTCGCGGACCGGATCGCGCCCGACGAGCGGGTGCTCGACGTGGTGCTCACTGCCGCCTACGGCATGACCGGGCGGTGGCGCGAGGCGTACGAGGCGCTGGACCACGAGCGCGCCAGGGCGTTGCTGGAGGCTTTCGGCGTCGCACGGCTCGCGGACCACCGTTGGGGCACGCTGAGCGAGGGGGAGCGCAAGCGCACCCAGATCGCCCGGTCCCTGATGGCCGACCCGGAGCTGCTCCTGCTCGACGAACCGGCCGCCGGGCTGGACCTGGGTGGTCGTGAGGAGCTGGTCGCGGCGCTGGCCGAGCTGGCAGCGCACCCGGCGTCGCCGGTGCTCGTGCTGGTGACCCACCACGTGGAGGAGATCCCGGCCGGCTTCACGCACCTGCTGCTGCTGCGCGACGGGCGGGTGCACGCGGCCGGCCCGCTCGAGGAGGTGCTGACCGGCACCCAGCTGAGTGAGACGTTCGGGCTGGACCTCGTGGTGGACCGGCACGGCCAGCGGTGGTCCGCCCGCGCGGCTCGGTAGCCGTCGCGGGCCCTGACCGGTGCCGTAACCTGATGGGGTCGGTGCCGGGCGACCTGCCCGGCTCGTGGGCACCGCGCAACCGGCTCCCGAACGTCCCCGACGGGGCGAGCGCGCGTCGATAGAGTGATTGCGCCGGAAGGGAGCCGACGATGGCCTGGGCCTGGTGGTTGGGGATCGCGCTGCTGCTCGCGGTCGCGGAGATCCTCTCGCTCGACCTGTTCCTGATCATGCTCGCGGGTGGTGCGCTCGTGGGCCTGGTGCTCGCGCTGCTCGACATGCCGTTCTGGGTGCAGGTGGTCGGGTTCTCGCTCGCCTCGATCCTGCTCATGTTCGCCCTACGTCCCTGGCTGCTGCGGCACCTGCGCCGCCGCGTACCCCTGGTGGAGACCAACGCCTCGGCGCTCGTCGGCCGGATCGGCGTCGTGGTGACAGAGGTCACCGAGCGCGCCGGGCGGATCAAGCTGGCAGGCGAGGTGTGGACGGCGCGGACCGAGAACGACGAGGTCGTGCCCAGCGGCGCGGAGGTCCGCGTCGTGCGGATCGCCGGTGCGACCGCCGTGGTCACCCGCCACGTGGACCCGATCGTGCAGGACCCGGCGCCCGACGCTCCGTCGGCGCCCATCGACCCGACTCAGGAGACCTCGTCGTGAACGGACTCAGCACCACCGACATCATCGGCTACGTGATCCTCGGGATCCTCGTCATCGTCGTGATCGTCATCCTGGTCCGCGCGGTGCGGATCGTGCCGCAGGCGAAGGCGTTCATCGTCGAGCGGCTCGGGCGGTACTCGCGGACGCTCGATGCCGGGTTGCACCTTCTCGTCCCGTTCATCGACCGGGTGCGCGCCGGCGTCGACCTGCGCGAGCAGGTGGTCTCCTTCCCGCCGCAGCCGGTGATCACCTCGGACAACCTCGTGGTCAGCATCGACACGGTCATCTACTACCAGGTCACCGAGCCGCGCTCGGCGGTCTACGAGATCGCCAACTACATCCAGGGCATCGAGCAGCTGACCGTCACGACGCTGCGTAACGTCGTCGGCTCGATGGACCTGGAGCAGACCCTGACCAGCCGCGACCAGATCAACGGCCAGCTCCGCGGCGTGCTCGACGAGGCCACCGGTCGCTGGGGCGTGCGCGTGAACCGCGTGGAGCTCAAGTCGATCGACCCGCCGGCATCGATCCAGGGCTCGATGGAGCAGCAGATGCGCGCCGAGCGTGACCGCCGCGCCGCGATCCTGACCGCCGAGGGTGTCAAGCAGTCGGCGATCCTCACCGCCGAGGGCGAGAAGCAGTCGGCGATCCTGCGTGCGGAGGGCAGCGCGCAGGCCGCCGTCCTCAACGCGGAGGGCGAGTCGCGCGCGATCCTCCAGGTGTTCGACGCCATCCACCGCGGCGACGCCGACCCGAAGCTGCTGGCCTACCAGTACCTGCAGGTGCTCCCGGAGATCGCCCGGACCCAGTCCAACAAGGTGTGGTTCGTGCCCACCGAGTTCACCGCTGCCCTCGGGGCGATCTCGCGCGGCTTCGGCGGCGCCCCCGAGCCGGGCGACGCCGGCGCGTTCGCGTCCGCACGCCCGGCAGGGACCTCCCCGCTGTCACCCGACGACCTTGGACCGAGCGCACTGGGCGACGCTGCGGATGCGCTGTCCCGGGCCCGTGCGGAGTCGGCTGCGGCCACCGAGGACGCCACCCGGTCCGGCACGTTGTCCGGGCGCCGGTTCGACCCCGACGTCGAGGCCGGCCAGCACGCCGACGAGCCGCGCGGCCCGCAGGACTGATCGGAGGCGGGGCCGGAGCGGTCCAGCAGGCCTTCCCGATCCCGGTCCCGACGCACCGTCGATCCTCGGCACCGTGCCCGTCCGTCCGCCAGCCGTCCGCGCGCTGCCCGGCGCACCCGGCGTGTACCGGTTCCTCGACGACCGATCGCGCGTGCTCTACGTAGGGCGGGCGACCGACCTGCGCCACCGCGTCGCTTCCTACTGGGGCGACCTGTCCGACCGGCGACACCTGCTCCGGATGATGCCCCAGGTCGCCGAGGTCCAGGCGATCCGGTGCGCCTCGGCGCACGAGGCTGCGTGGCTCGAGCGGAACCTGCTCGAGCGCTCCCGGCCGCGGTGGAACCGGTTGCGCGGAGGCTTGGAGGTGCCCACGTACCTGCAGCTCGTGCGGCGCGGTGCGGCCGTGGTGCTCGAGGTCACGCACGGTCGTCGCGACGCCGCGGGAGTCCGCACGTTCGGTCCGTACCTCGGGGGGAATCGGGCCAGGCTGGCCGCATCGGGCCTCGACCGTGCCCTGTCGCTGTCCTACGCCGGTGAGCTGCTCGGCGGGTTCGACCGGGACATGGCACGCGTGCGCGGGGTGGTGAACGGCGACCTCGACGCCCGGGTGGCGGTGGCGGCGGGCGTGCTCGACCGTGACCCCGAGGCCCTCGCGTCGGTGCGCGAGGAGCTGGTGCGTCGCCGGGATGCGGCCGCCGCGGCGCTGGCGTTCGAGCTCGCGGCGCGCGTCGAGGCCGAGCTCGAGGCCGTCCGGTGGCTCGCGGCCGAGCAGCGGGTGGCGGTCGACGGGGGCGGCGACGCGTGCGCGCACGGGTGGTCGGACGGGGTGCTGGTGACGTTCGACGTCGTCGCCGGGCGGTTGTCGCGCTGGTCGCAGCGCCTGTCGTCCCACGAGGACTCGAGCCCCCTGCTGGCCGGGACCGCGGAGGGCTGGCGTCCCTTCGCCCGGCAGGCCGCGGAGCTCGCGGCGCAGCTCCGAAGGGCCGGACGGTCGTGAGGCTCTTCAGCGCACCGGCGCCGGGTCGGGCGTGGCCGCGGTGCCGGCCGCCGCGTCGGCGACCGGTACCACCTCGTACGACATCGGCGTGACTCGGCGGCGCCACCGCGCGGCGACGGCCGGCTGACCGGCGAGGACGCCGCCGATCACCATCCCCATGCCCACGGCCTGCGACCAGCCGAACGCCTCGCCCGCGACGACCACGCCGAGCACGGTGCCGACCACCGGGTTCAGCAGGCCGATGAGGGCGGTGGCGCCGGCGGGCATCCGGGTCAGGCCGCGGAACCACGCGACGTAGGCGACCACGGTCCCCACCACCGCGAGCCACAGCAGGCCGGCAACCGCACGGGCGTCCAGGGCCGGGGGAGCGCCCTCGACGGCCGCAGCGACCGGGACCAGCACCAGGCCGCCGGCCACGAGCTGCCACGACACCAGCGTCACCATGTCGACTGGCGGCTTCCACCGCTTGACCAGGACGAAGCCCAGACCCGAGACCGCGACCGAGCCCGTCGCGGCCGCGAGACCGACGAGGTCGACGGCGGCGCCGGCCCGCAGGACCAGCAGTCCCACGCCGAGCAGCCCGACCACGGCCCCGGTGACCCTCGCGCGACCGGGTCGCTCTCGCAGCAGCCACAGCGCGAACGCGATGACCACGAGCGGGGACCCCGCCTGCATCGTCGCGGCGAGGCCACCGGGCAGGTGGTACGCCGCGAGGAACAGCAACGGGAAGAACGCGCCGATGTTGACCACGCCGAGCACGGCGGCCCGCCACCACCACGAGCCCTGCGGAAGGCGGCGGCGCACGGCGAGGAGCACGAGGCCGGCCGGCAGCGCGCGCACCGCGGCTGCGAACAGCGGTCGGTCCGGCGGGAGGAGCTGCTCGGTGACGATGTACGTGGTGCCCCACGCCAGCGGAGCGAGGGCCGTGAGGGCCACGGTGCGGATCGAGGTGTCCATGGTCGGGACAATATCTTCCCGGGAAGATATATTCCCCGCATGGGCGATGCACCGAGTCGTGACCGGGCGGAGTCGGACGCGCCGTACGCCGCGGACCATGTCGGCCGGATCCTGGCCCAGTGGCACCGCGAGCGTCCGGACCTGGACGTCTCGCCGATGGGGGTGATCGGCCGGCTGCACCGGCTGGCGCGGGCGCTGGACGCCGAGCTCGCACCGGTGTTCGCCTCGGCCGGGCTGGGCGACGGGGACTTCGACGTGCTCGCCGCGCTGCGCCGCGCGGGCGCGCCCTACGAGCTGTCTCCCGGTGAGCTGGTGCGCGCGACGATGGTGACGTCGGGAGCGACGAGCAAGCGCCTGGACCGCCTCGAGCGGGGTGGCCTGGTGGCGCGTGAGTCGGACCCCGACGACGCCCGCGGGCGACGGGTGCGGCTCACCGACGAGGGCCTGGCGACCGTGGACCGCCTGGTCGCGGCGCACGTCGCCAACGAGCACCGCCTGCTGGCCGGTCTCGATACCGACGAGCGTGCCGCCCTGGCCGGGCTGCTCGAGACGTGGGGGCGCGCGCTCGGGGACCCACCTGTCACCTGAGCGCGCGCCGCCGCGTCACTCCGGGATCCAGTCGAACACGTCCGGGTTGGGTCCGGTGCGGCCGTCCTCGCCGCGGTCCAGCCCGGACACGGCCGCCAGGTCGGCGTCGGACAGGCGTACCCCGACCGCGTCGAGGTTCTCGCGCATCCGCTCGGGGTGCGTGGTCTTGGGGAACACGATGTCACCGCGCTGCAGGTGCCACGCGAGCACCACCTGCGACGGGGTGGCACCGATCCGCTCGGCGATCTCCACGACCACCGGGTCGCCCAGGACCTGGCCCTTGGCGATCGGCGACCACGCCTCGACCACGGCGCCGTGGCGCCGGGTCGCGGCGCGGGCGGCCTCGTTGGTGAGGTAGGGGTGGACCTCGATCTGGTTGACCGACGGCGCCACGCCGGTCTCGGCGACGATCCGGTCCAGGTGGTCCGGCTGGAAGTTCGACACCCCGATCGTGCGCGCCCGGCCGTCGGCGAGCAGCTCGGTGAGCACGCGCCAGGTGGACACGTAGTCGCCGTCGTAGCGGGTCGGCAGCGGCCAGTGGATGAGGAAGAGGTCGACGTAGTCCGTGCCGAGCTCGGCGAGCGTGGTGTCGAAGGCGCGGCGCGCGTCGTCGGGCCGGTGGTAGCCGTTGTTGAGCTTGCTGGTGATCCAGACCTGGTCGCGCGGGAGGCCACTGGCGACCAGCCCCTCGCCGACGCCGTGCTCGTTGCGGTACATCTCGGCGGTGTCGATGTGGCGGTAGCCGGCCTCGAGGGCTTCGGCCACCACGGCGGCGGTGTCGGCGGGCGGGACCTGGAAGACCCCGAACCCGAGCTGGGGGATGGCGGCGGACTCGGACAGCTGGATGGTCGGAACTGGTGTCGTCATAGGGTCCAGCCAACCCTGATCGGATCGATTCGTCTCGCGGAACGGCGCGCGGGTTCGCCGGCGGTGGAACTGCTCGACTTAAGTGAGTGAGCACTCACTCCGTTGTGCTACCGTCGTCGCCGTGCCAGCCAGCCGGACCGAGCCCGGGACCCCCACAGGGACCGACCAGGACGCCGGCGTGCGCACCCGGCTCAGCCCCGAGGACCGTCGCGCGGCCGTCCTGGAGGCGACCATCCCGCTGCTCATCCAGCACGGGTTGGGCGTGACCACGCGCCAGATCGCCGAGGCTGCCGGCGTCGCCGAAGGGACCCTCTTCCGAGTTTTCGACGACAAGCGCGCACTGATGGTCGCGGCGGTTGCGCGTGCCCTGGACCCGCTGCCGGTGGTGGCGGCCATCGGCGGTGTGGTCACCGACCGGGACCTGGAGACGGTGCTCCGCGATGTCGTGGAGGTGGTGCGGGCGCGCAGCGCGACCCTGCGTGGCGTGATGGCGGTCGCGCACGAGATGCGCCGGGCCGCCCGCGAGCCAGCCTCCGACGGGCTGCCGCGGCCGGTCTTCGACCCCGACGACCCTGCCGCCCGCGCCGACCTCGATCGCCCCGGCAGCCTGGTGCACGCCGCGCACCAGCTGCGCAGCAAGGCCGGCCGTGCGCCGGAGTCCATCATCGCCGCCGTCGCCGATGTGCTCGCCACCCACACCCAGGAATTGCGTCGTGATCCCGCGGTGTGTGCGCGCATCCTGTTCTCGATCGTCACGTCGTCGTTCCACGACCCGCTCGGACCGGCCGACCAGCTCACCACGCGCGAGATCGTCGAGGTGTTCCTCGACGGCATGCGCGCCCGCCCGACCACGTCCCACACCTCGGAGACCTCATGCTGATGCGTCTGCTGCGCAGCTACCTGCGCCCGTACGCCGGTCCCTTGGCACTCGTGCTGGTGCTCCAGCTCGGCCAGGCGATCGCCAACCTCTTCCTGCCCAGTCTCAACGCCGACATCATCGACAACGGGGTCCTGACCGGGGACACCGGCTACATCGTGCGGACCGGCGGCGTCATGCTCGCCGTGACGCTCGCCCAGGTGATCGCCACGATGGTGGCGGTCTACTTCGGTGCGAAGGTTGCCATGTCGCTGGGCCGCGACGTCCGCTCGGCCATCTTCCGCCGCGTGCAGGTGTTCTCGGCCCGCGAGGTCGGCACCTTCGGTGCGCCCTCCTTGATCACCAGGACCACCAACGACGTGCAGCAGGTCCAGATGGTCGTGATGCTCTCGCTGACCCTGCTGGTCGCCGCGCCGGTGATGGCCGTGGGCGGCGTGATCATGGCCCTGCGCGAGGACGTCAAGCTCTCCGGCCTGCTGGTCGTGGTGATCCCCGTGCTGCTGGCGTTCATCGCCTTCGTCGTGGCCCGGATGCGACCGCTGTTCCGGTCCCTGCAGCTCAAGATCGACGGGATCAACCGGATCATGCGCGAGCAGATCACCGGCATCCGCGTGATCCGCGCCTTCGTGCGCGACACCCACGAGCGCGAGCGCTTCGGCGACGCGAACGCCGACCTGCGGACGGTGGGCATCCAGGTCGGTCGCCTGATGGCTCTGCTGTTCCCGTTCGTGCTGCTCGTGATGAACGTGACCAGCATCGGGGTGCTCTGGTTCGGCGGGATGCGGATCGACTCCGGCAGCATGCAGGTGGGCGCGCTGACGGCGTTCCTGTCCTACATCATGCAGATCCTCATGGCCGTGATGATGTCCACGATGATCTTCATGATCGTGCCCCGGGCCGAGGTCAGCGCAGAGCGGATCACGGCGGTGCTCGACACCGAGACCACCGTGGTGCCGCCGGCCGTGCCGGTCACCGAGCTCCAGGGCCGTGGGCACCTCGAGCTGCGAGGCGTGAGCTTCGGCTACCCGGGGGCCGACGAGGACGTGCTGCACGACGTCAGCCTGGCCGCCGAGCCCGGCAAGACCACGGCGATCATCGGCTCGACCGGAGCGGGAAAGACCACGCTCCTGAACCTGGTGCCACGGCTGTTCGACGTCACCGACGGCCAGGTGCTCGTCGACGGCGTCGACGTGCGCGACCTGGAGCTGGACGCGCTGTGGTCGCGGATCGGCCTGGTGCCCCAGAAGCCGTTCCTGTTCAGCGGGACCGTGGCGTCGAACCTGCGGTACGGCGACGAGGACGCCACCGACGAGGAGCTGTGGCACGCGCTGGAGGTCGCTCAGGCCACCCGGTTCGTCCGGGAGATGGGCGGCCTCGAGGCGCCGATCGCCCAGGGCGGCACCAACGTGTCCGGCGGCCAGCGCCAGCGTCTGGCCATCGCCAGGGCCCTGGTGCGCAAGCCGGAGATCTATCTGTTCGACGACTCGTTCTCGGCCCTCGACTTCGCGACCGACGCCGCGTTGCGCCGCGCCCTGGTCCCCGAGACGCGTGACGCGACGGTGCTCGTCGTCGCGCAGCGCGTGAGCACGATCCGGCACGCGGACCGGATCGTGGTGCTCGAGGACGGCCGCGTGGTCGGCTCGGCGACCCATGAGGAGCTGATGGCCGACAACGAGACCTACCGCGAGATCGTCTTGTCCCAGGTGTCCGAGAGCGAGGCAGCATGAGCGCGCACCGACCGGCTCCCGTCGGACCTCCCGCAGGTAGGCCCGGCCGCGGCCCGATGGGCGGCGGCCCGATGGGTGGGCTCGGCATGCCCACCGCGAAGCCGATGGACTTCCGAGGGTCGCTTCGCCGGCTGCTCGGCGAGCTGCGCCCCGATCGCCTGGTGCTCTACGCGATCCTGCTGTTCACCGCGATCAGTGTCGGTCTCAACGTCCTGGGACCCAGGATCCTGGGTCACGCGACGAACGTCATCGTCGAGGGCGTCGTCGGGAAGATGCTCGCGGCGCAGGGCATGCCCACAGGCATGACCCAGGCCCAGGTCGAGGAGGCCCTGCGCAACGCCGGCCAGGCGAAGGTCGCCGACCTCATCTCGACGATGAACGTGACCGTCGGGCAAGGCATCGACTTCCACGCGCTGGCGATGGTGCTGTTCGGCGTGCTCGCGCTGTACGTCGGCGCCTCGCTGTTCGGCTACGTCCAGGGCTGGCTGACCACCGGGGTCGTCCAGCGGACCGTCTACCGGCTGCGCCAGCGGGTCGAGGACAAGCTGGGCCGGCTGCCGCTGTCGTACTTCGACAAGCAGTCCAAGGGCGAGGTGCTCTCGCGCGTCACCAACGACATCGACAACCTCGCCCAGACCATGCAGCAGTCGCTCAGCCAGCTCATCCAGGCCGTGCTGACGCTGGTCGGCGTGCTCGCGATGATGTTCTGGATCTCCTGGATCCTGGCGCTCATCGCGGTGGTGACCATCCCGCTCTCGGCGATCATCACGATGCAGATCGCCAAGCGGTCCCAGCCCCAGTTCGTCGAGCAGTGGCGATCAACGGGCACGCTCAACGCGCACATCGAGGAGATGTTCACCGGTCACGCGCTGGTCAAGGTGTTCGGTCGCCAGCGCAGCGCCCAGGAGACCTTCGACGTCGAGAACGAGACGCTGTACCAGGCCTCGTTCAAGGCGCAGTTCATCTCCGGGCTGATCATGCCCGCGATGACGTTCGTCTCGAACCTCAACTACGTGGCGATCGCCGTGGTCGGCGGGCTGCGGGTGGCCTCCGGTGCGATCTCGATCGGCGACGTGCAGGCGTTCATCCAGTACTCGCGCCAGTTCACCCAGCCGATCACGCAGGTCGCCTCGATGATGAACCTGCTGCAGTCCGGCGTGGCCTCGGCCGAGCGGGTCTTCGAGCTTCTCGACGAGGACGAGCAGAGCCCCGAGCCGGACGAGCCTGCCCGCGTGGGGAAGGTCGCGGGCCGGGTCGCGTTCGAGGACGTGTCGTTCCGCTACACGGAGGACACCCCGCTGATCGACGGCCTGTCGATCGTGGCCGAGCCGGGCCAGACGGTCGCGATCGTCGGGCCGACCGGGGCGGGCAAGACCACCTTGGTGAACCTCATCATGCGGTTCTACGAGGTCGACTCGGGGCGGATCACGCTGGACGGCGTGGACACCGCCGCGATGGACCGCGAGGACCTGCGCTCGCGCATCGGCATGGTGCTGCAGGACACCTGGCTGTTCGGCGGCACGATCGCGGCCAACATCGCCTACGGCAAGGTGGAGTCCACCCAGGAGGAGGTCGAGGCCGCGGCCCGCACGGCGTACGTGGACCGTTTCGTGCACCACCTGCCCGACGGGTACGACACCGTCATCGACGAGGAGGGCTCGAACGTCTCGGCCGGCCAGAAGCAGCTCATCACGATCGCCCGGGCGTTCCTTGCCGACCCGGCCATCCTCATCCTGGACGAGGCGACCAGCTCGGTGGACACCCGCACCGAGGTGCTGGTCCAGGAGGCGATGAACGCGCTGCGCGCGGGACGGACCTCGTTCGTCATCGCGCACCGGCTGTCCACCATCCGCGACGCGGACGTCATCCTGGTCATGGAGCACGGGCGGATCGTCGAGCAGGGCTCGCACGAGGGGCTGCTCGCCGCGGACGGCGCCTACGCGCGGCTGTACCGGTCGCAGTTCGAGGAGGCCGTCGCACCGATCGAGTGAGGTCGGGCGTGACAGGTCAGGCGCCGTCGCTCGCCCAGGAGGCGGTGTGCGACGGCCTCGACCGTGCCCAGGGTCAGAGGGCTGCCTGGCGCCGCTCCTGGACGCGGTTCCGGAGGAAGATCAACGGCAGGATCAGCGTCGCGAGGGCGGTGACGAGCCAGACGATGAGGGTGCCCAGCACCCAGGTGCTGACGCCGCTGATCGTGAGACCGTCCGCGACGAGCGTGGCGATCAGCAGGGCCACGAAGGTCGACACCAGCCCCACGCCGCCGATGAAGGCGTTCGCGTACTTGCGGGTGAGCTTGAAGATGAGTGGCGTGAGGATCCACTGGGCGACGACGAAGACGAGCAGCGCGACGAGGAACCCGGTGACGGACACGGAGAAGTCGGTGAGGAGGAGCGAGGCCACCCAGATGCCCAAGGCGGCCGAGCCGAGGAAGATCGCAGTGCGGATCAGGAAGACCACCATTCATCGAGCGTAGACCTGTGAAACCGCTGTGTGACAGAGATGGCACCCACCCTGGCCCGGCAGCCTCATGGGGTGTCGACAGCCGCGAGGAGGCGCCGGGCGACCGTCCTGGTCGCGGCCACGAGCTCGGGGCCACCCAGCACGTGGAACTCGGCCGGCAGGGCCGCGAGCTGTTCGGCGTACCAGCGTGGGTTGCTCGTGGTGCCGACCAGGCGGGTCGTCGCATCGTCCACCGCCTCGAGCCGGCCGAGGACGCGCGGCACGCGCAGGACGAGCTCGGCGCGCGGCGCCCGGACGACGACCTCCGCGGCGAACTCCCAACCGGCCGCGAGGTTCTCCTCCAGAAGGGCGACCGGGTCGTCGTCGGGGGGCGGCTCGGCGGCCGCGTCAAGGGTGCGCACCGACGTCACGCGGTCCACGCGGTAGGTGCGCACCGCCCCGGTCGCGGTGAGGCGGCACAACAGGTACCAGCGACCGTGGCGCACGAGCACGGACCAGGGGTCGACCTCCACCTCGAGCTCGGTGCCGACCTCGGTGCGATAGCCGACGACGGTCCGCCGGTGGTCCGCGCAGGCCTGGACGAGTGCGACGGTGGTGGCGGGGTCGGGGCGCGCCGCGCTGCGGTCGGGTGCTGCGGACGCCGCCGTACGCACTGCGCCCGCCTGGGCCGTGACGGCCTCCGGCAGGGACTGGAGCAGGACCGCGAGCGCCCGGCCCACGGGGTCGTCCGGGTCGGCTGCGGCGTGATGCCCGTCCAGCACCGCCATCACCAGGCTGAGCGCCTCGGTCTGGGTGAACACCAGGGGTGGCAGCCGCAGCCCGCGGCCCAGTCGGTAGCCGCCGGCAGGGCCGGGTACCGAGACGACCGGGATGCCGGCCTCGCGCAGGATCGCGACGTACCGGCGGGCGGCGCGGTCGCTGACGCCCAGCCGTGCCGCGAGGCGTTCGGCGCCGATGCCAGGCTGGGTCTGGATGAGCTCCAGCGCACGCAGCGCTCGAGCGGTGGGGCTGACGTCGCTCGACACGGCATCTCCAACACGGAAGTAGATCGTCCGCAATGGAGTCTACGGTGCCCGTCATGGCCATCGACCACAGTGACGAGGACCTCGCCGGCAGCCGGTTCGAGAACGTCGACCTCTCCGGCTCGCGCTTCGCGGCGACCCGCCTCACGGGCGTCACGATCGAGCGTGCCAACCTGTCCGGTGCGCAGGTGCGCAGCGTCTACTGGGAGGGCGGCCGCGTCCGGGGCGTCGAGATGCGCGACGTCGAGATCACCGGCGAGCTGGTGAACGTCACGATCAACGGGGTCGACGTCGCGCCGCTGATCGACGCCGAGCTGGCCAGGCGGCACCCCGAGTACGGCCGGCTGCGGCCGTCCACCGCGGCGGGCTTCCGCGAGATCTGGCCGGTGGTCGAGGGGCTGTGGGACGGCACGGTGGTCAAGGCCCGCGTGCTCGAGGTCCACGACCCGGACCTGCTGCACGAGGGCGTGGACGGCGAGTGGTCGTTCATCGAGACCCTGCGGCACCTGGTGTTCGCGACCGACGCCTGGGTGCGGCGGGGCATCCTCGGCGACCCGAGCCCCTGGCACCCCCTGGACCTGCCGTGGGACGAGATGCCCGACACGCCCGGCGTGCCCCGCGACCGCGCGGTGCGCCCCGGCCTGGACGAGGTCCTCGCGCTGCGTGCTGACCGGATGGCCGGGGTTCGGGCCCTGATCGCACACCTGACCGACGAGCGCCTCACCGAGCTGACCACACCGGTCGAGGGTCCCGGCTGGCCGCCGCCGCACGCGTTCCCCGTCGCGGAGCCGCTGCACGTGGTGCTCAACGAGGAGTGGTGGCACCGACAGTTCGCGGAGCGCGACCTGGCCGTGCTGGCGGACCGGATCGGACTCGACCTCGAGGAGGAGAGATGACCCAGAGCGCGCCGCTGGCGACCCCACCGTGGGAGCCGCCGATCGCCGGGACGGAGACCGAGCACCTGTTCGGCGCGCTGGATCGGCTTCGCACGACGTTCCGCTGGAAGGTCGACGACCTGGACGCCGCGGGCCTGGGCGCCCGCACGGCCGCCTCGACGCTGACCCTCGGCGCGCTGCTGAAGCACCTCGCCCTGGTCGAGGACCACTGCACGACGAGCCGCATGGACGGCTCGCCGATGCCGGCGCTGTGGTCGGTCTACGACCCCTCGGTCGAGGACTGGGAGTTCGTCTCCGCGGCCGACGACCCGCCGGAAGAGCTCTACACCCGCTACGACGACGCCGTGAAGCGCGCCCGCGCCCGGCTCGCCGCGGCGGTCGCGAACGGCGGGCTGGACCAGGAGGTGGCCCTGGAGTTCCCGGGCGAGGGGCACCTCAGTCTGCGTCGGCTGGTCTTCGACCTGGTCGAGGAGTACGGGCGCCACACCGGGCACGCCGACCTGATCCGCGAGGCCGTGGACGGTCGGGTCGGTGAGGACCCGCCGCCGGACTGGCGGCCGGTGTCCGGGGCATGGGAGTGGTGAGCCGCCCGAGCCCGCTGGTGTCGGGACCGATCACCGTGGTGCCTGCCGACGAGGCGGGCTGGGCGGACCTCCAGACCGTGCTCGGCGACCGCGGACAGGCGGCCCGCTGCCAGTGCCAGCGCTACAAGCTCGCACCCAAGGAGTCGTTCGGCCGGCTCGGCGTCGACGAGCTGCGTCACCGGCTGCGCGGGCAGGTGGGCTGCGACGCGCCGGGCGAGGGCACCTCGGGTGTGGTCGCCTACCTCGACGGCGTGCCGGTCGGGTGGTGCGCCGTCGAGCCGCGCACCGCCTATCCCGGCCTGCTGCGGGTGTACCGGATCCCGTGGCAGGGCCGGGCCGAGGACAAGGCGGACGGCTCGGTGTGGGCCGTCACCTGCGTCTTCACGCGGGCTGGCTACCGCGGTCGCGGCGTGGCGCACGCGTTGGCCGCCGGCGCCGTAGAGCACGCCCGCCGCGGCGGGGCGCGAGCGGTGGAGGCCTACCCGATCACGCAGGCCGACGTGACCTGGGGCGAGGAGCACCCCGGCACCCCGACGATGTTCGCCGCCGCGGGCATGACGGTGGTGCACCGTCCCTCGCACCGTCGCGCGGTGATGCGCCTCGACTTCTGAGCGCCGCGGCCGGCGCCGTCCGCACGGCAGAATGCGGACGTGCCCGTGGTACCCATCGCCGACCCCGCCGACGATCGGCTGGCCGACTACACGTCGCTGACCGACGTGGCGCTGCGCCGGCGGATCGAGCCCGAGCGCGGGCTGTACATGGCGGAGTCCGCCACGGTGCTGGGCCGTGCGCTCGACGCGGGGCACCGGCCCCGGTCGGTGCTGTGCGCGCCGCGCTGGTTGGCCGACGTGGAGTCGATGCTCACGTCCGTGCCGGGCGGCGCGGACGTGCCGGTCTACCTCGCCGAGCCCGACGTGCTCGAGGCGATCACCGGCTTCCACGTGCACCGTGGCGCGCTCGCGTCGATGCAGCGACCCTTGCTGCCCGCGGTGGGCGACCTGCTCGCGGCGCGCCCGGACGGCGCGCCGGTGCGACGGGTGGCGGTGCTCGAGGACATCGTCGACCACACCAACGTCGGCGCGATCATGCGCAGCGCCGCCGCGCTGGGGATCGACGCTGTGCTGGTCACGCCGCGGTGCGCGGACCCGCTGTACCGCCGCGCGGTCCGGGTGAGCATGGGGACGGTCTTCCAGGTGCCGTGGACCCGGATCGAACGGTGGCCGGGCGGGGTCGAGGTGCTGCGCGGGCTGGGCTTCACGGTCGCGGCGCTGGCGCTGGCCGACGAGACGATCACCCTGGACGACCTGGTGGCCGACCCGCCCGAGCGCCTGGCCCTGGTGCTCGGCGCCGAGGGGGACGGGCTGAAGCCCGCCACCGTGGCGGCCGCTGACCTGGTGGTGCGGATCCCGATGTCAGGTGGCGTGGACTCGCTCAACGTGGCGGCCGCGAGCGCTGTGGCGTTCTGGGCGACGCGGTGAGCGGCACCGGAGCCGCGCGTCCGCCCGGGCTCGTGTTCGTCCCCACGACGTTGGCCGACGCGCGAGCGGCGGCGATCCTGAACGAGTACCTGGCGATGCGCCGGGCCGCATGGCCCGCCGAACGCGGCACCTGGGACGTGCCGAAGCCCGACCCGGCCGCGTTCGCTGCACCTCGTGGGTCGTTCGTCGTCGCGTGGCACGGCGGGGCTTGGCCGCAGGTCGTCGGCGGCGGGGGAGTGCGGCTGCTCGACCCGGGCCGGGCCGAGGTCAAGCACCTGTACCTGCGTGAGGAGGTGCGCGGCCACGGCTGGGGGCGAGGCCTGCTCACCGCCCTGGAGCGGGAGGCCGTACGCCTCGGGGCGACCACCGCTGTGCTCGACACCAACGACACGTTGCCCGCCGCGGCGTCGCTGTACCGCTCGGCCGGCTACACGGAGGTCGAGCGGTACAACGCCAACCCGAACGCGACCCACTGGTTCGCGAAGCCACTCGAGGTCTGACACCGCGGTGCGCAGCGATCCCCGCGGCACCGGTTCCTGCACGTGAATTGAAGACTCGTTCATGTTGTAAAGTGCGCATGCCGTCATGAAGGAGTCGTCGTGCCCGAGATCTACAAGGCGAAGGCCGAGCTGTTCCGCACGCTCGGGCATCCCGCGCGGATCCGGGTCCTGGAGCTGCTCGCCGAGCGGGACCGGCCCGTCCACGAGCTGCTCGACGCGATCGAGATCGAGCAGTCCAACCTGTCCCAGCAGCTGGCTGTGCTGCGCCGGGCCGGCCTGGTGGACCAGCGGCGCGAGGGCGCTGAGGTGGTCTACGCCGCGAGCGTGCCGGCCGTCGCCGAGCTCCTGCAGGTCGCCAGGCGGCTCCTCGCGGACCTGCTGACCGACCAGGCGTCCCTACGGGATGAGCTCACGCCCAGCGGGGGCGGGCCCAGGTGAGCCTCACGGGTCTGGCGCGACTGGTCCGCCGGTCCGGGCGGGTCGCCGAGCCCGCCCCGCCGCAGCCCGAGGCCTTGTCCGGTGTCGATCCCGCGCTGCGCGGGAGCGTCCAGGTCCGCCACGTCGACGCCGGGTCGTGCAACGGGTGCGAGATCGAGATCGGCGCCGCCTTCGGCCCGGTGTACGACGCCGAGCGTTACGGTGCGCGCCTGGTCGCCTCACCGAGGCACGCCGACGTCGTGCTGGTGACCGGCGTGGTGACCCGGAACATGGCCGAGCCGTTGCGGCTGACCGTCGCCGCGACGCCGGAGCCGCGCGTGGTGGTCGCGCTCGGTGACTGCGCGCGCGGGTGCGGGCTGATGCGCGACGGCTACGGCGTCGCGGGAGCGGTGAGCGACGTGGTGCCGGTGGACCTCGAGGTGCCCGGCTGCCCGCCCGAGCCGGCAGTCGTCGTGGAGGCGCTGCGTCGGGTGACCGGGCGGTGACCGCAGCGCTCGTCGTGCAGCTCGTGCTGGCGCTGATCGCGGTCCTGGGTGCCGTCGTGGCACCGGATCGCCACCGCAGCGTCGTGGCGGGCGGCGCCACGCTGGCCACCGCGGCGGCGGGTGCGTGGGCGGGTGTGCTCGCGCTCGGCGGCGCGACCGGCGCACTCGTGGCGCCCACCGCGCTGCCCGGGGTCGTGCTGCGCCTCGCACCCGACCGGCTCGGCGGGTTGTTCATGCTGGTCGCCGGCGCGGTCGGCGCCGCGGTGGCGCTCTACGCGATCGGGTACGCCCACGGCGTGACGGCGTCACGCACCCAGTGGGCCGCGCTGCCGGTGTTCCTGCTCGGCATGCAGCTGGTGCCCGCCGCTGGTGACACGGTGGCCTTCCTGCTGGCGTGGGAGCTCATGGCGGGCGGCTCGACGGTGCTGGTGCTCGCCGAGCACGCCGGCCGAGCCCAGACCCGTGAGGCGGCACTGTGGTACGCCGTCACCACGCACCTGAGCATGCTCGCGATCCTCGGGGGTTTCGCGGTGCTCGCAGCCCAGACCGGGATGACCGACTTCGCCGGTCTCGCGGCGGCCGATCCGCGGTCCGGTGCGGCGTCGCTCGCGTTCCTGCTCCTGGCGGTGGGCTTCGGGACCAAGGCGGGTGTCGTGCCGCTGCACGTCTGGCTGCCGCGTGCCCACCCGGAGGCGCCGAGCCACGCGTCGGCGGCGATGAGCGCGGCGATGGTCAAGATGGGCGTCTACGGCCTGCTCCTGGTGACGCTGCGGCTGCTGCCCGGCGGTCCGGACTGGTGGGCCGCCGTGCTGGTCGGCGCGGGCGCTCTCTCGGCCGTCTACGGCATCCTCCAGGCCGGGGTCGCCTCGGACCTCAAACGGCTCCTGGCCTACTCCACCAGCGAGAACGTCGGGCTGATCGTGCTCGCGCTCGGCATGGCGCTGCTGCTGCGCGACGAGGCGGACACTCCCTCATCGCTCGCACTGCTCGCCTGCCTGCTGCTCGTGGTGAGCCACGCGGCGTTCAAGACCACGCTCTTCCTCGGGGCCGGTGCGGTCCTACGGGCCACCGGGGAGCGCGACCTCGACCGGCTCGGCGGGCTCGCACACCGGATGCCGTGGACGACAGCCGCATTCGGACTGGGCGCGCTCGGGGCCGCGGCTCTGCCGATCACCGGCGGGTTCGTCGCGGAGTGGACCCTGCTCCAGGCGATGATCCACGCTGCGGAGCCGGGGGAGCGCGTCGTCGCGGCGACGGTGCCCCTGGCGCTCGGGGTCGTCGCGCTCACCGCCGGCCTGGCGCTGCTCACGTTCGTCAAGGCGTTCGGGATCGCCTTCCTCGCCCGGCCGCGCAGTCCCGGCGCCGAGGCGGCCCGGGAAGTGCCCGCGGCGATGCGCGTCGCCGTGGTCGCGTCCGCCGCCGCCGTGGTCGGGCTGGGCGTAGCGCCCGGACCGGTGGCCGTCGGCCTCGCGCGGGCCGTCGGCATCGACGGGATCAGCTCGTCCGGGCTGTGGGGCGTGATGCTCGACGGGGTGGGTGCGGTGCTCGACCCGGTCGCGCTCGCGGTGCTCGCCGTGGCGGTCGCGCTGCCGGCGGTCGTCGCGGCGACCGTGCTCGCCCGCCGGCGCCCGCCCGTGGTCGACGCGCCGGCCTGGGGCTGCGGACGCATCCGGACGAGCCCGCGGATGCAGTACACCGCGACGTCCTACGCCGAACCACTCATGCGCGTCTTCGACGACGCCCTCCGGCCGACCCGCGACATCGAGGTGACCCACGTCGCCGAGTCGCAGTACCTGGCCGACCGGGTGCAGTACAGCCAGCGGGTCGACGACGTGGTCGAGGTGCGCCTGTACGCGCCCGTCGTCCGCGCCGCCGATCGGGTCGCCGACGCAGCACGCCGGGTCCAGAACGGCTCGATCACGCGCTACCTCGCGTTCGCATTCGCCGCACTGGTCGTGGTGCTGGTGGTGGTCTCCCGGTGAGCGCGGTCGAGGTGGCGGAGCGCGTGCTGGTGGCGGCCGGCCAGGTAGCGGTGGTGTCCGCGCTGGCGCCGGTGGTGATCGGCGTGACCAGGCAGACGCGTGCCCGGCTCGAGGGAAGAGCGGGGGCCGGGGTCGGGCAGCCGTGGCGTGACCTGCGCAAGCTGTGGCGCAAACGGTCGATCCGGGCCACCGGCACGACCGCGGTCGGCGTCGTGGCGCCGATGGTGCTGCTCGCCTCCGGGCTGGTGGCCGGTGCCCTCGTGCCCCTCGTGGTCGCCGTGCCGCTGCCACAGGTGCCGGGCGACCTGTTCGTCGTGGTGTCGGCGCTCCTGGTGGGCACCGTGGCGCTCGCGCTGCTCGGCCTGGACGCCGGGACGGCGTTCGGCGGCATGGGCTCCAGCCGCCACATGATGATCGCCGCGCTCGTCGAGCCGACCCTCCTGATGGCGGTCTACGCGCTGTCGATCCCGGTGGGCAGCTCGACGCTGTCGTTGATCGTCACCGCGCGTCGTGACGACCCGGCGAGCATCGCCTCCCCGGCCGGCGTGCTGGCCGTCGTCGCGCTGGCCGTCGTGGTCCTCGCCGAGACCGGTCGGCTCCCCGTCGACAACCCGGCGACCCATCTCGAACTGACGATGGTCCACGAGGCGATGGTGCTCGAGACCTCCGGCCCGGAACTCGCATGGGTGGAGCTCGGCTCGTGGCTCCGGCTCACGGTGCTGCTCGGGCTCGTCGCGAACCTCGTGGTGCCGTGGGGCGTGGCCGGCGGGACGGGCGCCGGCGGGCTGCTGCTCGGCGTCGTGGTCCTGGCGGCCAAGGTCGTCCTGCTGGCCGCCGCGCTCGGCGCGGGTGAGGTCGCCATGGCCAAGCTGCGCCTGTTCCGAGTACCCGAGCTGCTCGCCGGGTCGTTCGCGCTCGCGTTCCTCGCCGTCACCGCCTCCTACCTGGTCGCCTGAGGGGAGCCGCATGAGCCTCGACGGTCTCGCGACCCAGCTGCTCGCGCTGAGCACGGGCGCCTTGCTGCTCACCGCTGCGTTGCTGGTCTGGCGACGCTCGCTCGCCGCCTCGGCCCGGCTGCTGGCCGTCCAAGGTGCCGCGCTCGCGGCGCTCGTGGTGAGCATCGCCGTCGCGGAGCGGGGCGTCGAGCTGCTCGGCGTGGCCGCCTTGGTGCTCGCGCTCAAGGGCGTCGTGATCCCGCTCGTGCTGGGCCATGGCGTCCGGGCGACAGGGGTCGACCGGGAGAACGCGCTGCGCGTCAACCCGACGTCGGGCCTGGTGGCCGTGACGCTGCTCGCCACGCTCGCCTACCTCGTGAGCCGTCCGATCACCCAGGCCACCGCGGGCGGCGAGGCAGCGACCACGGGACCGGCGGCCTTCGCCGTCCCGGTCGGTCTGACCATGGTCCTCGTCGGCCTGCTGCTCGTGGTGACCCGTCGGCGGGCGCTGTCCCAGCTGGTCGGGTTCCTCGTGCTGGACAACGGGATCGCGACCGTCGCGTTCCTCACGGCGGCGGGCGTGCCGTTCGTCGTGGAGCTCGGGGTCTCGCTCGACGTGCTCCTGGTGGCCTTGATCCTGGCGGTGCTGTCCGGCCGGCTGCACGCGGCGCTCGGCGCGGTCTCGGTCGACGAGCTGAACGAGCTGAGGGACTGATGGACGCGATCGTGCTGGCCCCGCTCCTCGCCCCCGTGCTGCTGGGCGTGGCGGCCGTCGTCGTCCCGGATCGGCGGGTGGCCGCCTGGTCGGGCGTGGCGGACTCGCTCGTGGTCCTGGCGGTCGGGCTGGCGCTCCTCGCGCACCGTGGCCCGGTGCCCGACCTGGCCGCCGGGCTACTGCGCGCCGACCAGCTGTCCGCGTTCATGCTCACCGTGATCGGCGCCGTCGGCCTGACCGCCACCTGGGGCGGTGTCGATCGTGCGGCCGGCCGGGCCACCAGGTCGGAACGCCGCTATGCCGCGCTGGTCTGCGTGTTCCTCGCGGCGATGTCGCTCGCCGTGCTGACCGACAACCTCGGTGTGCTCTGGGTGGCCATCGAGGCGACCACCGTGGCGACCGCGTTCCTGGTCGGCCACCGTGGGACCCGTCGCTCGCTCGAGGCGGCCTGGAAGTACGTCGTGCTCGGTTCGGTCGGCGTGGCGATCGCACTGCTCGGCGTGGTGCTGCTGTACGCGGCCGGCCGCAGCGCCGGCGAGGCGACGCTGTCCTGGACGGTCCTGGTCAGCGGGAGGCTCCCACTGGACGCCGGTCTGGTCCGGGTCGCCGGCGCCCTGGCCGTGCTGGGTCTGGCGACCAAGGCCGGCCTGGCGCCCATGCACTCCTGGCTGCCCGACGCCCACGGGCAGGCGCCGGCGCCCGTCTCCGGCCTGATGTCAGGGGTCCTGCTGGCCGTGGCCCTGTACGCGATCCTGCGGGTCCGGGCGATCACCGACGTCGTGGTGGGACCCGGCCTGATGCGCGGTCTGCTGATGACCGCCGGCCTGGCGTCCCTCGCGGTGGCTGCGGCCCTGATCCTGCGCCAGCGCGACTACAAGCGGCTGCTCGCCTACTCGAGCATCGAGCACATGGGCCTGCTCGCGGTCGGCGCTGCGGTGGGTGGTCCGCTGGCCATGGCGGCGGTCCTGCTGCACGTCCTGGGCCACGGCCTGGCGAAGGCGACGGCATTCGTGGTCGCCGGGCGGATCCTCGAAGCGGAGGGCACCAGCCGGATCGAGGATGTGCGCGGCCTGCTGGCCCGGCGCCCGGCGCTCGCAGTGCCGTTCGTGGTGGCCGTCGCCGCGCTGCTGGGGTTCCCACCGTTCGCGCTGTTCTTCACCGAGGTCGCGATCATCCTCGCCGGGTGGCAGGCGGGTCTCGGCGGGGCGATGGCGGTGGTGCTCGTGCTGCTGCTCGTGGTGTTCGCCGGGCTGGTCCGGGCGACGGCCGCGATGGTGCTCGGTCCGGCCGACGAGCCGGCCGCCGCGCCCGGCGGGTCGCGGTGGGCCGCCGGGGGGTCGGTCGCGCCGCTCGCCCTGGCGCTCACGATGACGGCGGTCGTGGGGTTCTCCGCGCTGCCGGTCGCCACCGCCATCGCCCGGGCCGTGGCGGTGGTGGTCGGATGACCGTCGTCCGTCACCGGCCCGACGGGGTCGCGGAGCGCCACCTCGTCCCCGCCGGTCTGCGTGACGCCGTCACGGAGCTGCTCGCAGGTGGCCACCGACTGGCGCTGGTCGCGGGCCACGACGACGCGGAGTCCGGGTTCCACGTCGTCTACGCCTTCGCCGGGCCCGGCGATGCCAGGACGGAGCTCGTCGTCCGCGTGCCGCGGGACAGCCCGGTGCTGGGGTCGCTGGCGGCGATCTCGTTCCCCGCCGGACGGTTCGAGCGCGCGATGCTCGACACCCTGGGGATCGTGCCCACGGGCCACCCGCGCCCGCGACGCCTCGTGCTGCACGACCACTGGCCGGACGACTGGTTCCCGATGCGCAGGGATGCGTCGTCCGAGCCCCGGTTCCGTCCCGACCGCGGCACGTTCTCGTTCGTGCCGGTCGAGGGCCAGGGGGTCTACGAGATCCCGGTGGGGCCGGTGCATGCCGGGATGATCGAGCCGGGCCACTTCAGGTTCTCCGTGGTGGGGGAGACCATCGTGCGGATGAAGGCCCGGCTGTGGTTCGTGCACCGGGGCATGGAGAAGCTGTTCGAGGGCCGCGCACCCTCCGAGGGGATCGCCCTGGCCGAGCGGATCAGCGGCGACACCGCCGTGGGTCACGGGCTCGCCTTCGCGATGGCCGTCGAAGGGGCCATGGGGCTCGAGGTGGGCGAGGAGGACAGGCTCGTGCGGGCTCTGCTGCTGGAGCTCGAGCGCCTGCACAACCACGTCGCGGACCTCGGTGCGATGGCCAACGACGTCGGCTTCGGTGTGGTCAACGCCCACGCCCAGCGGCTGCGCGAGACCTTGCTGCGCCATCACGCCCGACTGACCGGGCACCGCCTGCTGCGCGGCGGTATCACGGTGGGCGGAGCGGCGCTGCGTACCCCCGTCGACTCCGAGCTCGTCGCCCGGGTCGCCGCCGAGCTCGACGAGCTCGTCGCCGTCGCACTCGGCAACGCGGTGGTGGTCGACCGGTTCACCGGCACGGCGGTGCTGACCCGCGTAGCCGCCGAGAACATGGGTGTGCTGGGCTACGTCGCCCGGGCCAGCGGGCTGGCCCTCGACGCGCGGCTCGAGCACCCGTTCGTCGACCTGGGCCCGGGTCTGCGCGTCGTGACCAGGGACGAGGGCGATGTGATGGCGAGGTTCGCCGTGCGAGCCGAGGAGGCCGCCGTCTCCGCACGGCTGGTCGCGGACCTCGCCGGACGGCTCGGCGCCTCGTCGGGATCCGGGACCACGCAGCCGGGGCCGAACCGCGGGGACGCAGGTGCCGGCGTGGCGACGGGCCTGTCGCTCGTCGAGGCATGGCGGGGAACCGCCTGCCACCGCGTGGAGCTCGACGAGGCCGGGCGTCTCGCCCGGGTCGCCGTGGTCGATCCGTCGTTCTTCACCTGGCCTGCGCTGCCGGTCGCCCTGGCCGACACGATCGTCCCGGACTTCCCCCTGGCCAACAAGAGCTTCAACCAGTCGTACGCCGGGAACGACCTGTAGCGGCAGGAGCACGAGGGCACCGGGCGGCCATCCCCGCCCGGTGCCCTCGCGCTCCTAGACCTCCGCGACCACCGCGTCGACGGTGCCGGCGGCGACCGGTGCGTCCAGCACCGGACGGTTGGAGACGATCACCCGGTCGGGGTCGAAGAGCTCTTTGAGCAGCCGAAGCCGCACGACGTCCGGCCCGGGGTAGCTGCGGGCCACCGTGTCGGCCCGGTCGAGGAAGGTCAGCGGTGCGGTCGCCGTGGCCCACGGCGCGACCGCCGCGAGCAGGGCGTCCAGACCGCCGGACATCACCGGCGCGAGCTCCGGAGCGGGCACCATCGCCAGGCCCGACACCAGGTACGGTGAGTCGTCGGGACCGGCGACCGCCGGCACGGCCCGCTCGGCCAGGGCGCCACCCAGGTGCCGGAGCTGGACCTGCAGGAGGGGCGTGCCGCTGCCGACCCCCGCTGCGGCCACCAGGGCGTCGATCGCTGCGTCGTCCATGGCGCGCAGCCGGGTGGCGGCGAGCATCGACGGGCTCGGGTCCTCGGGATCCTCGGCCACCTGGCCGACCTCGGCTACCTCGACCGGACGGATCGCGTCGCGCAGCACCGGGCCGGCCAGGCGCACGTCGGCGAGCAGGTGCTCGAGCTTGGCCCGGTCCCCGAGATGCATGGCCTGGACGAGGGTGAGCGACTGCCCGCGCATCGGCTCGGGGATCGCCTCGATGTCCGGCAGGTGCAGCAGGGCCGCCCACAGGGTGGTCTCCGGGCCGGCCGACGCCGTCGCGTCCCGCCAGGCGCGCAGCACCGCAGGTGCCGCGACACCCGGGAACGCGAGCATGCCGCCGTGCAGCTCGGGAGCCGGGAAGAGGTCGACCTCGACGGCGGTCACGATGCCGAAGTCCCCGCCGCCGCCCCGCAGCGCCCACATCAGCTCGGGGTCGGACTCGTCGGAGACCCATCGGCGGTGGCCGCGAGGGTCGACGACCTCTGCGGCACGCAGCGCGCGTGACCCGTTGCCGTAGGCCCGGCTGAACCAGGAGAGCCCGCCGCCGAGCGCGAGGCCGACCACCGTGACGTCCCCGCTGGACCCGCACAGTGCGGTGAGCCCGGTCCCGGCGAGGGCGCCCTGGAGCGCGCCGAGCCTGACCCCGGCACCCACCCGCGCGACCCGGGCCTCGGCGTCGATCCAGATGTCGTCCAGCGCGCCCGTGCGCACCAGCACGACGCCGCGCAGGTCGGAGCTCGCGCCGTGACCGCCCGGTTGGGCGGTCACCGCCAGGTGGTGGGACGCTGCGTGCCGGACCGTGCGCGTGACGTCCTCGGCGTCGGCGGCGAGCACCACCGCGAGGGGGTGCTGATCGACGGCGACGTTCCACGGCATGCGCGTCGCGTCCCAGTCGGGGTCGGTGGGCCGCACGATGCGGCCGGTCAGGTCGAGGCCGGCGAGCGGGTCGCCGGTGTGACCGTGGTGGTGTGCGTGGCCGGTCCGGTCCTCCTGGGGCGGGTTCACGGCCTGGTCGGTTGTCGTCATGGCGGCAACTGTCCCGGTGCGGCAGCGCGCGGGGCCATCCCATTTCCCTGGGTTTCTCACCCCCGGGAACCCCGGTGGGAAAGTTCCCAGAAACCTGGGGGTTCCCTCCGCAAGGGACGAAGGTCACCATAGGGTTCGTGACCACCCTGCGTACCGACCCGGTGCGTCGGGGCCTGGACGCGCTGGCGCGGTCCGGCCTCGACTGGGAGTCGTTCGCCAAGGGGGCGATCGACCTGCTCGGCCGTGCGGTGCCGTTCGACGCGGCCTGCGTGGGACCTGCTGACCCTCGGACCGGCCTGCTCACGGGCTCGGTGAAGCGCGGCATGGGCGACGACAAGGACTTCGAGTTCCTTCGCCACGAGTACCTGGACGACTCGGTCAACCTGTTCCTCGACCTGGTGCGGCGGCCCGTGCCCGTGGCGATCCTGGTCGACGACACCGGCGGCCACCCGGAGGTCGCCTCGCGGCACCGCGAGCTCTTCGTGCCCGAGTGGGACCTGGGCCACGAGGTCCGAGCCGCGGCCGTACTCGACGGTCGGCCGTGGGCCGGGTTCTCGCTCTACCGCTCGTCGGGTGCCGGCGGCTTCAGCCCGGCCGAGGCGGACTTCCTGGCCAGCGTCGCGCCCACCGTGGCGCTCGGGGTGCGAGCCGGTCTGGTGGCCGGAGCCGCGCAAGCCCAGCTTGACGGACCGGAGGACGGGCCCGCGGTGCTCGTGGTCGGGCCGGACGACCAGGTGCTGCAGGCCTCGCCGACCGCGCAGTCGCGGGTCGCCGACCTGGGTGGCGACGTCTGGCGACGGTTGCCGACAGCGGTCGGCTCGATCGTGGCGGTGGCGCGGGCACTGGCGGCCGGGCAGTCGACCTTGGTGCCCCGTCTGCGCGTACGCAGCCGATCGGGTCGGTGGTTCGTGGTCCACGCCTCGCCGTTGGCCTCCGCGGGCGGCGGCGACGCGCAGGTCGCGGTGACCATCGAGGAGGCCGGCCCCGGGGACATCGTGCCGCTGGTGGTGGCCGCCTTCGGGCTCACCGGGCGCGAGCGCGACGTGCTCGCCGCCGTGGTCCACGGCTCGAGCACGGCTGAGATCGCCGCCGCCCTGCACCTGTCGCCCTACACGGTCCAGGACCACCTCAAGGTGATCTTCGACAAGGCAGGGGTGAGCAGCCGTCGTGAGCTGATCGCCAAGGTGGTGCTCGAGCAGTACGCGCCGCGGTTCGGCGGTCGGCTCGGCACGTCCGGCTGGTTCGTCGACGCCCCCGAACCGGATCCGGCCACAGTGGTCGCGCCGGTCGCCTGACGGGGCCGCTGCGCCGCTCAGGCCCGGCGGGCGTCCACCAGGAACGAGACGGCGGCCGTGACCAGGCCGGTCCACATGATGATCGCGATGGACCCCGCCGCGCTCAGCCCGAAGGCCGCGCCGAGCGCCGTGGCGACGGCAGCGGCGAACATCGTCACGGCGGCGCGTGCTGCGGCGCGGGTGACCAGCCGCCGCTCGCGTTCGTCGCCCTGACCGCTGACGAGGCGCGCGGCGGTCGGCGCGTCCTCGCGCCGCGCCCGCACGATCAGGCCGAGCACGACCGGCAGGGCGACCCCGACCCCGACGAGGATCCCCATCGCCAGCTCGGTGTTGCCCGCGACCAGGGCGATGCCGGCGAGCGCGCCGCCCGCGGCGAGCGACGCAAGGGCCGAGACCGCCACCTGCGTCGCGGTGCGGGGTCTAGTTCTCAGGGACATCGAAGACCTCCTCGATGGTGCAGTCGAAGTAGCGGGCGATCGCGAACGCGAGCGGCAACGACGGGTCGTAGCGGCCGGTCTCGATCGAGTTCACCGTCTGGCGTGAGACGCCCAGGGCCGCGGCGAGCGCGCCCTGGGACAGGCCGCGGCGTTCGCGGCGTTCGGGCAGGTCGTTGTGCACGGGCGGTCAGCGATCCCGCCGTGTCTCGTTCGGGGCGAGGAGCGCGCGCAGCCGCGGGTTCGGGCGGTGTGCTGGGTGCTGGCTCTCGGGCATCGGGCGCTCCTCGGTCACGTCGGACAACGTGTCAAGGATGCTTGACAGCGCGTCGGAGTGTCAAGTCACCTTGACACCCGTGGGGCTCAGCGGCCGAGGCCCTCGACCGCTTCGACGCCGAACGCCGCGAGGTCCCGGCCGGGAAGCAGGATCTTCGAGCGACGCACCCCGCTGCCCACGATCACGGCGGCCTCGTCGGCGAGCACGTCGGCCTCCGCCAGTACGCGCCACCCGACCGGCAGGCCGATCGGTGTGATGCCGCCGTACTCCATCCCGGACAGCTGCACCGCCCGCTCCGTGGGAAGGAACGTGGCCTTGCGGACGTCCAGCAGTCGGCGCACGACGGTGTTGACGTCGGCCCGGGTCGTGGCGCGCACCACGCACCCCGCGAACCGCTCGTCGCCGCCCCGCTTGCCGACCACCAGGACGCAGTTCGCCGACGCGTGCAGGTCGAGCCCGTAGGCCTGGGTCAGCGCCGCGGTGTCGGCCAGGTCGGGGTCGATCTCGGCAACCAGGACGCGCTCGCCCGCCGCCGGGTCGCGTGAGGCGAGCAGCCGAAGCGCGTCGAGGGTCGAGGGCGCGAGCAGGTCCGGCCGGGAGAGTGCGGGGGCGGTGACGAGGTCCACCCGGCCATGATGGCCGTTGGCCGGCTCGTCCCGCGCGCTCAGCGTCGGGTCCTCGGTTTTCGCCCGCAGCGCCGGCTAAGCCCGTCACCCGATCCGCCGATCTACTGGTGAGGCGCGGCGACTCGGAGGATGAGTGAACACGCACGGCCGAAGGAAGTACCTGGGCGTCGCGCTGCTCGGCCTGCCGCTCGTGGCCATGTGCGGCCTCGGCGACGTGTGGCGCTACTCAGCGGTCGCTGTGGCGAACCTCGTCGCGCTCGTGGTCGTGGTGGTCGCGCGTCGCCGTGGGGGCGTCCCTGCGGGGCCGGGCGGACCGGCACTGGTCGCAGGCGTCGCACTCCTGGCGGCCCACAACATCGAGACCCTGGTCGCGGTCGCGGCGACCGGCTCGCCCGCCGACGGCGCCTTCGCCGCGGCGAGCCTCGGGCTGGCCTACGCCCTCCTCCTGGCGGGTGGCCTGGCGGTCGGCTTCCCGCGCCTCCGCCGCGACGTCGGGGGCATGCTCGACGCGATGGTGATCGGGCTGGTCGTGGCGGTCGTGATGTGGGGCGTCCTCCTCGGTCCCACCCATGAGCGCCTCGGTTCGGGCGTGGCCACCCGGGCCTATGAGACGTTCCTCGTCCTGCTCGCCACGGCGTTGACCGGTGCGGTCGTGCGCACCGCGGTCTCCGCGCGCCACGCGCGGACGGCGGCCTTCCTTCTCGTGCTCGCGATGTGCGCCGCGGACCTGTCCGACGTCGCCTACACGCTGACCTTGGACCGTTCGACCGGCTTCTCGGCCTGGTGGGCGAGTGTCGTGGCCGTCGTCGCGCTCCTCGCCTTCGGTGCGGCGCTCGCCCACCCCTCCATCGCGGCGCTCGCCGAGCACGGGGCCGCCACGCATGGGCTCACGCGATCGCGTCTCGTGCTCCTCGGCGGAGCGCTCGCGGTGAACCCGGCGATGGCGGGTGTCCAGGCGCTGGCCGGACAGCCGGTCGATGTCGCGCTGCTCTGTGCGGGCTCGCTGCTCCTGGTCCCTCTGGTGCTCTGGCGGATCGGGCTGCTCGCCAGCTGGCATGCCGATGCTGCCCGGCGTCTGCACGACCTCGCTTCGCTCGATGCGTTGACCGGTCTGCCGAACCGCCGGACGATGACCGCGCACCTGGAGGCGACGCTCGACCGCCTGGCCGCCGGAGCATCGCCCGGTGCCGTCGTCCTCTACCTCGACCTGGACGACTTCAAGGCCGTCAACGACACACACGGGCACGTGGTCGGCGATCGTCTGCTGCAGGCGGTCGCCGCCCGGGTCAGGTCCTGCGTGCGCTCGTGCGACGTCGTCGCACGCTTCGGTGGCGACGAGTTCGTCGTGGTCCTGGAGGGCGCGCCTCGGGACATCGAGGCCGCGGTCCTGCCGAACCTGGAACACACGCTGGCGGAGCCCGTGACCATCGACGACGTGGTCGTCCCGGGTCTGGCGAGTGTCGGCGTCGCCACGGTCGCGCGGGGTGAGCGGCTGGACGCCGATACGGTCCTTCGCCGGGCCGACTCCGAGATGTACCGCGCGAAGCGGGCTCGTCAAGCAGCCCGCACGGAGGTCGCCGGCGTGTAGCGGCACCGGCTCCCGCGGCACCGTCGCCCAGCGGCGCGCCGCGCTCCGTCGGGTAGCCGAAGAGCGGTCGGCGAGGCGCGCGTCGCCGGCGCGGCCCGGCGCCCCACGCGGCGAAGAGGGGCTCAGACACCGATCCGTGCGGGGGCGTCCACACCGCGGACGCTCATCCGAGCCCCGACGTGCTTCGCCGCGTCGGCCGCCGCCACAGTGGTTTCCACCACCGCCGGCACCCGGTGAGCAGTCCACGCGGATCATGTGACGGGCGGTGCAGAGGTGACGGATGCGCAACCCACCCGCCCCGTCCGTCACTCCTGTCACACAAACCGCGCCGGCTGCTCACGCTCCGGTCATGCCGCGCACCGCGCGTCGGGGTTTGAGCGACAGCGGGGGCTTGGGGTGCGAGCATGCCGCTATGGCGAACGATCGGGGGCACGGGCTCAGCGCGGGGCGTTGGGCGGCTGCTGGTATCGCCGTCGCCGCCGTCGTGGCCCTCGTGGCGGTGGTGTGGCGACCGACGTGGCTGGGGTTCTCGCACGGGACGCAGCTCCCCGATGGGTCAGCGCCGGCTCATGTTGACGTCCTCTGCGATGCCGACCTCGCACTGAGCGTGTCCGGAGAGGTGGTGGCGGCCACGGCGGCGGGTGTGGCCGTCCAGGTGACCAGCGAGGCACCGGCAGGCGCGTACCTGAACTACGCCTGGTCGGGCGGCGGGGGCGGCGGCGGGACGCCGAACGCTGCGCAGACCTGGATGCTCGCCGCACCGCCTGGCAAGCTGCGCTTGTCGTGCTCGACGCTGGACCGCGAGGGCGCCGAGGTCGTGGTGGACGTCGTGGACCCGCACGAGTACTGGTCGGACCTGACGCTCGCCGATCTCGGGTGCCCCCTGGGAGGGATGCCGTCGTGGGCCGTCTCCGCAGGGACGGGCGAGACGGCCCAGGAAGCGGTCGACGACCTGATCTCCAAGTTCGAGGACGTCGGCACTTCTCCGGCGGTGACCCGGGCCGAGCACGCCGAGATCGGCTACCCGGACGCACCGACGCAGACCTGGATCCTCGGCAACGCCGGCACCACATACATGACAGCCATGGTCACCGACACCGGGTCCGGCTACACCGCCGACCCCGACGCCCTATGCCGACCGAGCCCCTGGGCGACCGAACTCAGCTCTTCCTGAGCTCCTCGGCGAACATGACGAGGATGCCGCTGGGGCCGCGCACGTGGGCAAGCCGGTAGACGTCCCCGTAGGTCGCCACGCCGCGCAGTGGGTGGTAGCCGTGCCTGGCCGCGACCGCAACGGCCTCGTCGACGTCGTCCACCGAGAAGGCGACGCGGTCATCCCGATCTCGTTGGCTTGGGTGGGCTCGGTCTCGATCGCGTCCGGGTGGATGTACTCGAACAGCTCGAGGCGCCCCTTGCCGTCCGGGGTCTGCAGCACTGCGATCTTGGCGTGGTTACCGTCGAGGCCGACAGCGGTGTCGACCCACTCCCCACTGACGGTGTCACGGCCGAGAACGGTCAGCCCGAGGTCGGTGAAGAAGGAGATCGTCTCCTCGAGATCACGCACGGCGATGCCGACGTTCTCGAACTTGATGGGCATGGAGACACGTCCGTGCGTCGTGCGACTCGTCGGGTCCTTCGCGACAAGGACAGCCAGATGGAGCAGCCCGTGGTGCGACGATGCGCGCTCAGTGTCGGTAGGTGGGCGTCAGCCTCGCGCGCGCCAGGGTGTGGAACAAGGCGTTGAACGCGACGGCGGTGGGCGTGGCGCTCGTGTCGACACCCAGGTGCTCGACGTCGAGGGCGTGCACGGCGAACACGTACCGGTGCACCTGGTCGCCGACCGGGGGAGCGGCGCCCATGTAGCCCGTGCCGCCGCCGTCGTGGTGCACCTGGAACGCACCGGGCGGCAGGCCGGACCCGTCGGGCGCGCCGGCGCCGGAGGCCAGCGAGGTGACCGAGGCCGGGATGTCCACGACGCTCCAGTGCCAGAAACCGGCGGGGGTCGGCGCGTCGGGGTCGAAGCAGCTCACCACGAAGCTGCGGGTGTCCTCGGGGAAGCCGCTCCAGGACAGCTGGGGCGACGTGCTGCCGCCCTCGGCGGTGAACGGGTGCGCCATCGGCGCTCCGTCGGTGACGTCGGTGCTGGCCACCTCGAACGCCGGGACGGCGGGCAGCAGGGAGTACGGCTCAGGTGCGGTCGGTCGGGTCAGGTCCACGGTGCACCTCCTCGATGCCATCTTCGTCACACCGACCGCAGCCCGCACGGGGGGACGCGCCGGGCGTGCCGGGTCGTTCGGTTGACACCTGTCGGTGTGTGGGTGTGGAGTGAGATACTCGAACAAGTGTTCGACGATCTGACCCATGATGTCGCGATGACAACGCGGTGACAGCGCGATGTGGGCTCGTCGGTGAGGCGTGGAGGCAGCGATGAGTGCGGTGGCGGTGCCGGGCAGGCCGGTCGCGCTCGATCGCGCCGCGGTCGCCAGGGCCGTGCTCGCCCGGGCCGAGGAGCGCACCGGGACGGCGCGGCGGCCGTGGGGAGACCGCAGTGACGTCGTTCGAGGCCCGGCGCGGGACCACGGCGTGCGGTCCCTGCCGATCGACCCGGCCCTGGACGCGCTGCTGCCCAGCGGTCTGGAGCGCGGCACCACGCTCACCGTCGCCGGGTCCACCTCCCTGCTCCTGGCGATGCTGGCGCGGGCGTCGGCCGACGGGGCGTGGGTCGCGGTGGTCGGGCTGCCGGCGGTGGGACTGCTGGCAGCCCACCAGCTCGGGCTGTCGCTCGAGCGTCTGGTGCTGGTGCCCGACGCCGGCCCCGACGGGCCGCGGGTGCTCGCCGCGATGGTCGACGGGGTGGATGCGGTGGTGGTCGGCGACGTCGCGCTGACCGACGCGGACCGCCGACGGCTCAGTGCCAGAGCAAGGGAACGCTCGGCGGTGCTGCTGAGCACCGGACCGTGGCCGGGAGCGTCGGTGGTGCTCACCGCACAGGGGTCGCGGTGGTCGGGGGTCGGCCGCGGTGAGGGGCGGCTGCGTGCCCGGGTGCTCACGGTGGCCCGAGAGGGACGCGGGGCCGCCGGCCGCGGCTGGCGCGGGGAGGTGCCGTTGCCCGGCCACGGTGCCGCCCGGAGCACACGCCTGCTCGAGCTCGACGGGCGGCGAGCGGGATGAGTGCGACGCTGGCCGATGCTGCGGCAGCACCGCCCGAGACGCGACCCCGGCGCACCGCCGCGCTGTGGGTGCCGGACTGGCCGGTGCTCGCGGCGATGAGCACGGCGCAGGTTCCCGCCCACCTGCCCGCAGCGGTGCACGACGGACGCCGGGTAGTGGCCGCCTCAGCTCAGGCCCGCAGGCAGGGTGTGCGACGCGGCATGCGGCGGCGTGCGGCGCAGCAGTGCTGCCCCGAGCTGGTGCTGTTGAACGCCGACCCCGGGCGCGACACCCGCGAGTTCGAGCCGGTGGCACTGGCCGCGGAGACCGTGGTCGCCGGGATCGAGGTGGCCAGGCCGGGGCTCGTGCTGCTGCCGGCGGCCGGGGCGGGGCGCTACCACGGCTCGGAGCTGGTGCTGGCCGAGCGCCTGGTGGACGCGGTCGCCGAGGTCGGCTGCCAGGCGCAGGTCGGCATGGCCGACGGGGTGGGTGCCGCGGTGCTGGCCGCACGGGCCCACGCCATGGTGCCGCCTGGGGAGACTCCCCGGTTCCTGGCCGGCCGGTCGGTGGCCGAGCTTCAGCACGTGACCACCGACGGGGGCGCCGAGGTCGCCGACCTGGTGGACCTTCTGGTCAGGCTCGGCGTGCGCACCCTGGGCGACCTGGCCCGGCTGCCGCGCAGCGACGTGCTCGCCCGGTTCGGCGGGTGGGGTGAGTGGGCGCACCGGGTCGCCTCGGGCCAGGACGACCGGCCCACCGCGCTGCGCCGTCCCGAGCCCGACGTCGCAGTGGCGACCGAGCTCGACCCCCCGGTGGAGCGGCTCGAGCAGACCGCGTTCGTCGCCCGGCGTCTCGCCGAGGAGCTGCACGCCACGATGGTCGCGGCCGGGGTGGGGTGCGGGCGGGTGCGGATCACCGCCACCACCACCGAGGGCGCCGAGCTGGTGCGCACCTGGCGCACCGACACCGCGCTCGGCGGACTGTCGGTGGCCCGGCTGACCGACCGGGTGCGCTGGCAGCTGGACGGCTGGTTGACCGCACAGCGGACGCGGCGCGGCGCGGCGAGCGACCCGCAGCCGGGGCCGCTGGTCCGGCTGGGGCTGCTGGCCGAGGAGGTCGTCGCGGTCGGGGCCGAGCAGGGTCGGTTGTGGGGGCAGGCGGCGGGTGCGGACCTGCGGGCCCAGCGCGCCGTGCACCGGGTCCAGGGCCTGCTGGGTCCCGAGGCGGTGCTCGCCGCCCGGGTGCAGGGCGGGCGTGAGGTGCGCGACCAGGTGCACCTGGTGCCGTGGGGGGAGGATCGGCCGCCCGACCGGCAGGTGGACGCGCCGTGGCCGGGCCGCCTGCCGCCACCTGCCCCGGCCACCGTGCTGCCCGCGCCCGTCGCGGTCCAGCTGTGCGGCACCGACGGACGTCGGGTCGAGGTGGACGCGCGGCTGGGGATGAGCGCCGACCCCGCGGTGGTCTGGTGGCCGGACGGCACCTCCCAGACGGCGGTGACCGGCTGGGCCGGACCGTGGCCGATGGTGCAGCGATGGTGGGGCGACACCCCGCACCGCGCGGTCTACCTGCAGGCCACCCTCGCCGACGGGCGCGCCGTGCTGCTCGCGCTGACCGACGGGGCCTGGGCGATCGAGGCCCTCTATGACTGAGGGCGAGGGAGGGCCGCGATACGCCGAGCTGCACGCACACTCGGCGTTCAGCTTCCTGGACGGCGCGAGCCAGCCGGAGGACCTGGTGGCCGAGGCCGCCCGGCTCGAGCTGTCCGGGCTGGCGCTGACCGACCACGACGGGCTGTACGGCGTGGTCCGGTTCGCCCAGGCGGCCAGGGACGTCGGCCTGCCCACGGTGTTCGGCGCCGAGCTGCACCTGCCCACCGCCGACGGTGTGCTCGACGAGCCGACCGGCACCCCCGACCCCCGGTCGACGCACCTGCTCGTGCTGGCCAGGGGCCCCGACGGCTACCGCGCGCTGTCCTCCGCGATCGCCGACGGGCACCTGGCCACCGGGTCGAAGGGGCTGGCACGCTACCGGCTCGAGGAGCTGGCTGCCGCGGCGGACGGCCAGTGGCTGGTGCTCACCGGGTGCCGCAAGGGCGCCGTCCGCCAGGCGCTGGAGGGGACCGGCAGGGCGCTGCGGGCGAGGCCCGGCGTCGAGCCGACCCTCGATGCGGACGCCGCGCGCGGTGAGCTGGACCGCCTGGTCGCACTGTTCGGTGCGGACAACGTCGCCGTCGAGATCACCGACACCGCCGACCCGTGGGA
Source organism: uncultured Actinomycetota bacterium (assembly GCA_963783005.1). Taxonomy (GTDB): domain Bacteria; phylum Actinomycetota; class Actinomycetes; order Actinomycetales; family Cellulomonadaceae; genus Actinotalea. Next base: position 492,189 of record CAWALY010000005.1, read on the forward strand.
CCACGAGCGCAACGACGCGCTGGCGGCGCTGGCCGCGGCCGCCCGGCTGCCGTTGGTGGCCACCACCAACGCCCACCACGCCGGGCCGCAGGACGCCGACCTCGCCGCGGCGCTGGCCGCCGTGCGAGCCAGGTCGAGCATGGCCGACGTCGACGGCTGGCTGCCCGGCGGCACCGGGCGTCACCTGCGCTCGGCGGCGGAGATGCTGGACCGGCACCGCCGGCACCCGCAGGCCGTGGTCACTGCGGCGGCGCTGGCCGACGAGTGCGCGTTCGACCTGGCGCTGGTGGCGCCCAGCCTGCCGCCCTACCCGGTGCCGCCGGGCCACGACGAGGCCAGCTGGCTGCGTGAGCTCGTGCGGCGCGGTGCCAGCGAGCGGTACGGTCCGCGTGAGGCCGAGCGGGTGCCCGGCGCCTGGGCCCAGCTGGACCACGAGCTCGACATCATCGAGCTGCTGGGCTTCCCGGGCTACTTCCTCATCGTTCACGACCTGACCGACTTCTGTCGGCAACGGGGGATCCTGTGCCAGGGCCGCGGGTCGGCCGCCAACTCCGCGGTCTGCTACGCGCTGGGCGTCACGGCCGTCGACGCGGTTCGCCATGGCCTGCTGTTCGAGCGGTTCCTGGCACCCGAGCGCGACGGCCCGCCGGACATCGACGTCGACATCGAGTCCACCCGGCGTGAGGAGGTCATCCAGTACGTCTACGAGCGGTTCGACCGGCGGCACGCCGCGCAGGTGGCCAACGTGATCTCCTACCGGCCGCGCTCGGGGGTGCGCGACGCCGCCCGTGCGCTGGGCTACGACGCCGGCCAGCAGGACGCCTGGAGCAAGTCCGTCGAGCGATGGGGGTCGCTCAAGGGCCCCGAGCCTGCCAGCTCGTGGTGGACGATGCACCGCTCCGGCCCGGTGAGCCCGGGTGCGGTCGAGGACCTGCCGCATGCCGACCATCTGCCAGGCGTCGGGCGCAGCGAGGCGACCTGGACCCCGACGCTGGGCCACCCGGGCTCGCGCGAGGCCCCGCCGGGAACGGTGACCGACGACGGGCACGACGTGGTCCCGCCGCACCGCCCGCCGGCGGCAACCGAGGAGGGGTTCATCCCTGCCGAGGTGATCGACCTGGCCGAGCGGTTCCTGCGCCTGCCACGCCACCTGGGCATCCACTCCGGCGGCATGGTGATGTGCGACCGGCCGGTGGTCGAGGTGTGCCCGGTGGAGTGGGCTCGGATGCCGGGGCGCACGGTGCTCCAGTGGGACAAGGAGGACTGCGCCGACGCGGGCCTGGTGAAGTTCGACCTGTTGGGACTGGGCATGCTCTCCGCGCTGCGCATCGCGTTCGAGCTCGTTGCCCGGCACGAGGGCCGGGAGCTGAGTCTGCACACCGTGCCCCAGGAGGACCCGGCGGTCTACGACCTGCTGTGCGCCGCGGACACCGTCGGGGTGTTCCAGGTCGAGTCCCGCGCCCAGATGGCGACGCTGCCCAGGCTCCGGCCGCGGGAGTTCTACGACATCGTGATCGAGGTCGCGCTCATCCGGCCCGGGCCGATCCAGGGCGGGTCGGTGCACCCGTACATCGACCGGGTGCGTGGGCGGGAGCCGGTGACCTACCTGCACCCGCTGCTGGAGAGGTCGCTGGCCAAGACCAAGGGCGTGCCGCTGTTCCAGGAGCAGCTCATGCAGATGGCCATCGACGTCGCGGGGTTCACCGGCTCGGAGGCCGACCAGCTGCGGCGCGCGATGGGCTCGAAGCGGTCCATGGAGCGCATGGAGGCGCTGCGTGCCCGACTGATGTCCGGGATGGCCGACCGCGGGGTCGCGCCGGAGGTGCGCGAGCAGATCTACGACAAGCTCAAGGCGTTCGCCGACTTCGGGTTCCCCGAGTCGCACGCGTTCTCCTTCGCCTACCTGGTCTATGCCAGCTCCTGGCTGAAGGTGCACCACCCGGGCGCGTTCCTCGCCGGGCTGCTGGCCGCCCAGCCGATGGGGTTCTATTCACCGCAGTCGCTGGTGGCCGACGCCCGCCGGCACGGTGTCCCGGTGCTGCGCCCGGACGTGCAGGCCTCCGATGTCCAGGCCGGGCTCGAGCGGCTGGCCGCGCGTGGCGGCGGCGAGGGTACGGCCGGCGGTGGCCTGGCCGGCGACGGCCGATGGACCCCGGCCCCGGACCTCCCGCCGGGCACCGAGGTGCGCCCGGGGCAGGTCGCCCTCGAGGTCGACCCCACCCTGGCGGTGCGGATGGGCCTGGCCTCGGTGCGGGGCGTGGGGGAGCAGGTGGCCGAGGAGCTGGTCGGCGAGCGCACCGCGCACGGGCCGTTCGCCGACCTGCGCGACCTGGTGCGCCGGGTCCGCCTGACCACCACCCAGCTCGAGGCCCTGGCCACCGCAGGCGCGCTGGGCTGCTTCGGCGTGGAGCGCCGCGCAGGGCTGTGGGCGGCCGGCGCGCTGGCCCAGGAGGGGCCGGACACCCTGCCCGGGGTGTCGGTAGGCGTCGAGGCGCCGACGCTGCCGGGGATGGATGAGGTGGAGACCGCGATGGCCGACGTGTGGGCGACCGGGGTGTCGGTGGACTCCTACCCGACCCAGTACGTGCGCGGCGGCCTGACCGCCGCCGGGGTGCTCACCGTGGCGCAAGCACACCGGCACGAGCCAGGGCGCCGGGTCGCGGTGGCCGGTGTGGTGACCCACCGCCAGCGGCCCGGCACCGCGGGTGGTGTGACGTTCCTGTCCCTGGAGGATGAGACCGGTCTGCTCAACGTCATCTGCACGGCCGGGGTCTGGCAGCGGTTCCGCACTGCTGCGCGGTCCTCGGCCGCGCTCGTGGTCCGCGGCGTGCTGGAGCGTGCGGACGGTGCGACCAACCTGGTCGCCGAGCACATGGCGGCGCTGTCGCTGCGGGTGCCTTCGAGCTCCCGCGACTACCGCTGAACCGGTCGTTCAGCCGTCGTCGGCGTCCTGGGGCTCCTGGTCCTCGGCGCCGGCATCGTCGTGCGGCCCCACGGGCACCGGGGTGCCGATCTCTGCTTCGAGGGCGGCCATGTCCGTCGGTGGCTCGAGCACGCGCAGTCGCGCGAACACCGCCCATGCCACGGCGACCAGCGGCACCGCGATGACCGCGCCGAGGATCCCGGCCACCAGCGTGCCGGCGGTCACCGAGATCGCGACGACCACCGGGTGCAGCGACACCTGCTTGCCCATCACGAGCGGCTGGAGCACGTGGCCCTCGAACTGCCCGATGAGCGCGATCACCACACCCACGAGCAGCGCGTTGAGCAGCCCGTTCGCGGCCAGGGCGACGATCATCGCGATGACCATCGCCAGTGGCGCCCCGATCAGCGGGATGAACGCGCCGATGAACACCAGCACCGCGAGCGGGGCGGCGAGCGGCACACGCAGGATGAGCAGCCCGATCGCCGCCAGGAAGCCGTCGGACGCCGCGACCAGGAACGTCCCCCGGGTGTACCCGGAGAACGTGTACCAGGCGACCCCCCCGCCCACGTACCAGGACGCCCGGAACCGGCTGGGCATCTGGTTGAGGAACCACGCCCACATGTCGGTGCCACGGATGAGGAAGAACACCGTGAGGAACGTCGCGAGCGCGAGGGCGGTGAACACCTCGACCACCGACCCGGCGCTGGTCAGCGCTGTGCTGGCGATGGTGCCGGAGTTGTCCTGGATCCACTGCTGGGCCTGAGTGAGCCAGTCCTGCACGTTGGCGTTGGTGATGGTCAGGTGCAGCGGTGAGTTCTCCAAGGTCGTCAAGATCGTCGTGATGCCCTCGTTGAACTGCTTGGCGAGGTCCTGCCACTGGCCGGCGACCGAGAAACCGATGTACGTGAAGAGCCCGGCCACCACCGCGAACGCCAGGATGATCGACAACGCCGCCGCCAGGCCGCGCGGCACGACCTTGTCCATGACGTTGACCACCGGGCGCAGCACCGCGGTGAAGACGAGCGACAGGAACACAGCGATGAACAGCAGCAGCACCTTGGTCGTCGCGAAGAACACCAGCGAGACCGCCGCGATCACCACGATGATCCGCCACGACCAGCCCGCGGCGGCGCGCAGCCACAGCGGCGCGACCTCGACCGGCTCGTTGTGGCGACGGCTGCCGGCAACCCTGCCGATCACGCGGCTCCCGCCGGGCAGCTGGGCGGCTGCGGTGTGCGGCCGCTCGGTCGCTACGGAGTCGTCGCGGTCGGTCACCACGGCCTCCTTCGATGAGTGGACACGGCCCGTTCCGACGCCAGTCTGCCCCAGCCCGCGGCGTGCTGACCTGCTGCCACTCCGTGCTATCTTGGCTGCCGCGCTCGGCGCCCTGACCAGGGTGTCCGGGTCCACCTCGTCCGGGTGGCGGAATGGCAGACGCGCTAGCTTGAGGTGCTAGTGCCCGTATAGGGCGTGGGGGTTCAAGTCCCCCTCCGGACACTCATGTGACCTGCGGAAACGCGGCCAGCCCGTCCGGGGCGGATGCTGCGCTTCCAGCTGTGGTCCTGGCGCGGGTGCAGCGACGTCTACGACCTCGAGCACTTCCACTTCTCGCCCGGCAATGACGGGACATGGAGCTCCCGCGCGCGTCCGTCACTGCTTCGGCGGGCCGGGGATCATGACGGCGGTGCCGAGGAGGACGGCGACGACGAGCGCGGTGACCTGGCTCATGGCCTCCGTCGCCGAGAGCTGTCCGAGGTGGGCGACGTGGTAGGCGACGTGCAGGACCCCGAAGACGGTCCAGGCGATACCCATGGCGCGGTAGACGGGCTGTGAGGCGCGGACCAGTCCGTAGGCGCTCGCGCCGCCGAGGGCCAGGGACATCGCGCCGTGGTCGCGGGCCAGGTGCTCGTTGAAGGGCCCGTCCTGTGAGATCCACTCGCCCAGGACGACGGGGAAGTGGTCGAAGAAGTCCCGTGGCCAGAAGTACGACCACGCCCCGATGACGACGGCGAGGACGACGAGGCCGATGAGCGCACCGCGCTGCAGCGCGCTGATCGGGCGCGACTCGCGAGCCTCGTTGGTCGTGGCCGTCACGGCTCGCTCCTGGTGGTCCGGGGCGTGGGGAGCCACTCGGTGAGCTTGGCGGGGTTGAGCATGATCCACACGTCGGTGATGAGGCCGCTCTCGACGTGGAAGCTGACGACACCGGTCGGCGCACCGCCGTCGCGCAGGACGAGTCCGAGGCCGTCGCCCACGTGCTCCTCGGCGGTGGACAGTGACGGGCGCTTCGCGCCGATGCCCAGCAAGTACCGGGCGACGCGGTCGGCGCCGACGATGACGTTGGGCGCTGCGGTGACCCGCCCGCCGCCGTCGGCCCGCAGCTGGACGTCGGGAGCCATAACGCCCATGAGCCGCCGGACGTCCCCGGTGCGGGCGGCGTCCAGGAATGCGCGGACCGCGGAGTCGTGCTCGGCGCGAGGAACCATTGCGGTCCGGTTCTCCCGCACGTGACGGCGCCCGGTCGCGGCGAGCTGTCGGGCAGCGGCGGGCGACCGTCCGACGATCTGCGCGATCTCCTCGAAAGGCAGGCCGAATACGTCGTGCAGGACGAACGCGACGCGCTCGCCGGGGGTCATCGACTCCAGGACGGCCAGCAGGGCGGTGCTGACGGCGTCGTCGAGCGCGACCCGGTCGAGGGGGTCGGCCTCGGCGGGCGCGGCGGCGACGGGTTGCCCGACCTCGCCGGCCGTGCCGGCGAACAGGTCCGCGGGCACGGGCTCGGGCAGCCACTGCCCGATGTACTGCTCGCGTCGGCGCCGGGCCGAGCCGAGGACGTCCAGGGCGATGCGGCTCGCGGTGCGGGTGAACCACCCTGCAGTGTTGACCACCTCGCCGCGGGCGGCGTCGTCGAGCCGGTACCAGCGCAGGTAGGTCTCCTGCACGACGTCCTCGGCGTCGGCCAGGGTGCCGGTCATACGGTAGGCGAGCGACAGCAGCCGACGGTGCTCACCGACCACATCCTCAAGGTTCTCGTCCATCGATCCTCCGCGATCGTGGTGCCATGCCCCACCTCCTTGACGACGCAGGCCGGCGGAATGTGAGGGCACCTGCTCACACTTCCGCCCGCTGTGTCGTCATCAGTGTGACGGGGCGCCCTCGAGAGAAGCGGAGACGGGCAGATGAGGATCGCGGTGGCGGGTGGGACGGGAACGGTCGGGCGGTACGTCGCTGAGGCCGCGCGCGCGGCCGGGCACGACGTCACCATCCTCGCGAGAAGCAGCGGGGCCGACGTCATCGCGGGTGAGGGGCTCACCGCCGCCCTCGACGGCGCGGACGTGCTGATCGACGTCACGAACGTCTCCACCGTGTCGGCCCGCAAGGCTCGAGCGTTCTTCGAGACAGCCACACGCCACCTCCTCCAGGCCGAGACGCAGGCCGGGGTCGGGCACCACGTCGCGCTGTCGATCGTCGGGATCGACGCGATCGACGCCTCGTACTACGCGGGCAAGCTCGCCCAGGAACGCGCGGTCGCGGCGAGCGACGTGCCGCACACGATCGCCCGCACCGCGCAGTTCCTCGAGTTCCCCGGCCGGCTCCTGTCGAGCATGGCCGGCCCGGTCGTCGTCATGCCCCGCACGCTCATGCGCCCGGTCGCGGCCCGCGAGGTCGGCGAGCACCTGGTCGCCGTGGCCGCGGCCGCGCCCGTGGGCCGCGCCCCTGATCTGGTCGGTCCGCTGGACGAGGAGCTCGCCGACCTGGCCCGCCGTCAGCTCGCGTTCGACGGCGTGCGTCGCCGAGTGCTGGACGTGCGCCTGCCCGGCGCCTACGGCGAGGGCCTCGCGTCCGGGTCGCTGCGCGGCGGCCCCGGCGCGGTCCACGGCGCCATCACGTTCGACCAGTGGCTGCGCAGCGCCGACCACACGGGGTCGGCGTGATCGACGATGTTCTGAAGCCCGAGGAGGCTCCGAACTCCAGCGTCTCCTGCTGCGCCTCAACCGCGCGCCTCGGCGCAGCGGGCCGGACTCACGGGTGAGCGGAGGCCTGATACGCCGAGGCCGAGGGCACCGGCCGCGAGATGCGACCTTGGTACGAGGCGGAACGGCGTCGCGCGGTGATTCGCTCTGCTCGTGCGCACCGCTGCCCTCGCGTCGGGCCTGACCCTCGCCATGCTCGCGTCGTTCCCGGCCTACCGCGCGTGGCACCTCCGCTGGGGAGCGACACCCGCCGAGGTCCGTGCCGAGATGCCCGGCGACGCGATGCTCGACCGGGCGGATTTCGTCGCGACGCGTGCCGTGTCGATCGCTGCCACGCCCGACGAGGTGTGGCCGTGGCTCGTCCAGGTCGGCTTCGGACGCGCCGGCTTCTACTCCTACGACGTGCTGGACAACCTGGGCCGGGCCAGCTCCCGGCGCGTCCTGCCCGAGTTCCAGACCGCGGCGGTTGGTGCCCTCGCGGCCCCCATGGCGAGCCCGCCGGACGAGCGCAACTCGTTCACCGTCGCCGAGGTGGACCCGCCGCACCGCCTGGTATGGGCCAAGCCGGACTCCACGTGGTCGTGGGTGCTCACCGCCGAGACCGCTGGGCGCACCCGGCTGGTCACGCGGCTCAGGGCCCGGTACGACCGGGGACCGTTCCTGCCGGTGACGCTGCTCCTCATGGAGGTCGGCGACTTCCCGATGATGCGGCGGATGCTGCTGGGCATCCGCCAGCGCGCCGAGGCGATGCACCGCGGCGCCGGCTGTCGCCGGGGCCGCGGCGCCGGCTGTGGGCTGACGTGATCGTCGAGATGGCGTCCTCGCGCCGCCGCCCGGAGATCGACGGCCTGCGCAACCTGGCGATCTGCTACCTGTTCGTGTTCCACACCGCGCGGGTCTTCGACGCCACCGAGGGCTACTACGTCGAAGGGACGCCGGCCGGGTGGACGACGTTCCTGGTCCAGGCCAGCCCGTGGTTCATGCCGCTGCTCTTCGTGCTCGCCGGGATGTCGAGCCGGTTCGCCCTGGCGCGCCGGCCGTTGCGCGCCTACCTGCGCGAGCGGTGGCTACGCCTCGGCGTGCCGCTGGCATTCGGGCTCGTGGTGCTCGTGCCGCCCCAGGCCTTCATCGGGATGCTCGCCCACCAGGGGACGGTGCCGGCATACCCGGCGTTCCTCGCGGGCTACGTCCGCGACTGGTCGGACCTGTCCGGCTACCACGGCTCGTTCACGCCCGGCCAGCTGTGGTTCCTGCTGTTCCTGCTCGTGATCAGCCTGGCGGTGGGACCGGTCATGGCGAGGTTCCCCCACCTCGAGGTCGCCGGCCTCGTCAGCGGTGCCCGCCTGGTCGTCGTCCCCGTGGCCGGCCTGGGGTTCCTCGGACTCGCGCCTGACCTGGGCGGCAAGAACCTCCTGGTCGACGCCGGCTGGGTGCTGCTCGGCTGGGTCCTCGCCAAGGACGAGGCCGTCGCGGACCGGCTCGCTGCGCAGCGCCACGCCTGGGGCGCCACCGCCGCGGTGGGACTCACGGCCGTCGCGCTCCTGATCATGCACGGCGACGTCGTACGGTGGAGCGGCGCCACGGCCATCGCGCTCGACCTCGGGTACCTGGCCGTCGTCTGGGTCGCCGTGCTCGCCGCCCTCGGTTACGGGCGTAGGCACCTGACCGGTGGCGGCGTCGCCTCGCAATGGCTCAGCCGCGCGGGGATGCCGGTGTACGTGCTGCACCAGACGGTGCTGGTGGCCGTGGCCTACGTGGTCGTTGCGCGTTCGTGGCCGGTGCCCGTCGCTTACGGCGCCATCGCGCTGGGCTCCGCGGCGTTGACCTTCGGCCTGTACGCGGGGCTCGTCCGGGTGCCGGGCGCCGCGTTCCTGCTCGGCGCCAAGCCCGAGCGGCGCACGCCCATGCCGGTGGATGGGGGTGCTTCCAGAACCGCGCTAGAGCTGCGTGACGATGCGCTCGCGACGGAACCGGCCGACGACGGCCAGGAAGACCGCGGCGTCGACCAGCAGCAGCACGCCTGACGCGGCGATCGCGACAGCGGTGCCGAACAGCAGCAGTCCCGTCGCCTGGCTCACCACGAGGCCGATCACCGGGAGGATGACGAGCACCGAGGAGCTCTGGGCGTCCTGCACCGTGGTGGCGCGGCCGGACACCGCGACGATGAGGCACGTGGCCAGGAAGCCGAGCAGCGGCACCAGCGCGACCACGATCACCGCCCAGGTCCAGGTCGGGAAGAAGATCCCGCCCAGCCGGGGCGCAGCCAGCACGTCGACGATCGCGGTGTAGACCGCGAAGGACGTCCACGCCAGCGCGACGGATGGGACCACCGAGACCAGGATCTTCGCGAGGACGAGCTCGCGGTCGGTGACCGGCGTGTAGAGAAGGCCCTCGATGGTCCGCCGCTCCTTCTCGCCGACGAAGCTCGACGCCCCGGTGATGCTCGCCACCATGACCGGGATGATGAGGAAGATCGGTGCCATGAAGTAGACCAGCACGGCGTACACGACGGACTGCTCGGCCGTCAGGTCGCCGGGCAGGAACCCGACCGGAAGGTGGTCGAGGAAGGCTTGGAGGCCGCCGACCGAGGACGTCAGCGCGGCGTTCTCACCGAGCAGGATCACAGCGACCGGCAGCACCACCACGAAGAGCAGCGGCACGATGATCAGAGGCGGTACCGCCTGCTTGCTGCGCGAGAGCTCGCGCCAGTCCTTGCGCATCAGCGCCCAGACGCGTCGCCTGTCGATCATGAGACGTCCTGCTGCTCGAGGGTGGCGAAGTACAGATCACGCAGAGTCGGGTCGCGGGGCACCACCGCCCGCACGGGGATGCGGTCGGCGACCAGGGCCGCGACGACCGCGGAGACCGTCTCGCGGTCCTCGACGGCGAAGTCCACGCGCGAGCCCGCGGCGCCGTCCTCGACCGAGCTGACCAGCCCGGAGACGATGCCGGCAGCCCGATCACGATGCTCCGCCACGGTGACCGAGTAGCGGTGCAGCGGCCACCGGCGGCGCAGCAGGTCGTCGACGTCGCCGGCGACGGCCAAGCGGCCACCATGCAGGATGCCGACATCCGAGACGAGCTGCTCGAGGCCGTGGAGCTGGTGCGTGCAGATGATCACCGTGGTGCGCATCGCCCGGATCATCTCGGTCAGGTACGCGATGAGGTCCTCGGCCGCCTCGGGGTCGAGGCCCGCGGTGGGCTCGTCGAGGAACAGCAGCTCCGGTTCGTGCAGCACGGCACGTGCGACCGACAACTTCTGCCGCATACCCTTGCTCAGTTCGCCGACGAGCGAGTCCGCCCTGTCGCTGAGGTCCATGACCTCCAGGACCTCATCGGTGCGACGCGCGACGGCGCGAGCGCTCAGCCCGTAGAGCTCCCCCCAGGTCCGCAGGTTGTCCCGGGCGCTGAGTGACTCGTACAGGTTGGTGTCCGTCTGGACACCGATCCGGGCGCGGAGAGCGTCGGCGTTCCCCCGCGTGAGCCGTTCACCGAACAGTGTGATCTCGCCGTGGGTGGCACCGATCAAACCCGTCAGTAGTCGCACCGTCGTGGTCTTGCCCGCTCCGTTCGGACCGAGCAGGCCGAACGCTCGACCCTGACCGACGCTGAAGGACAGATCGCTGACGGCCTCGCGCGACCCGAACCTCTTGCTCAGATGGGCAGCCACGACCGTGGGGGGCGTCGCGTCACCGCGCGGCCCGGGGGTCGGGCTCACTGCGCAACCACTGCGACGACACGACCGCGTCGACACCCGGTCGCCAGGGGCGCGCCGGTCGCCCCAGCCCGCTCACCAATCACCCGGGTCTCCTTCGCGTGCAGCGCCTGTCCGCGATCGTCGCGGCTGGGCCTGGCGAGGGCATCAGACCTTCGACCCAGCGGTCGCCGACACCACCCGGGTTCTGGTCGTGGGTCCAGGAACCGGGGTGGACTCACCCGGTCTCGCACCCTCCGCTGCCGCGGTCAGGGCGTCTGCGATCGTGGCGGCCATGTGCGCCCTCCTTCGGAGAGCGGTGCCCGCCTGCGGGCTCGAACCGCCTCCGAACGTCGCCGCCCCGGGGCATGCACAGCGGCTGCAACCTGTCCGTCAGATCCGGCTCGGCGCTGGGAGACCACCTGGCGCTCACACCTCGCAGGGTCGTGCCCGAGCGCCGTGAGCCGCCAGGCCGCTTGCCCGTGCGGGTCGCACTCCGGGCACAGCGTGCGGATCCGCTGAACCACTGCGTCCATCACCCGGATGTCCTCGGCCGTGAGAGTGGTGCGCGGAGCACCGACCAAGGCGGCCACCCGGCGGCCCAAGGCGAGACACAAGGCACCTGCCAGGTCCGACACCTCACCCTCGTGCGAACTCAGCCAGGCACGCAGCTCGCCCGACGTCATCGTCACCAACGAGTGGAACTGGTGCCACAGGACGTCGTCGACGACGGGGAGGTCGACGGGCCGACCGGAACCGGCCACGCGCGAGCGTCCGGAGCGAGTGTCGAATCGACGAGTGTGATCAGAGGTGGCAGTCACGTGGTGCCCCCAGGCGCGATCGGGCCGGCGGCGACGTGCTGCACCGCTGACGACGATACCTGACGTCGCGGTTGGCGCCCAGGATGCGCGCCAGCTCGCTCGGTGGCCCCGACGGTCCAGGCCGTCTGCTCGAGCTCGATCGGGTTGGTCAGGGATTGACGAAGCTTCCTGGGTCGTCGTCCGTACCCGGCTCTTCGGGCATCGAGACGCCCTCGCGGGCGGTGACCGTGGGGTCGGCGCCGTCGGTGCTCTCAGCAGCGGCCGCCTCCACCGCCTCGTCGGTCAACGGGTCGGGAGTGTCGTCAGGCGTGCTGTCGTCGGCAGCGTGCTTTCTGGACATGGGTCTCCTTCCACTCCACCGAGGCTATGCCCAGCCCACGACCGCGGCACCCGGGCGGATCGCGGCCAAGCGCCCTCCCCTGAGAAGGGCTCGTGTCAGGACCCGGTGACGTCGGGATGCTCGGTGCGGGAAGCGGCCTGCTCGACGATCGCCGCCGCCAGGTCCCGCACCTTGACGTTCCGGTCCTGGCTGAGCCGGGCGAGGTAGGCGAACGCCTCGTCCGCATCGACGCCCCGGTGCGCCATCACGATCCCCTTGGCCTGGTCGATCACCGCCCGGGAAGTGAGGGCGAAGCGAAGCTGGTCGCCCTGGACCCGCAGGGCCTCGCGCTCCTCGATGCCCGCCAGCAAGGCTCCCGTGGCAGACGCGAGGAGCTCTGCGGCCAGCACCGGGTCGGGGCTCTCGGGGTCGGCGTCATAGCAGTTGAGCACGCCCACCATGGTGCCGTCGTGACTGACGGGCACCGCGATGGCCGGGATGGCGCCATCGGCCAGCCTGGCGAGCATCGGCCACCGAGGGTCCGAGGCGAGGTCCCGGGTGCGCACGGTGAGCCCGGTCTCCCACGCCTGCACGCACGGCCCCTCCTGCGCCTGGATCTGCCAACCGTCGATGGTCGCCGCCCGCGGACCGGCGGACGCCACCGCATACGGCTCGGCAGGAGAGCCGAGCTCGAGGCTCAAGGACCCGATCACCGGGACCGCGGCGAGGATCGTGCCGGCGATGCTGGACAGCAGGGCTCGCGGTTCTCGCTCGGCGACCGAGACGTCACACAGCGTGACCAGCGCATGGGCGACCGACTCGACGCTCACCGCGGTCGTGGCCGAACTGCCTTCAGGTGGCTCGACCACTAGGGTCACGGTCTCACCGGCGCCGTCGGCGAAGACCAGAAGCCGGCCGGCGACCGTCCCACCAGGTGTCACGAGGCCGACCTCGACGTGGACCGGCTCCGTGTGCACCTGCTCGAGTGCTGAGTTCAGGCGCGCACGGGAGCCGGGGTGCACCATCGTGGCAAGGTCGAGCCCGGAGGCGTCGTCGACCGGAAGGCCGAGCAGGTCGCACGCTGCGTCGTTGGCGGTGAGCAGCGCCCCGGTCCGGTTGCACTGGATGGCGGGCAAGGGCAGGGAGGCGAGCCAGGCTGTGTTGTCCGACCGGGTGAGGAACGGTCCAGGGGTGAGGCCCTGGTCGATCCCCTCTGCCGGTGACTCGGCCATCTTGACCTCCCAACGTGCCTCGACAGCCCCGGTGACGGTCAACTGCGAGCCTAGGGCCCTTCGATCCGACCAGCGACTACGCCCCGTCGTCGCGATCTGGGCGCACCGACCACCACCTGGTGCCTCGGTCGTCGCCGAGTGAACAATCGTGCCCGTGACGAAGCGCGAGTCAGGGTCACCACGACGCATCGGCCTGTGGAGCGTCGTGTCGATCGGCGTCGGCGGAATGGTCGGCGGGGGAATCTTCGCGGTCCTCGGGCTGTCGGTGCAGATCGCCGGGGGAGGGGCGCCGGTCGCGTTCCTCGTCGCGGGTCTGGTGGCGTTGCTCACGGCCAGGTCCTACGCGTTGCTCTCGACATCGTTCCCGAGTCGCGGGGGGACGGTGACGTTCGTGAACCGCGGGTTCGGGCCCGGCATGTTCGCGGGCGGTATCAACGTCCTGTTGTGGCTGAGCTACATCGTGATGCTCGCGCTGTACGCCCAGGCGTTCGGCAGCTACGCGGCGAGCTTCCTCCCGGACGCGCAGCACGAGCTGGGCAAGCACCTGATCCTGACCGCCGTGGTCATCCTCATCGCCGTGCTGAACGTCGCGGGAGCTTCCACGGTCGCGCGAGCGGAGCGTTACGTGGTCGCCACCAAGCTCACGATCCTGCTGCTGTTCGTGGTCGTCGGGGTGTTCTCCGTCTCCTCGACCCGGCTCGCGCCCGGCCAGTGGAGCCCACCGCTGTCGCTGGTCGCCGGCGGCATGATCGTGTTCCTCGCGTACGAGGGATTCGAGCTGATCGCCAACGCGGCCGAGGACGTCGACGACCCGGGCCGGACGCTCGCGCGGGCGTACTACATCTCGGTGCTCTCGGTCATCGCGCTGTACGTGCTCGTAGCCGTCGTCGCGGTGGGGTCCGTCCCGGTGCCGCAACTGGTGAGTGCGAAGGACTATGCGCTGGCGGTCGCCGCACGCCCGGCGCTCGGCTCGGCCGGGTTCATCCTGATCGGCATCGCCGCGATGCTCTCGACAGCCTCGGCGATCAACGCGACCCTCTACGGCTCTGCGCGACTGACGTACACGATCGCCAAGGCCCGGGAGCTGCCCGAGCAGCTCGAACGACCGATCTGGAACCAGCCCCTCGAGGGGCTCATCGTCACCGCCGCCGCGACGCTCGTGCTCGCGAACTTCATGGACCTTGAGAGCATCTCGACGATGGGCAGCGCGGGTTTCCTCATCATCTTCGCGGTCGTGAACCTTGCCGAGGCCCGTACGTCGAAGCAGCGCGGATCGAAGCCGTGGATCTCGACAGTCGCGGCCCTCGCCTGCGCGGGGGCGCTTGCCGCGCTCGTCGCCAAGAGCAGTGTCGGGGCTGTCGGGGTGCTCGCCGCCATGGTCGCCGTGTCGTTCGGGATCGAGGCGGTGTTCCGGCGGGTCACCGGTCGTGGGCTCCGTGCCTAGCGTCGCTTCGGCCCACGTGCTCGGTGCTCGGCAGTGGCATGGTGCGCGTCGCAGAGCAGCCGAGTCCTGGGGGCCGGCGTGCGGATCAGGATCGCGATCACCGTCCCAGGTGGGCGACGACGCGTCACCCAACGGAGCGGTGTGCGGGAGCAGGCCTTGATGGAAGAGGACGAGCAGTGACCGAGTCGCGTCTTGTGGTCGTGGAGGGAGTCGCCGGGTCGGGGAAGTCGACCCTGACCAGACATCTGGGTGACGTCCTCGCGGCTCGTGGCATCCCCCAGCGCGTGGTGCTCGAGGGCGATCTCGACCACCCGGCGGACTTCGAGTCCGTGGCCTGTGTCTCGGAATCGGTGTTCGCCGACCTGTGCGACCGTCACCCGGCCGACGCCGCCCCCATGTCCGGCGTCGCCGCCCGGTGGCAGGGCATGACGCTGGTCCCCTACGGAGTGCTGCGAGCCGCGGGTTCAGCGAGCGAAGGAGCGCTCGCCGAGCTCGCGGCGCACGACATCTACGAGCTGGACCCGGACGACTTCCGCCGGCTGACGCTGGGGCGCTGGCAGGAGTTCGGTCGTGCGGCGTCCGCCGGTCCGGACGTGTGGGTCTTCGACTGCTGCCTGCTGCAGAACCCGATCACCACGCTGGTGATGAAGCACGACGTCGATGTCCACGTCGTCGGTGAGCACATCCGAATGCTCGTCGAGGCAGTCGTTGATCTTCAGCCGATCGTGGTGTACCTGAACCCGGGTGACATCCGGGCCGCGCTCGATCGCGTGATCCCGCAGCGCCCCGCCGCGTGGTGGGACCACTTCGTGAGCTACCACACCCAGCAGGCCTACGGTCGCAAGCACGGGCTCCAAGGCGCCGACGGCGTCGTCCGGGCCCTCCAGGCCCGTCGACGCCTTGAGGAAGACCTCCTCGCCAGGCTGCCGATCCGGTCGGTCAGAATCGACACCAGCCAGGGGTGGGACGCTGCCAGATCGGCGCTCGTCGAGCTGATCGGCTGACCCGGCCGGGTTGATCCGCAACAGTGCACCTCTCATCGTGCTTGCGGGGACACGACCAGGTTCGCTGGCCGACGGGCAGCGCACATCAGGCCCAGGATCGAGGTGGCCCCGTCCCACGCCCGACGCTGCGACGCCACCTCCCTCCCGGGATGCAGACCTGGATCGTTCCGCGGACCGATGAGCCAACAGTCCGGCGTCGCTAGCCTCGGCCCTGTGCGGGCGACCCGGGCACAACCGGGTCGGTACGCGTGCCCGCGCCGGGAGGACGCTGCGATGAGGGATCGAGCCGGCCACGACCCGGTGTCGTCAAGGTCCGCGTGCCCATCAACGGCGTGGACCAAGGGATGTTCCTCGAGGCCGGGCCGGCGGGCAGCCCCGTGCTGCTGTTCGTGCACGAAGGTCCCGGCATGCCCGAGCACTGGCTCACCCGGCGCCACCCCACGACGCTGACCAGGATATTCACCGTCGCGTGGTGGGAGCAGCGTGGGGCTGGGTTGTCCTACCGCCCGGGGATCCCCGCCGCGACGATGACAGTCGACCAGATCATCGCCGACACGATCGAGGTCGCAAGGTACCTGTGCCGACGGTTCGGGGTCGAGCGGGTCCACCTGATGGGTCACTCGTGGGGCAGCTTCATCGGCCTGCAAGCCGCCGCGCAGGCACCGGAGCTGTTCATGTCCTACATCGGCATGGCACAGGTCACCGACCAGCTCGCCTCCGAGCAGGAGGCCTATCGGGAGGCCGTGCGCGACACCGCCATGCACCGCCTCGGGGTCGGCACCACCCGCGACATGCGCTCGGTGATCACCGGCATCTTCCTGTCGTCGTGGGCCTCCTCGGACTACACCCCGCGGGAGATGGTGGCGCTGTGGCGCGGCCGGCGGTTCTCCCGCAGCTTCGGACTCTCGGAGCAGGTGCTGGCCACGGACCTGACTCGGCACGTCACGAGGCTGCCGATCCCGGTCTACTTCCTGCACGGGCGTCACGATCGGACCGCCTCGTACCGGCTGGCCCGGACCTACGCCCGCCGGGTCGAGGCGCCAGCCGTCGGCTTCTACACCTTCGAGCACTCCGCCCACAGCCCCGCTTTCGAGGAGCCCGAGCGAACCTTGCAGATCCTCAGCCGTGACGTCCTGGCCGGCACGACCACCCTGGCCGATCCACCCGACCCACCATGACCGCTAGGCATGGCGGCCGGGGAACGTGGACCGGAGCGACGGGCCACGCGGGCCGGGAGGCTTGCCGCCACGAGACTCACAGCTCGTCGAGCGGCACCGCGGCGTCGGCGAGGCGCTCCGGGTCGACGGCGCGGCCGGAGCCGACCAGCGCGGTCATCGGCTCGGTCGCGTCCCAGATGTTGACGTGCATCGCGGCCGTGACGCGGCCTTCGGAGAGCCAGAACGCCACGAACGCGAGCCCCGCCACGTCGCCCCGGAGCACGACCCGGTCGTAGGAGCCGGCGGGCGCGTGCCCGATGTACTCCATGCCGAGCTCGTACTGGTCGGTGAAGAAGAACGGCAGGTCGCAGTAGGTCGTGTCCTGGCCCAGCATGGACCGCGCCGCCACCGGACCCTGGTTGGTCGCGTTCGCCCAGTGCTCCACCCGGACGCGCCGCCCGAGCACGGGGTGGTCGACGTTCGCGATGTCCCCGGCTGCCGCGACCCGCGAGTCGGCCGTGCGCAGGTGGGCGTCGACCAGCACGCCGCCGTTGACGGCGAGGCCCGCCGCCTCGGCGAGCTCGGTTCGTGGCGTCGCGCCGACCGCCACGAGAGCGAGGTCGGTGTCGAGCCGGGTCCCGTCGGTCAGCTCGATGGCCTCGAGCGTGCCGCCCTGCCCCAGAAACCGTGCCACGCCGCTGGAGGTGCGCAGGTCGACGCCGTGGTCGCGGTGCAGGTCGGCGAAGACCCGGGCGACCTGCGGACCCAGCACACCCCCCAGCGGGACCTCGCCGCGTTCCACGACCACGGCCTCCAGGCCGGCTGTTCGCGCCGCTGCGGCGACCTCGAGGCCGATCCAGCCGCCGCCGACAACGACCAGCCGCCGACCGCCGGCGAGCGCCTGCTTGAGCGCATCCGAGTTGTCGAGGGTGCGCAGCTGGTGGATCCCGGCGAGGTCGGCGCCCGGGACGTCGAGCCGCCGCGGCCGCGAGCCGGTCGCCAGGAGAACGCCGTCGTAGCCGATCCGTTCGCC
Source organism: uncultured Actinomycetota bacterium (assembly GCA_963783005.1). Taxonomy (GTDB): domain Bacteria; phylum Actinomycetota; class Actinomycetes; order Actinomycetales; family Cellulomonadaceae; genus Actinotalea. Next base: position 509,793 of record CAWALY010000005.1, read on the forward strand.
GTCGTCGGTCACGACGACCCGGGCGTCGCGATCGAGCGAGGTCACCCGGGTTCCCGTGCGCAGGTCGACGTCGTGGTCGCGGTACCAGGCGTCCGGGTGGGAGAAGACGCTGTCCCGCTCCTCCTGGCCCATGAGGTAGCCCTTGGACAACGGCGGGCGTTCGTACGGTGGGTGGGCCTCGGCGCCGAGGAGCGTGACCGAACCGTCGAAACCTTCGGACCGTAGCGTCTCGACGGCTGTGGCCCCGGCCAACCCAGCCCCCACCACGACGAGCCGTGGACGACTCATGGCACCTCCCAGGTCCGGATGCGGGAAGCGACCCGTCGGCTCGGACCGCGGGCCGTCGAGTCCACTGAACCACCGAGCGCGGTCACTCGCATGATCAGGCCGGAGCGCCCGGCGCGCTCAGTCGTGCGGTGGTTCGGCGATCAGCAGGCCGGACGTGACGCCGAAGCTCGTGATCTGCCGGCGGGCGTGCACGGTCCAACCCGCAGGCAGGCGCGCGGCCACGTCGACGGGGCGGCAGCCGCCGGTGAGGAGGGGGTTCAGCCGCCAGACCCGCAGCCAGGCGCCGCTGACGAGGCGCGCGACGCCGGTGGTCGCGGGGACGAGGCCTGCGACGGCGACGAGCCCGCCGGGTCGCAGCACGCGGGCGGCCTCCGCGAAGAACGCGTCGATCGCGGCGGGGGAGAGCAGGTCAAGCACGTAGACCGCCACCACCCGGTCGGCTGAGGAGTCCGGTACCGGCCACGGGCTGCGCCCGTCGACCTGGACGACCTGCGCCTGGCGGGGCCAGCCGCGCAGCCGGTCGGTGGTCAGGGCGACCATCCTGGGGCTCAGGTCGAGACCGACGTACTGCGCGTCGCGCGGGAGGTGCTCGGCCAGCAGACGGACGGCCAGTGCGCCTGTCCCGCAGCCGACCTCGATCACGGCGGAGGCTTCCTCGAGCCGGGCCGCCTGGATGAGTGCCTCGACCGCTGGGTCCTCGTAGAAGCTCTGCGTGTTCTGCAGGCGCCCGACCCGGTCGTAGACCGCTGCGGCGCGCTCGGGGGTCAGGTACCGCTCCGCGCCCATCGCCGGTCACCTCCACGGTCACCACCCACTCTCCTCCTGGTCCCGGCGTGGTTCCACCGCAGCAGAGCCGCGTGGTGCGGCGCGGTGCCACGCGGGCCGTGGCGGTGCACGGTCCGCTCCGGATCGGGGACGTGGTCGTGCTCGAGCCCGAGGTTCTGTCACTCCTGCCGCGGTTCGAGCCCGCGTAGATCATCGCCCGGGTAGTGTCCGGCCATGGAGAAGGACGCACCCGCCGTGCTCTTCAGGATCCGCCCTGACCAGGTCGTCGAGTCTGCCGACCTCCCGCTCGGTTTCGCGGAGGGGGACGAGGTCGGGGAGCCGGACCTGGACCGCCTCGACTGGAAGCGGGCCGCGCGCGCCTTCGACGGGGATGGTCTGCGCATCGCGCTTCGGTGCGGCCGTGCGAGTCGCCAGGGCCTGACAGTGCAGGCTGCGGACCTGCTGGTGCTCGACCGACCGCGCCACATGCGCCAGGTCCAGGCGGAGTCGGCGCGGAGTCGGCGTGCGATGCGGCGAAACTTGGAACGTGAGGTCATGCATCCCTGCGCGCGCGAGGCCCACGACCGGTCCGACGCCGCCGCCGACACCCGCACCCTGGAGTCGATCGTGAAGGCCGACGAGGCGGCCCGGAGGGCCCTGGCCTCACCGCCGTCGACGGAGCTCGTTCAGCACTGTCTCGGGCTCGGCGGCATGCTCCCCGACCCGGGCTGAGCTCGCACGGCGGGGTATCGTCCTTCGGGCGATGCGTCCCTGCTCCAGTGCCGCGGCCTCCGTGCCGCGTAGCGCGGGCGACGCGCGCCGGGACAGCCTCGCGACCAGCACGGCGATGACCACGGCGAAGGCCAGGCTCATCGTCCCGTCGCCCCAGCCCAGCCCACCGACCGCAGTGCCCTTGCCGGTCCAGTCCGCGACCGACGCGCCGAGCGGCCGGGTCAGGACGTAGGCCACCCAGAACGACGCGACCGGGTTCCAGCCCCACCACCGGTGCCCGATCGCCGGGACGCAGATCGCCACGGCGAACAGGAGGATCGACCCCGCGTAGCCCAGGTGCAGGGTCCGAGCGGTCATGTCCCCGACGGCGGTCCCGGTGGCGAACGTCGCGGCGACGGCGGCCCAGTAGAACAGCTCACGCCGCCACGTCGTGACCGCGTGCACCGACAGGGTGCCCTCGACGCGCCACCATGCCCAGAAGACGCCGGCGAGCACGGCCGCGTAGCCGACGCTCGACGCCAGGTACGGCACGCCGAGCACAACGTGGACCACGTCGGCCGCCATGGTGCCGAAGATCCCGACCATGACCACCGCGAGCCAGTACGCCCAGGGCGTGTACCGGCCGCGCGTCAGCTGCACGGCCAGGGCAGCCACGAACGCGACGAACCCGGCCAGCACCGCCACCACGGGGTTGATCGCGACCACGAGGTAGTCGGACGCGGACTCGCCGAGCGCGGTGGACAGGCCCTTGATCACCCAGAAGGTCGCGGAGATCTCCGCGACCCGCACGGCGGTCGACGACCAGGAGGTGGGTATGCGCAGGCTCACCGTCACGCGCGGCATCGTGCGTGGCGTGCCTGGGAACCGCCTGGGAGGTCGGCGCCCGGTCAGCCGCGCAGGGTCTGGGCGATGGCGTCGAGCAGGTCGTCGACGTCGTCGGTGCTGTACCCGTCCCGACGCTTCGTGCTGCGGAACCGTGCGCGGTCGACGTCCTCGGCGGTCAGAGGTACCGTCGCCGTCCCGCGCAAGGTCTGCACCACGCGGTCGAGGAAGGCATCGACGTCCTCCCTGACGTAGCCCTCGCGGAACGTGGTGGGACCGAGCGCGGTGCTGAGCACCTGCTCGGCAGTGAGTGGCGCCTGCGGCGGCGCGACCTTGCGACGTCCGAACAGGCCCATGCCGGGAGGCTAGCGTCCCGAGTCGAGCGCGGCTCGGACCCGACGCTCCTCGTCGTCGGTGAGCCCGGCGCGGCGAGGCTTGGTGCGCCGCTCCTCATAGGCCAGCACGTCGCGGAACGTCTCGGCGAGCGGGCGCGTGTGCAGGCCCGCCTCGCGGGCTCGCGCAGTGTTGAGCGTGGCCAGGCCGCGGGCATCCGGGTCGTCGATCCACAGCGGGAGCGACGTCGGGCCCATCCACGAGCCGACCCCGAGCTCGCGCAGCCGCTCCGGTGGGACCGGGCGGGGCCGGGCGCCGCTGCCGCCGACCTCCGCGGCGACGGCGAGTGCCTCGGCCAGCGAGAGCGTCGGCCCGGTGGCGTTGAACGTGCCGGCCACCCGGTGCTCGGCGGCGGCGACGATCCAGTCGGCCAGGTCCCGCACGTCGATGAGGGCGCAGGGCTGGTCTGGGTCGTCGGGGACGATGACGTCGTCACCGGTCGGGTGGGCGAAGCGCCACGGCCAGTATCCGCTGCGCGCCGACACGTCGCCCGGGCCGCCGATGAGCCCCGGTCGCACGATCGTGGCGGGGGCGTCCGCGGCGCGCACCGCCTCCTCGCAGGCCACCTTCGCCTCGCCGTAGACCTCCGGGCTCGTCATGACCTCGCCATCCAGGGGCCCGAGGACGGGCGCGTCCTCGGCCTGCTCGACGCGCGAGGCGTCCGCGTAGACGCTCGCCGTCGAGACGAACACCCAGTGGCCCGTGGACAGGTCCCGGCCCGCGCGACGGACCTGGCCCGGGTGGCGGGACACGTCGACCACGACGTCCCACATGGCACCCGCCACGGGTGCGAGGCCTGCATCGTCGTCGCGGTCGCCGGCGACGAACCGCGCCCGGTCTGGCGCGGGCGCGGTACCGCGGGCCAGGCACGTCACCGAGTGCCCGCGCCGCAGGGCTGCGAGCGTGATCTCGCGGCCGAGGAACGCCGTACCGCCGAGTACCAGGAGCTCCACGCGTGCAGTGAACCACCCGAGGCCGGCGACCGTCGCGCAACGGGGCGGTCGGACCTCAGTCCGCGGAGACCTCGACCACCTCGCCGGCCTCGACGTGCAGGCGGCGGGTCAGCCGGACGGTCTCGAGCATCCGGCGGTCGTGCGTGACCAGCAGGATCGTGCCGTCGAACGCGTCCATCGCGGCCTCGAGCTGCTCGATCGCCGGCAGGTCGAGGTGGTTGGTCGGCTCGTCGAGCACCAGCAGGTTCACGCCACGGGCCTGGAGCAGGGCGAGCGCTGCGCGCGTCCGCTCGCCGGGCGACAGCGAGGACGCGGCGCGCCCCACGTGGTCGGCGCCGAGGCCGAACTTGGCCAGCAGGGTGCGCACGTCGGCGGTCGGCCAGTCGGGCACCTCGGCGGCGAACGCCGAGCCCAGCGGAGCGTCGGACTCGAACGCGGCCCGCGCCTGGTCGACCTCGCCCACCAGCACGCCCGAGCCCACGTCCACCCGGCCCTCGGCCGGCGCGAGCCGACCGAGCAGCAGCGCGAGCAGCGTCGTCTTGCCGGCCCCGTTGGGCCCGGTGATCGCGACCCGGTCCTGCCAGGTGACCTCCAGGTCCACCGGGCCGAGCCGGAAGTCGCCCCGCCGCGCCACCGCGCCCCGTGCTGTGCTCACCACGGTTCCCGAGCGTGGCGCGGCGGCGATGCTCAGCTGGAGCGACCACTCCTTGCGCGGCTCGGCGACCTCCTCCATGCGAGCGATCATCCGGTCGGTCTGACGGGCCTTGGCCGCCTGCTTCTCGCTGGCCTCGGCGCGGAAGTGCTTGATGAACTTGTCGGGGTCGGTGGCCTTCCGGCGCGCGTTGCGCACGCCCTTGGCCATCCAGGCGCGCTGGCGGCGGGCGCGGGCCTCGAGCGTGGACCGTCGCGCCGCGTACTCCTCGTACGCTTCGCGGGCCCTGCGCCGGGCGACGGACCGTTCCTCGAGGTAGGCGTCATAGGAGCCGCCGTAGACCTGGACCCGCTGCAGGCTCCGGTCGATCTCAACGACGGACGTCACCGTGCGGCTGAGGAACTCGCGGTCGTGGCTGACCACGACGATCGGCACCTGGGCCCGCGCCACGAACGCCTCGAGCACAGCCAGGCCCTCGGCGTCCAGGTCGTTGGTCGGCTCGTCGAGCAGGTACACGTCGTACCGCGACAGCAGGAGCGCCGCGAGGCCGGCCCGCGCCGCCTCGCCGCCGGACAGCGCGGTCATCGGAAGATCGAGGTCCACGTCCAGGCCCAGGTCGCGGGCCACCACCGCGCGGCGTGCGTCGAAGTCGGCCGCACCGAGGGCCGTCCAGTCCTCGAGCGCCAGGGCGAAGGCGTCGTCGGCGCCGGGTGCGCCGTCAGCCAGGGCGTGCGAGGCCGCGTCGAGGGCGGCGCTCGCCGCGGAGACACCGGTCCGGCGGGCGAGATGGTCGGCGACCGTCTCGCCCGGCACCCGCTCGACCTCCTGGGCCAGGTACCCCAGGTGCGCGTGCGGCGGGGAGACGGCCACCGTGCCCGCGTCGGGCGCGCGCAGCCCGGCGAGGACGCGCAGCAACGTCGACTTGCCTGCGCCGTTGGGCCCGACGAGTCCCACCACGTCTCCGGGCGCGAGGACGAGGTCGACGCCCGCGAACAGCTCGCGGTCGCCGAATCCCGCACCCACGCCCTTGGCCTGAACGGTCGCCGTCACGGCGGACATCCTCGCCCCTCGAGCGGCCGGCGAGCACATCCATTCCGCGCGGGGCGGACGGCCGGGCGCGCCGGCACGTGCCGTGGCTACTCGGCCGGGCCCCAGAGCCACGGCACCACGGCGCCGGCTGCGGCGAGCACGACGACGCCGGCGACGAGCCGGCTGGGTCGCATCACTCGGTGGGCATCGACCGTCCCGCGCGCGGACTTGGGCGCACGGGCTCAGTCGCCCAGGTGCTCGGCGAGGAAGGCGGTGGTCTGCGCCCAGGCCGCGGCCGACGCGTCGGCGTGGTGGGCGACGAAGTCGGGGTTGTCGAAGGCGTGGCCGGCGCCCTCGTGCAGCTCGACGCGCGCACCCTGCGGCTCGACCGCAGCGGTGATGCGCGCGACCATCGGCGGGTCGAGGTACGCGTCGGCGGTCCCGAAGTGCATCAGCGTCGGGCAGGTCACCCGCGGCGCCAGGTCCAGCAGCCTGGGCAGCGCCGAGCCGTAGTACGCCACGAGCACGTCGGGCGTCTCGGTCGCGGCGACCTCGAACGCCAGCCCGCCGCCGAAGCAGAAGCCCAGCAGGGCGCTGCGGCGGACCTCGGGTCGCTCGCGCAGCACGCGCTGGGCCGCGACCGCATCGGCGACGCCGGTCGGCCAGTCGAACCGGGACGACAGGGCCAGCCCCTCGTCGAGCATGTCCGGGCCGTTGGGTACCGCCGCCACGCCGAGCCGCCAGAACAGCTCGGGTACCAGCACCACATACCCCAGCGCGGCGAGGTCGGCGGCCCGACGCCGGATGTAGGGGCTCACCCCGAAGATCTCCTGGACCAGCAGGATCCCTGGTCCGCGCCCGGCCTCGGGCAGCCACAGGTGGGCGGGCATCTCGCCGTCTCGCACGGGCACGGTCACGGTCTCGGTCTCGGTCACCGCGTGAGTATCACTCCGCGCCACCGACAGCGCCCTTCGAGGGCCCGACATCCTCGAGGAGGGGACCGGTGGATGCGCCGGCCGACGGCATCCGGGACGCTGGGGCTGGGAGGCCGGGGTGAGCAGAGCCGTCGAGGAAGATCAACCGCTCGATGCTGCGGGTGCGCGACGCCATCGACGCGGGCTATCGCGACGAGCTCGACCTCGCGTCGCTCGCGGCCGTCGCCCACGTCACCCCGGCGCACCTGGTCCGGTCCTTCCGCCGGGTGTTCGGCGAGACACCGCACCGCTACCTGCAGCGCCGCCGCGTCGAGCGGGCGATGTACCTGCTGCGCTCCACCGACTGGTCGGTGACGCGCATCTGCGCGGAGGTGGGCTTCTCGAGCCTGGGCACCTTCGGACGGACGTTCGCGGCCGTCGTCGGGGAGAGCCCTACCCGGCCGAGGATGTCGATGCGGTGCACGAGCACCTGGTGGCGCACGGCGTCGAGATCACCCAGCCGCCGGCCGACCAGTCCTACGGCCGCGACATGGGGCTGCGCGACCCGTTCGGCAACAACCTGCGGATCGGGACGTTCCCCGAGGTCTGAGCGGCACCGGTCCGCTGCGCGGGACAGGCATGATCGTCCACCTGCCGGGAAGGATGCGGGAACACCTCAGGCTCGGCGTGCGTTGCACCGATTCGAGAGGGAGGGTTCTTCGTACCCCTCCGAGAGGCCACTTCCATCATCCCCATCGTCTTCGTGCACGGCACCAGGACCTCGTCTGCGATCTGGGACCCCCAGGTCCAGGCGCTCGAGGTCGTCGGCCACGGTTCGCACGCACTCGACCTGCCCGGCCACGGCGCCCGTTCCGCCGAGCGATTCACGCTCGAGGGCGCGATCGAGGCGATCGACGCTGCCGTCGACGCCCAGCCTGTTCCTCCGTTGCTGGTCGGGTTGTCGCTGGGTGGGTACACCTCGTTGGCCTATGCGGCACTGCACCAGGACAAGCTCGCCGGCGTGATGCTCTCCGGATGCTCGACCGAGATCGCCGGCAAGCCGCTGGGCCTCTACCGGAGGTGGACCTCGCGGATCGCGGCGACCTTCCGTCCGGGCGGGACGTGGTACGTGGTCGCGGACATGCTCCACGCCATGCACGGGTACTCCGCCCTGGCCGACCTGCGGCGCCTGCTCCTGCCGGTGTGGTTCGTCAACGGGCGCCGCGACCCGCTGCGGTGGGGGGCGTGGCGGATGCGCGCCGCCCTGCCGTTCGCCCGGTGGCACGTGGTCCCCGGCGCCGGTCACGACGTGAACTCCCACGCCCCGGCCGAGTACACGCGGATCCTGCTCGACGTGCTTGCCGAGCTCGGCCCCGAGCGGGTGCTGGCGGAGGTCGGCGCTCGACGCTGACGCGCGCGGAACTGACCCGCGACGGGAGCCGGTGCGCGACCAACGTCCCGCGCTCGATCCCCGGCTCGGCCGACGGTCGAGCGATCGGCCGGGCGCCGCCGCCGGTTCGCGGCATCGCCGCGCCCGCCGCTCGCCTGCGTCGACGGCGAGCCAGGGGAGGGCGTGCGATGGTCCAGGTCTCGTCACGGCAGGTGTGGGACGTTCTCGGCAAGCAGGTGTTCGCGTCGACGTCCGGCAGGCGCTGACCCGCGGGCTCGAGGTGCCCGACGAGGGCACCGATCCGCATGTCGGGGTCCGGATCGACCCGCACGGCGACTTCGTCACCTACGGGGTCGGCACCTCGCTGATGGGCATGCGCGACACCCTCGACGCCCGCGGCCGGGCCCCGGTGCGGTGACCCTGTCGAAGCCCGCGAACGGGTCACCCGGGCAGGGTGAGGGCTTCGACCGGCGCGGCACCTACCGTCGGGATCGCCGACCCGCGACGGTCGGCCCCGCAGCCGCGGGTCGCGACGAGCCGGGAGGTACCCGTGAGCACTCATCCGGACCCTGACGGCCTCGGTCCCGTCGACGTGGCGGTGGTCGCGATCCGCGGTGATGTGACGGCGGGTGTGGCCCGGACCCTCGCCGGCCTGCACCGTGACGGCGTGCTGCGCGTGCTCGACCTGGCCGTGATCCGCAAGGCCGACGACGGCACGCCCGCATACCTGGAGGTCGACGAGGCCGGGCTCGGTGAGGCTTTCGCATGGCTGGGCGACGACGAGCTCGACCTGCTCAGCGACGAGGACCTGGCGGCGGTCGGCGAGGGAGTCGATCCGGGGTCCTCCGGTCTGGTCGTGGTGTGGGAGAACACGTGGGCGCGTGACCTCGCCGTGGCGCTGCGGGCCGAGCACGGCTCGCTGGTGATGCAAGAGCGCGTCCCGCGAGATGTCGTCGCGGCGGCCCTGGCCGCCCTGGACGACTGAGCAAACCTGCTGGGAGCGTCGAGGGCGAGAGACGGAGGAGCAGCATGCGCGGACGACGGATGGGACGGCCGGGCCTGGTGGGCACGATGGCCCGCACGGCAGTGATCGCGGGCACCGCCACGGCGGTGAGCGGCAACGTGCAGCGAAGTCAGGCGGCGAAGCACGCCGACCAGCAGGAGCTCGCGGCTGCGCGGGAGCAGCAGCGCGCGGCGGAGGCCGCCCGGGCGGCGCAGGCCGCGGCCCAGGCCCCGCCGGCGCACCCTGTGCCGGCTCCCGCACCGGCCGCGTCGTCGTCCGACGCGATGATGGCCCAGCTCGTCCAGCTCGGCGAGATGCGCACCCAGGGCCTGCTTTCGGACGAGGAGTTCGCCGCCGCCAAGGCGCGCCTGCTGTCCTCCTGACCACGCGCCCGCGAACGGCGGGCTAGCGTGGGGACGGCGGTCAGGCGTCGGCCGAGGGGAGGCCCGCGTGGCGCGTGGTGCCGTGGCGAGGGACCTGCGCGACGCCGTGCTGGGCGCGGTGGCGACCGGCGCTGCCCTCCTGCTGGCGGCGGCGATCGTGACCGGTCTCGAGGTACAGCACTGGTGGGCCACGGCCGTGGTCGCTGTCCTCGTCGGTGCTCTGGACCTCGCGGTTCGACCGGTGCTGCGCCCCGTCGCGGTTCGGGTGGGCGTGCCCGGCGCACTCGTCCTCGGCGTGCTGGCCCAGCTGGTGGTCGTTCACGTCTCGCTCCTCGTCGTCCCGGGCGTGCGGGTCTCCGGCCTGGGCGCGAGCGCGGCCACCCTGGGGGTCGTCGCCGTGGTGCTGGCGGTCGCGCGATGGATGCTCGGCGCGGACGACCGCGACTACCTCGTCGCCGACCTGCTCCGGCGCACCCCGGCGCGCGCAGGAGGTGGGGCCGCCGCGCCCGGGCTCGTGGTGGTGCAGATCGACGGGCTCGGGTACCCCGTCCTGCGGCACGCGATCGCCTCGGGCGACGTTCCGACCCTGGCCGGCTGGCTGCGTCGTGGCACCCACCATGCCCGCCCGTGGTGGGCCCGGGTACCGTCCACCACACCGGCCGGCCAGGCGGGGCTCCTGCACGGGACCAACGACGGCATCCCGGCCTTCCGCTGGTACGACAAGCAGGCCGGTCGCCTCGTGGTGACGAACCGGCCGGACGACGCGGCCCGCGTCGAGGAGCGGATCTCGGACGGGCACGGCCTGCTCGCCCACGGTGGGGCAGCGATCTCGACGATGTTCACCGGTGACGCGCAGACAGCCCTCATGGTGATGAGTCGCGCCGGGCGGCCCGGAGGCCTGGGCTCAGGCGCCACCTATCTCCGGTACTTCGCGCGGCCCTTCGTCCTGTCGCGATCCCTCGTGCTCACCGTCGGCGAGGTGGCCAAGGAGCTCGTCCAGGCCCGCCGTCAACGGGTGCGTCGGGTCTGGCCGCGCGTGCCCCGGCGGGGTGCGTATGTGGTGCTGAGGGCGATCACCAACGTGCTGATGAGGGACCTGAACGTCTCGCTGGTCGCCGAGCAGATGGCACATGGCGCACCGGTGGTCTTCGTCGATCTCGTGGACTACGACGAGATCGCGCACCACAGCGGCGTCGCGCGCCGCGAGGCGATGGATGCGCTGGCCGGCGTGGACGGCGCGATCGGCACCCTGGAGCGGTTCGCGGCCAGGTGCCCGCGGCGGTACCGGTTCGTGGTGCTCTCCGACCACGGCCAGAGCCAGGGCCCCACCTTCGCCCAGCTCAACGGTCGGTCCCTGGAACGGGTGGTGTCCGACCTGACCGGCCTCGGCGGCATCGACATGGTCGCCGCGACGGGCCAGGAGGAGGTCTGGGGGCCGCTGGCGACCTTCCTGTCCGACGTGCCTGGCCGGGGTGCGTCATCCGGTGCGGCGAGCTGGACGGCTGGGGCGCGCCGTCCGGAACGCGCCCGGCGGCCCGACGCCCCGGACGTGGCCGGCGCCCGGCCCGACCGGGATGCCTCCCGGGCGGTGGTCGCCGCGTCCGGCAACCTCGGGCTGGTGTGGTTCCCCGAGCTGCCAGGCCGCGTGGACCTGGACAGGCTCGCGGCGCGCTTCCCCGCGCTGGTGCCCGGGCTCCTCGAGCTCGACGGGGTGGGCTTCTTGGTGGTCGACAGCAGTCGCGGCCCGCTCGCCGTGGGGCCGCGCGGCGTGCACGTACTGGCCGACGGGTGTGTCGAGGGTGTCGACCCGCTGGTGGGGTTCGGGCCGCGCGCAGCGGCCGACCTGCTGCGTGTCGCGAGCATGGCGGAGTCCCCGGACGTCCTCGTGCACTCGGCCTACGAGGAGCAGACCGGCGAGGTGCACGCGTTCGAAGAGCTGGTCGGGTCGCACGGCGGGCTGGGCGGCGGCCAGAACCTCGCGGTGCTCGTCCACCCCGCCGAGTGGGAGCTGGACGCGGATCTCCTCGATCGTGCGGAGGCAGAGGACGCGATGCTCTACGGCGCCGACGTGGTCCACCGCCAGCTGATCCGGTGGATCGGGCGAGCGGGAGTGCACGGTGGGCAGTCCCGGGCGGAGACATCGCTCGACGACCCGGCCGAGCGGGATGCCGGGTTCGTGGCGGGGGAACCGGAGGCGCCGGTGTGAGGCTGACCTGGTGGGGCCACTCGTCCGTGCTGCTCGAGGCCGACGGCGTCAAGCTGGTCGCGGACCCTGTGCTGCGACGTCGGATGGGTGCGCTGCGGCACGTGAGTCCGCCTGACGCGAGAGCGTGGTCGACCCCGGACGCCGTGCTCCTGTCGCACCTGCACCACGACCACTGCGACCTGCCGAGCCTGCGGGGTCTGCGGGCGCCGATCGTCGTTGCTCCGCCGGGTGCGGGGGACTGGCTCACCCGCCATGGGGTCGAAGGCGTCACGGAGGTGGCTCCGTGGGCTTCGGTCGCGATCGGCCGCGGCGTACGGGTCAGCGCGGTGCCCGCCGAGCACAGCGGCCGTCGCGAGCCCTGGGGTCCGACAGCAGGTGCGGTGGGGCACCTGGTACACGGACCACGAACCACGAGCTGGATCGCCGGCGACACCGCCCTGTTCGACGCGATGGCCGACCTTCCCGGCCTCGGACCGCGCGGCACCGTCGACCTGGCGGTGGTGCCGGTATGGGGTTGGGGCCCGAACCTCGGGCCCGGGCACCTCGATCCGGACCAGGCGGCCGAGGCGGTGGCGAGGGTCGGCGCCCGCCACGCCGTCGCCGTGCACTGGGGCAGCCTGCACCCGGCAGGGATGCGGACACTGATGCGCCACCACCTGAGCACCCCCGGCCAGCGGTTCGCCGAAGCCGTGTGCCGAGCCGCGCCCGGCACGACCGTGCACCCGCTCAGCCCCGGCGAGACGTTCCGGGTCTGAGCGAGGGTCGGCCCGCTCCGGTCAGCCCTGCGGCGGCTCGGAGCGCCCGCGGCGCTCGTGGGCCGAGAGCAGCGCGTAGCTGAGGAGGAAGCTGATCACGGAGACCACGAGTGCGCCGAGCAGCGCCCACCAGAACGAGTCGATCCTCAGGCCCAGGTCCGTCAGGCTCGTGATCCACGCCGTCAGGGCGAGCATGAGTGCGTTGACCACGAGCGTGAACAACCCGAGCGTGAGGACGTACAGGGGGATCGACAGGAACACCACCAGCGGCCGGACGACGGCGTTGACCAGCCCGAACACCAGCGCGACCACGAGCGTCACCACGATCGTGGTGCCCGCGCCCCTGTCCTCGGGGACCAGCGCGAGGCCGGGCAGGATCAGTACCGTCAGCCAGATCGCCACGGCGTTCAGGACCAGTCGTGCGAGGAACGTCATCGGAGCTCCTTGGATCGGCACCACCCACGGTCATGGTCGGCGGGCCCGCGGGCCTCACCCTGCGTGGATGATCTCTTGAGCCCTTCACGGCCTCACCTGCTCAGTCCGGCAGGCGGTGCATCTCCAGGAGCGTGAGCCGCAGGAGCGAGAAGCGTGCCATCAGACCTTCGAGCTCGTCCTGGTCACCGACCGCCCCGTACAGGACCCGGTCGCTGGATGTCGACACGTGCAGCCCCGGGAAGGCGTGCTGCACGGTCTCCGAGAGCCGCTCGGCGAAGCGGAACTCGTACCGCGGTGTATCGGTCACCGTTGCCCTCGTCCCGGCGGGTCGTCCCGGAGCGCGCGCGTGCCGGCGCCGCGTGATCCGGCTGAGGGGCCCAGCCTGGCGCCCGGAGGTGCCGGTGGCCTCACCCGTCCCGGACGACCTCGTGTAGCCATGTGACGGGCTCGTGTAGCCATGTGACGGGCGCGTCGATAGCGTCAGCGCAGTCGGCGGCGTCGAGGGACGCGGCCGCGGAGCCTTCACGCGGGGGTGCCGTGGATCGTGCACCGCAGGCGCGGCGCAGGGACGGGGTCCCCGCGCCCAAGACGCGTGTCCCGAGCCTCCCCCCGGACCTGGTCGCCCGCCCCCGGCTGATCGACGGCCTGGGGCGGGGCAGCGTCCCCGACGGGCGCGCGGTGCTGGTGACCGGTGGTGCGGGGGCGGGCAAGACGACCCTGGTGGCGCACTGGTTGGAGCGTCGACGTGCGACGCACGACCTGGCGGTCGCGTGGGTGTCCCTGTTCCCGGAGGACGACGAGGTCCACGCGCTCTGGTCGGCCGTGCTCGCCGCGCTCGAGCAGTCCGGTGCATGGCTCGACAACCCGCCACCCCTGGAGGACCTCGAGGCGCCCCGCGGCACCGCCGGTCAAGGCTTCCTGGCCCGGCTCGTCGACGCGATCGAGGACGCGGCGGTCCCGGTGTGCCTGGTGCTCGACGACCTGCAGGTGCTCCGCGATCGAGCCGTGCTGGCCGGCCTCGACCTGCTGCTGCGCGCCCTGCCCAAGCGGTTCGAGCTGGTGATGTGCTCCCGTTTCACGCCGGATCTGGCGGTCGCGCGCCTCCAGGTGGAGGGGCGCCTGGTGCGGGTCACCGCGTCCGACCTCGCCTTCACTCCCGACGAGGTCGGCGTGCTGCTGGGCCACCACGGCCTGGAGGTCGGGCCGGAGGATCTCGCCACGCTCCACCGGCGCACCGAGGGGTGGGCGGCGGGCCTGGTGCTCGCGGTCTCGTCGTTGGGTCGCATCGAGGACGCCCACCGGTTCATCGAGCAGTTCGCCGGGGACGACCGTGCGGTGTCGGACTACCTGGTCGGTGAGGTGCTGCGACAGCTCGAGCCGCGCGTGGTCGACTTCCTGCTGGCCACCTCGGTCTGTGACCTCCTCGACGACGACCTCGCCGACGCCGTCACCGGGAGGACGGACGCCGCCCGGCTGCTCGACGAGCTCGACCGGGCCAATGCCCTGGTCACGCGGGCCGCCGGCCCGAGGGCGACCTATCGCTACCACGCGCTGCTGCGCGAGTACCTCCAGGCCGAGCTCGCGCGGCGTGACCCGGTCCTCGTCCCGGAGCTCCACCGGCGGGCGGCGGAGCGACTCGCGGCCAGGGGTGAGCCCTTGCGGGCGCTCGAGCACGCGGTCGCGGCTGCGGATCCGGAGCTGGTGCGCCAGATCGTGGTGCGTGAGGGATTGCGAATGGTCTGGACGGGCTCGGCTCCAAGGGTCCGTCGTGCGCTCTCGCACGCCCGGCGAGCCGGACCGGTGGATCCGAGGCTCGGACTCGTCGAGGCGGTGGCCGCGCTGGACGCAGGCGACGCGGCGGCGCTGGCCGAGGTCGAGCACGTCCTGGCGATCCTGCCGCCGTCGGCGGTCGCCGAACCGGCATGGGCACAGCTGGCGATGCTCGTGCGCGCCCGCACGGCGCTGTGGAACGGCGAGGTGGCGGCGGCCGTCGAGCTCGTCGGGGAGTCCGGCCGGCCGCGGGACCCCGACCTCGGGCTGTACGCCGACGGTGTGCGGGGCGCCGTCCTGCTCGCGAGCGGTGACCTGGGCGCCGAGGGGCTCCTCGTCGACGTGGTCGCGCGCGCTCAGGCGATGGGCCGCCACGCTCAGGTGATCGACGGTCTGGCCCAGCTCACAGTGGCAGCGGGCGCCCGGGCGAACGCCGGTGAGACCGTCCGGCGCGCTCGGGAGGTCCTGGCGCACGCCGAGCGGCTCGGGGTGGCCGGAGGTCCTCACGGTGCGACCGCGCACGTCGCCCTCGGCTGGGCGGGCTACCTCGGGGCGGACGACGAGATGGCCGCCGCGGGTCTCGCGGACGCGTGGGCGCTCATCGATGCGGGGGCCGTGGAGCCGGCGACGGACCTTGCGGCGCGGACCCTGGCAGCCGTCATGGTCGCAGCCTCCGACCCGGCGCTGGCAGCGGACCGGTTGAGAGCTGCGTGGGCACCGGACCACCCGCTCGGCACCTGGTGGGGGTTGGCCGCGATCGTGCCGCAGACCGAGCAGCGCCTGGCCCTGGCGCTCGGCCGGCGC
Source organism: uncultured Actinomycetota bacterium (assembly GCA_963783005.1). Taxonomy (GTDB): domain Bacteria; phylum Actinomycetota; class Actinomycetes; order Actinomycetales; family Cellulomonadaceae; genus Actinotalea. Next base: position 525,087 of record CAWALY010000005.1, read on the forward strand.
GCGGCGGCGGACCGGATCGTTGCGTTCACGGCCGCGCGGCTGGGCGAGGGACCCGTCACGGCGCTGCTGCGTGCCGTCCAGGCCTTGGACAGGGGCCGCCCGGAGGTCGCCGCGCGTCACGTCGAGCCGGTGCTCGACGGAAGTCTGAGCACGGCCAGCGGGTTCACCGCGGTGGGCGCGCAGCTGCTGGCCTCGACGATCTCGGCCCGTCAGGGCCGCTCCGTACGGGCCCACCGTGCGCTGGTCGACGCGGTGGAGTGCGCCGCGCCGCTGGGCCTCGTGCGCCCCTTCCTGGACCGCGGCCCGGAGGTGCTCGACCTCCTCGACGCCGGGGTCGGCCGGTTCGGGCGCCATGAGGCGTTCGTGGCGCGGATCCGGTCGCGTCGTGCGACGGCCTCGGCCCCAGGGCCGGAGAACCTCACCGCGCGGGAGCTCGAGCTACTCGCGGAGCTCCCCACACTCGGTACCAACGAGGAGATCGCCGCGGCCCTGGTTGTCTCGGTCAACACCGTCAAGACCCACCTGCGCAGCATCTACCGCAAGCTCGGCGTGTCCACGCGCCGCGAGGCGATGCTCGCGGCGCGTCGGCGAGGCCTGGTCTAGGGCGCCGCACGACGGTCACGTCGGGCCCTCACCCGTCACGGGTGAAGTACCGGAGGAACGGCCCGGCCTAGCCTCCGACCACGGCCCGCGGGGGCCATCGGGATCGGGAGGCACGATGGGTGAGGACGGCTCCCCGCGGGAGACCACGCAGGGCGCCTCCGAGCGCCCGCCCGCACACACCGGCGCCGCCGAACCGATCGGGGCCGAGCGCGTCCGGGACATCATCGCCGTCGTCATCCTGTCCATCACGGCCGTGCTGACCGCCTGGAGCGGCTTCGAGTCGAGCAAGTGGGGCGGGGCGATGTCGATCTCCTTCTCCAGGGCCTCGACGGCGCGCATCGAGGCGTCGAGGGAGGCCGAGCGCGCGAACGCCGCGCGCGGCTACGACCTGGACGTCTTCGGCATCTACGTCCAGGCGGTCGCCTCCGACGACCAGAGGCTCGCCGACTTCGCCGAGCAGCGGTTCAGCGACGCCTTCCGCCCCGCGTTCGACGAGTGGATCGCGATGTCGCCGCTGGAGAACCCTGACGCCCCGAAGAGCCCGTTCGCGCTCGACTCCTACCGGCCGCCGGGCCAGCAGGAGGCGGCGGACGCCGACGCCAGAGCGGATGAGCTGTTCCGGACGGCGCTGCGCAACAACCAGCGCGGCGACAACTACACGCTGCTGACGGTGCTCTTCGCCCTCGTGCTGTTCTTCACCTCGGTCTCCGGCCGGCCGAAGCTCGCGACGATGAGGTGGTCCATGCTCGGTCTGGCCACGACGCTGCTCGTCGTCGGTGCGGGTTTCCTGGCCGCGTTCCCGAAGATCATCTAGCCACGCCGACCTGCCCGGAGGCGCCCTCACTATGGTGACCGCATGGATCGACGACACGCCGGGCGAGGGTTGACCCGGTGAGCCCTCCTCGCGCGCGGCGCACCCCACCCCCTGACGAGTCGGAACGCGAGGACCTGCTGGCCAGGATCGCGAGCCTCGAGGCGGAGAACGCCGCCCTGCGGACCTCGGCCGAGCAGCCGAGCCGACGGGGCGGCCGGGGGCGCTCGGTCGCGGTCGTGGCGCTGGTGGTCGTCGCCGCTCTGCTCGCTCCGGTCGCGGTCACCCTGGCCTGGGGTCGTGGCCTGGTCACCGACCCCGACCGCTACGTGCAGACCGTGGCGCCGCTCGCCGACGACCCAGCGGTGCAAGCTGCGATCACCGACCGCCTCACGACCGCGCTCGCCGACGCGCTCCGGGTCGACAGCGTGGTGCAGAACGCGTCCGACGCGCTCGACGACTCCGACCTGTCGCCCGCGGTGAAGGTGCTCGTGCGGTCCCTGGGGGGGCCACTCATCGACGCGCTGCGCGGCCGGGTGCGTTCGGCCGTGGCGTCCGTGGTCGGCTCGGAGGCCTTCGCGGCGGCGTGGCGAGAGTCGAACCGGGCTGCCAGCCAGCAGCTCGTCGCGGTGCTGCGAGGTGACCCTGACGCGATCGCGCAGCTCGACGCGGGCGGGACGCTCAGCGTGGACCTGGCCAGCGTCATCGAGGTGGTGCGCCAGAAGCTCTCCGACAACGGCTTCGGGCTGGTGGACCGCCTCCCGACGGTGACCGCGAGCTTCCCGCTGATGTCCAACGGGGACCTGGTCAGACTCCGTGGGCTCTACCAGGCGGTCGACCTGCTGGGCACCGCCCTGGTCTGGGTCGTTCTCGCCCTGCTGGGCGCGGCGGTCTGGCTGGCCCGGGATCGGCCGCGGGTCGTCATGGCGTCGGGGTTCGTGCTCGCGCTGGCAGCGGTGGTGCTCGGGGTCGGGATCAACGTGGGACGCGGCATCTACACCACGGCTGCGGTGGGCCAGGTCGCCCGGCCGGACGCCGCGGTCGCGGTGTACGACCAGGTCGCCACGGGCCTACGACTGGCGACTCGGGCCACCCTGGCCCTCGGGCTGGTGATCGCCCTGGTCGGGCTGGTCGCCGGGCGGTCGGCAGCCGCCGGCGGGCTGCGTGCCGCGCTGACGAAGGCCGGCGAGGCGGCGGGCCGGAACGGCGCGCTCGCGACGGTGCGCCAGGGGCCCGTCGGTGCATGGCTCGCGCGGCACCGCACCGTGGTCCGCGCCGGTGTCGGCGTGCTCGCCGGACTGGCTCTGGTGCTCGCCGACCGGCTGACCACCGGGCTCATCCTCTGGGTAGCGGGGGTGGCTGCGGTGATCCTCGTCGTGGTCCAGGTGCTCTCCGCGCCGTCGGGGGCGGGGGCCGACGCCGCGGAGGTGCCTGCCGTGCCCGAGCAGGAGGAGGCGCCGGCGAGCTAGCGGAGGCGGCTCATCGCCCGTGACCCCCCGGCTCCTGGCCGGGCAGGCGGGCCGGACGGTCCGCCGGCAGGTGCTCGAAGATCAGGCTCGTCTCGGTATGGGAGATCTCGGGCCTGGCGGAGAGCTGGTCGACCACGAACCCCCGCAGCGTCTCGGTGTCGCGTGCCGCGACGTGGATCAGGAAGTCGTCGGTGCCGGCCACGAAGTAGACGTCGAGCACCTCGGGCTGGGCGGCGAGCTCGCGGCCGAGCTTGGCCATCGCGGCGCGCGCCGTGCCCTGGACCCGGACCGAGATCATCGCCTGGAGCTGGTGGCCCAGGGCCGCCGGGTCGATGTCCGCGTGGAAGCCGCGGATCACCCCTGACTCGCGCAGCGCCTTGACCCGGGCCAGGCAGGTGGACGGCGCGATGCCCACGAGATCCGCGAGGGCGTTGTTCGCGATGCGCGCGTCAGCTCGGAGCACGCGGAGGATCGCGCGGTCGGTGGAGTCCAACGCCGGACGCCGAACTTTGTTCGGCGGCGTCGGCCGATGTGCGCCTGAGTCCGAAGAAAGGGCTGCCATGGCCCGACGATACCGAATATCGTGAAGCCGTTACCCAGCCGAAACGCAACTTCGCACACACTTGTGAGGTCGGGCACAGCCACCGCAGACCGAGCGGAGACAGTGATGCAGATCGGGATCCCCACCGAGCGCAAGGTGCACGAGTACCGCGTCGCGGTCACCCCGGCGGGGGCACACCAGCTTGTGGCCGCGGGGCACGAGGTGCTGGTCGAGGCCGGCGCCGGCCTCGGGTCGGCGATCACGGACGACGACTACCGGGCCGCGGGCGCCACGATCGTGCCCACCGCCCAGGCGGCCTGGGCTGCCGAGATGGTCTGCAAGGTGAAGGAGCCGATCGCCTCGGAGTACGGCTACCTGCGTCGCGACCAGGTGTTGTTCACCTACCTGCACCTCGCGGCTGACCGGGCCTGCACCGACGCGCTGCTGGCCGCGGGGACCACCTCCATCGCCTACGAGACGGTGCAGCTCGCCGACGGCTCGCTGCCGCTGCTGGCACCGATGAGCGAGGTCGCCGGCCGCCTGGCCATGCAGGTCGGCGCCTACCACCTGATGCGCAGCCAGGGCGGGCGAGGACTGCTGCCCGGTGGGGTGCCGGGCGTCGCTCCGGCCAAGGTCGTGGTGCTGGGTGGCGGCGTCGCCGGCCACCACGCGGTCGAGGTCGCGGTCGGGATGCGTGCCGACGTGACGGTGCTCGACGTGTCCCTGCCCCGGTTGCGGGAGCTCGACGCGCTGTGGGGCGGCCGGGTGCGCACGCTCGCCTCGACGCCCTACGCGATCGAGGCGGCGGTGCTCGAGGCCGACCTGGTGATCGGTGCGGTCCTCGTGGCGGGAGCACGTGCGCCGAAGCTCGTGAGCAACGAGCTGGTCTCGCGGATGAAGCCGGGCTCGGTGCTCGTGGACATCGCCGTCGACCAGGGGGGCTGCTTCGCGGACACCCGACCCACGACGCACGCCGAGCCCACCTTCGAGGTGCACGGGTCGGTCTTCTACTGCGTGGCGAACATGCCCGGGGCGGTTCCGGCCACGTCCACAGCAGCGCTGACCAACGCCACCCTGCCGTACCTGTCCCGGCTGGCCGACGCCGGCTGGCACACCGCGCTCGCGCAGGACGCGGCGCTGCGCCGCGGTCTGACCACCCACCACGGGGCCCTGCTCAACGCTGCGGTGGCGCAGGCGCACGGGTACGCGGTGACGGACCCGGCCGGCCTGCTGGTCGGCTGAGGCGGGCGTCCGGCGCGAGGCCACCCTCGCCCGGCGGGCCTCGCCCCGGATCGCCGGTCCGACACCCTAGGGTCGCCTGTTGTGGACCCCGTGGAGCTGACCGACGGTGAGGTGCTGCTGAGCGCGCCGACCGAGGCGGACGTCGACGCGATCTCCGCGGCCTGCCAGGACCCCGACATCCAGGCGTGGACGACGGTGCCGAGCCCGTACCTGCGTGAGCACGCTGAGGGCTTCGTGCGTGAGTGGGTGGTCGGCGGGTGGTCCGAGGACCGGCACGCCACCTGGGCGATCCGCGAGGACGGTGTCCTGCGGGGCATGGTCGGGCTGGCGATGCACCCACCCGGCTCGGCGGAGATCGGTTACTGGATGACGCCCGAGGGACGCGGGCGCGGACTGCTGCACCGCGCGGTGCTGCTCGCGCTGGGCTGGGCGTTCGACGCCCCGGACGGCCCGCGTCTGGAGCAGGTGGAGTGGCACGCGTTCGCCGGGAACTGGCCCTCGTGGCGGGTGGCCTGGCGGGCGGGGTTCAGGTTCGAGGCCGCCGTGCGGCTCGGGGTGAGCCACCGGGGCGCCAGGCGCGACGACTGGGGTGGGACGCTGCTGCGCGACGACCCCCGCGAGCCCGCCGCGCCGTGGCCCGCAACGACGGTCGAGGCGCCCGTTCCGCCCGACGGCGCCGTGCGCGCGGTGGCCACCGAGGTATAGGGCGGGCGATCAGATGTACCGCCGCACCAGCTCGGCGAGCTGGGCGCCGTACCCGCCGCCGAACAGCACCGCGTGCATGCCCACCGGATATACCTGGTGCAGGCCCACCAGGTCTCGCCAGCCGTCGGGCAGGGCAGCGGCTTCCTCATAGGCCGACAGCACGGTACCCAGGTGTGGCAGACCGAACAGGGCGAGCATCGCCAGGTCCGTCGCGGGGTGCCCGCCGTGCGCCGCCGGGTCGATGAGCACGGCGCCGCGGCCGGTCCACATCACGTTGCCCGACCACAGGTCGCCGTGCAGGCGGGCCGGGGGCAGGCCGTCGTCGAAGTCGCCGCCGCGCAGCCGGTCGGCCAGCCGAACGAGGTTCGCTCGCAGCCCGTCAGGCAGGGCCCCGCGCCGGGCGAGCAGGTCGCGTACCTGGTCCACCCGGCGGTCGGCGTGGAAGGCACCCCAGGTGTCGCGGTGGTCGGCGAGCAGGGGCAGCGGCTCGTCCAGCGGCCCGAAGAAGCCGTCGCCGTCCCAGCCGTCCGGCGGGGCGCCGAACGCCGGGGCGCCGGCCGCGTGGGTCGCGGCGAGCGAGTGGCCGAACGCCTCGGCCGCGGCCGCGCCCGGGGCGGCGGGGGAGAGTCGCTCGAGCTCGAGCGCGTCATCGTGCACCGCGAGGACCCGGGCCACGGCGGTGCCACCCGGGGCGGCGGCGAGCCAGCGCAGACCCGCGGCCTCGCACGCGAAGAACCCGGCCGGTGCACCCGAGCGATGCTTGCGGAACGTCGCGGTCACCGGCCCAGTCCATCACGGGCGCGGCGCGAGCTCAGCCGGTCAGGGCACGCAGCCGCTCCACCGCCGCGGGGTCGGCGCGGGTCAGTCGGCTCTTGGTGAGGTTCTGGCGGACCAGCCAGCGCACGTCGGCGTCGGGGTGGTGCGCCCAGCGTTCGAAGCGTGGCAGGCCGGCCGGCGGGTCGGCCGCCACCGCCACGCTCCAGCAGTAGGCCAGCCCCTGGCGCAGGGTGCGGGCGTCGGGGTCGCGGCGGCGGGCGTCGGGGAGTGTGACGAGCACGGCCGTCGCGGCGTCGAGCACGTCGAGCGCGGCTGCGACCGTCGCGGGCTCGTGCAGGAGCCGTGGCTCGCACACCCCCGCGGCCGCCGCACGTTGCACGAGCGGTCCACCGTCGGACCACGCGGCCAGGATCTCGCGGAGCAACCCCGGCTCGCGGTCGCCGATCCGCTGGAGCGCGAACGCGACACCCTCGCGCACCCGCCACCGGCCGTCGTCCGCGGCGCTGCGCAGCCGCCCTGCGTCACGGTCGTCGACCCGACCCACCAGCCGGCCAAGGCCCGCGGTGCCGCATGCCGCCAGGTACTCGTCGGCGTCGCCGGCCCAGGTGCGCAGAAGGTCCGGCGGGGCCAGGTCGCCCACCACGTCGAGCAGCTCGAGGTTCGCTCTGGGGCCGGGTAGGCCGGAATGCTCGGTGAGGTAAGCGGCCCACTGTGAGGTCGGCAATGCCTCGAGGGTCGCGGCGTGTGCCCGGCCCGGTGCCGTGCGCCTCACAGCACGGGGCCGTGCTCGGGTCGGAAGGCGACCATCGGGAACGACGCGAACATCTCGACCGGGTCGTCGAACGTGCCGGCCGGCACGGCGCCGATCGCCGCCATCACCCGCGGTCCGACGCGGGCCTCGAACCGGTGCTCGCGCCCGAACCGCTCGGCGACCTCCCGGCCCTCCTCCGGCGTGAGGAACCTCTGCTCGGGCACGAACTCCGTGCGCCCGGTGCGCACCAGGGTCGCGGGGTGTTCCTGGAGGTTGCGGTACCAGTTGGCGGTCGGGCCGTAGGCGGAGGCGACGATGCGCTCATCGGTGGCCCGGTCGTGCACCACCACCTCGAGCACCGTGGTGAGGTCGCGACCCGACTTCCGTCCGATGTGCTGCACCGCGAGGAACCGGCCGCCCAGGGTCCAGCCGAGGCCGTGCCCGTAGAGCCAGTTCGGTGCGTCGAAGACCGCCTTGGCCCAGGGACGGGGCCGCGGGGTCGGTCTGGGGTCGTTGCCGGTGTCCATGCGCGTCTCCCTCGTCCCCGCCAGGCTATGCCCATGCGGCCTGCGGGTGGCCGGCTCCGGTGGCTGACAGGATGACGTCATGCCTGCGTCCCTGGACCCCGCCAACCCGTTCGCCACCCCTTCGTCCCTGCCGTACCGGCTGCCGGACTTCGCCGCCATCGGCGAGGAGCACTACCTGCCCGCGTTCGAGGCAGGGATGGCCGAGCAGCGCGCCGAGTTCGAGCGGATCCTCACCGATCAGGCCGCGCCGGACGAGGAGAACACCCTCCTCGCGCTCGAGCGCACCGGGCGCCTGCTGCACCGGGTGTCGAGCGCGTTCTGGAACGTCGTCGGCTCGGACTCCACGCCGGGGCTGGAGGCGATCGAGGAGAAGGTCGCCCCCCGGCTCTCGGAGCACTACGACGCGCTGTACCTGGACCGGCGGCTGTACGACCGGCTCGAGGCCCTGGCGGCGCGGGTCGAGTCCGGTGAGGTCGAGCTGCCTGACGACGCCGCCTACCTGCTCGAGCACCTGCGCCGCGACCTGATCCGGGCCGGTGCGGCGCTGCCCGGGGACCGGCAGGAGAAGGTCAAGGCGATCAACGCGCGGATCAGCACGCTCGAGGCCGCGTTCAGCCGCGAGCTGCTGGCCGAGTCGAACGACAGCGCGGTCCTGATCACCGACCCGACCGAGCTCGACGGCCTCTCGGACGCGGAGGTCGCAGCCGCGCGCCGGGCGGCCGCGGACCGGGGGATCGACGAGGGCTGGCTGCTCGAGCTCTCCCTGTTCAGCACGCAGCCCCAGCTGGTGTCGCTGGCGAACCGCGAGGTGCGCGAGCGCCTGCACCGGGCGTCGCTGGCCCGCGGCATGCGCGGTGGCGAGCACGACACCCGCGCGACGCTGCTCGAGCTCGTCCGGCTGCGGGCGGAGCGGGCCGGCCTGCTGGGGTACGACCACCATGCCGCGTACGTGGCCGAGGACGGCACCGCCAAGACCGCCGCGGCCGTGCACGCGATGCTGGGCCCGCTGGCACCGGCGGCGGCCGCCAACGCCCGCGCCGAGGCCGTCGACCTCGAGCGGGCCCTGCAGGCCGACGAACCCGGCGCCACCCTCGAGGGCTGGGACTGGCCGCGCTACGCCGAGCGCGTGCGCGGCGAGCGCTACTCGCTCGACGACGCCGCGCTGCGGCCCTACCTCGAGCTCGAGCGGGTGGTGCACGAGGGCGTGTTCCGCGCCGCGAACGAGCTCTACGGCCTGGACTTCACCGAGCGTCCTGACCTGGTCGGGTACCACCCGCAGGTCCGGGTCTTCGAGGTGCACGACGAGCAGGGCGACCCGGTCGGGCTGTTCCTCGCCGACTACTACACGCGGGCGTCCAAGCAGGGCGGCGCGTGGATGAACTCCCTGGTCGACCAGAGCCACCTGCTCGACGAGCTCCCGGTGGTGGTGAACAACCTCAACATCCCCAAGCCGCCGGACGGCGAGCCGACCCTCTTGACCTGGGACTTCGTCATCACGCTGTTCCACGAGTTCGGGCACGCGCTGCACGGGCTGCTGTCCGACGTCCGGCTGCCCTCGCAGTCGGGCACGGACGTCCCGCGCGACGTCGTGGAGTTCCCGTCCCAGGTCAACGAGATGTGGGCCTGGGAGCCGGAGATCCTCGCGCACTACGCGGTCCACCACGAGACCGGCGAGCCGATGCCAGCCGCCTGGGTCGAGACCCTGCGGGCCTCACGCCAGTTCAACGAGGGCTTCGCCACCACCGAGTACCTGGGCGCCGCCCTCCTGGACCAGGCCTGGCACCGGCTCGCGCCGGCCGACGTGCCCACCGAGGTCGACGTGGTGGAGGCGTTCGAGGCCACCGTGCTCGAGCAGGTCGGCGTCGCGGTACCGGCGGTGGCCCCTCGATACCGCACGACGTACTTCAAGCACGTGTTCGGCGGCGGCTACGCGGCCGCGTACTACTCCTACCTGTGGTCGGAGGTGCTGGACGCGGACACCGTCGAGTGGTTCACCGAGAACGGCGGGCTCAGCCGGGAGAACGGCGAGCGGTTCCGAGCCGCGCTGCTCTCCCGTGGCGGCTCCGGCGACATGATGGCGTTCTTCCGCGCGCTGCGCGGTCGCGACCCGGAGATCGGCCCGCTGCTCGCGCGTCGGGGCTTGACACCGGTGGCCTGAGCCGGCCGCGCGCACCGCGGGGTTCGGTCCTTCGGCGCGGGCAGGGCGCCGCTGCGCTGCCCTTCCGAGGCAGGTCCGCGCTTGCCCGGGAGATGCTTCCTGCCTGGCCGAGGGCACGACACACGGGACCTAGCGCCCCGGCGCGGCGCACGTCGGAGGCGGAGACTGGAGTCCGTGGTCCGGAGGCTCCGGTCGGCGCCTCCGATTGCCCGGGGGTCCGATGAGCATCTGGAGCCGCATAGGACGCGCCGCGGCGCAAGCCGTCCGTTCGGTCGAGAGCGCCGCGAAGGACACCGGCGACTGGGTCGAGGGTGCTGCGAAGGACACCGGCGACTGGGTCGAGGGCGCCGCCAACGACACCGGCGACTGGGTCGAGGGCGCCGCCAACGACACCGGCCGCTGGTTCGAGGGTGCGGCCATGGACACCGCAACCTGGTTTGAAGGCGCCGCCGACTGGGTAGGCACCGGGTTCAACGACGTCGGCGGTGTCACGGGGCACGCGCTGGTGGATGCGTGGCGGGCCACGTCTCGCGAGGCCGATGAGTTCGCGAACGCCGTGGAGGCCGCGGGGATCGTCGTCAGCGACGCCTTCGTCGAGGGTGTCGAGGCGTCCGAAGCCGTGCTCGACAGGTTCGCCGAGGTGTCGGAGGAGTGGCTGCTGGCCGCGGGACGGTACGTCTCGGAGCACGCGTGCGAGATCGGTCTCGGTTCCGCGCTGTCCGCGACCTTTGCGGCCCTGGCCGCTGACGGTGAGGAGGAGGCAGCCACCACCTCCTTGGCCGTGACCTGCGTTGCCGAGGAGTTCATCGACAACCTCAAGCTGAAGACGGCGTCGTTAGCCCTCGCGTACGTGGTCGTCGAGCCGGTCTACCTCATCCCTGGGGTCAAGGAGTCGCTGGGACACAAGGACGTCGCCGAGACGGCCGTGGCGTTCGCCGTCTTCCAGGCATGCAAGGAGAAGCGGAAGCTCGTGGTGACGACCGCGGGGCAGTACCTCGTGGCCGTCCTGATCTGGGTCATCACCCAACTCGTGTGCCGAGGCGGTGTGCTCGGGCTCTCGACCGGCTGGGAAGGCCTCCAGCACGAGATCACCAGCTAGGGGGCCCGGTCCGGGCCGCGGCGACGGCCTTCCGGGCGAGGAGACCCGACGGCGGTGCCGCCGCGCTAGAGCGTCCGGTGCACCCGGATGATCTTGCGCCTCAGCCATACCTTGCGCGCGCCCCCGGCGTACAGGCGTGTGCGCGCCAGCTCCCAGCGGCCGTACTCGGCCTCGTCGGTGAGCAGCCGACCTGCCTCGGACCTGCTGGTCCGCTGATCGATCGTCAGCACGCGGTACTCGTACTGAGCACCGCGTGCCCGCCACCCGTCGGGTTCGAGCCCCTCCGCCATCGCAACGGCTCCCTCCTGCGGTATCTGGTGCCATTGTCTACCGCGCGGCGATACGGTCTGGTCATGACCGTAGACCCACGCGCCGCGCTCGACCGACTGCTCGCAGCGCTCGAGGCGCACTACCACGCGGTGGCCACGCGTCGGGCCGACGACGACCCCAAGGTCGACGACGCCTACGACGTGCTCGCCGACGCGTTCGAGGTCTACGACGACGCCATGGTCCGGGTGCACGGCGAGACGCTGCCGTTCTATCTCGCTGACGACGAGACGGATGACGAGGACGACTCGGACGACGAGGACGACGAGGACGACGACTCGGACGACGACGAGGACGACAACGACGTCGACCTCGACCCGCTCGACGGCGTGGAACTCGAGGAAGGCTGAGCGGCCTGGGTCAGCGTCGCTCGGGGTAGCCGAGCGATGGCGCGCTGACCTCGTCGAGGGCGGCGAGGATCTCCGGAGGCAGGGCGGCCGTGCTCTCCAGCACGGGGGCGAGCTGCGCGGGCGTGCGCGCCCCCACGATCGCCGACGAGACGTCCTGGGCGAGCACCCAGGCGAGTGCGACCTCGAGCGGGGCGATCTCCAGGCCCTCGGCCGCGGTCAGCACCGCGTCCACCACCGGGGTCGTGGTCGCACCGAGGTAGGGCGCGACGAACCCGGCCAGGTGCGCCGATGCGGCGCGTGAGTCGGCCGGCACCGTGCGGCGGTACTTTCCGGTCAGCACGCCACGGCCCAGCGGCGACCAGGCGAGCACGCCGGCGCCGACCTCGCGGGCAGCCGCGGTCACCTCGCGCTCGATGCCGCGCTCCAGCAGCGAGTACTCGACCTGGACCGCCGCGAGGCGCTGGGGGGCGAGCAGATCGGCCACCCGCACGGTGCGCCACGCCGGGTGGTTCGCCAGAGCGACGTAGCGCGCCCGCCCCGTTGCCAGCACGTGCTCGAGCGTCGCGGCGACCTCGTCGGCCGGCGTGGCCGAGTCGGGCTGCTGGACGCAGAACACGTCCACGTGGTCGGTGCGGAGCCGGGCGAGCGAGGCATCGAGCGAGTCGAGCAGAGCGCGCCGCGAGGTGTCGGCGAGGGCCCCGGCGGTCGTGCGGCGGACGCCCGCCTTGGTGCACAGCACGACGTCCTCGCGGTCCACGACCTCGCCGAGCAGCCCTCCCAGCACGAGCTCGGCCGCGCCGTCGCCGTACGAGGCTGCGGTGTCCACGAGGGTGCCGCCTGCGTCGGTGAAGGTGCGCAGGAGCTCGGCGGCGCTCTCCGCCTCGGTGTCTCGGCCCCAGGTCAGGGTGCCCAGCCCCACCGACGACACTCGCAGCCCGGTGGTGCCGAGCACTCGTTCCTCCATGCCCGCGAGGCTACGCGGCCCGCCGCCCCGGGCGGGTGCGGCGCTCCGCTCGCCCACGGAAGGTGCCGCGAGGTTCGAATGCGAACAAGTGCGCGCGCTCGTCCTGCTGGCGGTTCGAGGGCGCTCCGTTGTTCGCACGCGAGCGCGTGCGCGTACTCGTCCTGCTGGCAGTTCGAGGGCGGCTCCCTGTTCGCATGCGAACCGGGCGTGGCGCGCCGGTCGCGCCCGTCCGCCTGTACCGTGACCCCCCGTGACGTGGTGGGAAGCGACAGTGCTGGGGCTCGTCCAGGGCCTGACCGAGTTCCTTCCGATCTCCTCGAGCGCGCACCTGCGCATCGTCGGGGAGCTGATCGGGAGCACCGACCCGGGGGCCGCGTTCACCGCGATCACCCAGATCGGCACCGAGAGCGCCGTGCTGCTGTACTTCCGGCACGACATCGCCCGGATCGTCGCCGCGTGGTGGCGTGCCATCACCGGCAGGCGCGGGACCGGCTGGCGCTCCCGGATGGGCGCGGGGGACCCCGACGCGCGGATGGCGTGGTGGATCGCGCTCGGCTCGGTCCCGATCGTGGTCCTCGGCCTGGCGTTCCAGGACACCATCACCACCGCCTTCCGCAACCTGTACCTCATCGCGGCGACCCTGCTGGTCTTCGGTCTGGTCCTCGGGTGGGCGGACCGGATCGGCGCCAAGCGCGACGGGCTGGAGCGACTCAACGGCAAGCACGCGGTGATCTACGGCTTCGCCCAGGCGATGGCGCTGATCCCCGGGGTCTCGCGCTCCGGAGGCACCATCACCGCGGGGCTGCTGATGGGTTACACGCGGTCCGCCGCCGCACGGTACTCGTTCCTGCTGGCCATCCCTGCCGTGCTCGGCTCGGGGTTCGAGCAGCTGGTCACCAACATCGACCTGCTGGGGACCGAGGGGCTGCCCAGCCTGCCGATGACGCTGCTCGCGACGGCGATCGCGTTCGTCGTGGGCTACGTGGTGATCATCGGGTTCCTGAAGATCGTGAGCACGTACAGCTACCAGCCCTTCGTCGTGTACCGGATCGGCCTGTCGATCGTGGTCCTCGTGCTGCTGGTGACCGGCGTGCTGCAGCCCTACGGGACCGGCGGTCCGTGAGCAACGGCGAGCGGGAGCCTGCCGAGGTCCGGTGCGGCCCGGCGGCTCCGGCACGCGGCGTTCAGGTCCTCGACCCCCGCGACGTGCCGTTGGGTGGTCCGCGCGCGATGCACGTGCGCCGGACGTTGCCGCACCGGGAACGCTCGTTCGTCGGGGCGTGGTGCTTCGTCGACCACTACGGTCCCGAGCCGGTCGCGGCCACCGGCGGGATGGACGTGCCGCCGCACCCGCACGCGGGTCTGCAGACGGTCACGTGGCTGTTCGCCGGCGAGGTCGAGCACCACGACAGCGGCGGCGGCCACGTGGTGGTCCGGCCCGGCGAGGTCAACCTCATGACGGCCGGGCACGGGATCGCGCACTCCGAGGTGTCCACGTCCGGCACCGCCACGTTGCACGGCGTCCAGCTGTGGGTGGTCCTGCCGGAGGCGGACCGGGACCTGCCGCGCGACCTGCAGCACCACGCCGCACCGCCGGTGGCGGTGGCCGACCGCGTGCGGGCCAGGGTGCTGGTTGGAGAGCTGGGCGGCCACCGCTCGCCGGTGCGCACCCGCACACCGCTGCTGGGGGCCGAGCTCGAGCTCGAGGCCGGCGCGGCGTGGACGGTGCCCGTGGACCCCGCGCACGATCACGCGGTGCTGGTCGACGCCGGTAGCGTCCGGTGGCACGGCACGGTGCTCGGCCCCGGGCAGCTCGGTGTGGTCGACTCCGGCCCGGGGGAGCTGCGCCTCGAGGCCGAGGCCGGAGCGCGCGTCCTGCTGCTCGGCGGCGAGCCGTACCCCGAGCAGATCGTCATGTGGTGGAACTTCATCGGCCGCGACCACGACGAGGTCGCCGCCCTGCGGGCGGCATGGCAGGCCGGGTCGGCGCGGTTCGGCGACGTCGAGGGCTACCCGGGGCGGCCCTCGCGACTGCCCGCACCGGCGATGCCCGGCGGGACGCTGCGCCCACGGACGCGCCGGCCCGGACACTAGGCTTCCGGCGTGCAGACCTGGCCCGCACCCTACGTCCCCCTCCTGCCCGGCCGAGGCCCCCAGGTCCGGGTCCGCGGGTTCGACGGCACGCTGGTGCCCGCGGCGACCGGGCCGGTCGCCGGGATGTACGTGTGCGGCATCACGCCCTACGACGCGACCCACCTGGGCCATGCGGCCACCGCCGTCGCGTTCGACCTGCTGCACCGGGCGTGGCTCGACGAGGGGCTCGAGGTGCGCTTCGTGTCGAACGTGACCGATGTCGACGACCCGCTGCTCGAGCGGGCGGCAGCGCTGGGCGTGGACTGGGCGACGCTCGCCGCCGAGCAGTCCGCCCTGTACGCCGACGACATGACAGCGCTGGCGGTGCTGCCGCCGCAGGTGTATCTGGGCGCCGTCGAAGCGATCCCGCTGGTGGCCGACGCGGTCACCCGGCTCCTGGACCGCGGCCTGGCCTACCGCGTCCCGCTCGAGCCCGGCGCCGGAGGGCCCCGGCCCGAGCTCGGCGACGTCTATGCGGACTCGCACGCCCCGGAGGTCGGGCTCGTGCCCGGGCTGGACCACGAGGCCACCGTGGCGCTGTTCGCCGAGCGCGGCGGTGACCCGGCCCGTCCGGGCAAGCGCGATCCGCTGGACCCCGCGCTGTGGCGGCGCGAGCGCCCGGGTGAGCCGGCCTGGGACGCTGGAGTCCTCGGCTCCGGGCGCCCCGGTTGGCACATCGAGTGCACGGTGATCGCGGAGCAGGCGCTGGGCGACGCGTTCGACGTGCAGGGCGGCGGCCGTGACCTGTGCTTCCCGCACCACGCGATGAGCACCGCTCACGCCAGGGCTCTCGGCGGGCAGGGTGCCCGCGTGCAGATGCACGCCGGCATGGTCGCCCTGGCCGGGGAGAAGATGAGCAAGTCGCTGGGCAACCTCGTGCTCGTCTCCGCACTGCGCAACGGCGGCGTGGACCCGATGGCGGTCCGCCTGGCGATCCTCGCCCACCACTACTCCCAGGACTGGGAGTGGAGTGACGAGGTCCTCGCGACCGCCACCGAGCGGCTGGCCACGTGGCGCGCTGCGGTCTCCGGGAACGGCGGCCCCGACGCGTCGGCGGCGCTGGCCGAGATCCGCGCGGCTCTCGCCGAGGACCTCGACGCGCCCCGCGCCCTGGCCGCCGTGGACAGCTGGGCGTCGACGTCGCTGACCCTGGGCGGTGACGTGGAGGGCGCGCCCGGCGTCCTCGCCCGAGCGGTCGACGCCCTGCTGGGCGTGCGGCTCTGACGCGTCCGGTCGGTGCCCGACTGGGCGCTTCCCCCTGGGCGAGATGAGCGAGCAGGGCTCAGACGACTGCGCTCCACCGTTGAAGCGTTGCCGTCGATATGTGACGTCAACGCTTCAACACCATCGGTGGTGGGCATGCTGATGGCCGGACGCACCGCGCTCGCCCAGCACCTCGAGATCGGCGACCGTGCACGGCACGGCCACCACGACGACGCCGTCACCAGGGGACCGGTTGGCCAGCTCCTCGAGGGCGGCGACGTCGCTCCCGGGGCCCCGCGCCCGACGGTCACCCAACCGTGGTCGTCCCGGTCGAGTGCAGAAGGTGTGTTCAGCTGCCGGGCTTGTCGCGGCGGCGCAGGTAGCGCTCGAACTCGCGGGCGATCGCCTCGCCGCTGGCCTCGGGAAGGTCCGCGGTGTCCTTGGCCTCCTCGAGCTGCTGGACGTACTCCGCGATCTCGCTGTCCTCGGCGGCGAGCTCGTCGACGCCGTTCTGCCACGCCTCGGCGTCCTCGGGCAGCTCGCCGACGTCGATCGCCTCGCCGAGCAGCTCCTCGATCTTGGCGAGCAGAGCCAGGGTGGCCTTGGGGGACGGCGGGTGGGCGACGTAGTGCGGCACGGCCGCCCACATCGACAGGGTGCTCATACCCCGCTCCCTGGCCTCGTGGGCCAGCACGCCGACGATGCCGGTCGGGCCCTCGTAGGAGCTGCGGTCCAGGTCGAGCGCCGCGCGGACCTCCGCGTCGTCGCTGGTGGCGGTGACAGGGATCGGCCGGGTGTGCGGGACGTCGGCCAGCAGCGCGCCCAGGGTGATGATCGTGGTGACGCCGAGGCGTTCGGCGGCGTCCAGCAGCTCTGCGCAGTAGCTGCGCCAACGCATCGAGGGCTCGATGCCGTGGACCAGGACCAGCCCGGTGCCGTCCGACGGGCGCTCGGCCACGGCGATCGACGTCACCGGCCAGGTGATCCGTCGCACCCCGTCCGGGTCCGTGGCGACCTGCGGGCGATTGACCTGGAAGTCGTGGTACTCCTCGGGATCCAGCTCGTCGACCTGCTCGGCGTCCCAGGCCTGGTGCAGGTGCACGACGGCCTGCGAGGCTGCGGACCCGGCGTCGTTCCAGCCCTCGAAGGCGGCGATCATCACCGCACCCCGGAGGGCGTCGGGCGGCTGGGGCACGTTCATGCCGACCAGCGTAGGCGTTGGCGCCGCGAGCGCCGATCCCGGGCCCCGCGCGGCGCGATCCCTACACTGACGCGATGGCCACAGCGGACCCGCTTGCCCTGCCCGCCGCGGTGCTCTGGGACATGGACGGCACCCTGGTGGACACCGAGCCGCTGTGGTTCGCCGCTGAGGCCGCGATCGCCGAGCGCCACGGCGTGCCGTGGGGGCCGGACCTGTCGGCGCAGCTGGTGGGGATGCCGCTCGAGCGTTACGCGCAGATGCTGGTCGAGCGCGGTGTGGAGCTGTCCGCGCCGGACGTGGTCGCCGCGCTGGTGGACATGGTCGCCGTCGGGCTGGACCACCAGGTCGTATGGCAGCCGGGTGTGCTCGACCTGCTCGCCGAGCTGTCCGCCGCGGGCGTGCCGTGCGCCCTGGTGACGATGTCCTACCGGCGGCTGGCCGACGCGGTGGTCGCCCAGGCGCCCGCGGGTGCGTTCCGCGTGGTGGTGACCGGGGACGACGTCGAGCACGGCAAGCCCCACCCGGAGCCGTACCTGCGCGCGGCTGCGGAGCTGGGGGTCGAACCGCAACGCTGCGTCGCGCTGGAGGACTCCCCGCCGGGGATCGGCTCGGCGATGGCGTCGGGGGCCCGGACGGTCGGCGTGCCGCACATGGTGCCGGTGGAGCCCCGGCCGGGACTCAGTCGGGTCCCCACGCTCGCCGGGATCGGCCTGGCCGACCTGGCGAGGATCGTCGCAGGCGAGGACCTCGACCTGCTGGCCGAGCCGCGCTGACCGCTGTCGGGGCGCAACTACCACCGTGCCGGGCCTCAGGTCTCGGGCCGCACGCCGAGCGCGTGCTCGACCGCGTCGGCGTCCAGCGGCGGCGGCGCGCCGCCGAACGCCGGGCACAGGGCCTTGTGGGAGCACCAGTCGCACAGCGGGGAGGTGCGCGGCGCGAACTCGCCCCGGCGGCCGGCGGCCAAGATGCTGTCCCAGAGCGCCGCGACCCGGCGCTCGATCACTTCGAGCTCGCGCTCGTCCGGGACGTGGCGCAGCAGCACGCCGTCGCCCAGGTACACCAGTTGGAGCATGTCCGGCACCCGACCCCGCAGCCGGGACAGCAGCAGGGCGTAGAACCGCATCTGGAACAGGGCGCCGGACTCGAAGCCCTCGCGTGGCGAGCGTCCGGTCTTGTAGTCCACGACTCGCAGCGCACCGTTGGGCGCGACGTCCAGGCGGTCGACGATGCCCCGCATCTCCCAGCCGCCCTCGGTCACCAGACGGAGCGGGAGCTCGCGCTCGGCGGGCTCGAGGCGATTGGGGTCCTCGAGCGTGAAGTAGGTCTCCAGCAGCGCCCGCGCCGCGGCGAACCAGCCGTCCTCGCCGGTCTCGTCGAGGACCTCGGTCGCGCGGGGATCGGCTGCGACGAGCTCGGCCCACACGGGCGCCAGCAGGTCCGCCGCCGCGTCGGGGGTGCGCCGGCCCGCGGGCCGGTCGAAGAGCCGCTCGAGCACCGCGTGCACGAGCGTCCCGCGCAGCGCCGCGGGACTCGGCGGCTCGGGCAGCCGGTCGATGACGCGCAGCCGGAACAGCAGCGGGCAACGCTGGTAGTCCGACGCCCGGGACGGCGACAGACCGGGCAGGCGCGGGCGCTCCTGCTCGTTCTCGGGGATCTCCGGCTCGAGGGGGGGCTCCGGTGCGACGGTGGGTTCCACGTCGGTGAGGGTACGTCCCACCACCGACGCCCCCCGGGGGGCGAGTGCGCCGGTGGCGCCCTTAGGGTGGCCCGGTGAGCGAACCGTCCCCGCAGCGAGGGTGGGTCGTCGGGCACATCTGGCGGGTGCCGGTGGTGCTCTCGCCCGGGTGGCTGGTCGCCGCTGTCGTCCTGACCCTGCTGCTGCTGCCGTTCGCCGAGCGTCTCGCCCCCGGCGCGAGCTCGGCCTTCGTCTGGCTGCTCGCGCTGTCCGCCGTCCTCCTGCTGTTCGTGTCCACGTTCCTGCACGAGCTGGCGCACGCGGCCGCCGCGCGGGGCTACGGCATGGTGGTGCACCGGATCGCCCTGACCCTGCTGGGCGGCCACACCGAGCTGTCGGACCGCGCACCCGGGGCGGGGCCGTCGGCGGTGGTCGCCGTGGTCGGGCCACTGACCAACCTCGCCCTGGGTGCGGTCGCCTGGGGGGTCTGGCGCGTGCTCCCGGGCCAGGGTCCTCTGGAGACGCTGATCCTCGCCCTGGCCGTGACGAACGGGTTCGTCGCGGCGCTCAACCTGCTGCCCGGCCTGCCGCTGGACGGCGGGCGGGTCCTGGAGGCCGGGGTCTGGGGCCTGACCGGCAGGCGGGCGACCGGGACCCGTGTGGCGGGCTGGGCCGGGCGCCTGGTCGCCCTGGCCATCGCCGCGTGGGCGCTCGCGCCGACCCTGACCGGAGGCGTCGACCTGACCCAGGTGCTGTGGGCGGCCCTCATCGCGATGTTCATCTGGACCGGCGCGAGCCAGGCGATCGCCGGCGCCGGCGTCGAGGAGACGCTCGAGCGCCTGTCCATCGCCGGGCTGACCATGCCCGCCGTGCTGCTCGCGGCCGACGCGCCGGTCTCGGCGGCGGACGCCGCGCCGCCGGGCTACGGGGTGGTGCTGGTCGATCCTTCCGGGCAGCCGGTGGGATACCTCGACGGAGCGGCGGCGGCCGCCATCCCCCTGCACCTGCGCGCCGCAACACCGCTCAGCGCCGCCGCCTCTCCGCTGCCCCCGGAGGCGCGGGTCGCGGTGGGCCTGGACGGCCGGGACGCCGTCGAGGCGGTGCGCCGGGCGGCCGCGCGCTCGCCGGTGATGGCCGTGATGGCGCCGGACGGTACCGTGATCGGGCTGCTGCGCGCGACCGACGTGGTGCGTGCCCTGCGCGACGCCCACGGCTGAGCCGGCTGGACCCCCGACCGTCGCGGCGGCAGACTCGGGCGCCGTGACCCACCCCACCGGCGCCGAGCAGCGGCGCGGCCCCTTCCGCGCCGGCGAGCGCGTGCAGCTCACCGACCCCAAGGGGCGGCTGCACACCATCACCCTGACGCCGAACGCCTCCTTCCACACCCACCAGGGCTACTTCCATCACGACGCGTTGATCGGGGCCAGCGACGGCAGCGTGGTCACCGGGTCGGGCGGGGTGCAGTACCTGGCCCTGCGACCCCTGCTGGCCGACTTCGTGATGTCCATGCCCCGCGGCGCGCAGGTGGTGTACCCCAAGGACGCCGGTCAGGTCGTGACGATGGGGGACATCTACCCCGGGGCGCGTGTCGTCGAAGCGGGTGTGGGCTCAGGTGCGCTGAGCATGAGCCTGCTTCGGGCGGTCGGCGACGGCGGCGTCCTGCACTCGGTCGAGCGGCGCGAGGACTTCGCGGCGATCGCGCGGGCGAACGTCGAGGCGTTCTTCGGTGCCCCGCACCCGGCCTGGCGGTTGACCGTGGGCGACCTGGCCGACGCGCTCGTCGCCGAACCGATCGCGAGCGCGGACCGGGTGGTGCTCGACATGCTCGCGCCCTGGGAGAACATCGACGCGATCGCCCACGCGCTGACCCCGGGCGGGGTGCTGACGTGCTATGTCGCTACCACCACCCAGCTGTCCCGGTTGGCCGAGGACCTGCGGGCCGACGGTCGGTTCATCGAGCCGACCGCCTGGGAGTCGATGGTGCGGACCTGGCACCTCGAGGGGCTCGCAGTGCGCCCGGACCACCGGATGATCGCCCACACAGGCTTCCTGCTCACCACGCGCCGGATGGCCGACGGCGTCGCGGTGCCCGAGCGCATCCGCCGGCCCGCCAAGGGCGCCTACCCGCCGGGTGAGTGGACCCCGGAGGACCTCGGCGAACGAGAGATCTCCGACAAGAAGGTGCGTCGCGTCCGCCGCGACCTCGGTGCCGCGCCGCCCCCCGCCGACCCGCCGCAGGTGGCCACCGACTGAGACGGCCCGGCGCGCGCGGCCCCCAGCCCGCGACTCTCCCCGGTACGGGACCTATCGTGGGAGGACCTGCAGCGGGAGGCACCATGACGCAGACACCGGACCACCGTGATCCGGCCGGCGAGGGCGCCAACCAGCCCTGGCCGGGAGCGCAGCAGCGCGCCGAGCAGGCCCGCCAGACCGGCGACGCTGCCCGTCAGGCCGCAGCGCTGGCCGCCAAGAACGAGCGGCTGGCCGAGGCGCTCCGCGCCGCGAGGGACCGCATCGTCGAGCTCCAGAGCCAGATCGACGACCTCGGTCGGCCTCCGGCGACGTTCGCGACCTTCCTGCTCCCGCGTGAGGACAACACCGCGGTCGTGGTGCAGCAGGGCCGCAAGCTGCATGTCCAGGCGGGTCCGGGCGTGGACGTCTCGGTGCTGCGCGCCGGGCAGGAGGTCCGGCTCAACGAGGCGATGGTCATCGTCGAGGCCGGTGCCTACGAGCAGGTCGGCGAGATCGTCACCGTCAAGGAGCTGCTCGAGCCCGACCGTGCCCTGGTGGTCGGCCGCGGCGACGAGGAGCGCGTGGTGCGTCTCGCCGGTCCGCTCCTGTCGGCGACCGTGCGGGTGGGCGACGCGCTGACCGTGGACTCCCGCTCGGGCTTCGTCTTCGAGCTGATCCCGAGGTCCGAGGTCGAGGAGCTCGTCCTCGAGGAGATCCCGGACATCGACTACGCGGACATCGGCGGGCTGGGACCGCAGATCGAGCAGATCCGCGACGCGGTCGAGCTGCCGTTCGCCCACCCCGAGCTGTTCCGCGAGCACGGCCTGCGCCCGCCCAAGGGCGTGCTGCTCTACGGCCCGCCCGGGTGCGGCAAGACGCTCATCGCCAAGGCGGTGGCCCGCTCGCTCGCCGAGACCCGCGGCCGGACGCCGGACGGGAAGCCCGGCACGTCGTACTTCCTCAACGTCAAGGGCCCCGAGCTGCTCAACAAGTACGTCGGCGAGACCGAACGCCACATCCGGCTGATCTTCGCAAGGGCTCGGGAGAAGGCCTCGCAGGGATCGCCCGTCGTGGTGTTCTTCGACGAGATGGAGTCGTTGTTCCGCACTCGCGGTACGGGCATCTCGTCCGACGTCGAGACCACGATCGTGCCGCAGCTCCTGGCCGAGATCGACGGTGTTGAGCGCCTGGACAACGTCATCGTCATCGGAGCCTCGAACCGCGAGGACATGATCGACCCCGCGATCCTGCGGCCCGGTCGCCTCGACGTGAAGATCAAGATCGAGCGTCCGGACGCCGAGGCCGCCAAGGAGATCTTCGCGAAGTACCTGACGGCGGACCTGCCGCTGCATGCCGACGACCTGGCCGAGCACGACGGCGACCGGGACGCGACCGTCGGCGGCATGGTCGAGCGCGCAGTGGAGCGGATGTACGACGAGTCGAGCGACAACGAGTTCCTCGAGGTGACCTACGCCTCGGGCGACAAGGAGGTCCTGTACTTCAAGGACTTCGCGTCGGGCGCGATGATCCAGAACGTCGTCGACCGGGCGAAGAAGACCGCGATCAAGGACTTCCTCGCCACCGGCCAGCGCGGGCTGCGGGTCGACCACCTGCTCACCGCGTGCATCGACGAGTTCCACGAGAACGAGGACCTGCCCAACACGACCAACCCTGACGACTGGGCCCGGATCTCGGGCAAGAAGGGCGAGCGGATCGTGTTCATCCGCACGATCGTCCAGGGCAAGGCCGGCAAGGAGAGCTCACGCACCATCGAGACGGTCAACCCGACCGGTCAGTACCTGTAGCCACCACTAGCCTGGCGCGGTGAGCGTGCGCCGGGTGATGGGGATCGAGACCGAGTACGGCGTCCTGCAGCCCGGTCGCCCGCAGGCCAACCCGATGCTGCTGTCCAGTCACGTGGTCAGCGTCTACGCAGCGGTGCACGCACGCTCGCGGGCCCGGTGGGACTACGCCGACGAGGACCCGCTGGCCGACGCCCGCGGGTTCCGCCTGGCGCGCGCTGCGGCGCACCCCTCGATGCTGACCGACGACCCCGAGGCACCGGCGCCCGGTGCCGCCCCGGCCGACGAGGGCGACCTGGACGTCGCGTCGATGGAGCGGCCGGTCGTCGAGGAGTACGACGACCCCGGAGCGGCGACCTCGATCCTGTCCAACGGCGCACGGCTGTACGTCGACCACGCCCACCCGGAGTACTCCTCGCCGGAGGTGACCAATCCCCGGGACGCCGTGGTCTGGGACAAGGCGGGCGAGCGGGTGATGCTCGCGGCGGTGCGGGCCTGCGCGGACAGCGCGGCGCTGCCCGAGATCGTGCTGTACAAGAACAACGTCGACGGGAAGGGCGCCTCGTACGGCACGCACGAGAACTACCTCGTCGACCGCGCGCTGCCGTTCGGCGTGCTCGCCGCCCAGCTCATGCCGTTCCTGGCCACCCGGCAGGTGTTCGCGGGGGCG
The DNA here is from genome assembly GCA_963783005.1 of uncultured Actinomycetota bacterium. Lineage (GTDB taxonomy): Bacteria > Actinomycetota > Actinomycetes > Actinomycetales > Cellulomonadaceae > Actinotalea. The sequence goes on from CAWALY010000005.1 coordinate 548,327, forward strand.
GGCCGGGTGGGCCTGGGCCAGAACGGTCAGCAGCCCGGTTTCCAGCTGTCGCAGCGCGCCGACTACATCGAGGCGGAGATCGGGCTCGAGACCACGCTGCGCCGTCCGATCGTCAACACGCGCGACGAGCCGCACGCGGATCGCACCCGCTGGCGGCGCCTGCACCTGATCCTCGGCGATGCGACGATGCTCGAGGTCGCGACCTGGCTGCGGGTGGGGACGACGTCCCTGCTGCTCGGCGTGCTCGAGGCGGCCGGCGAGGGCGGTGTGCCGGGGCTGGCCGCCCTCGCGCTGGCGGACCCGGTCGCCGTGGTGCACGCGGTGAGCCACGACCCGACCCTCACCACCCGGGTCGAGCTGGCCGACGGGCGCCGGATGACCGCGCTCGAGGTCCAGCAGGCGGTCCTCGACGTGGTGCGCGCGCGGGTCGACGACCCCGAGGCGGACGAGGTGCTGGAGCGCTGGGAGTCGGTGCTGGAGCGGCTGGGCCGCGACCCGGCGCTGTGCGCCCGCGAGGTCGAGTGGGTGGCCAAGCTCCGCCTCCTGGAGGGCATGCGTCGGCGGGACCACCTGGCCTGGGACCACCCGCGTCTGGCGGCGATGGACTACCAGTGGTCCGACGTGCGCCCCGAGCGCGGCCTGTACCACCGGCTGGTCGCCGCCGGTGCGGTGGAGCGGCTGACCACCGACGAGGAGGTCGACCGCGCCGTGCACGAGCCACCGGAGGACACCAGGGCGTACTTCCGCGGCACCGTGGTGCGCCGGTTCGCCGACGCGGTGCGGGCCGCGAGCTGGGACTCGGTGGTGCTGGACGTGCCGAGCCTGCCGACCCTGCAGCGCATCCCGCTGCGCGACCCGTGGCGGGGCACCAAGGCCCACGTCGGCGACCTGCTGCGCACCAGCCCGGACGCCGCGACGCTGGTGGCCAGGCTCGTCCCGCGGTGAGTCGACGGGGCGGGTGGGCGAGGCCGGACCACCAGGCGCGTCCGGCGACGGGCTCCCGAGCGCGGGCGGTCGCCCCGCGCGCCTAGGATCGGAGCAGGGACCGGCAGACCGGCCCGGTCGACCGGGCCGTCCGCGCCGGTCCGCCCGTCGAGAGGAGGCCAGCCATGGCAACCGACCAGCATCGCGCCCGCCGCGACGACCACGAGCCGGACGAGGACGTCACCCCGCCGCCCGCGCCCGCACCGAGCGCGCAGGCCGCCGAGGTCGACGACCTGCTCGACGAGATCGACGACGTCCTGGAGTCCAACGCCGAGTCCTTCGTGCGCGGGTTCGTGCAGAAGGGTGGCGAGTGATCGCCCATGCCTGAGGCACCCGGTCGTCTCCCGCGGTCGTTCACCACGCCCGGCAGCGCCTCGTTCGTCGAGTTCCTCGCCTCGCACGACCCGACGCTGCTGCCCGGCGGCCGGGCGCTGCCCGCCGGGGAGGCTCCGGCGAGCCCGCACGGCACCACCATCGTGGCGCTGCAGTACACCGGCGGGGTGGTCATGGCCGGGGACCGGCGCGCGACGGCGGGCTCGATGATCGCCTCGCGTCACATCGAGAAGGTGCACCAGGCCGACGACTACTCGGTGGTCGGGATCGCCGGCACCGCCGGCCTGGCCCTGGAGCTCGTCCGGCTCTTCCAGCTCGAGCTGGAGCACTACGAGAAGATCGAGGGTGCGCTGCTCTCCCTGGACGGCAAGGCGAACCGCCTGGCCACCATGGTGCGCGGCGGTCTCGGCCTGGCGATGCAGGGGCTGGCCGTCGTCCCGCTGTTCGGCGGCTTCGACCTGGACCGCGGCGCGGGGCGGATCTTCTCCTTCGACGTCACGGGCGGGCGCTACGAGGAGACCGACCACCACGCGGTCGGTTCGGGCTCGATGTTCGCGCGCGGTTCGCTGAAGAAGCTGTGGCGGCCCCGTCTCTCGGAGGCCGAGGCGGTGCAGGTCGCCGTGCACGCTCTGGTCGACGCCGCCGACGACGACGCGGCCACCGGCGGTCCGGACCCGCTGCGTCGGCTGTGGCCGACCGTCGCGGTGGTCGACTCCGCCGGGTACCGCGCGATCAGCGCCTCCGAGCTCGGCGCGGTGGCCGAGCGCGTCGACGCGGTGCGCCGCGCGGAAGCGGGTGAGCAGCGATGAGCATGCCGTTCTACGTCTCGCCCGAGCAGCTGATGAAGGACCGGGCCGACTATGCGCGCAAGGGGATCGCCCGCGGCCGGTCGGTGGTCGTCGTCGGCTACGACCAGGGGATCGCGTTCGCCACCGAGAACCCCTCGGCGGCGCTGCACAAGATCTCCGAGATCTACGACCGGATCGCGTTCGCCGCGGTCGGCAAGTACAACGAGTTCGAGAACCTGCGGGTGGCCGGGATCCGGTACGCCGACCTGCGTGGCTACTCCTATGACCGTTCGGACGTCAGCGCCAGGGCGCTCGCGAACGCCTACGCCCAGACCCTCGGCACGGTGTTCACCACCGAGTCCAAGCCCCTCGAGGTCGAGCTCGCGGTCGCGGAGGTCGGCGTGACGCCCGCCGACGACCAGATCTACCGGCTGTCCTACGACGGCTCGGTCACCGACGAGCGGCGCTACGTGGTGATGGGCGGCCAGGCGGACCGGCTGGCCGCGCGGCTCGAGGAGGGCTGGCGCGAGGGCATGGACCTGGCCGCCGCCGTCGGCCTGGCGGTGGGTGTGCTCGGCTCGCAGGGCGACGGGGAGCCGCGTGCGATCGAGCCCGGCCAGCTCGAGGTCGCCGTGCTGGACCGCGGCCGTCCGCGCCGGGCGTTCCGGCGCCTGGGTGCCGACGCGGTCGCCGAGCTGCTCGCCGCCGCCGGGGGCTGAGGGTGGACAAGCGGATCTTCGGCCTGGAGACCGAGTACGGCGTGACGTGCGCGGTGCCGTCCGGGCGCGGGTTGTCCGCGGACGAGGTCGCCAGGTACCTGTTCCGCAAGGTCGTCGCGTGGGGGCGGTCGTCGAACGTCTTCCTGCGCAACGGCTCGCGGTTGTACCTGGACGTGGGCTCGCACCCCGAGTACGCGACAGCCGAGTGCGACTCGATCCGCCAGCTGGTCGCGCACGACCGCGGGGGCGAGCTGGTGCTCGAGGGCCTGGTGGCCGACGCCCAGCAGCGTCTGGCGAACGAGGGCGTGCCGGGCACGATCCACCTCTTCAAGAACAACACCGACTCGGCGGGCAACTCCTACGGTTGCCACGAGAACTACCTGGTGCGGCGCAAGGGCGACTTCGGCCGGATCGCCGACGTGCTCGTGCCGTTCCTCATCACGCGCCAGGTCCTCACCGGTGCGGGCAAGGTGCTGCCGACCCCGCGCGGCGCGATCTACACCCTGTCCCAGCGCGCCGACCACATCTGGGAGTCGGTCTCCAGCGCGACCACCCGGTCCCGGCCGATCATCAACACCCGCGACGAGCCGCACGCCGATGCCGAGCTGTACCGCCGGCTGCACGTCATCGTCGGGGACTCCTCGATGTCGGAGACCACGGCGATGCTCAAGGTCGGTGCCACCGACCTGGTGCTGCGCATGGTCGAGGCCGGCCTGCCGATGCGCGACCTGGGCCTGGAGAACCCGATGCGGGCGATCCGGGAGATCAGCCACGACCTGTCCGGCACCGCCCCGGTCACGTTGGCCACCGGCCGCACCACGACGGCACTGGACGTGCAGGACGAGCTCTACCAGCGCGCGCGGGACTTCGCCGGGGCGGAGCTGGACACCTCCGGGGAGGTCGGCCGTGTGCTGGACCTGTGGCGTCGTGGCCTGGACGCGGTGCGCAGCGGCAACCTGGGCGCCGTGGATCGCGAGCTCGACTGGGTGATCAAGCTCCGGCTCGTCCAGCGCTACCAGGCCAAGCACCAGATCTCGCTGGACGACGCCCGGATCGCCCGGCTCGACCTGGCGTACCACGACATCTCCCGCACCGAGGGGCTCTACCACCTGCTCGCCCAGCGCGGGCTGGTCGAGCGGGTGATCAGCGACGTCGAGGCCTTCGAGGCCACCGCCGTGCCGCCGCAGACCACGCGCGCCAAGCTGCGCGGGGACTTCGTCCGGCGGGCCCAGGAGGCCAGGCGCGACTACACGGTGGACTGGGTGCACCTCAAGCTCAACGACCAGGCCCAGCGCACGGTGCTGTGCAAGGACCCGTTCGCCAACGTCGACGAACGGGTGGACCGCCTCCTCGAGTCGATGTGACCGGATGTGAGGGCTCGGTGAGGACTCCGGTGCCCCGTTGTGCCCGGCCGCTGCCCCCGGCGCCCCACCGACTACAGTGACGCGGGCCGCCCCGCGGCCGGGACCGGACGGACGAACCTGGGGAGGTGCGAAGGTGCGACGACCTGGGTGGACCCGCGTGCTGTCCGCGACGGCGGTCGCGCTCGCCCTGGTCACCTCGGCATGCACCGGACCCGCCACGCCCTCGACCGACGTCCAGGTCAGCGGCGAGTTGGGCGCCAAGCCGGAGCTGCACTTCGTCACGCCGCTGGCGGTGCCGGAACAGCGCGTCGAGGTCCTTGCGCAGGGGGAGGGCGAACAGCTCGCCGACAACCGACCGGTGCTGCTGGACTTCTACGCCGAGTCAGCCGAGGACGGGTCGCTGATCGCCGAGACCTACAGCGGCGAGCCGCGGGCGTACACCATGTCCCCGGACTCGCTCGGGCCGGACCTGTACAACGCGCTGCACGGCCAGCGGGTCGGGGCGCGGATCCTGCAGGTGGCGCCCGGCCGGGACGGCTACCCGGCGGCGGTCGCGGTGTACGACGTGCTGCCGACCCGCGCCACGGGTGAACCGGTCGCGCCGCGCGACGGCCTGCCGACCGTCACCCTGGGGCCCTACGGCAAGCCGACGATCACCGTGCCCGCCACGGATCCGCCGACCGAGGCCGTGGCGCAGCCGCTGCTGCGCGGCGACGGTCCGCAGGTCGAGGCCGGGCAGGTGGTCACCGTGCAGTACGTCGGGGTGACCTGGACCGACGGAAAGGTCTTCGACTCCACGTGGGCGGACGGCAAGCTCCCCGCCGACTTCCCGATCGGCGTCGGTTCCCTCCCGTCCGGCTGGGACGACGGGATCGTCGAGCAGACCGTGGGCAGCCAGGTGCTGCTCGTGCTGCCGCCGGACTCGGGCTTCGCCGGCACCGACCAGGACCTGTCGAACCAGACGGTGGTGTTCGTGGTGGATATCCTCGCCGCGCGTGGCGGGGTGGCGGGAGGGTCGTCATGACGGTCGCGGTCCGCGTGATCCCGTGCCTGGACGTCGATGCCGGCCGGGTGGTCAAGGGCGTCAACTTCGCCGACCTGCGCGACGCGGGGGACCCGGTCGAGCTGGCCCGCCGGTACGACGCCGAGGGGGCCGACGAGGTGACGTTCCTCGACGTCTCCGCCTCCTCGGGGAACCGCGAGACGACCTACGACGTGATCCGCCGCACCGCGGAGGAGGTCTTCGTCCCGCTGACCGTCGGCGGTGGGGTGCGCTCGGTCGAGGACGTGGACCGCCTGCTTCGCGCCGGCGCCGACAAGGTCGGCGTGAACACCGCGGCGGTCGCGCGACCGCAGTTGGTGGCCGAGATCGCCGAGCGGTTCGGCAGCCAGGTGCTCGTCCTCTCGGTGGACGCACGGCGCGTGGTGGACGGGCCGCCGACGCCTTCGGGCTACGAGGTGACCACGCACGGCGGTAGGCGGGGGACCGGCATCGACGCCGTCGAGTGGGCCCGGCGTGCGGTCGAGCTGGGCGCCGGCGAGGTGCTGCTGAACTCCATGGATGCCGACGGCACCACCTCGGGTTTCGACCTGGAGATGCTCGCCGACGTGCGGCGCGAGGTCGCGGTCCCGCTGATCGCGAGCGGGGGAGCGGGCACCGTCGAGCACTTCGTGGCCGCGGCGCGGGCAGGTGCCGACGCGCTGCTGGCCGCGAGCGTGTTCCACTTCGGTGTACTGAGCATCGGCCAGGTCAAGGGCGCGCTCCGCGCGGCCGGCGTCGTGGTGCGCTGAGGCCTCAGACCCGGCGGACATCCGCGAGCATCCGCTCGACGTCAGCCGGGGGTCCGTCCACGGTCACCTGGGCCGCTCGGTTGCGGCCGAACGCATGCAGCACGAGCTCACCGACCCCCCCGCTGACGGTGACGGTCCGTCCGGACTGCGGGTCGCCCACCTGCGCGGTCCGGCCGGGGGCGTGGAGCACCAGTGCCGACGTGGAGAGCCAGCCGCGGTAGAGCCGCGGCGCTACGCGTACCAGCCGGTGCCACAGCGCCTCGTCCTCCGCGGCCGCCAGGACTCGCGGCGGGGCGGGTCGGTCCGGTCGGCGGCGCACGTCCTCGGTGTGGACGAAGAGCTCGAGGTGCTGCGCCGCATCGCCCGCCCAACGCAACGGGGACCACGGCGGTGGGCCCTCGCGGACGGCCGAGACCAGCCTGGCGTAGCCGGCCGGGTCGGCGGCCCGGTCGCCGCGCGCCAGCGTGACGCGGGCGGTGCGCGCCGACAGCGCGGGGACCGCGATGCCCGCGGCGGTGAGCATGTCGCGCTCGCGCAGCACGACGTGGGCGGCCAGGTGCTCGGTGCGCCACCCCTCGCAGAGCGTCGGGGCGCCGGGGCCCGCCTTCTGGAGCGCCTCGGCGAGCGCGGCGCGTTCGTGGGGGTGCCAGGCCATGCCAGCCATGCTGACACGCGGTCTGCGGAGCGGCGCGTCGGGCGTCGGCGGGCAGAGCGCCCCGGGTCGGAAAACGATGTCGGGCGTGTCGGCGGCGCCACCTAGGATGGATCCGGACGCGGCGAGCGCTCGACGCCACGCGTCCGGGCCACGCCCGCATCGGGCGAGTGCGCCACCCCACGATCATGACGGGAGCCGTGTGAGCCAGGTCCGCAGGCACACCCTGCCAGGCGGTCGGCTACGTCGCGGCGCCCTCCTGCTGTGGCGCGGGATCGCCGCGCACCCGCGCACGTACGTCGCGGCGATCGTCACGTCCGGGCTCTTCGGCGGTCTGACGGTCGTGGTCAGCCAGGTGCTGGGCCGGGCGACCGACCAGGTGGTGGTCCCCGCGATCGGCGGCGACCCCGTGGCCCGCGACGCGCTGTGGCTGGCCGGGCTGGCGATCCTCGGGGTCGCGGTGACGCTGGCGCTGGCCGTCGCCGGACGGCGGATCTTCGCAGGAATCGGCTACGCGGACATCGGGGCGGACCATCGCCGCGGCGTGACCCGCCAGTACCTGCGGCTGCCGATGTCCTGGCACCGGGCCCACCCGACCGGCCAGCTCCTGGCGAACACGAGCAGCGACGTCGAGGCGGCGACCGGCGTGTTCAACCCGCTGCCCTTCGCCCTCGGCGTCGTGGTGATGATCGTCGTGGCCACCGTGGCGCTGCTGCGCACCGACGTGTGGCTCGCGCTCACCGCGCTGACCGTCCTTCCGCTCGCGGTGCTCGCCAACCTGGTCTACCAGCGGCGGATGTCCCCGGTCGCGACCCGTGCCCAGCAGCTGCGCGCGGAGGTCTCCGACGTCGCGCACGAGAGCTTCGAGGCCGCCCTGCTGGTCAAGTCGCTCGGCACCGCCGACGTCGAGGAGGCCCGGTTCGCCGCGGTCGCCGACCGTCTGCGGGAGGCCAACGTCCAGGTGGGCCGGGTGCGCGCGGTGTTCGACCCGGTGATCGAGCTGCTGCCCAGCGTCGGCACGCTCGCCGTCCTGCTGGTGGGCGCCGGGCGGCTCTCGGCGGGTGCGGTGCAGACCGGCGACGTGGTCGGTGCGGCGTACCTGCTCACTCTGATGGCGGTCCCGGTGCGGGCGTTCGGCTGGGTGCTCGGAGAGCTTCCCCGGGCGCTGGTGGGCCACGACCGGATCTCCCGCGTGCTGGACGCGCGGGTGGACCAGGTCCCGGGCGCCGGGGCGCTGCCGCGCGAGGCCGGGGGGCTCGACGTGCGGCTGCGCGGTGTGAGCGTCCAGGTGGAGGACGCCTCGGGCCCCCACACCCTGCTGCACGACGTCGACCTGGACCTGCCTCCGGGCCGGGTGGTGGCCCTCGTGGGGCCCACCGGCGCCGGGAAGACCACGCTCGCCGGGCTGCTGGCCAGGCTGCACGACCCCTCGGGCGGGCAGGTCCTGCTCGACGGGCACGACCTGATCGGTGTCCGCAGCGAGGACCTGACGGCGCAGGTCGCACTCGTCGCCCAGTCGACCTTCGTGTTCGAGGACTCGGTGCGCGCCAACGTCACGCTCGCCGACGCCGACGACCCGTCGGCGCCGTCGGACCAGGCGGTCTGGGACGCCCTGGTCCTGGCCCAGGTCGACCGGGTGATCCGCGCGCTGCCCGACGGGCTGGACGCCAAGCTCGGCGAACGGGGCGCGAACCTGTCCGGGGGCCAGCGCCAGCGCCTGGCGATCGCCCGAGCGCTGGTCCGCCGCCCGCGCCTGCTGGTGCTGGACGATGCGACCTCGGCCGTGGACCCGCAGGTCGAGCGACGGATCCTCACCGGGCTCCGTCGGCGCGCCGAGGACAGCCCCACGGTGCTCCTGGTCGCCTACCGGATGTCGTCGGTCATCCTGGCGGACGAGGTCGTGCACCTCGACGGTGGGCGGGTGGTCGACCGCGGGGAGCACGCCGAGCTCCTGGCGCGCGACCCCGGGTACCGTGCGCTGGCCACGGCGTACGAGGTCGACAGCGAGCGGAGGGCGGTGCGGTGAGCGTCCGGATGGACTCCGGCGAGCACCACGGTGCACGTCACGTGCTGCGGCGCGGTCTCGAGGTCTCCCCGGAGCTGCTCCGGGGCGTGTGGGTGACGTTCGTGCTCGCGGTGCTCGCCTCCGCCGGGCGCATCGTGGTGCCGATCTCCGTCCAGCAGACCGTGGACACGGTGATCCTCGCGCCGGGGCCGGTGCACTCCGGGCGCCTCACACTGCTGGTCGGTGGCGCGGGCCTGGCGCTGGTCGTCACCGGGGTGTGCACCGCGCTGGTCAACGTGCGGCTGTTCCGCTCCAGCGAGGCGGGCCTCGCGCGGCTGCGCGTGACGGCTTTCCGCCGGGTGCACGACCTGTCGGCGCTCACGCAGGGCACCGAGCGGCGCGGCAGCCTCGTCTCCCGCGTCACGTCGGACGTCGACACGATCTCGCTGTTCGTGCAGTGGGGCGGCATCATGCTGCTCGTCTCGGTGCTCCAGCTGGCCGCCGCGACCGTGCTGATGGCCGTGTGGTCCTGGCAGCTGACCCTCGCGGTGTGGGCCGCCTTCCTCCCGCTCATGCTGGTGCTGCGCCCCGCGCAGCGGAAGGTGTCCGCGGCGTACGCGAGGGTCCGCCAGTCCGTCGGTGCGATGCTCGGCGCTGTCTCCGAGGCCGTCGTCGGGGCGGAGACGGTGCGGGCCTACGGCGTGGCGGCCCGCACCCAGCGGCGGATCGACGACGCGATCTCCGCGACCCGCAACAGCCAGGTCGGCGCACAGACCCGGGTCGCGACGGTGTTCTCGGCCGGCGTGCTCGTGGCGAACGCCGTGCTCGCGGTGGTCGTGGTGGCCGGCACGCTGCTGGGCATCGGCGGGTCGCTGACCGCGGGTCGGCTGCTCGGGTTCCTGTTCCTGGTGCAGCTGTTCACCGGGCCGGTGCAGATGGCCACCGAGATCCTCAACGAGCTCCAGAACGCCCTCGCAGGATGGCGGCGGGTGCTCGGCGTGATCGACACCGAGGTGGAGATCGCCGACCCGCACCACGGGGGTGTGCCGACCGCGACCGGACCGGCGCACGTCGCGCTGGAAGGCGTCGACTTCGCCTACCCGGACGGGCCGACCGTGCTGCACGACGTGCATCTGGAGGTCCCGGCGCGGACCAAGGTGGCCGTCGTCGGCGCGACCGGGTCGGGCAAGACCACGCTGGCCAAGCTGGTCACCCGGCTGGTCGACCCGGCGCGCGGGCGGGTGCTGCTGGACGGCGTCGACCTGCGCGACCTGAGCCTGAACCGGCTGCGCGAGCGCGTGGTCCTGGTGCCTCAGGAGGGCTTCCTGTTCGACGGCACGCTGGCCGACAACGTCGCCTACGGCGCGCGCGGCGCCGCGACCGCCGACCTCGAGCAGGTGTTCGCCGAGCTGGGCCTGGCGGACTGGCTTGCGGCGATGCCCGACGGCCTCGGCACCCAGGTCGGCCAGCGTGGCGAGCGACTGTCGGCGGGGGAGCGCCAGCTGGTCGCGCTCGCCCGCGCGCACCTGGCCGGCGCCGACCTGCTGGTGCTCGACGAGGCGACCAGCGCCGTCGACCCCGCGACCGAGGTCCGTATCGCCCACGCCCTGGACGAGCTGACCGCCGGCCGCACGACCGTCACGATCGCGCACCGGCTGTCCACCGCCGAGGCCGCCGACCTGGTGGTCGTGGTCTCCGAGGGGCGGATCGTCCAGGTCGGCTCGCACCACGACCTGCTCGGGCAGGACGGGCCGTACGCCGCGATGCACGACGCCTGGCTCGCCCAGACCCGCTGATCCGGCGCTCGGTGCGGCCCGCAGGGCACGCGTCGCCAGGCGCGGTGGGCGCCGGCGCTCCTGGCGCCATCCCGGCGTGAGCGGGCTAGCGTCGCAGGATGGACGCCGACGAGTGCCGAGAGCGCTTCGCCGCATCCCCGCATGCCTACCTCGCCACCGCCGACACGCAGGCGGTGCCGCACCTGGTGCCCGTGACGTTCGTGGTCATGGGCGCCGACGAGATCGCCGTCGCGATCGACCACAAGCCCAAGCGCGAGGCCGACCCGCGCCGGCTACGCCGGATCCGCAACATCACCGCCAACCCGCGCGTCGCGTTCCTGGCCGATCACTACGAGGACGACTGGCAGCGCCTGTGGTGGGTGCGCGCCGACGCGATGGCACGAGTGGTTGACGCCGGGCCAGAGCGCGACCGCGCCGTCGAGCAGCTCGTGGCGCGCTACACCCAGTACCGGTCCGCGAGACCTGCCGGCCCTGTGCTCCTGGCAGCCGTGGGGCGCTGGAGCGGGTGGACCGGGCGCGCTTGACGAAACGCGATCTACGGCGGACGCAGGACCGCGCGTGACCTCGGACGGGACGCCCTGTCCCGCAAGGGCTGATCATGGCTGCCAGACACGCCCAGACGCGCGCGGACGGCGGCTGTGACCGTGACACGGCTGAGCACCGGCTCCGCCCGGACCTCCGTCCCGCTCACACCCGTTCGACGCGGTCGGCCTGTGGCCCTCGATCGCTCTGTCGCACCTGGTACCGGACCCGATCGCCCTGCTGCAGCGCTTCGGCGCCTCGCAGGACCGACACGTGCACGAACAGGTCCGCGCCTCCCGCGTCCGGGGCGATGAAGCCGAAACCCCGCTCCGCGTCGTAGCGCGCGACCACACCCTCGCCGCCGCGCACCGGGATGTCGGATGCCTCCCGGTGCCCCGACCGGCCGCGGGTCGTCGACCCTGGGGGTGCGCTCCGAGGTGTCGAGCCGCGCGCGAGGCGCACGTCGCGCGCCTGCGGGCCCTTCTCGCTCACGGCGACGTCGTACGTCACCCGGTCCCCCTCGTGCAGCTCGGTGAGCCCGCCGGCCAGGGCCCGGACGTGGACAAAGACATCGGGGCCGCCCGAGTCGGGGGCGATGAACCCGAAGCCCTTGTCCCCGTCGTACCAGGACACGGTGCCGTCCGCCCCGTCGGACGCCACGGCCTGCTGGGCGGCCTGGGCCCCCAAGGGCAGCAGATGGTCTGCCTGCGGACCCTTCTCCCCGTCGACGACGAGGAACGCCACCCGCTGCCCCTCCGAAACCACGCCGCCGCCCACGATGGCCGAGCTGTGCACGAAGATCTCGGCACCACCGCCGTCGGGCGTGATGAAGCCGTACCCCTTGGCAGGCTCGTACCAGGCGACTGTGCCGAGCACGCCCACCGGTGCGTCGGCGGCCTGATCGCCCGTGACCCGGACCCGGCGCGCCTGCGGGCCGCGGTCCCCCTCACCGATCTCGAACTCGACCACCTGCCCCTCGCGGAGCAGCTTCGTCGCATCGCCGCTGACGATCTCGGACGCATGCACGAACAGGTCCTCTTCCTCCTGCCCGAGGGCGATGAAACCGAACCCCCGGTCGGCATCGAACCAGCGGACGGTTCCCTCGGGCACGGCTGACTCCTTGTCGAAGCTACGGTCGATGTTCACCCCAGTCTCCCCGACACGACTGCGACGAGCGCCCGGCGCCCAACGCATGACGGTGCTCGCACCGTCGTGGCACGTGCCCGACGACGACATCCACGACGCTCGGTGCCGCGCCGACAGCGGCCATGAGCGTGCGTCGAGCAGCCGGGGTGGTCTCGGCGCCCGACGCGGCGAAGCGTGTCGGAGGCCCGGATTGGCGTCCGCAGTGTGGACGGCCCCGCACGGATCGGTGTCTGAGCCCCTCTTCAGCGCGTAGGGCGCCGGGACCGCGCCGGCGAGATGCGCCTCAGCGAACGCCCATCGGCGAGCACCGCGGAACACTGGTGGCGGGGCCGTGGAGCTGCGACCTCGCGGGCTGATGGGGGGCCGGTCCGTTCGGGCGCCGTGCGTGCGCAACGGGGAGCCGGGCGCGAGGCGCGCGCCGCGCCGCACCCCGTGCGTCAGGTGGCGAGGGCTGCGGCTAGCGTCTCAAGGAGCTGCTCCGTGCCGTCGCGGCGCTGGCCGGGCTCCTCGTGGCCGTCGTAGAAGGCGCCGTGCTCGGTGAACACCAGGCGTGTGGCGGAGCCCTCGTCGTGCAGCTCGATCGTGGTCAGTGACGTGGAGAGCTTCACGCCGGCTACGTACAGGTCGTACGCGTAGACGATCCGGGACTGGTCGACGATGTCGAAGTAGGCCGCTTCGAAGCGGTGGCTGGTGCCGTCGAACACGGCTTCACTCACCTCGCGCCCGCCGACCCGGAAGTCCACCGCGCGCTCGGTCGTCGCGCCGTCGGGCGCGCCGAACCACGCAGCCTTCGCCTCGGGGTCGGCGAACGCGGTCCAGACGCGGGCGACGTCGGCCGGGTAGGTGCGTTCGAGCACGAAGGTGTCGTGCCGGACGGAACGGGCGGCGGCTGTGGTCATGGCTGGGTCCTCTCGTCGGTGCCACGCTGAGGCGCGGCGGATCCGGGTGCAGGTCGGGCGGGTGCGGAGTGGTCGGGGGCAGCGCGGTCGGGCCGAGGTGCGTCCGGACCGGCGTCGCTCGCGGCGAGCCACGCGCCGAGGCGGTCGAGCCGGCGCTCGGCCTCCAGGCGCCGGTCGGTGATCCAGCGTTCGGCGAGATCCAGCCCGCCGCCACCGAGCCGACAGATGCGCGTCCGGCCGTGCTTACGGGAGCGGACCACGCCGCTGCGTTCCAGGACGGCGAGGTGCTGGGTCACCGTGGGCAGTGCCATGCCCAGCGGCGCCGCGAGCTCGCTCACCGACGCGGGCCCGCGGGTGAGCCGGTCGACGATCGCGCGACGCGACGGGTCGGCCAGGGCGTGGAACGCGAGGTCCAGCGGGGCCGAATGCTTAGGCATATGACTAAGTATTGACCCGTTCCGTCTCGTGTCAACCCCTGCGCCGTCGCCGCACGCGCGCGCCGTGGCAGGATCGTCCGGTGACTCTCGACCCCTCGGTGGCCGCCCGTCTCAAGCGCGACGACGCGGGTCTGGTCTGCGCCGTGGTGCAGCAGCACGACACGGGCGAGGTGCTGATGGTCGGCTGGATGGACGACGAGGCCCTGGACCGCACCCTGACCACCGGGCGCGTGACGTTCTGGAGCCGCTCGCGGCAGACCTACTGGCGCAAGGGGGACACCTCCGGGAACGTGCAGCACGTGAGGTCGGTGCAGCTGGACTGCGACGGCGACGCGCTGCTGGTGCGGGTCGACCAGGTCGGCGCGGCGTGCCACACCGGCGCCCGGAGCTGTTTCGACGCGGGCGGCGACCTCGGCGCGGCGGTCGGGCCGTGACGCCCGCGGTCCCGCAGCCGCTCGCCTGGGGCACGACCTGGCCGTCGTTGCTGGAGTTCCGCGAGCTGGCCGCCGACCGCCGGGTGGTCCCGGTGGTGCGACGGTTGCTGGCCGACGAGCTGACCCCGGTGGGCCTGTACCGGACGCTCGCCCAGGGTCGGTCCGGCACGTTCATCCTCGAGTCGGCCGAGGTCGACGGGACGTGGGCGCGGTGGTCGTTCGTCGGGGTCGCCTCGCGCGCGACCCTCTCGGTGGCCGACGGCCGGCCCCACTGGTCCGGCGACGTCCCGGTGGGCGTGCCGCGCGAGGGCGACGTGCTCGACGTGCTGGCCGGCACGCTCGAGGCCCTGCGCACGCCGGCGCTGGCCGGCCTGCCGCCGCTGACCGGCGGGCTGGTGGGCACGCTGGGCTGGGAGATCGTGCGGCACTGGGAGCCGACGCTGCCCGCCGAGGCGCCCGACGAGCTCGGCGTGCCCGAGCTGGTGCTCTGCCTGGCCAGCGACCTCGCGGCGGTGGACCACGTGGACGGCTCGGTGTGGCTGATCGCCAACGCGATCAACACCGACGGGACCGACGAGCGCGTGGACGAGGCCTGGGCCGACGCCGTGCGCCGGCTCGACGCGATGCAGCAGGGCCTCGCCCGGCACGAGCCGGCCGTGCCCGGCGTGGTCGCCGACGTCCCCGAGCCGGAGCTGGAGTTCCGCTCCACCCGTGAGGAGTACGAGGCGTCCGTGCGCGCCGGCAAGGAGGCGATCCGCGACGGCGAGGTGTTCCAGGTCGTGCTGTCCCAGCGCGCGGACCTGGACTGCCCGGCCGACCCGCTGGACGTGTACCGCGTGCTGCGCACGCTCAACCCGAGCCCATACATGTACTTCCTGCACCTGTCGGACCCGGACGGCCGGGACCTCGCGGTGGTGGGCTCCAGCCCCGAGACGCTGGTCCGGGTCGAGGATGGGCGCGTGCTCACCTACCCCATCGCCGGTTCCCGCCCGCGCGGGGGCTCGCCGGAGGCCGACGCCGAGCTCGCCGCGGAGCTGCTCGCCGACCCCAAGGAGCGCGCCGAGCACGTCATGCTCGTGGACCTGTCCCGCAACGACCTGGTCAAGGTGTGCGAGCCGACATCGGTGGAGGTGGTCGAGTTCATGGCGGTGCGGCGCTTCAGCCACATCATGCATCTGTGCTCGACGGTGGTCGGGCGCCTGAGGGCCGGGGCGACGGCGCTCCAGACGCTGGTCGCCACGTTCCCGGCCGGGACGCTGTCCGGCGCGCCCAAGCCCCGGGCGATCGCCCTGATCGACGAGCTCGAGCCGGCCGGTCGGGGCATCTACGGCGGAACGGTCGGCTACTTCGACTTCGCCGGGGACATGGACATGGCGATCGCGATCCGCACCGCGCTGATCCGGGACGGCCGCGCGAGCGTGCAGGCCGGCGCGGGGATCGTGGCCGATTCGGTACCGGCCACCGAGTGGTTCGAGGCCCGCAACAAGGCGGCCGCCGCGGTGCGCGCGGTCCAGCTGGCCGCGCGGTTGCGTCCGGCGGCCTCGTGAACCGCCGCACCGCAGTGCTGGCCCTGCTCGCCGTGGCGGTGGCCGTCGTGGCCACGTCCGCGCCCGTGTGGATGCGCGCCCAGACCTCCAGCGCGGTCGCGAGCGTCGTCCCGGTGAGCGTCGCCGGCGGGCAGGCGGCCCCGGGCGTCGCAGCCGGCGGGCTCGTCGTGGCCGCTGCGGCTCTCGCGCTCGCCCTGGCCCGGCGTGCCGGGGTTGTCGTGGCCGCCGCGGTGGCGGTGCTGGCCGGCGCGCTGGTGGTGGTCGCGGCCGTGACAGCGCCGGGACGTGCGGTGACGGTGCTCGGCTCGGCGGCGGCCGAGCAGGTGGGCGTCTCCACGGTGGACGCCGTGGTGGTGACCGCCTGGCCATGGATCGCCGCGGCGCTGGGCGCGCTGGCGGGCGCGGTCGCGGTGGTCGCCGCGGTCAGTGCCCGGCGGTGGCAGGGCCCGTCGGGGCGGCATGAGACCGGCGAGCCGGTCCCGGGGACCCCGCCGGCGGTCTCCCCGTCCGCGAACGGCCCCGGCGCGGACGTCGAGCCCGGCACCATGGAGCCGGGCGCGGCCTGGGACGCACTCAGCCGCGGAGAAGACCCGACCTGAAGCGGCTATTCTCGGCGCACACCGAGGCAACGGAGGAACGATGACCCAGTCGAGCGGACCCGGCGAGCGTCCCGCGCTGCCACCCGCGCCACCGGCCAACCACGGCAACACCCGCGCGGCCTGGGTCACGGTCACGGTGATCATGGTCGGCGCGCTCGTGGCGGGCCTCGCGGTGATGGCTGCGCAGCCGTGGCTGTTCTGGGTGGGCCTCGGGATCGCGGCCCTCGGGCTCGTGGTCGGTCGCGTGATGCGGTGGCTCGGCCTCGGCCAGCCCTCCGAGGGATCGCCCCCCGCGAAGGACGCCTGAGTCTCGCGGATCGGGCAGGTCGGGAGCACTGCTGCCCGGCCCCTACGATGGCCACAGGTGCCTGGGGGCAGGAGGTGGGTTCGGATGTCGGTGCTCGACGAGATCGTCGCGGGTGTCCGTGCCGACCTGGCACGCCGTGAGGAAGCCCTCCCGCTCGCCGCGGTGAAGGAGCGTGCCGCTCGGCTCCCGGAGGCCAAGGACGCGCTGGCGCGGCTGCACGACGACGCCGCCGTCGGCGTGATCGCCGAGGTCAAGCGGTCGAGCCCGAGCAAGGGCAACCTGGCTCCGATCGCCGACCCGGCGGCACTCGCCGCCGAGTACGAGGCCGGCGGTGCCCTGGCGATCTCGGTCCTCACCGAGCAGCGGCGCTTCGGCGGCTCGCTGGCGGACCTCGACGCGGTGCGCGCCGCGGTGGACATCCCCGTGCTGCGCAAGGACTTCGTGGTCACGCCGTACCAGGTCTGGGAGTCGCGGGCGCACGGGGCGGACATCGTGCTGCTCATCGTCGCCGCGCTCGAGCAGACGGTGCTCACCTCGCTCGTCGAGCGCGTGCACTCCCTGGGCATGACCGCCCTGGTCGAGGTGCACGACGGCGAGGAGGTGTCCCGCGCGCTGGACGCCGGGGCCCGGTGCCTCGGGGTGAACGCCCGCAACCTCAAGACCCTCGAGGTGGACCGCACGACCTTCGCCCGGGTCGCCCCGCTGATCCCGCCCGGGATCGTGCGGATCGCGGAGTCGGGCGTGCGCGGCCCGCACGACGTCATGGACCACGCTCGCTCCGGCGCCGACGCGGTGCTCGTGGGCGAGTCACTGGTCACCGGCAAGGACCCGCGCGCCGCGGTGGCCGACCTCGTGGCCGCGGGCGCGCACCCGTCGCTGCGGGCGGTCCGTCAGTGACGTCCACACCCCCTGCACGCGGTGGCGCCCCGGCCTCGGCGGCGCTGCGGCGGGCGGTCGCGGCGTTGGGGGAGCGCGGCCCGTTGGCCGAGCAGACCGGGCCGTACTTCGGGGAGTTCGGCGGCCGGTTCGTCCCTGAGGCTCTCATTGCGGCGCTCGACGAGCTCGACACCGCGTACCACAAGGCGCTCGCCGACCCGGCGTTCGGCGCCGAGCTCGAGCGCCTGCACCGCACGTACTCCGGGCGACCGAGCCCCCTGACCGAGGTGCCCCGGTTCGCCGCGCACGTCGGCGGGCGGTCGCGGGTCTTCCTCAAGCGCGAGGACCTCAACCACACCGGCTCGCACAAGATCAACAACGTGCTGGGCCAGGCCCTGCTGGTCAAGCGGATGGGCAAGAGGCGCGTCATCGCCGAGACCGGCGCAGGGCAGCACGGGGTGGCCACCGCGACGGCGGCGGCGCTGCTGGACCTGGAGTGCACGGTCTACATGGGCGAGGAGGACACCCGCCGCCAGGCCCTCAACGTGGCCCGGATGCGGCTGCTCGGTGCCGAGGTCGTGCCCGTCCGGATCGGCTCGCGCACCCTCAAGGACGCGATCAACGAGGCGCTGCGGGACTGGGTCGCCAACGTCGAGACGACGCACTACCTGCTCGGAACGGTGACAGGCCCCCACCCGTTCCCCGAGATGGTGCGCGACTTCCACCGGGTGATCGGTGAGGAGGCCAGGGCGCAGCTCGCCGAGGAGACCGGGCGCCTGCCGGATGCAGTCGCGGCGTGCGTGGGTGGCGGGTCGAACGCGATGGGCATCTTCAACGCGTTCCTCGACGAGCCGGGGGTCCGTCTGTTCGGCTTCGAGGCCGGTGGCGAGGGCGTGGACTCCGGCCGTCATGCGTCGCGGTTCTCCGGCGGGGCGCCGGGGGTGCTGCACGGTGCGCGGTCCTACCTGCTCCAGGACGACGACGGGCAGACCCTGCCCACCCACTCGGTCTCGGCCGGCCTGGACTACCCGAGCGTCGGGCCGGCCCACGCGTGGCTGCACGGCCTGGGGCGGGCCACGTACCGCCCGGTGACCGACACCGAGGCGATGGACGCGTTCAGCCTGCTGTGCCGCACCGAGGGGATCATCCCGGCGATCGAGTCCGCCCACGCGCTGGCCGGTGTGCTCGCGCTCGGGCCGGAGCTCGCCTCGTGGGACCTCGACCACGACCCGCTGATCCTGATCAACCTGTCCGGCCGCGGCGACAAGGACGTGGAGACCGCGGCGCAGTGGTTCGGTCTGCTCGAGGAGCACGAGTCGTGACCGGCACGGCGACCGGCAGCCGCACCGCCACGCGGCTGCATGAGCTGCGCGACCAGGGCCGCGCCGCGCTCGTCGGGTACCTCCCGCTGGGCTACCCCGACGTGGCCGGCTCGGTGGCCGCCGCACGGGCGATGGTCGAGGCCGGTGTGGACGTCGTCGAGCTGGGCGTGCCCTACACCGACCCGGTGATGGACGGGCCCACGATCCAGCGGGCCGTGGAGCACGCCCTGGCCGGCGGCACCCGCGTGCGCGAGGTGTTCGGGGCGGTCGAGCAGATCGCCGCCACCGGCGTGCCGGTGCTGGTGATGACCTACTGGAACCCGGTCTTGCGCTACGGCGTCGAGCCGTTCGCGCGGGACCTCGCCGCGGCCGGCGGTGCGGGGCTCATCACGCCGGACCTGATCCCCGACGAGGGTGCGCAGTGGTTGGCCGCGGCGGAGCAGCACGACCTGGACCGGGTGTTCCTCGTGGCGCCGAGCTCCACACCGGAGCGCCTGGCGCTGACCGCGGCCGCCTCGCGGGGCTTCGTCTATGCGGCCTCGACCATGGGCGTGACCGGTGCCCGCGCCCAGGTGGGGGAGCGGGCCGAACAGCTCGTCGCCGACACCCGGGCGGCCGGCGCCGACCTGGTCTGCGTCGGTGTGGGCGTGTCCACGCCCGAGCAGGCCGCCCAGGTGGCCACGTTCGCCGACGGGGTCATCGTGGGCAGCGCGCTGGTGCGGACCCTGCTCGACGCCCCGGACCCGGCTGCGGGGCGCCGGGAGCTGGCCGGTCTGGCCGCGGAGCTTGCGGCAGGGGTCGCGTCCGCGCGACGGTGACTTCCGTGCGACGATGACCCACGACATGAGCATCACTGCCGCGGCGTCCATGCTGCTCCCCTCGGCCATCCCCAGCCCGTCGCAGAACGTCTGGTACATCGGGGTGTTCCCGATCCGTGCCTACGCGATCGCGATCATGATCGGCATCGTCGTGGCGATCTGGATCGCGCGGCGACGCTGGGCCGCCCGGGGCGGCGACCCCGACACCGTGCTGGAGATCAGCTTCTGGGCGGTGCCGTTCGGCATCGTCGGCGGGCGGCTGTACCACGTGATCAGCTCACCGGACGCGTACTTCGGCGTCCACGGCGACCCGGTGCGGGCGCTGTTCATCTGGGAGGGCGGCCTGGGCATCTGGGGCGCTGTCGCCCTGGGTGCGGTCGGTGCCTGGATCGGCGCCAGGCGTCAGGGTGTCAGCTTCGTGGTGTTCGCGGACGTGGTCGCGCCTGCGCTGCTGGTCGCACAGGCGATCGGCCGGATCGGCAACTACTTCAACCAGGAGCTGTTCGGCGGGCCGACGACCCTGCCGTGGGGCCTGGAGATCAGCCCGAACGCCCCGGAGTTCCCGGCCGGCTACCCCGCCGGCACGCTGTTCCACCCGACGTTCCTGTACGAGATGATCTGGAACCTGGCGGCCGCGGTGTTCATCGTCTGGCTCGAGCGTCGCCTGAGGCTGGGCCACGGGCGGGTGTTCTGGGCCTACGTGATGGCCTACACCAGCGGCCGGGTGTGGATCGAGATGCTCCGGATCGACCCGGCGCACACCTTCTTCGGCCTGCGCCTCAACGTCTGGACCTCCATCCTGGTGTTCCTGGGCGCGCTGGTAGCCTTCGTCGTGGTCGGGCGTCGTCACCCTGGGCGCGAGACCACGGTGCTTGTCGCAGCACCAGGGGACACGGCACACGAGGCCTCGGACCCGGAAGCCTGAGGCATACGCGTGCACCGCCGTCCGGCGGTCGCCGAGTATGGCTGTGCGGCGCGACCAGGTATCGTCGCCGCGATCCGGGCGACGACGCCCCAGGACAGTTTCCTGACCACGTCCCCGGGCTCGCCCGGGCCGTTGCGAGGACGGTGCAGATGACCCGGCCGCTCCACCCGGTGCCCGAGGGGCTGTACGACCCGGCAGCCGAGCACGACAACTGCGGTGTCGCCTTCGTGGCGACGCTGCGCGGCACGCCGGGCCGGGACATCGTCGACGCAGGTCTGACGGCGCTGCTCAACCTCGACCACCGCGGCGCGGTCGGCGCCGAGAAGGACACCGGTGACGGTGCGGGGATCCTGACGCAGATCCCGGACGCCTTCCTGCGCGACGTGGTGCACGTCGAGCTCCCCCCGGCAGGGCACTACGCGGTCGGCACGGCGTTCCTGCCCACCGACCCGGCCGAGCGGGCCCGCACCGAGCACGGCGTCGAGGCGCTGGTGGTCGCCGAGGGCCTCGAGGTGCTCGCCTGGCGCGACGTGCCGGTGACCGCGGACCTGGTCGGCTCGATCGCTCGGTCCACGATGCCGGTGTTCCGCCAGCTCTTCGTGGCCGACCCCGAGCGTCGGCTCGCCGGCATCGACCTGGACCGCCGCACGTTCCGGGTGCGCAAGCGCGCCGAGCACGAGCTGGGGCTGTACTTCGCGTCGCTGTCCGCGCGGACCATCACCTACAAGGGGATGCTCACCACCGGTCAGCTCGAGCCCTTCTTCGCCGACCTGTCCGACCCGCGGTACGCCTCCGAGCTGGCGCTGGTGCACTCGCGCTTCTCGACCAACACGTTCCCGTCGTGGCCGCTGGCCCAGCCGTTCCGCAACCTGGCGCACAACGGCGAGATCAACACCCTGCGCGGAAACCGGAACTGGATGGCCGCGCGGCAGTCCACGTTGCGCAGCGAGGCGCTGGGCGACCTCGGGCCCCTGATGCCGGTGTGCACGCCCGACGCCTCGGACTCCGCGGCGTTCGACGAGGTCCTCGAGCTGCTGCACCTGGCGGGGCGGTCACTGCCGCACGCCATGCTGATGATGATCCCGGAGGCGTGGGAGAACCACGCCGAGATGGACCCCGACCGACGGGCGTTCTACCAGTACCACTCCACGCTCATGGAGCCGTGGGACGGCCCCGCCGCGATGGCGTTCTCCGACGGCACGGTGATCGGCGCCGTGCTCGACCGCAACGGCCTGCGGCCGGGGCGGTACTGGATCACCGACGACGGCCTGGTCGTGCTGGCCAGCGAGGCCGGCGTGCTCGACCTCGACCCGGCGACGGTGGTGCGCAAGGGCCGGCTCGAGCCCGGCCGGATGTTCCTGGTCGACACCGGTCAGGGCCGCGTGATCTCCGACGACGAGGTCAAGTCCCAGCTCGCGGCGCAGCGTCCGTACGCGCAGTGGATCGAGCAGCACTCGGTGTTCCTGCCGGAGCTGCCCGAGCGTGAGCACGTGGACCACTCGTTCGCCTCGGTCCGCCGGCGCCAGCGAGCCTTCGGGTACACCGAGGAGGAGCTGAAGATCCTGCTGGGCCCGATGGCCGCCAAGGGCGTCGAGCCGATCGGTGCGATGGGCACCGACACCCCGATCGCGGTGCTGTCCTCGCGGCCGAGGCTGATCTTCGACTACTTCACCCAGATGTTCGCGCAGGTGACCAACCCGCCGCTGGACGCGATCCGCGAGGAGCTGGTCACGTCGATCGGCGGCGCACTGGGGCCCGAGCCCAACCTGCTCGAGGACCTGCCCGAGCACGCCCGCAAGCTCGTCCTGCCCTTCCCGGTACTGACCAACGACGAGCTGGCCAAGATCATCCGGATCGACAAGGCGCCGGAGCTGCGGAGCGTCTTCCGGGCCCACACCGTGCGCGGCCTGTACAAGGTCGACGGCGGCGCCCAGGCCCTCTCCGACCGGCTCGACGAGATCTTCGCCGAGGTCGACCAGGCGATCGCGGACGGCAAGAACTTCATCATCCTGTCCGACCGTGATTCCGACGCCGACTACGCCCCGATCCCGTCCCTGCTGCTGTCCAGTGGGGTCCACCACCACCTGCTGCGCAACCACACGCGCACCCGGGTGAGCCTGGTGGTCGAGGCCGGCGACGTGCGCGAGACGCACCACGTGGCCCTTCTCATCGGTTACGGCGCCGCCGCGGTCAACCCGTACCTGGCGATGGAGACGGTCGAGGGCATGGCCAAGGACGGCACCCTGGACCTGTCGCCACAGGACGCCGTGGCGAACCTCATCAAGGCGCTCGGCAAGGGCGTGCTCAAGGTGATGAGCAAGATGGGGATCTCGACCATCGCGTCCTACCGCGGCGCCCAGGTGTTCGAGGCCGTGGGGCTCTCGCACGAGGTGATCGACCGGTTCTTCGCGGGCACCACCAGCCGGCTGGGCGGCGTGGGCCTTGACGTCATCGCGGCCGAGGTCGCCGAACGGCACGCCGACGCCTACCCGGCGTCGGGCAACCCGCAGGCGCACCGCCGGCTCAACGTGGGCGGCGAGTACCAGTGGCGTCGGGACGGCGCCGAGCACCTGTTCGACCCCGAGACGGTGTTCCGCCTGCAGCACTCGACCCGGACGCGTCAGCTCGACGTGTTCCGGCAGTACACCCACCGGGTCGACGAGCAGTCCGAGCGGCTCATGACGCTGCGCGGCCTGCTGCGCTTCGCCGACGGCGTTCGCCCGCCGGTGCCGCTGGACGAGGTCGAGCCGGTCAGCGAGATCGTCAAGCGGTTCTCGACCGGCGCGATGTCCTACGGCTCGATCTCGATGGAGGCGCACCAGACGCTGGCCATCGCGATGAACCACCTCGGCGCCCGGTCGAACACCGGTGAGGGTGGTGAGGACCCCGAGCGCCTGTACGACCCCGAGCGGCGCAGCGCGATCAAGCAGGTCGCATCCGGACGGTTCGGTGTGACCTCGGAGTACCTGACCAACGCGACCGACCTGCAGATCAAGATGGCGCAGGGCGCCAAGCCCGGTGAGGGCGGGCAGCTGCCCGGCGAGAAGGTCTACCCGTGGATCGCCAGGACCCGGCACTCCACGCCCGGCGTCGGGCTGATCAGCCCGCCGCCGCACCACGACATCTACTCGATCGAGGACATCGCCCAGCTCATCCACGACCTGAAGAACGCCAACCCCGAGGCGCGCGTGCACGTCAAGCTGGTCAGCGAGTTCGGCGTCGGCACGGTGGCCGCGGGCGTGTCCAAGGCGCACGCGGACGTGGTGCTGATCTCCGGGCACGACGGCGGCACCGGGGCCAGCCCGCTGACCTCGCTCAAGCACGCCGGCACCCCGTGGGAGATCGGCCTGGCCGAGACCCAGCAGACCCTCGTGCTCAACGACCTGCGCGATCGGATCTCGGTGCAGGTCGACGGCCAGCTCAAGACCGGTCGCGACGTGGTGGTGGCGGCGCTGCTCGGCGCCGAGGAGTTCGGCTTCGCCACCGCTCCGTTGGTGGTCAGCGGCTGCATCATGATGCGGGTCTGTCACCTGGACACCTGCCCGGTGGGCGTGGCGACGCAGAACCCGGAGCTGCGGGCCCGGTTCGACGGCAAGCCGGAATTCGTCGAGACGTTCTTCGAGTACATCGCCATCGAGGTGCGCGAGCACCTGGCCGCGCTCGGGTTCCGCTCGATCGCCGAGGCCGTCGGGCACGTGGAGTCCCTGGACACCAGGGCGGCGATCGACCACTGGAAGGCGTCAGGGCTGGACCTGGGTCCTGTGCTGCAGGCGGTCGCGCCGCGGCCCGGCTCGGACGTGCACTGCACCAAGAGCCAGGACCACGGCCTGGAACGGGCGCTGGACAACCGGCTCATCGCGCTGGCGGCCGACGCGCTCGACAACGGCCAGCCGGTGAAGATCGAGCTGCCGGTGCGCAACGTCAACCGCACGGTGGGCACGATGCTCGGCCACGAGGTCACCAAGCGGTATCTCGGCGAAGGACTGCCGGACGGCACGATCGACGTCACGCTCACCGGCTCCGCAGGACAGTCGTTCGGGGCGTTCGTGCCTCGTGGCATCACGCTGCGGCTGTACGGCGATGCCAACGACTACGTCGCCAAAGGTCTGTCCGGTGGGCGCATCGTCGTACGGCCGGACCTCGCGTCGGTGCTCGGCGACCGGGACATCATCGCCGGCAACGTCATCGGCTACGGCGCGACGGCGGGCCAGGTCCTGCTGCGCGGTGTGGTCGGCGAGCGGTTCGCGGTCCGCAACTCCGGCGCGACCCTGGTCGTCGAGGGCGTCGGTGACCACGGCTGCGAGTACATGACCGGTGGCACGGTGATGGTGATCGGTCCCACCGGGCGCAACTTCGGTGCCGGCATGTCCGGCGGTGTGGCGTACGTGCTGGACCTGCGCGACGGGGCGGTGAACGGCACTGCGCTCAGCACTGGCGCCCTCCGGCTCACGGCGTTGACACCGCCGGACGAGGAGCTGGTCGAGACCCTGCTGCGCCAGCACGCGGAGGAGACCGGCTCGCGGCGCGCCGCCGAGCTGCTCGCCGACCTGCCCGCGGCGTTCGCCCGGTTCACCCGGGTCCTGCCCACCGAGTACGACCGGATGCGCACCGCGCTCGCGCAGGCCGAGGCCGACGGCCTCGACGTGCACGCGCCGGGCGTCTGGGACCAGATCCTGGAGGTGTCCCGTGGCTGACCCCAGAGGCTTCCTCAAGGTGCGCGAGCGCGAGCTCCCGCCCTATCGTCCCGTTCCCGTACGGCTCAAGGACTACCGCGACGTCGTGGCCGAGCGCACCCGGGAGCCCGACGAGCTCGGCGTGGTCGGGCGCCAGGCGGGTCGGTGCATGGACTGCGGCATCCCGTTCTGCCACTCCGGGTGTCCGCTGGGCAACCTCATCCCGGAGTGGAACCACCTGGTGTGGAGCGGGCAGTGGGCCGAGGCCAGCGACCGCCTGCACGCCACGAACAACTTCCCGGAGTTCACCGGCAAGATCTGCCCCGCGCCGTGCGAGACCGCGTGCGTGCTGGGCATCAACGCCCCGCCGGTGACCATCAAGAACGTCGAGATCACGATCGTGGAGGAGGCGTTCGCCCGGGGGCTGATCACCCCGCAGGTGCCGCACTTCCTCACCGGCCAGACGGTGGCAGTGGTGGGGTCGGGCCCCTCGGGCCTGGCCGCGGCGCAGCAGCTGACCCGCGCCGGCCACACCGTCGCGGTGTTCGAGCGCGCCGACCGGATCGGCGGCCTGCTGCGTTACGGGGTGCCGGACTTCAAGCTCGAGAAGAGCCTGATCGACCGGCGCATCGCGCAGATGGAGGCCGAGGGCACCCGGTTCCGCACGGGCGTCGAGGTCGGCAAGGACATCACCTGGACCGAGCTGCTCGCACGCTACGACGCCGTGCTGGTCACCATCGGGTCCACGACGCCGCGCCTGCTCACCGTGCAGGGCTCCGACCTGGACGGCGTGGTGCCCGCTGTGCGGTTCCTGACCCAGAACAACAAGGTCCGGGCCGGGGACGACGTGCCCGACCAGATCACCGCGACGGGCAAGCACGTCGTGGTGATCGGCGGCGGCGACACCGGCTCGGACTGCGTCGGCACCTCGCTGCGGCACGGGGCCACCTCCGTGACCTCGCTGGAGATCGTGCCGCAGCCGCCCGTGGAGCGGCCGGAGAACCAGCCCTGGCCCACCTACCCGATGACCTTCAAGGTCTCGACCTCGCACGAGGAGGGCGGCACGCGGGAGTACCAGGCGTCGACCACCGAGCTGGTCGGGGACGAGCAGGGGCGGGTCCGGGCGCTGCGCCTGGCGACCGTCGAGCGGACCCCGGACGGGCGGTTCGCGCCGGTCGAGGGCACCGAGCGGGAGATCCCGGCCGACCTGGTGCTGCTCGCGATGGGGTTCACCGGTCCGGAGACCGGCACGCTGGTCGAGCAGACCGGCGCGGACCTCACGGCGCTGGGCACGATCACGCGGGGCGACGACTACGCCACGTCGGTGCCCGGTATGTTCGTCGCGGGGGACGCCGGCCGGGGGCAGTCGCTGATCGTGTGGGCGATCGCCGAGGGTCGCGCGGCGGCTGCCGGCGTGGACGCCTGGCTTCGTGGCTCCTCGGAGCTGCACCGTCCGATCGCGCCGACCGACCGTCCGCTGCGAGCCTGAGAGGCGGGCCGGCGACGAGCAGGTGAACGCCGCGCACCAGGCGCGTCGACATGAAGAGGTCCCATGACTGAGGGCATAGGCTGAAGACATGCGTAGAGCGAAGATCGTGTGCACGTTGGGTCCGGCGACGGCGACCCCTGAGATGATCCAGGCCCTGGTCGATGCGGGGATGGACGTGGCGCGGATCAACCGCAGCCACGGCGAGGCCGCGGAGCACGAGGCCCTCATCAAGCAGGTCCGTGAGGCGGCCAAGGCCGCCGGCCGTGCGGTGGCCGTGCTGGTGGACCTCCAGGGCCCGAAGATCCGGCTCGGCCGGTTCACGGAGGGCAAGCACGAGCTGGCAGACGGTGACACCTTCACCATCACCACCGAGGACGTGCCGGGCACCAAGGAGCTGGTCTCGACCACCTACAAGGGCCTGCCGGGCGACGCTCGCGTCGGCGACCGGATCCTCATCGACGACGGCCGCGTGGCGGTGCGGATCGTCGAGGTCGACGGACCTCGCGTGGTGACCAAGGTGGAGGTCGGCGGCCCGGTCTCCAACAACAAGGGCCTCAACCTGCCCGGCGTCGCCGTGAGCGTCCCGGCGCTGTCGGAGAAGGACAAGGAGGACCTGCGCTGGGGTCTGGCGCAGGGCGCCGACTTCATCGCCCTGTCGTTCGTGCGGTCCGCCGCGGACTACGACGACGTCGCGCTGATCATGGCCGAGGAGCACCACAAGGTCCCGGTGCTCGCCAAGATCGAGAAGCCGCAGGCGGTGGACAACCTCGCCGAGATCGTCGACGCGTTCGACGGCATCATGGTCGCCCGAGGCGACCTGGGCGTCGAGCTCCCGCTCGAGCAGGTCCCGCTGGTGCAGAAGCGCGCGATCGAGCTCGCGCGCCGCTCGGCCAAGCCGGTCATCGTGGCCACGCAGGTGCTGGAGTCGATGATCTCGGCGCCGCGACCCACCCGCGCCGAGGCGTCGGACTGCGCCAACGCCGTGCTCGACGGTGCGGACGCCGTGATGCTCTCCGGCGAGACCAGCGTCGGCGAGTACCCCATCGAGGCCGTGCGCACCATGGCGCGGATCATCGACACCACCGAGACCATGGGCGGCGACCGGATCGCGCCGCTCGGCTGGAGCCCGAAGACCCGGTCGGGTGCGATCACGCACGCTGCGGTCGACGTCGGCGAGACGCTGGGCGTCAAGTACCTGGTGACCTTCACCCAGTCCGGCGACACGGCGCGGCGGGTGTCCCGGCTGCGGTCCCAGATCCCGATGCTGGCGCTCACCCCGGACGGCGACATCCGCAACCGGCTCGCGTTGACCTGGGGCGTGCAGACCTACCAGGTGCAGACCGTCGCGCACACCGACGCGATGGTGGTGCAGGTCAACCAGACCCTGCGGCAGCACGGCCTGGCCGAGACCGGCGACCTGGTGATCATCGTGTTCGGCGCCCCGGTGGGTATCCCCGGCACCACGAACTCGCTGCTCGTGCACCGCGTCGGGACCTGACCCTCACTCCAAGATCGCCAGTTCTCGGCGCTGATCGGTGCTTATGGCGCCGCATCGGACCGAGAACTGGCGATCTTCGTCTGTCCGGGGTCTCGGACCCGAGGGGTCGGCGAGCAGCACGCAGCACGCAGCGCACAGCCAGCTGGCTTCCATGATCGCCAGTTCTCGGCCGGCCCTGGCGCATAGGGCACCGATCTGCGCCGAGAGCCGCTGATCTTGGTGGGGACGAGCGGCACCTGGCCGGGACGCGGGGCAGCGCCGCCCCCGGCACGGGCCGCACCACGGTCTCCGGGCCTTGCAGCCCGGAGACCGTGGTGGCCGGAGACCGTGGTGCTAGATGAAGAAGCGGCCGTTGGACTCGTTGGCCTCGCCCAGGAAGGTCGCGACGCCGCCGAGCTCGACACCGTCGATGAGGTCCTCCTCGCGGATGCCCAGCAGGTCCATGGTCATCGTGCACGCGACCATCCGGACCCCGGACGCCTTGGCCGCCCCGATCAGCTCCGGCAGGCTCGGCACGTTGTGGTCCCGCATGACCTTCTTGATCATCGCGGGGCCGCCGCCCAGCATGTTCATGGTCGACAGCGGCATGGCGTCCGGGCCGGAGGGCATCATGACGCCGAACGCGCGCTCGAGCGCGGACTTCTCGCTCTTGGGGGCGTCCGGCCGCCTGAGCGCGTTCAGCCCCCAGAACGTGAAGAACATCGACACCTCGTCGCCCATCGCGACCGCGCCGTTGGCGATGATGAACGCCGCGAGCAGCTTGTCCAGTTCGCCGGAGAACACGACGAAGGCCTTCTTGTCCTTGATCCGCGCCGCCGCGCCGCCCAGCAGCGGGCCGCCCTTGCGGAACTTGGCGGCGTAGCCGGGCCCCTCGGGCGTGATCTCGACCAGCTGGTGGCCGTTGCGCTGCGCCCACGCGGGGGCGTCGAGCGCGAAGCCCGGGTCGGAGACGTGGGCGAGCACCTCGTCGCCGGGGGCCATGGTGAGCATGGTCTTGGTCAGCCGCATGATCGGCCCGGGGCAGGCCAGGCCGGTGCAGTCCAGGTCGACCACCACGCCGGTCGGACCGGCCGTCGGGCTGCTCGCCTCCTCGGCGTAGGAGATCATCGGCGTGGTCGACTCCATCGCCGTCGGGTCGACGTCGTGGAACGCACGGAACGTCGTCGAGCCGCCGGACAGCGTCTTGACGTCGGTGAAGCCGCGCTGGACGAGTGACCGGTACGCCAGATAGCTGCGGAAGCCGACTGCGCAGTACAGCCGGATCGGGGTGTCCTTGTCCCAGGTCTCCTGCGCGGTGCGGAGGGTCTTGAGGGGCACGTTCTCCGCGCCCGGGATGTGCCAGATCCCGAACTCGTCGGGCCCGCGCACGTCGATGATCCGCGCGCCGTCGGTGGCCTCGGGGTAGTCCTGGGCGTACCAGAGCTCGAGGTCGCCGCGCAGCACGTTGGACGCGACGAACCCGGCCATGTTGACGGGGTCCTTCGCCGAGCCGAACGGCGGGGCGTAGGCCAGCTCGAGGTGCTCGAGGTCATGCACCGTCATGCCCGCCCGGATCGCCGTGGCGAACACGTCCAGGCGCTTGTCCACGCCGTCGAAGCCGGCCACCTGCGCACCGAGGATCGTGCCGTCGTCGGGGGAGAACAGCACTTTGACGTGCATCATCGCGGTGCCGGGGTAGTAGCCGGCGTGCCCGTGCGGGTGGGTGCTGACGCTGCGGAACGGCACGTCGGCGGCGACCAGCTGCTTCTCGGACGCGCCGGTGCCGCCCGCGACCATCTCGAACACCTTGACCACGCTGGTGCCCTGCACCGCGTCGAAGGTCGTGTCACGCCCGCAGATGTTCTCGGCCACGACGCGGCCCTGGCGGTTGGCGGGACCGGCGAGCGGTATGAGCCAGCTGTCCGGCAGCACGACGTGGCGCACCTCGACGGCGTCGCCGGCGGCCCAGATGTGCGGGTCGGACGTGCGCATGTGCTCGTCGACCACGATGCCGCCGCGCGGGCCGATCTCAAGGCCGGCCGCGACGGCGAGCTCGGCGCTCGGTCGTACGCCGGCGGCCATGATCACCATGTCGGTCTCGATGAAGGTGTTGTTCTTCAGCTCGACCTGGGTGCGGCCGTTGGCCTTGCGGGTGAACGCCGCGGCCGCCGTGTTGAGGTGCAGTGTGATGCCGTGGCCCTGGATGTACTTCTCCATCGCCCGGGTCATCTCGTGGTCGAGCGGCGGGACGATCTGGTCGGCCATCTCGACGACCTCGACCTTCACGCCGCGGTCGTGCAGGTTCTCGGCCATCTCGAGGC
The DNA here is from genome assembly GCA_963783005.1 of uncultured Actinomycetota bacterium. Lineage (GTDB taxonomy): Bacteria > Actinomycetota > Actinomycetes > Actinomycetales > Cellulomonadaceae > Actinotalea. Next base: position 578,551 of record CAWALY010000005.1, read on the forward strand.
CGATGTAGCCCGCGCCGATCACCACGGCGTGCTTGGCTCCGCCCGTTCGAGCCTTGTCGCCCTCGCCGTCGACGACGGCCTTGATGATGTCCATGTCGCCGATCCGGCGCAGCACGTGAATCGAGTCGAGGTCGATCCCCGGCAGCGGGGGCCGGAACGGTGCGGCACCCGGCGCGAGCGCGAGCGCGTCGTACGGCTCGTCGTACTCCTCGCCGGTGTCGACGACCCGCGCGCGCACCGTCTTGGCCGCGCGGTCGATCGAGACGGCCTCGACGCCGGTCCGCACGTCGATGTCGAGCGTCTCGTGCAGGCTCTGCGGCGTCTGGAGGAGCAGGCGCGAGCGCTCCTTGATCGTCTCGCCGATGTGGTAGGGCAGGCCGCAGTTCGCGAAGGAGACGTGGTGTCCGCGCTCGAACACCACGATGTCGGCGAGCTCGTCGAGCCGGCGGGCGCGGGCGGCGATCGACATGCCGGCGGCAACGCCTCCGACGACAACGATCTTCATGGCTGGGGTCCTCGTTCCCGTGGTCGGTCGTGGCGCACGGACGACCCCCGGGGCCGGTCACGCACCCACGGTGGAGCGGAAGCCAGGGTGGTTGACCACCCTGCAGGGATATACCCTATGGGGTATGTCGATCCCAGCCCTGGGTCCCCGGTCCCGGATCGCTGTGACGTTCTCTGCGGCGGCCGCGACGCTGCGGGCCTGGCCGGTGCGCCGGTACGTCACAGCGTCGGTGGCCGCTGCCCTCACCGTACTCGTCGTGGCGGTCCCGACGGCGATGATCCCGAACCCGGTCTTCGGACGTGAGATCGGCGTCACCGCCTGGGCGTGGCCGGCCCTCGTGGTCACGGCGGTGCTGTCCGGGATGCTGTTCGCGACCTACCTGAGGTCCGCCGAGGAGCGGGCCGAAGTGACCCGTGAGGGCCGTGCCGGGGCGCTAGGCGGCTTCCTGACGTTCCTGGCGGTCGGGTGCCCGGTGTGCAACAAGCTCGCGCTGCTCGCGCTGGGCTACACGGGAGCGATCCAGTGGTTCGCCCCCGTGCAGCCGTGGCTGGCGGTGGGCGCCGTCGGGTTGCTGTCCTGGGCGCTGGTGCGCCGGCTCTCGACGGGCGATGCCTGCCCCGTGCCGAGCACCGCAAGCTAGTACCGCCAGCCGTGGGAGACTCATCCCATGACTGACACCCACCGCAGCCTCACGATCACCCGCACCGCCCAGGGGGAGTACCTCGCGCGCAACGCCGACGGCGTCGAGCTGGCGTTCGGGGCCGGTGGGATGTCGCCCGTGGAGCTGCTCATGGCGGCGCTCGCCGGCTGCGCGGCGGTGGACGTGGACGTCGCGACGAGCCGGCGCGTCGAGCCGGAGCGGTTCACCGTACGGGTCGATGCCGAGAAGCTGACCGAGGGCGGCAACCGCCTCGAGGACGTGGTGGTCACGTTCGACGTGGCGTTCCCCGAGGGCAGCGAGGGCGACGTGGCGCGGACGGTGCTCCCGCGCGCCATGGCCGTGTCCCACGACCGTGCGTGCACGGTGTCGCGCACCATGGAGGCATCGACGCCGGTCACCATGCGTCTCGCCTAAGAACACCGGTTGCCGGGTCAAATCGTCAGGCGCAAACTGACGGCCTCACCCGAGGAGGCCAGCATGGTGACTCAGATTCCCGACTCGCTCCCGGTGCTCGGACCGGGTTCACACCGGCGCCGCAGCGACGGCGGCTGCTTCATGGAGTGGGCGAGCCTGCTCGCGGGTGAGCGCTGGAGCGATCACCCGCGTTGCACCCACCCTCTGCTCGCTCACCTCGCGCGCACGGTCAACGACACGGTGGGCGACTCCGCGCGCCAGCGTCTGGTGCCGCTGATCCCGGCCGTGATCGGGCTGCGTGGCGACACGGCGCGCTGGGACCTGGAGATAGCCCTGGTGGTCACGCGCCGCGCCTTGGAGCTCGCGGCCGACCGCGAGAGCGCTCGGACGCTCGCGGCCGGGGTGCTCACCCTGGACCGAGCCCTGGCGACCCTGGACGGGCGCAGCGGCGAGGCGCTGCGGCCCTCGAACGCGGCGGTGCTGGGTGCCATCCCCGAGGCCACCGGCTGGGCCGAGCGCTGGACCGCCCGGCTGGGTGTGCCCCGATCCGGCTACCAGGACCTGTCCCGCGCGGCCGTCGACCGGTCGCTGATCCTGCTGGCCGGTCGGGTCGGGTCGGAGCGCGACGGGCTTCTGCTCGACGTGCTGACCGAAGCGATCGAGGTGTGCGTGCGCCTGGCGGGCCGCCCGTCGGCCGAGCTGCGTCTGGCACCCGAGCCCACCTTCGCGGGCTGAGCGGGGCGGTCGGGGGCCTGCCCGGAGGCTGCCGGCCGCCCGGGCCGCCCAGGTCGGCTAGACCCGGATCCGCACACCCTCGTCGCCGGAGCGGATGATCGCGTGCGCGACGGCCAGGGCACGCCGCCCGGCCGCGGCCGGCACAGGAGGCGGGTCCCCGGCGCGCAGCGCTGCGAGCAGGTGGTCCACATACCGGTCGAAGGTGCCGTGGAAGTTTCGCGCCTCGTCGTCGAAGTAGCCGGCCTGCCAGACCCGGGCGACGTCGTCGCCCGCGCGGGACAGCGTGAGCCTGCGCACCGTGTCCTCGACGAGCCCGCGGCCGTGCGTGCCGTTGACCTCGAGCAGATGGGTGCCTGGGTACGCGTACGACGAGTCGTAGGTCCCGAGCAGGGTGCCGACGGCGCCGGAGGCGAACTCGAGGGCGACGGCGAGGGTCGTGACGGTGCCCGGGTGGGTACCCTCGAACGTCTGGGCCATCACCGAGGCGATCGGGCCGCACAGGTGCTCGAGCATGTCGATGCCGTGCACCTGGGTCTCGATGAGGTTCGCGTGCCGCGAGCCGCCGAGGTTCGGCTCGCCGCCGAAGCGCCAGGTCGCGAACACCGGCCGTCCCAGGTCTCCGGCGTCGATCGCGGACTTGAGGCGCTGGACGGGCTCGGCGTACCGGTGGTTGAGGTCGATCGCGAAGAACAGGTCGCGCGCCGCGGCCGCGGCCAGCAGGGCGTCCGCCTCGTCGAGGTCGAACACGAGCGGCTTCTCGACGAGCAGCGGCACGTCGCGCTCGATCAGGTGCAACGTGGGGGCGAAGTGCTGCTCGTTGGGCAGGATGACGGTGACCAGGTCCGGACGCTCGGCGTCGAGCATGGCGTCCATGTCGGTGTAGCCCCGGGTGCGGTAGGCGGTCGCGCGGGCCTGCGTCCGGCCGGCGTCGCGGCCCACCACGGCGACCAGCGCGGTGTCGGTCCGATCGGCGAAGACCCGCGCGTGCTGCTCGCCCCACCCTCCGGTGCCGACGACGGCGACGCGCACGGGTGCGGCGGTGGAGGGGGTGCGGGGCCACGATGCGGGCCGGAACTCGGGCACGGGCACCACTGTGCACCACACCGGCCCGCTCGGTCGCCTCGGCGGGTGGGAATGCTCAAGTTGTCGCCGGGGTTGTCGATAGACCAGGTGGACAGCGGCGCACCCGCTGCGGTCCGCCATACGCAGTACGCCACCGGGCGGTACGACATCCCAACCCGGTGCTGCGTCCCGGGTGGGTCACGGGCCTGAGGTCATGGGCACCGGACCCTGCCGGGTGGCACGTCCCCGACGGCGACCAACGCGCCGGTCGTGGTTCAAGCTCCCCGAGAAGGGCAAACGGGGGAGCGGGCGGGGACGACGATGTCGGTCCGCGCCGCGCCGTGGTGCCCAGGCATCGCGGCGCGGCGTCGTGACGTCCGCGGCGCCCCGTCAGGCGACGTGCGTCGCGTCCGACACCCGAGGATCCACCTTGCGTTCGGTGCCCGACGCCGCGACGAGCAGGTCGGTGATCTCCGGCCCCACGAGCTCGTACCGCTCGAGCAGGGCGTCGCGCAGCGCCTCGACGAGGTGCCGGTTGCGCGAGAGCAGCCAGACCACCCGCTTGCGGGCCTCGTCCAGCACCTCCTCGACCTGCGCCCGGGCCTTGCCGTCGGCGAGCACCGCCGAGACGAGGTCCTTGCCGGTCGCGGCGAACGAGACGAGCGAGCCGGTCATCCCCGCGGCGCCCACCATCTGGGCAGCGGTCCGGGTGGCCGCCGCGAGGTCGCTCGCCGGCCCCGTGGTGGTCTCGCCGAAGAACAGCTCCTCGGCCACGAGCCCCCCCATCGCGATCTGCACGAGCGCGCGCAGCTCGCCGGAGGTGTGCGTGTAGACCTCCTCGGTGTCGGAGTGCGCGAGCAGGCCGAGCGCCGACCCGCGCTTGACGATCGTGAGGACCTCGAGGGTGCGGCCCGGCGCGACGAGCCAGGCGGTGACGGCGTGGCCCGCCTCATGGGTGGCGATGAGACGCTGCTCGTGCTCGGTGTACGTGACCGGGTTGCCGATGCCGATCATCTCCGTCAGCCGCGCCTTCTCGACATCTTCGTAGGACATCCGGGTGTCACCGCGACGCAGGGCGTTGACGAGGGCCTCGTCGAGCAGGTGCTCGATCATGACCGGGGTCCACTCGTTGGTGGATGCCGCGATCCGGTCGCGGATGGCGGGGGTGGACAGCTCCGGGTCGTGGGCACGCCGGGCGAGGAAGTGCTCGACCAGGGCGCGACGGCCGTGCACGTCCGGGGTCGGGAACGTCATCCGCCGGTCGAAGCGACCCGGGCGCAGCAGCGCAGGGTCCAGGGAGTCCGCCCGGTTGGTCGCGGCGATGAGCAGGATCGGGGCGCGCACCGGCCGGATCTGGCGGATCTGACGGTCGGCGGGCAGCAGCAGGTTCACCGCCGCGACGATGCGGTTCACGAAGCGCTGGCCGCGGGCCGGCTGGTCGAACGACTGCATCTGGACGAGCAGCTCGTTGACCACGCCTCCGGTGCCCTCGGAGATCACCGGGGAGACCACGGTCGCACGGTCGCCCGTGGCGGACAGCGAGCCCAGCAGCCCGCCGCGGCGCATCGCGATCGCGTCGATCTCCTCGATGAAACCGATCGCGCCGCCCTCGCGTCGTGCCGCGTCACGCAGCGCGGCGAAGTACGCCCGGATCTTGCGGGCGGTCGCGCCGTAGTACATGGACTGGAAGGACGTGGCCGAGACGAAGAGGAAGGGCACGCCCGCCTCGGCGGCCATCGCCTTGGCCGTCATCGTCTTGCCGGTACCGGGGGCGCCCTCGAAGAGCAGCCCGCGCCTGGGCGTGCCGCCCATCTGGTCGGCGAACCGGCGGTGGGTCTGGAACAGGTCGATCGAGCGCCGGACGTCCTCCAGCACCGGGTCGATGCCGATCACGTCGTCGAGTGCGACGTCGACCTGCTCGGGGCGGTACGTCAGGTGCGGCGACCGGCCCGACATGAGCTGGGTGCCGAGCAGCAGGACCAGGAGTGCGGCGAAGAACAGCACCGGGACGAGGATCAGGGGGTCGATCGTGGGCATGCTCGGCCAGGGGGAGCGGCCGAGCAGCGGGGCGACGAGGAACCAGGCCTCGATCGCCAGCACGACCGCTGCCCAGCGGTACACGCGGCGTCGGCGGAGCCTGTCGCGGTCCGCGGCGATGTCGTGCTGCTGGACTCGTGCGTCGGGCACACGGACCACCCCCTCCGGGCCGCTGGGTGGGGCCCTTGGTCCCACTCTGGACGAACCGGACATACCCGGCAACGGGGAGTGACCCGTTCGGGTGAACGTACGGGTCAGACGTCCCGACGGGCGGACGGCGGCAGCCTCGAGCAGGCCCGATCGGGTCGCTGGGGACATCGCTGCGGGCCGGTCGCGGGCGCGTATCGTCCGAGGCGAGGCTCGTCGGGACGGGGTGTCGACCATGGGCGAACAGCCGGGTGGGGGCGTGCCCCCGGCGCCGCGCCGGATCCGCGACCTGGCGGCAGCGACGCCCGCGGGGCGCGACCGCTACGTGGACCTGCTGCGCGCGGTGTCGATCCTCGCGGTGGTGCTGGGCCACTGGACCGTGACATCCGTCGTGACGACCCCGCAACGGCTCGACGGCGTGAACCTGCTCGACGTCGAGCCGTGGACGCATCCGCTGACCTGGCTGTTCCAGGTGATGCCGGTGTTCTTCCTGGTGGGTGGGTACGCCAACGCCGCGTCGCTCGCGGGGCACCGCGCGCGCGGCGGCAGCGCCGTGGCGTGGGTGCGGGGCCGGGCGCTGCGGCTGCTGCGGCCGACCACGGTGCTTCTGGGCGTCCTCCTGGTGGTGCGGGTCGTCGCGCTGGCGCTGGGCGGGGACCCCGACGAGGTGCACCTGGTGGTCTGGACCGCGACGTCGCCACTGTGGTTCGTGGTGGTCTACCTGGCCGTCGTCCTGCTCGCCCCGGCAGCGGAGGCCGCGCACCGACGGTGGGGCCCGGCGGTCGTGGTCGCGCTCGTGGCGGTGGTGGCGATCGGGGATGCCTTGCGGCTGGCCACCGGGTCGACGGCGCCCGCTGCAGGCAGCTACCTCGCGGGCTGGCTCGCGGTGCACCAGGCCGGGATCGCCTGGCAGCGTGGCTCGCTGCCGGCGTCGCGGCGCGCGGGCTGGGGGATGGCGCTCACCGGGCTCGGGGCCGCGGTACTGCTGACCGGTCCCGGTCCGTACGGCGTCGCGATGGTGGGTGCCGCGACGCCGCCGAGCCTGACCAACACCGCTCCGCCCACGCTCGCGCTGCTGGCCCTGGCGACCGCCCAGACGGGCGTGGTGGTGCTGCTGCGGCCGCGGGCCACGGCCCTGCTCGCGCGGCCGCGGGCGTGGACCGGCGTGGTCGCGGTGAACGCGGTGATCCTCACGGTCTTCCTGTGGCACATGACGGCGGCCGTGATCGGCGGCTACGCGCTCGTGGTGGCGGGGGTGCTCCCCCAGCCCGCGGTGGGATCGGGCGCGTGGTGGGCGCTGCGGGTGCCGTGGGTTGCGGCTCTGGGCCTGGTGCTCCTCGCGCTCGTCGTGGTCTGGCGCCGGTGGGAGGCGCCGGTGCCGAGCGACCGAGTGCTGTCCGCCTCGGCGCCTGCGGTGGTGGCGGGGCTCGTCATGGTCCTCGCGGCGCTGGCGTCGTTGGGCGTCACGGCCGCGCGGGGGCTCGCGCCGCAGGTCGGTGGGTTCCCGGTGGTCGAGCTCGGCCTGACCGGCGTCGGCCTGGTGGTCCTGGCCCGGGCGGGGCGACCCGGCCCGCCGCGCGTGGGGTGAACGCGGCCGCGCCGACTCAAGTCACGGCCCCATCTGCCGATCGACGGGTATGGCGACCGAGCGCCCCCAGGGCGTGAGCGACGAGGACGTCGGCGCGGTGCTCACCCGCTACTCCGGCGGGCTCCTGGTCGCGCTGGGCCACGACGGGTTCCGTGTGCCGTTGCCGCAGGTGGAACCGCTGTCGTCCTTCCGCACCGTCGAGGTGCCTCCCGACCGGGCCACGATGGTCGATCTCGTCATGCCGGCCGAGGCGATGGTCGTGGTCAGGACGTGGGAACGGGCGCGTGAGCACGGCGTCGCGATGAGCGCGGTGCACCTGCGCAACGCGCCGGACCGGGCGATGACCCTGGTCATCCTCGACGCCCGAGAGCGGTTCGGCGTGTGGCTCGGGTTGGTGGCCAACGGCGGCGTCCCCGAGGCCGACGAGCCCGAGGTCGACCCGTCGGAGCTCGCGCCGCTGCGCCCACGTCAGGGCGTGGTACGGCTGGACTTCAACGCGGTCGTGACGGCCGTCGACGATCGGGCCGCGCGGATGCTCGGGTGGGAGCCGGACGAGGTGATCGGCGTCCGGTCCCTGGAGTACATCCACCCGGACGACCACGAGCGTGCGATCTCGAGCTGGCTCGAGATGCTCTCCCAGCGCCGCCCGGTCCGGGTCCGCACGCGCCGCCGGCGAGGTGACGGGTCGTGGCTGTGGACCGAGTCGGAGAACGTCATCGTCAGCGTGAGCGAGGACAACGAGTGGGTCGTGGACGCACACCTGAACGACATCAGTGACGAGATGGCGCTCTACGAGGAGGTCCACCAGCGCGAGGAGCTGTTCCGCCGCCTCGCCGAGTCGCTGCCGTCCGGCGTGCTCCAGGTCGACTCGGAACGCCGCGTGCTCTACGCGAACCAGCGGCTCACGGCGATTCTCGGCACCGCGCCGACGGAGGCGCTCGCCGACCAGATCGCGACCCTCGTCGAGCCCGACAGGATCCGGTTCGAGGCGGCGATCGCCGCCGCCGTCGACTCCGGGCAGGACAGCGACGTCGAGGTCGAGCTCCAGCTGCCCGGATCCGCCGAACGGCGTCGCTGCATGGCGTTCGTGGTGGCCGTGGCCGGCCCGGCCGGCGGCCGCGGGGCGCTGGTCTCGGTGAGCGACGTCACCGAGGCGGCTCGGATGCGCGAGGAGCTCCAGGTCCGGGCCACGGTCGACGCGCTGACGGGCTGCCTCAACCGCGGATCGGTGATCGCGGCTCTCGAGCGCGCGCTGAGCCCCGATCGGCGCGGGATCACGGGCGTGATCTACATCGACCTGGACGAGTTCAAGGCGCTCAACGACACCTTCGGCCACGCGGCCGGCGACGAGATGCTCGTGGAGGTCGCCGGGCGGATCGGCGACGTGCTGCGCGACGGCGACCACGTCGGGCGACTGGGCGGCGACGAGTTCCTGGTCGTCTGCCCGGGCCTGGCGGACCCGGACCAGGTGATGGCGATCGCGTCACGGCTACGCAGCCGGTTGACGGGTCCGGCGAGCCTCACTGCCGGGATGGTGGGCGTGCGCGCGAGCATCGGCGTGGCGATCGGCTCGCCCGGGTCACCCGTCGACGACGTCGTCGCGCGTGCCGACGGCGCGATGTACGCGTCCAAGCAGGAGCGGATGGGCCGCGTCGTCCTGTCGTGAGGGCGGACGCCGACCCGCACGGGCTCGCTCAGTAGGGCAGGCCGTGGGAGAAGCGGTACTCGACCCAGAGGAGCTTGCTCCAGGTCTGGGGCCCACAGCGACCGTCGTACGCGAGGCGGTAGCGCGCCTGGAACCAGTAGACCGCGCTCGTCGTCGCCGAGCCGTAGACGCCGTCCGGGGCCAGGTCGCGGCCGAAGAAGAGGTTCATCGCGAACTGGAGCTGCGTGACGCAGCGACCGCGCGACCCGTAGTGCAGATACGTGCGCTGGCAGTCGGACGAGATGATCGAGGCCGCCGGGAGGACCGCCGCGGTGGCGGACCGCGCCGCGACGGTCCCGGTGGACGCCGCCGCGACCGTCCCACCGGACACGAGCATCGCGCCGCCTAGGACGAGTGCCACGAGGGCGCGCGCAACTAGGGTCGTGTTCATGGTTTCCCCCTCGCCCGGCGCGCCGACGACGCTCCCCCTGAGCGTCTACCCGCCGGCGGCCGATCGTTCCTGCGACGCTAGCAGCCGAGCGGGTGGATGGCGCGGGGCCGAGAGTCGGGGTGGCTGGACGCTCGACCGAACCGATGGGTGAGCAGATGACGCGGTACGCGATCGGCCGGCGTCCGGGGCCGGACCGGTGAGGCTCGGGCGCCCCGTCCGGCTCGCGGCGCGCGTCGCCGCCTGGGCGGCAGGTTCGGGCCTGGTGCTCGCTTCGGTCGCGCTGGGCCTCGACGTCGCCGAGCCGGCTCTGGCCCACAACCCGGAGTTCGCCGGCGACGTCGTGGCGTTCTACCCCGAGCACCCGGACGACGAGGTCCTCTGGGGCGCGAGCGCGATCCGGGCGGCGCTGGACGAGAAGGGCGCAGACAACGTCTACGTGGTCCTGGTGTCCCAGGGCCGTGGCGCCGACCCGCTGCCCCGCCCGGCCGGGTGGGACGCGTTGAGCCCGACCGAGCGTGGCGACCTGCGGGTGACCGAGTTCCGCGCGGCGATGCACGCGCTCGGCCTGCTCGACGACCACGTGATCGTGCTGCCCGACGCGCTGCCCGGCCCGGCGGACAACTACGCCGAGATGCGCGCCACGGCCCTGGAGCTGCAGCGCGCCGCTGAGCGGCAGGGCAAGTCGATGACGCACGTCGCGCACTCCTACGTGCTGGACTCCAACGCCCTGCACCGCGGCGACGGGCAGGTGATCCGGTCGCTGCTCGACGAGCACGAGATCACCAGCGCACTGTTCTGGATCAAGCCCTGGTATCGCTTCCGGGTGCCCGCGGCAGACCTCGTGCGATTCCAGTCGCTTACCCCGGCGGACGCGGACGCCGTGCACGCCGCGATCCGGGAGTACACGACGTCGGACCCGGCGGACGGGCGGTTGGCCGTCGGCTTCCGCAGCACGCCGGGGTACTTCGCGCTGCTCCAGATGGACCCGCGGATGACGTCCGTGCTGCACACGGCGGCCGTCGGAGGCTGAGCGCCGGGAGCCGGCACGGTCGCACCGCCCGACCGCGCTGGTGTGGGTCGGGCGATGCGGTGGGGGCTACTCGTCCTCGATGACGCGTCCGGGCGGCTCCGTGCCGATGCCGCGGGAGTGCAGGACGTCGCCCACGAAGAAGTCGTACAGCAGGACGCCGATGACGCCGCCGATCAGCGGCCCGACGATCGGCACCCAGAAGTAGCCGCTGAAGGAACCGGCGACCGTTCCGGGTAGAGCCACGTCACCCCAGCCGGCCATCCATGCGAAGAGGCGCGGGCCGAAGTCGCGTGCGGGATTGATCGCGTATCCGGCGTTCGCGCCGAACGACATGCCGATCGCGGCCACCGCGAGGCCGATCATCAATGGTCCGAGATTGGCCTTCACTGCGGTGTTCCGGAGGTCGATCACGGCCACCACGAAGAGCAGCAGGAATGCGGTGCCGACGATCTGGTCGATCAGCGGGCCGACCATCCCGCCGTTGAAGTACGGGGCGGGGAAGGTCGCGAAGATCGAGAACGACGCGAGCCCTCCGGAGGAGGCGCGTGTCACGCCCGACGCCTTGTTGAATGCGTCGATCGCGTTGTGGTACACGAGGTAGACCAGTGCGGCCCCGGCGAAGGCCCCGACGACCTGTGCGGCCCAGTACGGAAGCACCTTGCGCCACGGGAACTTGCGCCGCACCGCGAACGCCAGCGTCACGGCCGGGTTGATGTGGGCGCCGCTGACGCCGCCCGCCACGTAGACGCCGAACGCCACGGCCAAGGCCCATCCCCAGGTGATGAGTAGCCAGTCCCCGGCGCCCTGGAAGATCACGGTCGGGCCGGAGGTGCGTCCCGAACCTGGCAGGCCCGCCACGGCCATGGCCACGACCCCGTCGCCGAAGGCGAGTAGGACGAACGTGCCGAGGAACTCGGCGAGCACCTCGCCCCAGGTGCCGCCCATTCGCTTGAGCGGACTGCCGTGACGCAGTGCGTTCCTCAGCGGTGTTATCTCGCTCACTGTTGAACTCCCTTGACGCGATGAATCAATGCGCAGGGCGTGAGCCGGGCGTCGTGCCGGTCGAACTCACGAGGTTCATCGAACGCAACGCTCGGACTTCATGTCCGCGATGCGGCGGGGCTCGCGGCGAAGGTGCCGGGCGCCGCTTCCGTGCGACACGTCACCCGGCAGGGCGAGCCGCGGCCGAGCCGTGCATCAATGCCACGATCTGGTCATCTGCCTCGGATCGCCGCGTTGCGTCGAGAACCCGTTTGGCTTTCCGGGGCCGACCACAACGACGTTACGCCTGGAGCGTCATGGTCGCGATGCGAGGACGGCTCGGACCCGCTCGCTCGGTCCAGGGCAGCGCGGGGTCTGCCTCTCCGCATCAGGTGCGGGCGACCCATGACAGTGCAGCGACCACCAGCGCTTGGGTGCCGGTGTCCAGGGTGGGCTGGATGACGGGGGCGAAGGTGGCGGAGTGGTTGACGGGGATGTCCTGGGCGATGCGGCCTGCCAGTTCGGCTGCTCGGTAGGCGTTGGCGTCGATGCCGCCGATGCCCCAGTAGGTGTAGGGGATGCCGAGGGCGTCGGGGATGTCGCTGAAGTCCTCGCTGGCGCTCTGCGGGGGCAGGTCACCGGCGCGGTCGCCGAAGTACGCCGCGAACGCCCCGGCGACCCGGTCGGTGAGGTCGGCATCGTTGTCCGTGAGCGGATAGCGGTCGAAGAGCTCGAACTCGGGGTCGTGGGGTGAGCCTGAGGCGGCGCACTCGGCGCGGACGATGCGTTCGATGGCGTCCAGGACGGTGGCGCGGGTGTGGTCGTCGTAGGTGCGGACGTTGAGCTGCAGGACGGCGTGGTCGGGGATGACGTTGCTCTTGGTGCCCGCCTGGATGCTTCCCACGGTCAGGACGGCGGTGTCGCCTGGTGCGACCTCACGGGCGACCACGGTCTGGAGCCGGACCACGATCATGGCAGCCAGCACGACGGGGTCGACGGCCGCCTGTGGCATCGATCCGTGGGCGCCGCGTCCGTGGACCGTGATGCGCATGCTGTCGGCAGCCGAGAGGGTCGGCCCAGGTCGGGTGAGCACGCGTCCGGTGGCAAACGGCAGGACGTGCTGGGCCATCGCGACGTCTGCCTTGCCCACGAGCGCGCCCAACCCGTCGCTGAGCATCTGCTTGGCGCCGTCGGCGGTCTCCTCGGCGGGTTGGAAGACCGCGACCAGGGTTCCGGCCCACTTGTCGGGGGCCTGGGCCAGCAGGGCGGTCGCGCCCAGGAGGCAGGTGACGTGGACGTCGTGGCCGCAGGCGTGCATGACGGCGGTTCCGTCCTCGGTGGTCTGGGTGCTCGCGTAGGGCAGTCCGGTCTGCTCGAGCACGGGCAGGGCGTCCATGTCGGCCCGCAGGACGACGGTGGGCCCGGCGCCGTTGCGGACGATGCCGACCACCCCGGTGCCGCCGATGCCCTCGTGGACCTCGCAGCCGGCGTCGCGCAGGCGGCCGGCCACGTTGGCCGCGGTGCGATCCTCGTGGTGGGGGAGCTCCGGGTGGGCGTGCAGGTCGCGGTAGAAGTCTTCCTGCCAGCTCCGCACCGTCGCCAAGCCACGCAGGACGGCTGCGGCCGGGCTGGTCTCGTCGGTCATGGGTCCCTCCTCGTTCCCAGCGGGCCAGGGGCGTTGACGCCGTAGTGGACGCCGAGCATGCGGATGGTGAAGCAGACGATCGCGGCCACGATCGCGACGGGCAGCCTGGGTGCGCCGATGCGGTCCCCGAGCACCACGACCAGGGCACCCACCAGCGCCGGGATGGCGTACAAGCCGCTGGTCAAGACGGCCGGCACCTCACGGATCAGGACGTCGCGCAAGGTGCCGCCGCCCACCGCGGTGATCGCGCCCAAGATGACCGCCTGGGCAGCACCGACGCCGAGGTCGAGGCCCTTGAGCGCGCCGCTGATCGCGAAGAGACTCAGTCCGGCGGCGTCCAGCACCAGGATCGGCATGGCCAACCGGTCGAGCCCGCGTCCGAAGACGAAGGCGACCAGGCTGCCCGATGCGGCGACCGCGAGGTAGCGCCAGTCCTGGAAGGTCGCCGGCGGCAGCGCGCCGAGCAGGACGTCGCGGATCATCCCGCCGCCCAGGGCGGTGAACATGCCGAGCGTGAGCACGCCGACGATGTCGAGGCGGGCGACCCGGATCGCCGTCAGCGCACCGTTCAGCGCGAAAGCGAAGGTGCCGGTGAGGTCGAGTGCCAAGAACACCGGCGACGTCGTGGCCACGCCTCAGTATCCGTCCGGACCCTGCGATCTGCCGCGGCACCAACCAGCCCGGCCGTTGCGGGCCGCGACATGCAGGCTCAAGCTGCGGACCTCAGACTGTGCGACATGAACGTGCGAGCCACCCAGGAGCCGACCGTCGCTGGTCATCGGTTGCCCGACGTCGCCCGGTACGCGGGTGGCGTGTCCTCCGACGCCCACCACGCAGCTCTTCGAGCATCGGTGAAGTTGCTGGGGCGGCTCCTGGGTGAAGCCCTCATCCGGCACGAGGGAGAGGACCTGCTGGAGCTGGTCGAGCGGGTGCGCGGCCTGGCGCGGGAGGGCCGGGACGAGGAGCTGCACGAGGTCCTGTCCGACGTCGACGACGCAACAGCGGTCAGACTGGCGCGCGCGTTCACGGCCTACTTCCAGCTGGCCAACATCGCTGAGCAACTCTACCGGTGGCGTGAGCTCGTGACGGGCGCCGAGGGGCCGCTGGCGACGACCGCCGGCCGGATCGGCACCGCCCTCGCCGAGGGTGACCTGGCGGAGGAGCTGGTGGACGAGGTCCTTGCCAGGTTGGAGTACCGGCCGGTCTTCACCGCGCACCCGACGGAGGCCAGCCGCCGATCGGTGCTCGAGCTGCTCCGCAAGATCGCCGACGTGGTGGCCGCGCTCGGCGACCCGGTGCGCTCGCCGGCGGAGACCCCGCGCCTCGAACGGCGGCTCGCAGAGCTGGTGGACCTGTTGTGGCAGACCGATGAGCTGCGGGTGGTTCGACCCGAGCCGCAGGACGAGGCGAAGACCGCGATCTACTACCTGGAGTCGCTCGCCGCCCATGTGGTCCCGGACCTCCTGCAGGAGTTCGACCGCACGCTGGCCTCCGTGGGGGTCGAGCTGCCGGTCGACGCGCGTCCGCTGCGGTTCGGCAACTGGGCGGGTGGGGACCGCGACGGCAACCCGTTCGTGACTCCTCGGGTCACTCTCGACGTGCTCGCCCTGCTGCACGACCACGGCCTGCGAGCCCTGATCGCGGCGGCGGAGGAACTGCTCACGGAGATGAGCGCCTCGACCAGGGTGGTCTCGGTCAGCGAAGATCTGCTGGCAAGCCTCGAGGCGGATGCCGAGGCGCTGCCGATCACGCACGCGGCGGTTCGTCGACTCGATGCCGACGAGCCGTACCGCCAGAAGCTGTCCTACGTACGCGTGCGGCTGCAGCGCACCCGCGAGAGGATCGCCCACGGCACCGCCCACGAGCCCGGCCGCGACTACCTCAGGCTGGACGAGCTGCTCGCCGACCTCACCCTGGTGCGCGACTCGATGATCGCCGGCGGCGACCGGCTCACCGCCGACGGCGGGATCCTGCGGATGATCCGTACCGCGACGGCGATCGGCTTCGGCCTGGCCACGGTGGACGTGCGCGAGCACAGCCAGCGGCACCACGACGCGCTGGCCGTCCTCTACGACCGGCTCGGCGAGCTCGACACCCCGTACGCGGACCTCGACCGCGCCGGTCGGGTCGCTCTGCTGCGCGCCGAGCTCGCGTCGCGGCGACCGCTGCTCGGCGGCGCCCGCGTCGGCCTTCCCGAAGCGGCAACCGCCAGCCTGGAGCTGTTCGCCGCGATCGGCGAGGCGCTGGACCGGTTCGGCGGGGACGTGATCGAGACCTACATCGTGTCCATGACCCACGACGTGGACGACATCTTCGCCGTGGTCGTACTTGCCCGCGAGGCCGGCCTGGTCGACCTGGGTACCGAGGAGCGACCCGCGACGGCGCGGATCGGCTTCGCCCCGCTGTTCGAGACCGTGGCCGATCTGGAGAGGGCCGGCGAGTTCGTGGACGCCATGCTGTCGGAGCCGGCGTACCGGCGGCTCGTGGCCGCACGCGGGGACGTGCAGGAGATCATGCTGGGCTACTCCGACTCGTCCAAGGACGCCGGCATCGCCGCCTCCCAGTGGCAGATCCATCGCGCGCAGCGGGCGTTGCGCGACGTCGCCGCCCGGCACGGCGTCATGCTGCGTCTCTTCCATGGTCGGGGTGGGTCCGTCGGCCGCGGTGGCGGTCCGACCGGCGAGGCCATCATGGCCCAACCCAACGGCAGCCTGGACGGGCCCATCAAGATCACCGAGCAGGGTGAGGTGATCTCCGACAAGTACACGCTGCCTGGCCTGGGGCGCTGGAACCTGGAGAACGCGCTCGCGGCGGCGCTGGAGGCGTCGGTGCTGCACCGTCGGCCGGCGCTCCCGGCGGAGGTGCTCGCCGGCTGGGACGAGACGATGGACCTCGTGGCTGCGGCCGGGAAGTCGGCCTACCGTGAGCTCGTCGGCGACCCGGCCCTCGTGCCGTTCTTCGTCTCCGCCACGCCGGTGGAGGAGCTGGGCAAGATGAACATCGGCTCACGGCCCGCGAAGCGTCCCGGTGGTGACGGGGACCTCAGCGACCTGCGTGCGATCCCATGGGTGTTCGGCTGGACGCAGGCGCGGATCATCCTGCCCGGTTGGTACGGCGTGGGCTCCGGTCTCGCCGCGGCGCGCGAGGCCGGCGGGGGCGACACCCTGGCCGAGATGTACCGCGCGTGGCCCTTCTTCCGGACCTTCGTGTCCAACGTGCAGATGACGCTGACCAAGACCGACCTGGACCTGGCCGGCCGCTACGTACGCGAGCTGGTGCCCGCGGACGCCGCGCCGCTCTTCGAGCTGATCCGCGCCGAGCACGCTCGCACGGTGGCCGAGGTGCTTGCCGTCACGGGCCAGAGCGAGCTGCTGGAGTCAGCGCCGCTGCTGCGTCGCACGCTCGCGACCCGCGACGACTACCTCCTGCCGCTGCACGCCCTGCAGGTCTCGCTGCTCGGGCGCACGCGCGCCCAGCACGAGGAAACCACCCCCAACAGTGGCCTGCAGCGGGCGTTGCTCCTCACCATCAACGGTATCGCCGCCGGACTGCGCAACACCGGCTGAGATCGCCACGGACAAGGTGCCCGAGTGCCCCGGGTGCACAGCACGGTGGTCACGGCCGACCGACCTGACGCGGTGCGGCGTGGCGGAGTCAGAGCCATCGGCCTTGCCGAGCCCGCGCGTGTCCGCACCTGGACGGGTCGTGCGGACACCTAGCCTTGCCGAAGCGGCGAGTTCGCCACGAACGCGGGGAGCACGGCGTCGACGATCCGGGCGGCGGAGTCGGCCGCGAGTGTGCCGTCGCCCATGAGCAGCCCGAACGCGCTGGCCCCGGTCTTCTGGGGCTACGACGCCCCGGACACCGCGCCGACGCCCCTCCGGGTGCTCTTCCCCACCCTCGACGGGTCGCCGCAGCACGCACGGCCCCTCGAGATCGACCACCATCACCCGCTGGTCGTCCTGTGCCACGGGAACAGCACCGGCGACCCAGAGCCGTATCTGCACTGGGCCGAGGACGTCGTCGCGATCCAGCTCGCCCGCGCCGGCTACGTCGTGGCCGTGCCGCACCTACCGGGCATCGCCTCCGGCTCGAGTGCGCCCCTGCCGGGACGCCGCGATGCAGACGTGGTCCGCTCGGTCATCGCGTGGGTGCGGTCCGCGTGGTCGCACGCCGGCGTCGTGGCCCCGGAGCCGAGCACGGCGATCCTGGGGCACTCCTGGGGCGCGCTGCTGTCCTGGGGCCTGGCGGCGGACGGGGGCTTCCAGGCCTTCGGATCCCTGAGCGGGGAGTGGGCGGACTGGTTCACCACCATCCGGGACCTGCTGCCGAGCATCACGTGCCCGAGCC
The DNA here is from genome assembly GCA_963783005.1 of uncultured Actinomycetota bacterium. Classification (GTDB taxonomy): domain Bacteria; phylum Actinomycetota; class Actinomycetes; order Actinomycetales; family Cellulomonadaceae; genus Actinotalea. The sequence continues at coordinate 595,802 of CAWALY010000005.1, forward strand.
TGTACACGTGGAGCACGAGCGACGTGGCGCCGCTGCCGGACAACCGATGGGCCGAGCTCGTCCACACGCCGCGGCACAAAGCGGTCCTGGACTGGATGACGCACTTCGACTACCTGCCGCCGGGCACGACCCCCCTGCCACCCGGAGCGAGGGCCGCGCCCGCACTACCGGTTCATGGTGGCCGATCTGGTCGCGATGTTCCTGGCCAGGTACCTGCCGCCGGCGGGGGTGGCGAACCTACCGTCGAGGGTCCCCGTCACCCTTGTCCCACCCGCCCTGCACCTCACGGCGGAGCAGGAGTTCTAGGCCGGGGGCTACCTGAAGGGGTCCGGTATGGTCGGTGGCGACCCTTCGCAGTGCCAGGTCGAGCTCTCCTACGCGATCGGTAGCCTCAAGGGCACGGTCACCGAGCGCTGAGCGTCCCGCCCGGGCGGCGCCGTCGCCTCGGCGTGTCACCGGCGCCTCGGCGTGCGCCAGCACGGGCGTGCCTCGACACCTCATCGGCGCGGTGGCACCGTGGCGGGAGACCGTTCTCCGCGCCGACGAGGGGAGCCGCATGGTTGGTGACCCAGGGTCCCTGGCGGCGGCACGCCGAGCGCTCGACCGGTCGCGGTGGGTCGAGGCGGCCGACGCCTACGCCGCGACGGACGCCGACGGCCTGGATCCCGACGACCTGCGCCGGTGGGCCACGGCCTGCTACCTGGTCGGACGCATGCAGGCGTGCCTTGATGCATTGGTGCGCGCCCACCGCCGCTTGACCGAGCTCGGGCAGGTCGATGAGGCCGTGGTCTGCGGCTTCTGGATCAGCTACGCCCTGATCAACAGCGGGCGGCCGGGTCAGGCCGAGGGCTGGCTCGAGCGGTGCCGCGGCCAGCTCGAGGACCGCACCCGGAGCCTGGGCGCGGGGTACCTGCTGACGCTCGACGCGTTCAGCGCCACCGCCATCGAGCACGACGAGCAGCGGGGGCGGGCCCTCGCAGAGCAGGCGGTGGCCGTCGGGCGCGCCGAGGGCGACGCGGACCTGGTGGCCCTCGCGCTCAGCGTGCTGGGTCGGGCTCTGATCCGCTCCGGCGACGTGCGGACGGGCCTGGCCAGGCTGGACGAGGCGATGGTGGCCGTCGTCGCCGACGAGGTGTCGCCGCAGGTCGCCGGCACCGTCTACTGCTCGGTGATCGACGCCTGTGAGGAGGTCCTGGCCCTGGACCGGGCCGCGGAGTGGACCGCCGCCCTGTCCGCCTGGTGCGACCGCCAGCACGGCATGGTGACCTTCAACGGCCAGTGCGTGACCCACCGGGCGAGCGTGCTGCGGGTCCGGGGCGAGCTCGGCGCGGCAGAGGCCGAGGCCGAGCACGCCTGTGAGCGGTTCGCCGGAGCGGCGGACGAGGCCGGCACCGGCGAGGCGCTGTACGAGCTCGGCGAGGTCCGACGCCTGCGCGGGGACCTGAGCGGGGCGGACCGAAGCTATGCCGATGCCGCGGGCTGGGGGCGCGACCCGCAGCCCGGTCTGGCGTTGCTGCGGCTGGCCCAGGGCCGCCGCGGTGAGGCGGTGGCGATGGTGCGGCGCCGGGAGCAGGAGACCCGGAGGCGCCTGGAGCGGCTGCGGCTCCTGCCGGCGCACGTCGAGATCATGCTCGTCAACGACGACCTCGGTGAGGCGCAGCGTGCGGTCGCCGAGCTCACCGCGATCGCCGACGTGGTCGACACCGCAGCGGCGCACGCCGAGGCCGACGGCGCCGCCGGGGCCGTGGCGCTGGCAACCGGGCGCGCCGGCGCCGCGCTGGTCGCCCTGCGGCGGGCGTTCCTTCGCTGGCAGGGGCTGGGCGCCCCGCGTGAGGCGGCTCGGTGCCGCATGCTCGTCGCCCGGGCCTGCGCCGCCCTCGGCGACCACGACGCCGCGGCGCAGGAGGAGGCGGCGGCGCGCCGTGCGCTGATCGAGGTGGGGGCGCACGGCGACCTGGCCGTGCTCGGCGGCCGGCCCGTGCGGGACGTGGCCGGGCTCACGCCCCGGGAGCTCGAGGTGCTCGGCCTGGTCGCGGCCGGCCTGACGAACCGGGCGATCGCGGCCGAGCTCGGGATCTCGGTGCGCACCGTCGACCGGCACGTCACGAACATCCTGGCCAGGCTCGGCGTCGCGTCCCGCACCGCGGCGGCGACGGCGGGTCACGAACGCGGCCTGCTGCCGCCCGGCTGACTTCCCGCTGACCGGCTCGCGCCCGGATGTCGGCCGATGGCGGGTGCACTACCCATCGCCCTCAAGCCCGGGTGGGTGACCTCACCGATGTGCCGATCGGGGCGCACTCGTAGCGTCGATCTGGGAGGCAGTCATGAACGCACACCAGCACCGGCACGTCGAGACCCTGGTGATCGGCGCGAGTCAGTCCGGCCTCGCCGCCGGGTACCACCTGAAGCAACGCGGACGGGCCTTCCTGGTCGTCGAGCAGTCCGCGCGGATCGGGGACGCCTGGCGCAGCAGGTGGGACTCGTTGCGCCTGTTCACCACCGCCCGCCTCGACGGGCTGCCCGGAATGCCCTTCCCCGCGCCGCGGTCGCACTACCCGACCAAGGACGAGGTGGCCGACTACCTGGAGGCCTACGCGGCCCGGTTCGAGCTGCCCGTCGAGACGGGCATGGTGGTCCGTCGCCTGACCCGCAGCGGCGAGGTCTTCGAAGCCACAACGGCCGACGGCACGGTGAGGGCCGAGGCCGTGGTGCTCGCGACCGGGATGTACCGCGTGCCGCGGGTCCCGGCTCTTGCCCAGGCCCTGTCGCCGGACATCGTCCAGCTGCACTCCAGCCATTACCGCAATCCCGCGCAGCTGGCACCCGGGCCGGTGCTCGTGGTGGGCGCGGGCAACTCCGGAGCCGAGATCGCGCTCGAGGTCGCGAGCACGCACCCGACCTCCCTGGCAGGACGTGACCCCGGCCAGGAGCCGACCTCGGCGGGGACCGTGCCGGACCGGCTGATCCAGCCGCTCGCGTGGTTCCTCGCCTCGAGGGTGCTCTCGGTGACCAACCCCCTCGGCCGCAGGGTGCGCGACAGCTTCCTGCACCCACCCCGCGGCATTCCCCGCGGGCGCGTGCGGCTGTCGGACGTCGACCGCGCCGACGTCCGGCGGGTCCCGCGTGTCAGCGAGGTGCGGGACGGGTTGCCGGTCGCCGGTGACGCAGGTGCGCTCGACGTCCGGACCGTGATCTGGTGCACCGGGTTCGACCCGGACCTCTCCTGGGTCGACCTGCCGCTCCACCTGCGGGACGGCTACCTGGAGAACGACCGTGGGGCCGTCCCCGACCAGCCGGGCCTCTACGTGCTGGGCCTGGCCTTCCAGACCTCGCTGGCCTCTGCCCTGCTCGGCGGGGTGGGTCGCGACGCGGCTCGCGTCGTCGCACACCTCGCCGCGTGGGCGGACAACCGGTCGGGTGCCGTTCCTGCCGTGCGGACGTGAGCCCTGCGTCGCTGGTCCGCCCATCCGCTCGGGCCGGCGCCGATGGCTACCGGCTCGCCCCGAAGCCGGCGTAGCGCTCGGTCACCACCACCGTGCCGCCCGTGCCGAGCGAGGCGGCCTTGTCCCGGAGCTGGCGCATCATCCGCTCGCTGGTCGGCCCGTAGATCTCGATGCCGTCCATCTCGATGAGGTCGCCGAAGGCGCGGAACGCTTCGCCCCCGATGTCCATGTGGAGCTCGACGGAGTCGGTGTCGGGATGTACCGCGACGACCGTCATCCGGGAGGCCTGTTCGTCGAGGTAGAAGCCGTAGTGGATCAGCTGCGGCTCGCGTGCGGCGACCAGCTCCACGAGCTCGCCGATCGCACGCCGCAGCTCGCCGAGCCGGCCGGGTCGGATCCTCGATCGGTCGATGTAGATGACAGGTCCCGAGTCCATGGGTCCTCAGCCCTTCACATAGGAGTGCTTAGCGGTGATCGCCCCGTCCGCGACCCGGATGACGTCGACGCCACGCACGTGGCCCGCACCCCAGTCGTAGCACCACTGCTGGACCACGTGGTCCCGGTCACCGATGGTGCGCTCGACCGTGACGTGAGCTCGCGCGTCGCCGACGACCGGCGCCCAGGCTTCGCGGACGGCGGCCCGGCCCTCGTAGCGGCTGCCGTCGGGGGCGGGCGTGGTTGCCTCGAACACGCAGTCCTCGGCGACCAGGGCCATGACCGCATCGAGGTCGTGTGCATTCCAGGCGTCGTTGAACCGGGAGACGACCGTGGCCGCACCCGGTCCCGGGGCGTTCATCAGGCCTGCGACCGGGACGCGGAACCGACTCGTGCGGTCACCGTGACCGGGCGGGTGACGGTGTCGAACACCGGCGACAGCGATCGCGCGGTCTGGAGGATCTCCTCGAGCGTGGCTTCGTCGGCGTCGGCCGTGACCCGGTAGGTGAGCGTCACGTCGCGCAGGCCGGGCCGGATCGGCTGGATGCCGAAGAACCCGTTGAGGTCGATGGTGCACTCGAGGTCCACCTCGAGCTCGTCGATCCGGACCCCGCGGGCGGTGGCCTGGACCGCGAACGTGCCCGTCATGCAGGCGCCCAGGGCGGCCAACACCGTCTCGATCGCTGTAGCGCCGGTGTTGGTGCCGAGCAGCTCCGGCGGGTGGTCACCGCGGAGGGTGAAGTGGCGCTTCATCACCTCGCCGAGCTGCTCGATCTCCTCGGTCCGGACGTCCAGCCCGAAGCCGCCGTCCCAGACCGCGCGTCCGCGCCAGGTGAGCACACCGGCCTCGGGCCGGTCCTGCACCATCGACACGGCCTCCTGCACCGCTTCGACGTCCCATCCGTTCAGCATCGTGGTCATCGCTGGTACCTCCATCCGGTCGCGACGTGACTTCTCCGGCGCTCTCGACGCTAGACGTGGCCGGTCGAGGCGATAAGTGCCAGAGTCGACACAGACGTTCCGTTCGCGACAAGGGGTCGCCGATGACCGAACCCGCAGGTCCAGCCGTCCACGTCACGCTCGTCGCGACCCCGCAGACCCAGGTCGCGCCGCTGAGCGGGCTCTACGAGGCGCTGACCGCGTTCCCGCTGCTGACCCGTCTCGAGCCCGACCTGCCCGAGCGCCCCTTCGAGGTACAGATCGCCGCCGCGGGGCCCCTCGGCGCGGTGGGCACCAAACGCCTGCGGCTCGGCGCGCACTGCGCGTGCGACGCCATCGAGCGCACCGACGTCGCGATCGTGCCGCTGATGGCCGTTGACGACCAGACCTGGGTGAGGGGTCGCTACCCACGCGCGGTCGAGTGGCTGCGACAGCAGCACGAGCGTGGGGCGGTGCTCGCCTCCGCCTGTACCGGGGTGTTGCTGCTGGCCGAGACGGGCTTGCTGACAGGTCGCCGTGCGACCATCCACTGGGCGTTCGCCGACCTGTTCGGTCGCACGTTCCCCGATGTGCGGCTGCGACCGGAGGAGGCGCTGATCGCCGACGGGGACGACCTGGTGATGACCGGTGGCGTGATGTCGTGGCACGACCTCGCGCTCCACCTGGTCACGCGCTACGTGGGGCCGACCGCCTCGCAGGCGTTGGCGCGCATGCTCATGCTCGAGTGGCACGGCCAGGGCCAGGCGCCCTACATCGAGTTCACACCGAGACGGAACCACGGCGACGGGTCGGTCGCCGCCCTTCAGGGCTGGCTCGACGACCATCTCGAAGAGCCGCGCCCGGTCGAGGAGATGAGTGTCCGGTCCGGCCTAGGCCGGCGCACCTTGGAGCGCCGGTTCCGGGCGGCGACGGGGTACTCGCCGATCGCCTACGTGCAGCAGCTCCGGGTCCACCGGGCGCGTCGTCTGCTGGAACGCACGGCGATGCCGGTCGAGCAGGTCGGCTTCGCCGTCGGCTACGTCAACACCGCCTACTTCCGTCGGGTGTTCCGCCGGACCACGCAACTATCGCCGGGGGCCTACCGCCGCAGGTTCGGCGTTCCACCCGGCAGTAGTGAACGGTGAGACGGCCGGCTCACCCCGGACGACCGGCCGGGCTCGGGGCGCCGGGGCCCGCTCGGTGGCGGTCCCCGGGCGCCGATGTGCTCGCAACGAGGGCAGAATCTTGATCCAGGTGGTGCTGTACGTGTGCGAGAAGCTGACCGAGATGAGGCACAGCCCCTCCGGAGCGGGTGCGCGAACCGGCCAGCAACCGCGCCGTTGGGAGCCTGGCCGTGCGCACCGGCCCTCACCCATACGTGTGCCCCGCGACGACCAACATGGCGATCTCGCCGAGAGGGAGCCGTAGTTCGCGAACGTCGAAGCAAGTTAGCTTGTGGTCGCGTGGGCGATTCGGGCACGGCGACCATCTACGTCATGCCCACCGAAAGTCCCTCAGGTGGTGAACATGCCCCGATCCGTTGACGAGATCCTCGCCCACGCCGACCAGATGGCCTACCGGTTCGAGGGGTACGACCCACGCCCCGGCGACGAAGCTGACAGCGAGGCGGTCGCGGCGCTCTGCTCGGCCGTGCGGGAGCGCTCGGATGCCGAGCGCCACGTGGTGGATGCGGTACGCGGTGCGCGCCAGGCGGGGCTGCTCTGGGCGGCGATCGGCGCCGTGGTCGCCACCACCGGGGAAGCCGCCCGGGAGCGCTACGGCCGCGGGCCTACGTCGGTCGTGGAAGGGGCGTGAGGTCCGTGATCCCGAGCATGATCATCTGCGGGCTCGTCTTCGGACGCTGGTGGCGCCTCACCCTCGTGCTCTCTGCAGTGGTCTGGGACACGCTGCTGGTCGCCGATGGAGTGATGGGGTTCGAGCTGGGCCTGCTGGGTGCAGCCCTGCTGGCCGCGGCGAACGCCGCGATCGGCGTCCTTGTGCATCAGGGAGTACTCCAGGCCTATCGGTGGCTTCGTCGCCGGCCGCCTCGCCGAGGGCGGATCGGCGCGGAGGCCTGAACCGTCGCGGCCCGCGCGCCCGTGGACTACGTGGTGGGTCCCACGGCGTCTGACGCGTTGTTGAAGAAGGCGACTTCGCCGCAACTGTTGTTGACGCAGCGCCGTGCGGGCTGGGCGGCCCCCTCGCCGAGGGCCCGCTCGACGTCCGCGAGGAGCCGTGCCCCGAGTGGGATTCGAAACCGTCCAGATGGTGAGATTCGGTTCCGCGACTCAACCACGCAGGGCTCTGACCTGCGCAAACGTTGGGACGCTTGGAGACGTCTTGCGACGTCGAGAGCGGTGCTGTCCCCATGGGGGACGCGATTTCGGGCCTTCAGACGACCCCCTTCGCGTCTCGTCTGACGGACGATCGGGAGCGGTGGGCGCCCAGGGACCGGACGGTCGGGCCGAGCACCGCGGCGTCGATCGGCTCGCGTGGCGGGGCGGGGGAGGGCGCGACGGTGGCGTCGGCGACGAGCGCGGCGACCTGGGCCTCGGTGAACCTGATCCGGGCCTTGCCGAGCCGCAGGTGCTCGACCTTGCCGTCGCGGACCCGCTGACGCACCCACCAGGACGTGGTGCCGAGGATGTCGGCGACCTCTTCGGGGCTGTAGGTGCGGGTGGGCAGCGGGGAGGGGGTGTCGGTCATCAGATGCTCCTGGACATGCTGCGGCCCGGTGGGTCGGGCCGACGGACGGGTGGTTCGGGTCGCCGGACCCGCGGTTCGGCCTGGCGTAGGTGGGCCTGCTGGCGCGCGCGGAGCTGGTCGTAGCTGGGGATCGGGGTGGGGGCGGCGGGGTGGAAGGCCGCCCAGGTCTCGGTGGCGGTGAGCTCGGCGTGGGTGGTGGCGAGGATCCGTTCGAGGACCTCGCGGCCGGTGGGCGGGGACGCGGCGTGGTGGACGGGTGAGAGGCAGTCGTCGTCGATCAGGTCGGCGGCGACGTAGACGTGGTTCGCGTGCCTGCCGCGGGTCATCGCGACGTAGAGGTCCTCGCGGGCCATGCCGGGTGCGGCGATGGTGTGGGTGGCGTCGACGGTCAGGCCCTGGGAGCGGGCGGTGGTCACGGCGTAGCCGAGCTCGACGTGCTCGGCGACGTACGGGGCGGGGAGCCGGATCGACCGGTCTGCGCCTGGTGAGCCGGCGGGGGAGAGCGGGCGCACGCGCAGGGACCCGTCGGGTTCGGTGGCGGTGACCTGCCACAGGGCGCCGTTGCGCACGTACCCGTCGGGGCTCGGCAGCCGTCGGTCGTTGTGGCGGGTCAGGACGCGGTCGCCGACGGTGGCCTGCAGGCCGTCGTGCAGGGTGATGCCGCCGGTCGCGGCGGCGTGGCCGGCCAGGATCGCCGCGCAGTGGGCGGCGGCGTTGAGCTCGCGCACGGTCCGGGTGTCTGCTGCCTGGAGCAGGGTCAGCTGCCCGGCGTCGGTCGCCGTCGTGTGGGCGGCGAGGGCGGCGTCGAGCATGTCCTCGCGGTCACCGGAGGTGATCGCGCCGTGGCCGGTCGTAGGCGTCCAGGGCTGCGGGGTGCCCGCGGCGCAGCTCGAGGGAGGCTCGGGCCTCCCAGGGTTGGCTGAACCGCCACAGCGAGGTCAGCTCCGCGGTCGGTCCGCGGCGGGCGAGCATCCCGAACGCCCCACCGGCGCCGACCGACCCGCGCTGCAGCTGGTCGCCGACCAGGAGCACCTTCGCGTCCGCGGCCTGCGCCTGGCTGATCAGCTCGGCCAGGCTGCGGGTGTCGGCCAGGGACGCCTCGTCGACCACCACGAGGTCGCCCGAGCTGAGCCGCCAGGGTTCCTGAGCCTCGTGCGCGTCCCACCAGACCCGCCGTGCCCGCTCGGGCCCGGCGTCGTCCCGGACGCCGCGCGCGGTCAGGTCGCGCTCCTCGCGCAGGCCTGCGACGAACCGCCTGGTGCGTTGGTCGGCGCCCTCGCCGACCGTCTCGTACAGCCACTTCGCGGTGGTGTGGCAGGGAACCTTGAGCGCCTGCTGCAACGTGTGCGCGGCAGACGCGGACGGCGCCAGTCCCACGACCCGCGCGCCGCCAGTCAGCCACACCTGCCCGAGGGTGGCCAGCGTGGTCGTCTTGCCCGTCCCGGCGGGGCCCACCAGCACGTCCAGGGCTCGCGATGACCCGACAATCGCCCGCACCGCGTCACGCTGGTCGCCGGCCAGCTCGTGCAGCACCGGAGGGTCGGTGTCGAGCCACCGGACCAACCCCGAGCACAGGTGGCCGAAGGCGACTTCCCGGTCTGCGGCGTCGATCACGACACGCTCGGCGGCGAGCAGCTCCACCGAGGTGTACATCGACTCACCGATGCGCCTGGTCGCCGGCTCCCTGGACTCGTCGAGGTGCACGCACCTGGCGGCTGCGTCCTTGGTGAGCTCGGCCAGGAGCTGGCGGCGTTGCCGGGGGGAGGACATCCGCAACGTCTTGGTCACCCGGGCCGCGGCCGCACCCAGGTTCCACTCCGACCACACCGACCGGCGCTCGGCGGCGTCATCGAGCATCTGGGCGACGAACGCCTCACGCACCACAGGCCCGACGTCAGCGGCGCGCAGCCCGCGCTGGTAGTCCCCGGAAAGGGCCCGCGCGGCCAGGTCGTGCGGCTCGGTGCCGGTCAGCTCGCGTGCGCGGTTGGCCCACGCCGTGAACAGCTCCGCCAGTGGGCGCAGCACCTTGGCAGGCCGGGTCGCCCGGGTCAGGTACTCCCTGGCGTGGATCGTCTCCACCCGGGAGGGACCGCGCCCGCGCTTGTCGCGGAAGTCCTGCGTCCAGTCCAGCTCGGCCTCGTGGATCTGGTCGGCACGGGAGGAGAACGCCCGGATCAGGGTGTCGTCGATGCCATCGATCTCGAACGCGTCGTTGCGGTCGGCGCCGCGTGCCCGGTGGGACCAGGTCACGCCCAGGCGCCGGTGCAGCTCGTCGGCGAGCAACCCGTCATACAGCTCGGAGACGGTCACCGTGGCCGCGTGCACCGTCTTGCCGTCCAGCGCCCGCCAGACCCCGTCCGGCCCCTGCACCTTGTTGGCCAGCACCACATGGGTATGCAGCCCCGGGTCACCGGCACGGGTGTCCCAGTGGTCGAACGCTGCTGCGACCATGCCCTGGGTGCGGACCTGGCGGAGCCCGGCCGCGCCGACCCTCGTGCGCACCACCTGGTCCTCGACGAACGTCAACGCCTGAGACACCGCGGCGTGGTGGTCGGCCAGGACACCGGCCCTGGTGCGCTCATCACCCAGCGCCCAGACCACTGCGGCGGACTTGGGCACGGTGAATGTCAGGTCGTACCCGACCACCGGGCGCGTCCTGAGGTCGGTGTAGGGCCGGCCTAGCGGCTGACCGGTCAGCGGGTCGTGGCCGTCGCGGAACACCGCGACCATCCCGGCCTCGGGCACCAGGTCGCCGGCGCGCACCCGGGCGCCGTCATCCCCGAGCCCGCGCAGACCTGCGCCGACCCACCGGCCCGGCGGGGTTCCGGTGGCCTCGTAGTAGGCGACCAGCGACTCGCGAGCCCCGACCCTGCCGTCCCCGGCGGCCACCTGCCGGGTCAGGTAGGCGTAGCCGTCACCGGCGAGCAGCTTGTGCATCCCCATCACCGGCGCCCACCTCCTCTCGGCTACGGCGTCCCTGCGACAGGGAGTGCCGCGACTGCGCACCCGGCCCTGCGCCTGCCACCCGACCGGTCGCGTGCCCTCACAACCGAAAGCGCTCAGTCCGGGCCCGGCGGTCGGGAACGCGCACAAGCGCCCCTACATGTACGAGTGCGGGAGAACGACCAACATGGGGGGACGCCCCGAATCCAGGGGCACCGGCCGTGCGTCAACCCGGGGGGACGACCCTCGGGCGGGGGGGACGAGGGTGCGCAGACGGTGCGCAGCCGTCAGAACCGTGGACGTGACATATCGGTACCGGTATGATCGGCGCATGGACGCTGCCACGTTGATCCGGGCGAGCCGGGAACGTGCTGGGCTCACCCAGCACGCACTGGCGGCGCGCGCAGGGACCTCGCAGCCAGCGGTCTCCCGGTACGAGTCGGGTGCGGCCTCACCGTCGGTGCAGACGCTGGACCGGCTGCTGGCCGTGATGGGAGTCAGACTCGAGCTGTCGGTGGCCGACGCGCCGCGCCACCTGGACGTGCGCACTCCGCGGATGGCGAACCTGCGCGGGCACCGCGAGCAGATCCTGAAGATCGCCCAGCGGCACGGGGCCAGCAACGTGCGGGTGTTCGGCTCGGTGGCCCGGGGTCAGGACGGGCCGGGCTCCGACGTGGACCTGCTGGTGGACCTGGACGTCCGCGCTCGCGGGCTGCTGCCGCTGGCCGCGATGGCCGACGAGTTGTCCGCCCTTCTCGGCGAGCGGATCGACGTGGCGCCGGCCGGCGCGCTGGCGCCGCATGTGGCTGAGGCCGCGCTCGTCGAGGCGGTGCCCCTGTGACCCGCACCGACGCCGAGCGGCTGCGCGACATCCTGGTCGCGGTCGACGCGATCACCCGGGCCGAAGCGACCGCCTCGCGCCACCCTCACGACCGCGACATCGTCGACGCCACCCTGGCCGCCGTCCAGTTCCACGTCTTCACCATCGGCGAAGCGGTCAAGGCGCTGCCCCGGGAGCTGACCGAGCGCCGGCCCGACGTCCCCTGGTCCGACATCGCCCGCATGCGCGACCTGATCGGCCACCACTACTACAAGCTCGACTCCGAGATCGTGCGCGCCACCGTCGGCCGACCCCTCGCTGCTCTCCACAACGCCTGCCAGAGCCTGCTCGCTGACCTCGACCGCGAACCCTGACCCATCCGCGCACGACGACCCGGAACTGAACACCACACGCAGCCATACTCTTCTTGCACTTCGTGGCGACGCCGCGCCGGAAGGGGCCGCGTCAGGTGTTCGGGGGGCCGTCATCGGGGCTCGCAGGGGCGAAGTTCGGCGCTCGAGAACCATCCGGTCATGCCGATGAGCGGATGGGGTCGAGAGAGAAGTCGTGCTCATTCCCGGGTTCTGCCCACCGAGGGTATACACCGAGTGTATGGTCCCGTTCATGAGTGTTGTGATGGCGCTGTTGGCGCTCCTGGATGAGGGCCCACGGCATGGGTTCGCGTTGAAGCACGCCTACGACGGGCTGTTGGGGCAGCGGCAGGAGCTCAGGTTCGGGCAGGTCTCACTCAACGCTTGCCAGGCTCGAGCGCGACGGTCTGGCGCAAGGGCTGCGGATCGAACCTGGCGCAGGCGCCGATCGCCGGGTGTACGCGGTGACACCGGCAGGCGTGGGTGAGCTGGACGCGTGGCTTCGCACGCCTGTGGTGGCGGCGGGGCGCCCGTCGGAGCTCTTCACCAAGGTGATCTTGGCGTTGGTGGCGGGTCGCCCGGCGGGGCAGATGCTGGATGCCCAGCGTGCTGCGTACCTGGCCCGGGCGCGGGAGCTGACCGCGGCGCGCCACGAGGGCGATGTTGTGGACCGGCTGGCGCGTGACTACGCGATTGCGCACCTGGAAGCGGATCTGAGGTGGACGGAGCTGGCGGGGGCACGCCTGGGCGACATGGCCGAACGGGTTCGCGCGCTGCTGGGGGCAGCGTGAGCGCCGCCGACCACCGGCTCGCGCCGGCCGCATCAGCCCCGGTGCTGCGGTGCACGAATCTGGGGCACTCGTTCGGCGCCGCCAGAGTCCTGGAAGGTGTCGAGGTCCGCATCGACCCGGGCGAGGTCGTGGCGGTGATGGGGCCATCGGGCTCGGGCAAATCGACCCTGTTGCACCTGCTGGCCGGCCTGCTGCGCCCCGACACGGGCAGGGTGGAGTTCGCCGGGCAGCGCATCGACGACCTGCCCGACCGGGCCCGTTCAGACCTGCGGCTTCGTCGGATGGGGTTCGTGTTCCAGTTCGGGGACCTGGTGCCCGAGCTGACGCTGGCGGAGAACGTCGCCCTGCCGGTCCGGCTGTCCGGGGGATCACGCCGCGACGCACGAAACAGGGCCGTGGAGGTACTTGACCAGCTCGGGGTAGGTGACGTCGCCGGCCGACGGGTCTCGGAGGTCTCCGGTGGTCAAGCCCAGCGGGCCGCCGTGGCCCGCGCTCTGGTCCACAACCCGGACGTGGTCCTGGCCGACGAGCCGACCGGCGCGCTGGACACGGTGACCGGTGAGCTCGTGCTCGAGGCGCTGGTCGCGGCGGCCACGGCGAGGGGCGCGGCGGTGCTGCTGGTCACCCACGAGCTGGCCGTGGCGTCCTGGGCGGGTCGGGAGATCCACCTGCGCGATGGCCGGGTCAGCGCGGTGGGGGCGCCGGCGTGATCGCGGTGTGGGACCTGGGAGTGCGCCTCGCCTGGGCAGGGCGCGGGGCGCGGACCGTGGCGATCGTGGGCGGCACAGCGGTGGCCACGGCTCTGCTGCTCACCACCTGGGCGATCCCGGCCGCGCTGTACGCCGGCGTTCAGGTCGTCGACCCGCAGGAGCGCGCCAACGTGTCGGCGATCCTCGCGTTCAGCGCGCTGCCCGCCGCAGTCCTGTTGCTCACCGCGACCCGGGCGTCCGCGGCCGCTCGGGACCGCAGGCTGGCGGCCCTGCGTCTGATCGGCACGACCACCCGGGCCACCGGCATGGTCGCGGGGGTCGAGAACGGAGTCCTGGCCACAGCCGGCGCCACCCTTGGGGTCGGGCTGTTCGCGCTGGTCGCCCCAATGGTGACCGCACTGGTCGCAGCCGGACCCGGGTGGTTCCACGGCCCGTTGACCACCACCCCGCCCGCCGCACTCGCCACTGTCGGCGGAGTGGTCGTCCTCACCTCGACCCTGGCAGTCATCTCCGCGCGGTCGGTGTTGCGGGACCCCCTGGCGGGCCGCTCCGAGGCCACGGTCCGACCGATCAGCCGCCGCCGGCTGCTGCTTCTCATCCCGCCAGTGGCCCTCCTGGGACTGATCGACGCACTGGGTGCGCACGCTTCGTGGCTGCAGAACAACCTCGGGCTGACGCTGCTCGTCGTGGGGTCCATCTCCGGCGCGGTCGCCATCGCGGCCTGCACTCCGCTGCTCGCACGCCTGCTGGCACGCGTGATCGCAGACCGGTCCGGTCCCGCCACCCTGATGGCTGCCCGCGCGGTAGAAACCGATGCGGGCAGCTCCGGGCGCCTGGTCGCCGGGCTCGGGATCACGGTGTATCTGGTGCTCGCCGCTCTGGCGGTGCTGTCCGCCTACGAGGCCACACCGCAGTACCTGTACGCCCTGCAGACCATCCGCCAAGGCCCCCAGGTCATCGACGTGTGGCCAGCCGGCAACAGCATCACCACCGGCCAGCTGACGCCCATTGACACGGGCCAGATCGACCGCCTTGCCGACGTGCCCGGTGTGGTCCAAGTGCTGCCGGTCTTCCTCACCTCCGAAGGGTGTACCCCGACCGGTGACTGCCCGCCGAAGGCTTTCGTCGGCACCTGCGAGGGCCTGCGCCAGGTGATGACCGTGACCGGGTGCCACGACGACCAAGCAGGCGTTATCAACGTGGCCAACTGGGCCGGCACAGGCATGGGCTGGGACCCCGCCGAGTTCGAAGCGTTCAACGGAACGGACTTGCCCGCCGCTCATAGTCTCGATCTCGCGTTCGAGCCCGACGGGCGAACGGTCGACGTCCCACTCGGGCCGGCCCTGACCCAGGACTCCGCCGCCACCCAGCGCCGCTGGGTCTACCAATCCGACTACCGGGTCTTCATCCCCGCCACGCTGGTCGAGGCCGTCGGCATCCGACCCACTCGCGCCCAGGTCATCGCCCTCGGCGGCCTGGACGTGCAGCAGTCCGTCACCGCAGCAGCCGGACCCGACCTGACTGTCGAGCCGTACCCGCTGTGGGACTACGACGCTGTGATGCGGGTGCGCACCGCGATTACCACCCTCAGCGCCCTCGCCGTCGGCATCGGCCTGCTTAGCCTCGCCATGACCGCCGCGGACCGCGCCATAGAACGCCGACGCGCCGTCGGGCGCCTGATCGCCCTCGGGTTCCCGACCCGCACGCTGCGCACCGCGCAACTGCTCCAGGTCCTCGCCCCGCTCGCCATCGCCACCGGTCTGGCCGCCACCCTCGGCGCGCTCATGGCACGCGCCTTCGCCGCCCTCGCAGGATGGCCCGATCTCACCAACGGCATCCAGCTCGGCCTTGTCACCACAGCCACCCTCATCGGTGCCATGCTCACCGCAGCCGTCACCGTTCCGATGATTCGCACCCGACTCACGCCGGACCTCCTTCGACGCGAGTGACGTGAGGTGCTCGCTCGATTCACGGACGACGCAGAAGCATCAGGAATGCCCACCCGCCCGTGGCCCAAGGGAGCATCCGCTCCTGCCGCACACCACGCGCGCTTGTGGACAGGTCGGGTCTGCTGCACGGATAGGTGACACCGATCGTGTGGTGCCGTGAGGCGCCGCTGAGAGGATGTCGACCATGCCTAGGCCCTATCCGAGAGAGTTCCGTGACGACGTGGTGGCGGTCGCCCGCCGCGGTGAGGCCCCGATCCGGGTGATCGCGAAGGACTTCGGGATCGCGGAGTCGTGCGTGCGCAACTGGCTGCATGCGGCCGACGCCGAGGACGGCCGCCGGGGCGGGCGGTCCGCGCCGGCGCCGTCGGAGTCGGAGCAGGTGCGTGAGCTCAAGCGACGCAACAAGCTCCTCGAGCAGGAGGTCGAGGTGCTGCGCCGGGCCGCGGCGTACCTGTCCCAGGCGCACCTACCGACAAAATGATCTACCCGCTCGTGAGTGAGCTCGCCGCTGACGGGATCCCCGTCACGGTGACGTGCCGGGTCCTCAAGCTCGCCCGCCAGCCCTACTACCGCTGGCTCGCCCACCCCATCACCGCTCGGGAGCTGGCCCAGGCGTATCTGGCCAACGCCCTGTTCGACGCCCACGTCGACGACCCGGAGTTCGGCTACCGGTTCCTCGCCGACGAGGCCCGCGACGCCGGGTTCGTCGCGTGTGAGCGCACGGTGTGGCGGATCTGCTCGGCCAACGGCTGGTGGTCGGTGTTCGGCAAGAAGCGCCGGTCCAAGGCCGGCCGTCCCGGCACCGCGTCCCATGACGACCTCGTCGAACGCCGGTTCACCGCCGCCGGGCCGAACCAGCTGTGGCTGACCGACCTGACCGAGCACTGGACGAGCGAGGGCAAGCTCTACTGCTGCGCGATCAAGGACGTGTTCTCCAACAAGATCGTCGGGTACTCGATCGACTCGCGGATGAAGTCCCGGATCGTGGTCGTGGCCCTGGAGAACGCGGTCGCCCGCCGCGGTGAGGTGGCCGGCTGCATCCTGCACTCGGACCGAGGCAGCCAGTTTCGATCAAGGAAGGTGCACCGGGCGCTCGAACGCCATCAGATGGTCGGGTCGATGGGCCAGGTCGGGGCCGCGGGGGACAACGCCGCGATGGAGAGCTTCTTCTCCCTGCTGCAGAAGAACGTCCTGGACCGCCAACGATGGGTCACCCGCGAGGACCTGCGGATCGCGATCGTGACCTGGATCGAGCGGACCTACCACCGACGCCGGCGCCAAGACGCACTCGGCCGATTGACCCCCGTCGAGTACGAACTCATCATGACCCCTCAGGCAGCAACCGCCGCCTGAGAACCACTGTCACCGGTA